>JAFKFI010000067.1 GCA_017307285.1 Alphaproteobacteria bacterium | reverse complement strand
AGCCAGATCGCCGTCGCCCTGATCGCCTACCTGTTGATCGCCGCCCTGCATGCCCGCACCCAGACCCGCAAGGCCGCCGTCACCCCGCTCGCCCTCATCCGCGCTCACCTGTTCACCCGCAGGCCCCTCGCCAACCTGCTCGACCCGCCATCACGCCCGCCGCCAAAACCAACAACACAACTCGCCTTCTGGCCAAGCAAATGACGTGCCGGACAACAGTGGCGGAGGCCGGGCATCCACGACTTTGCTTGCTGGCGGGTAAAGTCGTGGATGACCGGCTTCCGCCGGTCATGACGAGTAGAGTATTTGGGCACATACGCGATTTGGCCTGCGGCTAATCCGGACACCCGTAGCCATGACCCAGCGATCGGTCGCGCCGCGCGTTTCGCGATTGACGCAAACATTAACTAACGTCATGATCTCCCGGTCATGAGCACCCATGCGTCCTCCTCCCCTCCTTCCGGCCTGGTGCCGCGCTTTGGGGTGTTCATCGGGGCGGTGAAGCGGGCGATGGGCGAGGGCTTCTCGCTGCGGCAGCTGCGGGTGGACGGGGATTCACCGGCGGTGACGCCGCTGTTCTTCCTGCTGGAGAGGTATCTCACGGCGACGCTGCGGCGGTTCACCGCGCTGCATGCGCGCTTCCTCGCCGGCACGCTGGCTGCCGCGCCTTGCAAGCGCCTCACGGCGAGACCCAGCGATGAGGGTGCGACCGCCGACCAACCGAAGACAGTGCGCCGGGCTTCGGCGATCCCCCCGGGACCGGTGTTGCTGCAGGCGTTCGGGGTGCGGATGTTCAGCCACCTGCAGGCCCTGCTGGACGACCCCGAGATGCGGGCCTTCCTCGCCGCGGCACCAGAGGCCGGGCGCATCCTGCGGCCGTTGTGGCGCAAGCTCTCCCCCGATCCGGCGCTGCCCGAGATATTGCGGCTGCCGCCCCGGCCTCGGAAACCCCGGCCCCCCAGGCCGCCCCGTCCGGCCAAGCCGGCGCCGGGCAGCGGCCCGCCACGGGTGCGTCGGGTGACCTTGCCCGACGGGACCAGGAGCTGGGAGCCGACCCCCTGCTACCCGCTTGGCGAGAAGCCGCCTCGTGCCCGCCGGCCGACGATCGATCCCTGCCTGCTCGAGCCGGCCCCCCCGCCGGCGCCGCCCCGGCGACCACCGGTGCGCCCGGCGCCAAGACCGCCCAACCCGGAGCGCCGGCTGAGCGACTACAACTGGATCGGCCGGCTTTTCATGCGATAGCCAGGGGCGGCTGCCTCGGCATGTCCGCTTCGTTGCGAAGTGGCAACGCACAATAGCGCGACCAAGTGGGGCGGAAAAGCGTAGCGCATTCCGCCGAACGGTTGCGTGCATGGCGGAATGCGCTGCGCTTTTCCGCCCTACGCCCTTTGTCAGTCCTCAAGCTCCGCGCCTCAATGAAGCACGCCGAAGATCCACAGCAGGATGATAATCGGGATCGGAATGCCGAGCAGCCAGAGCAGGATGCCGCGCATTGGTGGGTCTCCCTTCGCGTCATGCGTTCGGGAGCGCAACGCCCGGTCCACGGCAGAGGTTGCCGGATCAGGCGCGGCGGCGGAACCGGCCGGCGACGCGCCGGCGCAGCCGGGTGATGCGACCGAGCTCCGCCAATCGGCGATCGAGGAACGCCAGGGTCGCGGCGTCGTCCTCGCTTTGGTCGCGAATCCAGAACAGCACCGTTGCCGTGTAGATCGACGCCAGGATCGCGCGCTTGGTGTACCAGCTGAAATCCGCCGTCCGGTCCCCGACCGCGTGCCAGACCGCATCGACGGTGCGGGCCGTGCAGCGCGCGGCAAGCCCCGCATGGCGCGGCACCGCGAGCAGCCCGACCGCGCGCCGCACCGCCTCCTTGTGCCCCCGGTTCTGCCGCAGCCTGAGCGCGAGAACCGCCCGCACCCGCTCCGGCAGCCGCATCGCCGCGAGATCGAGACCCGCCGCCGCCTCTTCCATCCGCCGATCGGCGAGATCGCAATAGGCCTCCACCATGTCGGCGGCACCACCCGGAAACAGCAGCTCGGCATCCGCCTCGGGCTGACCGATCGCGCGGAGGCCGGCGCGCAGGGCACGCATGGTCCAGCCATCGAACGGCACGTTGGGCAGCAGCGCCTCGATCGCCGCGTCGCGCTCCGGGCTGCGTTCGGGAGGGGCGATCATGACCGGCTGGCCTGCTGGGCGAGAGCCGCGCGGGTAAGTTCCTCGTTGAAGCCGAACAGTGAGAAATCGGTCATTCGCATCGGATAGAGAATCCCGTCGAGGTGATCGTATTCGTGCTGCACCACCCCGGCATGGAAGCCCGACACCTCGCCGCCGACCGGCCGGCCGTCGCAATCGACCCCTCGGTAGCGGATGCGCGGGGCGCGGGGCACGGCGGCGCGCAGGCCGGGGATGGACAGGCAGCCCTCCCAGCGCAGCACCCGCTCCTCGCTCAACAATTCGAGCTCCGGGTTGATGACCACGGTATTGCCGACCGGCTTGTCGTCCGGGTCCGCCCCGCCCCGCTCGGGCGGGACGCGGAAGACGAACAGGCGGAGCGGCACATGCACCTGCGGCGCGGCGAGACCGGCGCCGGCGGCATCCTCCATCGTCTCCATCATGTCGGCGACCAGCCTGCGAATCTCGGCCGATCCAGGATCGGCGACGGGCTCGGCGCGCTGCAGTAGGACGGGGTAGCCCATGCGGGCGATCTTGAGAATGGCCATGCGCGGCTCTTGCCTTGTTCCAGATGGGGCTTGCGGTTCCAGATGGGTGGCCCAATACCATTTGGTCAGGTCCAACGCCCATGCTATAGGGCCGGTCCCCGCGTCGGCAGGCCGACGGCGGGGCGTTTCCCTATGGCCCCCAGCGCGGGGCCGGTCAGATGAGAGGAGTAGGCGGCCAAGTGCAGGTTCTTGTTCGAGACAACAACGTCGACCAGGCGCTCAAGGCGCTCAAGAAGAAGATGCAGCGGGAGGGGATTTTCCGCGAGATGAAGCTGCGCCGGCACTACGAGAAGCCGTCCGAGCGCCGCGCCCGCGAAGCCGCCGAGGCGGTGCGCCGCGCCCGCAAGATGGAGCGCAAGCGGCTGGAGCGCGAGGGCTTCTAGATGCGAATGGCCGGAGGCTGGGCGCGCGTCGCCCTTCCGGCTCTCGCCCTCCTCCTGGGTTACGGCGTGTCCGGGCACGCCGACGAGCCGAACCCGACCAGCCCGCCAGAGGCCAGTTCGGACAGTGCCACCACCCCACAAGCCGACGCGCTGGCGCTGGTCCGCGAGATGGCGGCACGCGACCCGGGCCGGAGCTTTCTCGGCTCATTCCGCACAGGAATGATCAACACTCTCGTCGAACGCAGCAAGCTGACGCCGCAGCAGGCGATGCGCGTGATCGACGAGGATTTCATGCCGATCTACCAGGCGCATTTCGGCGAGTATGAACTCAAGCTTGCCGACATCTGGGCCAAGCATTTCACGCCGGCGGAAATTGCGGGGCTCCGGGACGTCATGAAGGACCCGTCCCCCGAACACCGGGATATCTTCAAAGGCACGTCCCTCGGACGAAAATTCGTCGGCGAGTTGCCCGAGATCAACCACGAGGCGGCCGTGGCGGCGCGGGAATGGGGCACGCCCCTCACCTGCACCGCCTTCAAGCAGCACGGCCCCGACCTCGTGAAAATGGGCGTCGATCCCGCGCTCGTTCGACTGCCGCCCGGCGCCTGCCCAGACTGAAACGCCCGCGCGGGGTCGCGCGGGCGCTCAGCAGGCGAGATCGCTCGTTCAGGCAGCCTGGGCTGGCTCCACCGTGTTGCCTTCGACGATGTGGAAGGCCTGGCGCCGCAGCAGCTTGCGATACGGGCCGGGGCTCCGCTCCAGCGCCCGCGGGCTGCCATCCTGCACGATGCGGCCGGCATCCATCACCACGATCCGGTCGAAGTCCCGCAGCGTGGACAGCCGGTGGGCCACCGCGATCACCGTCCGGCCGGTCATCAGCCGGTCGAGCGCCCGCTGCACCGCCATCTCCGACTCGCTGTCGAGCGCCGAGGTCGCCTCATCGAGCAGCAGGATCGGCGCATCGCATAGGAAGGCACGCGCGATCGCCAGCCGCTGACGCTGGCCGCCCGAGAGTTTGACGCCCCGGTCGCCCACCATCGTGTCGAACCCCTCCGACAGGTCGTTGATGAAGTCGCAGCCGGCAGCGGCCGCCGCCGCGTAGACCTCATCGTCCGGCGCGTCGGGCTTGCCGTAGCGGATGTTCTCCAGCACCGAGCGCTGAAACAGCATGACATCCTGCGGCACCACCGAGATCGCGTCGTGCAGGGTGTCCTGGCGCAGGCCCGTGATGTCCTTGCCGTCAATCAGGATGCTGCCGGAATCCGCCTCGCGGGCGCGCTGCAGCAGCGCCAGCATGGTGGACTTGCCCGAGCCCGAACGCCCGACGATGCCGACCCGCTCGCCCGGCTCGATCCGCAGGTCGATGCCGCGCAGCACCGGGCCACCCGCGGGATAGGAGAAACTCACATCCTCGAACGCCACGGCGCCGCGCGCGTGCTGGACCGGCTGCGCATTCTCGGCATCGGGCAGCTCGTGCGGCACGAGCAGCGTCTCGAGCGCCTCGGACAAGCGCGCCGCGTGCTGCGTCACGTCGACCAGTGCCACGGCGAGATCGCGCGTGCCGTGCAGGATGGTGAAGCCCATCGTCGTCACCAGCACGACGTCGCCGGTGCTGGCGATACCCTGGCGCCATAGCAGGATCGCCCAGGCCAGCAGCCCGGCGGTGAGCACGGCCGTCGTCGCCGCGTGGAACAGGCGCAGCTTCTCGAGGTAGCGCAGGCTGGTGCCGCGCGTCCGCATCTCGCGCTCGACCCGTCCGGCGAACCGCTCGCGCTCACGCAGGGTCGCGCCGAAGGCCCGGACCAGCGGCATGTTGTTGATGACGTCGACCAGCTCGCCGTCCACGCCGGCAGCCTCGGCCGCATAGGCGTGGTGGAACTTGCGGCCCGCCTTGGCCATCCGGGCGATGATGACGCATAGTGCGGCGGAGATCACGATCAGCGTCAGCGCCATCATCGGGCTGATGGTAAGCAGCACCACGATCGCGCCCGCCACCGCGATGCAGGGCGGCAAGACGCTCCAGGCAAAGGAGCTCTCGACCGTGAAGATCGCGTTCGCCGTCGCGGTGATCCGGCTCGCCAAGGTGCCGGGCGAGCGATCCGCGAAATAGGACGGCGCGTGACCCGTGAGATGGCGAAACAGGTCCCGCCGCAGCGCGCCGGTGACGGAGACGAAGGTGTGGCTCGCCGTCCAGCCGCCGACGCGCCAGAGCATGTTGTCGGCGGCGACCAGGCCGGCGAGCAAGGCGAAGGCGGTCCAGACCGGGCCGTTCGGCCCGGCCGCCAGCACGTCGACGAGGTGCTTCACCGCGTATTGCGAGCCGATCGCGCAGCCGACCGCCGCGAGCACTGAGCCGAGAACCACCGCGTGCCCAATCGGATGCTGCCGCACGTAGCGCAGCATGAAGGCGACCGGGTTCCGTCTCTGCCGGGCGGATATGGTGTCGGAATTCGTGGAGCTCTCCATCGAGCATCTCCCGCGGGCCTGTGGCGTTCGGACCACCGGCTGCTCGCCTCTACGCGGCGGCGCGCCGATCGTCCGGTCTTGCGGTAACTAAACACTCCGATAGCAGCGACTCTTGGGCGGTACGCGCCGCTTTTTCGCCCCATTCCCTGCGTTCCTGGGTGCGAGTTTCATTCCCGATAGAGAGACAATCATGCGCATTGCCCAGATCGCGCCCCTCCACGAGGCTGTGCCCCCGAAGCTCTATGGCGGGACCGAGCGCGTCGTGTCCTTCCTGACCGAGGAGCTGGTGGCGCTGGGACACGACGTGACGCTGTTCGCCAGCGGCGACTCGCAGACCAGCGCCACGCTGGAGGCCGTGTGGCCCAGGGCGCTACGGCTCGATCCCGGGGTGCGGGACACCGTCGCGCCGCACATGCTGATGATGGAGGCGGTCCGCCAGCGCGCCCAGGAGTTCGACGTGCTGCACTTCCACCTCGACTACTGGCCGTTCTCGTTGTTCAGCCGGCAGGGCGTGCCGTTCCTCACCACGCTGCACGGACGGCTGGACCTACCGGAGCTGCAGCCGGTTTTTGGCACGTTTCCGGGAACCCCCGTCGTGTCGATCTCGGACGCGCAGCGCCGGCCGCTGCCGCAGGCGCGGTTCATCGCCACCGTGCAGCATGGGCTGCCCAGCAATCTGCTGACCCCGCGGCCGGTGAAGCCCGAATACCTGGCGTTTCTCGGCCGCATTTGCCCGGAAAAATGCCCCGACCGGGCAATCCGCATCGCGCGCCGCTGCGGCATCCCGCTCAAGATCGCGGCCAAGGTGGACCGGGTGGATCAGGAGTATTTCGAGCATGAGATCCGGCCGTTGCTGGATGGGCCGGGCGTGGAGCTGGTCGGCGAGATCAGCGACGCACAGAAATCCGAGTTCCTCAGCGGGGCGGCAGCACTGCTCATGCCGATCGATTGGCCTGAGCCGTTCGGCTTGGCGATGATCGAGGCGATGGCTTGCGGCACGCCGGTCGTCGCATTCAACCGCGGCTCGGTCCCCGAGGTGATCGACGATGGCGTGACCGGCTTCATCGTCGAGGACGAGACCGGCGCCGTCGCCGCGATCCGCCGTGTCGAGACGCTGTCGCGTCCTGCCGTGCGGCAGCGGTTCGAGCAGCGCTTCACCGCGCGGCGGATGGCGCTGGATTATCTTTCGCTATACCGCGAATTGGGCGCCACGCGGCGCGAGCCGCTGCGGGTTATCGGGTAGCAGGGTGGCGGAATGAATTCCGCCCTACGCTCGTAGGGTGGAATTCATTCCACCCTGCCTAATGCCCGAGCGCCTGCACGATCTCCTCGGTCATCTTCTTGGCGTCGCCGAACAGCATCATCGTGTTGTCGCGGAAAAACAGCTCGTTATCCACGCCGGCATAACCGGACGCCATCGAGCGCTTGACGAACAGCACCGTGCCCGCCTTCTCGACATCAAGGATCGGCATTCCGTAGATCGGCGAGGCGCGGTCGGTCTTGGCGGCGGGGTTGGTCACGTCGTTGGCGCCGATGACATAGGCGACATCGGCGGTGGCGAACTCGTTGTTGATCTCCTCGAGCTCGAACACCTCGTCGTACGGCACGCTGGCCTCGGCGAGCAGCACGTTCATATGACCGGGCATCCGGCCGGCCACCGGGTGAATGGCGTATTTCACCTCCACGCCTTCTTTTTTCAGCGTGTCGGCCATCTCGCGGAGCGCGTGCTGCGCCTGCGCCACCGCCATGCCGTAGCCGGGGACGATGATAACCTTGGAGGCGTTCTTCATAATGAAGGCCGCATCATCGGCGTTACCGGTCTTGACCGTGCGGTCGGCCGAACCGCCGCCGAGCGCCGCCGCCCCGCTCTCGGTGCCGAAGCCGCCCAGCAGCACGTTGATGATGCTGCGGTTCATCCCCTTGCACATGATGTAGGACAGGATCGCGCCCGAAGCGCCGACCAGCGAGCCGGTGATGATCAGGGCGAGGTTCTGGATGGTGAAGCCGATGCCCGCCGCCGCCCAGCCCGAGTAGCTGTTGAGCATCGACACGACGACCGGCATGTCGGCGCCGCCGATCGGGATGATGAGCAGGAAGCCGAGCCCGATCGAGAGAATGGCGATCAGCCAGAACACCGGCTGGCTGCCGCCGCTCGCGACGAAGATGACGATCAGCACGACGAGCAGGATGCCGAGCCCGAGATTGAGCTTGTGCTGGCCGGGGAAGCTGATCGGCGCGCCCTTCATCAGTGCCTGCAGCTTGGCGAAAGCGATGAGCGAGCCCGAGAAGGTGATCGCGCCGATGGCGAGGCCGATCGACATCTCGATCAGGCTCTGCGTGTGGATGTCGCCCATCCGCCCGATGCCGAACGCTTCCGGCGCGTTCAGCGCGGCTGCGGCAACGAATACCGCGGCGAGGCCGACCAGCGAGTGGAACGCGGCAACGAGCTGCGGCAACGCGGTCATCTGGATCTGCCGCGCGACGAAGGTGCCGATACCGCCGCCGATGATGATGCCGAGCACGATCAGCCCGTAGCCGCCGCCGGACATGCCGTGATGCGCGAGGGTCGCGATCACGGCGATGGCCATCCCGGCCATGCCAAACTGGTTGCCCCGCCGGGAGGTGGCCGGACTGGAGAGGCCGCGCAGCGCCAGGATGAACAGGATCGCGGCGACGAGATAGGCGAGTGCGGTCAGGCTGGGCGACATCGTGGCCGCCTACTTGCCGCGCGCTTTGAACATCGACAGCATTCGCTGCGTCACCACGAAGCCGCCGAAAATGTTGATGCTGGCGAGCAGCACCGCGACGAAGCCGAAGCCCATCGCCCAGCCGCTCAGGGCAAGGCCGGTCGCCAGCATGGCGCCGACGATGATGACCGAGCTGATCGCGTTGGTTACGGCCATCAGCGGGCTGTGCAGCGCCGGGGTGACGTTCCACACCACGTAGTAGCCGACGAAGCAGGCCATCAGGAAGATCGCCAGCAGGAAGATGAACGGCTCGACCGCCTCGGCGGTGGTCGGCAGGCCGCTGCTCTCGGCCATCATCCGCGCCTGCTCGGCGAGTTCCTGGGCCCGCATCGCGAGGCGCGAGGCCTCGTCGGCCAATAGTGACGGGTTCATCTCTCGATCTCTCTCCGGCTCGTCAGGCTGCCTGAGACGGCAGGAATTGCGGGTGAACCACCGCGCCACCCTTGGTGAGCAGCGCGCCCTTCACGATGTCGTCGGTGTCGGGCAGCTTCGGCGCTCCCGTCTCCTTGTCCCAGAACGTGCTCAAGAAGGTCAGCAGGTTTCGGGCATAGAGCGCGCTGGCGGCGACCGGAATGCGCGCCGGCCAGTTCCTGTATCCGAGGATCGTCACGCCGTTGCCGGTGACGATGCTCTCGCCCGGCACGGTCGCCTCGCAATTGCCGCCCGCCTCCGCCGCGAGATCGACGACGACGCTGCCGGGGCGCATGGTCTCGACCATCGCGCGGGTGACGATTATCGGTGCCTTGCGGCCCATGACCAGCGCGGTGCAGACGACGACGTCGTTCTTGGAAATGGTCGTCGCCATCAGCTCCGCCTGTTTCTGGCGGAACGCCTCGCTCATCTCGCGCGCGTAGCCGCCGGCGGTCTGCGCGGCTGCCGTCTCCTCGTCCTCGACGCCGACGAAGGCCGCGCCGAGGGATTTGATTTCTTCCTTGGCGGCGGGGCGAACATCCGTCGCCGAGACGATGGCGCCGAGGCGGCGCGCCGTCGCGATCGCCTGCAGGCCGGCGACACCCGCCCCGATGACGAACACCCGCGCCGGCGGGACCGTGCCGGCCGCCGTCATCATCATCGGGAAGCCGCGCTCGAACGAAGCGGCCGCCTCGATCACCGCGCGGTAGCCGGCGAGGTTCGCCTGGCTGGACAGCACATCCATCGACTGGGCGCGCGTGATGCGCGGCAGCAGCTCCATCGCCACGGTGTCGATGCCGGCCTGGGCGAGGTTCGGCACGGTTTCGGGATCGGCGAAGGCATTGGCGGTGCAGAGCAACAGCGCGCCGCGCGGGATAAGGGCGCGTTGCTCGGCCTCGGGCATCTGGACCGCGAACACGATCCCTGCTCCCGACAAGGCGGCCGCGGCATCGGGCGCGATCTCCGCGCCGGCCGCGGCGTATTCCGTATCCGGGATCGCGGATGTAATCCCCGCGCCTGTCTCGATGGCAACGGTCAGCCCGAGGCCGACCAGCTTCTTCACCGTATCCGGCGTAGCGGCAACCCGCGTCTCGGACGCACGCCGTTCCTTCAGCACCGCAAGGCGCATCCGCAATTTCCTCTGCTCAGGGGGAATACGGCGATAGGACATCGAGTGTCGCCGCTGCCCCATCCGGCCGGCCGCACCATGCCCACGGCACCGCTGACGCGCAAGGGGGGAACCCGCACGCGACTGCGCTTCTCGATCCGCCGGCCGGTCACCGGGCCTCCTCGCGGGCGTTGCCGCTCGGTTTCCAGGGCCGGCCGGGCAGGGACAAGGGCGACAGGTCCTGACGGACCTGCCACCCGCGCCATCAGCTCGTCTTGGCCGGCCCCAACAGGGCGGCGATCTTGCCGCCATCGGGACTACCGAGGCCCGTGCAAGCGTCCCAGCCGGTCGCGGCGGCGAAGCTTCCGTTGTTGCCCTGCGTAATGTCGCGCAAAGCGGCCGCCCTCGCGTAGAGCGTCGGATTGACCAGGCCGACTGGGCTGCCCCTCGTCGCGTTGATTCGCGCGATCAGGCCGGACCAGAGCGGCGCTACCGCGCTGGTGCCGCCGATCACGGCGTTGGTGCCGTCGATCCGCACGTCATAGCCGGTCTGCGGGTCCGCGTTGCCGCTGACATCGGGCACGCCCCGCATGGTCAGAGGCGCCGTGCCGCCCCCCGTGCGCTTGGCGCTCAGCCCGTCCTGCCATGCCGGCAAGCCGAAGAAGCTGCTGACCCCGCCGCCGGTCGCGCCGCCCTGCGCGCCGTTGTTCCAGACCGTCTCGCCAGTGATCGCGCCGGCCGAGGCCTGCAGGCTGGTCCCCCCGCAGGCCAGGACATGCGGGCTGGAGGCCGGGAAATCGACATGATCGGCGCCGTCGTTCACCCCGTCGCCCGATCCGTTGTCACCCGACGCGACGCAGACCGTGATGCCCATTGCCGCGGCGGCCTGGAACGCGGAGTCGAAGGCGTTCAGCGATTGCTGTGTCCAGGACGATTCCGGCCCGCCCCAGCTGATCGAGATGATCGAGGGCTTGTTGCGCGCATCATGCGTCGCGGTGGTGATCGCGTCGAGGAAGCCGGCATCCGTGTTTGGCGCGAAATACACCGCAATATGGGCGCCAGGCGCGATCGCGCCGACGACCTCGATGTCGAGCATCACCTCCCCGTCCGGCCCATTAGGGTCCCCGGTAGGATGGTTCCGGCCATGATCCACCGATACCGCCGTCACCTTGGGCGCGGTGTGGATACCCAACGCCGAGAAGTAGGTCCGCAGGTCCGCGGTACGGCTGCCGCCGCCAAGCTCGATGATCCCGACGCACTCGCCCTGCCCGGTTCCGGCCGGGAAGCCATAGAGCTTGGTGAGATCGAGCGGTGAGAACGACGTAGACACGGCGGCGGGGTCCGCGTGCCAGTGCACGTTCCCGGGCGACTGACGACCCCGGAAATGCGACTTGGCCACGGGCCGATTGTCGAGCCCAAGCACCGCTTCGACCACCCCGTGCAACTCGTCGGGCAGCTGAATGCTGCCGACCCGCCCGCGATAGGTCCCGCCCGGATGCTCGAACTGTTCGAGGTCGACGCCGAACGCGGCATTGAACTGCGCGACCGTGCCCGCGAGAACCACGGTGCGGCGCCCGACATGCTCCTGCACGACGGTGAGGCCGTGCGTGGCGGCGAATGCCTTCACGGCGGCGACATCCGCCGCGCTGGCGCCGAACTGTCGCTCGAACTCCTCTCGCCCGATATGGCTCTCGCCCGGCTCGCGCCGCGCCATCCTCCTGACCCGGTCCTTCAACGCATTGTCGTTCGGACGGCGGAGCAGCACGCTGACTTCCAGGCGTTCCGAGGGATCGGCCTTTCCGACCGCCTTCGCGCCCCGCATCGGCTGACGCTCGCTGCCCTTGAGTGGATTTCGTGCCATGCTGGTTTCCCTCCCATGAGGCCACAGGCAGCCTCACTATAGCATGGGATCGTTTCGGCAGAGGTGTGGCCTGGAGCACAGGAGAAGAGGCACGCGCCCGTCCGCCCACACCGACGCCGCGGCGCGGCTCCAGATACGCCGCCTGATGCTGTTCTTCGCCGTGGTCTACGTCGTCGAGGGCATCGGCCAGGCCAAGGTCGGCATCATCTGGCAGCCACTCAACTTCTATCTGAAGCAAGTCTTCGGCTGGACCCCGGTGCAGATCAGCGTCTCGCTCGCAGTGCTCGACCTGCCGTGGGTCATCAAGCCGCTCTATGGGCTGATCTCCGATTTCATTCCGCTACTCGGCTATCGTCGGCGCGCCTACCTGCTGCTCGCCAATGTGGCGGCCGTGGTGGCCTATGGCTGGGTGGCGCTGACCGATGCGCCGACACGTCTCGTCTTCGCGCTCACCCTGACCTCATTCGCGATGGCGATTGCCAGCACGTTGTGCGGCGCGCTGCTTGTGGAAAACGGGCAACGCCATCGCGCGAGCGGCGCCTTCGTCACGCAGCAATGGCTCTGGTTCAACGTCGCGATCATGGCGGTGGCGGTGCTCGGCGGTCAGCTCATCGAAGTCCTGTCGCCGCGCGGAGCGATGCAGGCCGCTGCCGGGATCGCCGCCGCCGCTCCGCTATCGGCGGCACTCGGTGTGCTGCTGCTGGTCGACGAGGAACGGACCGGCATCGACACCGCGGAACTGCGCCGTACTTTGGGCGCGCTCGTCACGGCGCTGCGTTCACGCCGCCTGTACCTGATCGGGGGATTTCTGTTCCTATACTATTTCAGTCCCGGCTTCGGCACCCCGCTCTACTTTCATCTGACCGATGATCTGCGGTTCTCACAGGGCTACATCGGAACCCTCTCCGCCATCGGCGCGGCAGGCTGGATCGCGGGTGCGCTGCTGCATCGCTGGTTCCTCGAACGGCTCTCATCCCGCGCGCTGCTCAACCTCAGCATCCTCGGCGGCACCCTGGCGACGCTCGCCTATCTGCTGCTGCACGGCGAGGCGAGTGCCGCGATGGTGTATTTCCTGGCCGGTGTCGCCGGCATGATCGCGAATGTCGCGACACTCACGCTGGCGGCCGATTTCTGCCCGAAGCGATCGGAAGGCTTCGTGTTCGCAGCGATGATGTCGCTGACGAACCTCGCCAGCCCGCTTGACAACACGATTGGTTCCTTCCTCTACGAGCACGTGTTCGACCGCACCTTGGCCCCGCTCATTCTCGTCTCGGCCGGCGCAACGGCGCTCGTGTTCGTGCTCGTCCCGCTGCTACGGCTCGGCGACAAGCCGCAGGGCGAGCCGGCTTAGGCGGTCAGACAAACGGATTGCGAATCGTCAGGCGTCCCGCGATCCGTCTTCCGTCCTGCATGTCCTCGGTAAACAGCGTGGAGCAGCCGGCCTCGAGCGCGGAGGCGACGATCAGAGCATCGTAGAACGCAACCCCGTCCCGCTCCGCGATCACCAGCGCGGCATCGTGCGTGGCGACGGTGAGCGGCAGCGGGTTTGGACACAGTATCTGAAAGCCGGCCAAACCGTCCCTGATCTCCGGCCAGGACCATTTCAGCTTGCGACGGGCAACGCTCGCGAACTCGTTGAGCACCTGCGTGCTGATCGCGCCTCCACCGGCCAACAAGGCAGTTGCCATCGGCCATCGCGCATCGTGCTCGGCGGTCGCGTAGACGAGGACGTTAGTATCGAAGAACGCCTTACCGCTCATTCGCTTCGTCGCGGTTGAACTTGAAGCCGGGTGGCAGAGGCCGCGACAGAGCCTTGATCCGCTCCAATGCCTCCTCACGGCGACGGTCCCGTTTGATGCGTAGATTACGCTCGCCGGCCACCTCGATCTCGATCTCGTCGCCCTCCTTGAGACCGAGCAACTCGACAACCGACTGAGGCAGACGGACCGCCAGGCTATTTCCCCACTTCCCGACCTGCATGGCACCTACTCTCCAGAGGATATACAAAACCTATGCATATCATCCTGGATAACAAGCGGATCGCCATACCCAGCGGCGGGCCGCCGCGCGAATGCCTGCATGCCCCCACCCGCCTTACGCGGCCGGGGGCACCCCTGCCTCTGTCAGCGCCGCCGCCTGCCGGGCGGCGAGGCTGTCGGTGTCGAAATCCTCGATCAGCTCGTGGAACAGCTTGTACCAGTTTAGTTCGGCGCGGAGGCGCAGGAACACGCCGCCGAGGCCGATCGCCGAGCGGTCCATCATCACGAACTCGCGCGGGGGGCGCACCCCGCCGGTGCGCTGCAGGCCGGCATGGACGCGCTCGGCCACCTCGCGGCCGTATTGCGGGTCGTCGTTCTCCTGGATCGGGCGCACGCGGTCCTGCAACAGAGGTTCGTAGAGGAACTGCGCCCACTGGTTCAGGACATCCACCGTCTCCTTGCTGAGATTGGTAAAGCCCCAGGTCTCGTAAGCGTGGTGCGCCTTGGCGTCGTCGCCATCGCGCACCGCCTCGTAGAGGTCGATCACGCCACGCACGAACTTCGCCTGGAACACGCGGATGGCGCCGAAGTCGAGCAGGTTCACGGTGCCGTCCGGCCGGGCCTGGTAGTTGCCGAGATGCGGGTCGCCGTGGATCACGCCGTAGCGGTAGAACGGCACGTACCAGGCACGGAACAGTGCGCGCGCCAGCGCATTGCGCTCCTCCTGCGGCGGGTCCTCCTCGATCCGGCGCATCAGCGGGCGGCCATCGAGCCAGGTCATCGTCAAGAGGCGCGTGGTGCAATAGCCCTCGATCGGCACCGGAATATGCACGGTGGGGTCGTCGCGCAGCATGATGCCGTAGAGCCGCATCTGCGCGGCCTCGCGCTTGTAGTCGAGCTCCTCGCGCAGCCGCTGCGTCAGCTCCTTGTAGATTTCCTCGTGCTGGATGGCGTTGTCCATGCGGTGATAGATCGCCATCGCCAGACGCAGCTGGCGGAGATCCGCCTCCACCGTGCTCGGCATGTCCGGGTATTGCAGCTTGCAGGCGACGTCCGCGCCGTCTGGCAGGCGTGCGCGATGCACCTGCCCGAGGCTCGCCGCCGCTGCCGCCTCATGGCTGAACTCGGTGAACTTCGCCTGCCAATCCGCCCCCAGCTCGTTGGCCATTCGGCGCCGCACGAAGGCCCAGCCCATCGCCGGCGCGTTGGCTTGCAGCTGCGCGAGTTCGGCGGCGTATTCGGCCGGCAGCGCGTCGGGCACAGTCGAGAGGAACTGCGCCACCTTCATCAGCGGTCCCTTGAGCCCGCCGAGGATCGCCTTGAGGTCTTCCGCGTGGGCCGCGCGGTCCGTGCGCATGCCGAGCACGCGCGATCCCGCCACGCGCGCGGCGATGCCGCCGACCGCGCCGGAAGTACGAGCAAAGCGGCGCAGCTCGCCGAAGAACGTACTGCGCTCGACGCCGGGATTCTCGGCCATCAGCCCGTGTGCTCCAGCTCGTCGATGAACCCGGCGATCACATCGAGCCCCTTTTGCCAGAAGGCGGGGTCCGACGCATCGAGACCAAACGGCGCGAGCAATTCCTTATGCCGCTTGGTGCCGCCGGCACGCAGCATGTCGAGATATTTCGCCTGAAAGCCCGGATGGCCGGACTGGAACACGGAGTAGAGCGCGTTCACCAGACAATCGCCGAACGCATAGGCGTAGACATAGAACGGCGAGTGGATGAAGTGCGGGATGTAGGACCAGAACACCTTGTAGTCGGGCGTGAACTCGAAGGCTGGGCCGAGGCTCTCTGTCTGTATCTCCATCCAGATCTCGCCGATGCGGTCGGGCACCAGCTCGCCGCCGCGCCGCTCGTCGTGCAGCCGCGTCTCGAACTGGTAGAAGGCGGTCTGGCGGATCACCGTGTTGAGCATGTCCTCGACCTTGGCGGCGAGCATGATCCGCCGCCGCGCGGGATCGGTCTCGGCATCGAGCAGCGCGCGGAAGGTCAGCATCTCGCCGAACACGCTCGCCGTCTCCGCTAAGGTCAGCGGCGTACCCGACATCAGATAGCCCTGCGCGCCGGCCAGCACCTGATGCACGCCATGCCCCAGCTCGTGCGCCAGGGTCATCACGTCCCGCGTGCGGCCGTGATAGTTCAGCAGGATGTAGGGATGCGCGGACGGCACGGTCGGATGCGCGAAGGCCCCGCCCGCCTTGCCGGGGCGTAGCGTGGCGTCGATCCACGGGCGCTCGAAGAACCGGCTGCCGATGCCGGCGAGTTCAGGGCTGAACGCGCCATAGGCCGAGAGCACCCGCGATTGCGCGTCGGGCCAGTCGATCTGCCGGTCGTCGTCGTCCGGCAGCGGCGCGTTGCGGTCCCAGTGCTGCAGCTTGGGCAGCCCGAGCCATTTCGCTTTGAGCTGGTAATAGCGATGCGACAGCCGCGGATAAGAGGCACTGACCGCGCTCACCAGCGCGTCCACCACCTCGTCTTCGACCATGTTGGAGCGGTTGCGGTAGCTGCCGGGGCGCGGGTAGTGGCGCCAGGTGTCGATGATCTCCTTGTCCTTGGCGAGCGTATTGGTGGTGAGCGCGAACAGCCGGATGTTGGCCGCGAACGCCTCGCCGATCGCCCGCCCCGCCGCCTCGCGCACCGCGCGGTCGCGGTCGGACAGCTTGTTGAGCGCGTCCGTCACGGTGAGTTGCTCGCCATTCACCGGCACGCGCATCCCGGCGATGGTCTCGTCGAAAAGCCGGCTCCAGGCCGAGCGCCCCGTGACCTCTTTCTCATGCAGCAGCTTCTCGAGCTCGTCGGAGAGCTGGTGTGGGCGGAATACCCTGAGATCGCGCTGCCAGGGCCGCCAGCGCGCGCAGGCTGGGTCGGCGAGCTTCTGCTCGAGCGTCGCGTCGTCGAGCCGGTTGAGCTCGAGAGTGAAGAAGATCAGATGGCTGCTGATTGCCGTCACCCGCTCGTTCACGGTCTGATAGAACTGCCCAAGCTTCGCATCGGTCGAATCGGCGCTGAATTGCAGCTGGGCGTAGGACATCAGCCGCCCCAGCACCTCCTCGATGCGCTCGTACTCGGCGATGGCCCGAGCGAGTTCCGCGCCCGGCAGGCCCGCCAGCTTGCCGGCATAGGCGGCGGCGAAAGCCTTGGCAGCGGCGTCGGCGGAAGCCAAATCGCCCTCGACCGCTGGGCTGTCGAGGGATGGGTAGAGATCGGTTAGATCCCACGAAGGGAGCCCCGCCCCTGCCCCACCCGCGGCATCCGGCGCGCGCGGGAGCCCGGACAAGCCGGGTGAGAATCCGTTATTGCGCATCGGAGGCGGGTCCTGTCCTGCTGTTTCCCTGCTGCATGTAAGGTTGTAGGGAGCGGCGTCAAAGGGTTGCGCGGGCTGCAACCCCTGTCGATGGAGGCGACTTGGACAGATACCCGCAATGGCCGAACCTGGCCGCGATGATGTTCGGGCTGGCGCGCAGCTGGCCGGACAAGCCCATGCTGCGTGTCTTCCGCGATGGCCATTGGCAGGGCACGACCTGGGGCCGCTTCGCGCGCAAGGCGGCCGCGGCGGCGCGCCAGCTGCGGGCGGCGGGCATCTCGGCCGGAGACCGCGTGGTGATCGCCAGCGAGAACCGCCCAGAATACCCCATCGCCGAGACCGCGCTGATGGCAATTCGCGCCGTGCCGGTGCCGGCCTACACCACCAACACGGTCGCCGACCACGCCCACGTCCTGCGTGACAGCGGCGCCCAGGCCGCCATCGTCTCTTCCGAGACCCTCGCGATGCGCCTGTTGGCGGCCGGCGCGCAGACCCCCGGCGGGCTCGACCTGCTGCTGACGATGGACGGGGTGCCGGAGGCGTCGGGAAAAACCCGGCTCCTGCCGTGGGCCGACCTCGTCGCCGACGATCTGCCGGCGGACGACATCGCTTTCGAGGCTGCCGATATTCCGCCGGGAGCGCTCGCCTGCCTGATCTACACCTCGGGTACCGGTGGCGCACCCAAGGGCGTCATGCTGCCGCACCGCTCCATCCTGTCGAACTGCCGCGGGGCGTTCGAGCTGTTCCGGCCCTTGCGGCTCAAGGACGAGGTGTATCTCTCCTTCCTGCCGCTATCGCATTCATATGAACACACGGGCGGCCAATTTTTTCTCCTCAGCGTGGGCACCGAGGTGGTCTACGCGCGCGGCGTCGAGCACATCGCGACCGATCTCCTGACCGTGCGGCCGACCATCATGACCGTGGTGCCACGCATCCTGGAGGCGATCCGGGCGCGGGTGCTCGGCCAGGTGAAGCGTGAGCCGGCCTGGAAGCAGGCGTTGTTCGAGCGTGCCCTGAGCAACGGGCTGCAAAAGCTGGACGGCGAACTCGGCATCGCCGAACGGAGCATGGACCCGCTGCTGGACGTGCTAGTCCGCCGCCGCGTGCGGGGCCGGTTCGGCGGCCGGCTCAAGGCCGCGATGTCGGGCGGCGCCCGGCTGGAGCCCGAGGTGGGAAAATTCTTTCAGGCAATGGGCATCCCCGTGATGCAGGGCTACGGCCAGACCGAGGCCGGCCCGGTGATCAGCGCCAACCCGCCCGAGGCCATCCGCATCGACACGGTGGGCCGCGTGCTTGATGGGGTCGAGCTGCGGATCGCCGAGGACGGCGAGATCCTGGTGCGCGGCGAGCTGGTGATGGACGGCTATTGGGGCCAGCCCGAGGCGACCCGCGCGGTGATCCAGGACGGCTGGCTGCACACAGGCGACATCGGCGTGCTCGACGCCGACGGCTACCTCCGCATTACCGACCGCAAGCGCGACATGATCGTGCTTTCGGGCGGTGAGAATGTTTCCCCGGCGAAGATCGAGGGGATGCTGATGGCCGAGCCCGAGATCGCCCAGGCGGTGGTGGTCGGCGAGGGCCGCTCGGGTCTCACCGCGCTGGTCGTTCCGGAGGAGGGGTTCGACGAGGTGGCGGTATCGGTCGCGGTCGCCCGAGCGAATCTGCGGCTCTCGATCACGGAGCGCATCCGACGTCATCGCGTGGTCGGAGCCTTTACCGTCGAGAACGGCCTGCTCACGCCGACGCACAAGATCCGCCGCCTGCTGGTCCTCCGAGAACACACGGGTCATGCCGTGAGGGCATGACAGCCCGGCCTTCCGCCCCGCCGCCCGGCTGCTAGAAGCGCGCGTTCCGCCCTCACCGGGGCTCAGGAGGCGCATGGACAGCACCAGCGAGGCCAAGGACGGTCTACCCATCCCGCAGCGCTACTGGGCGATCCTCACCATAGCGCTCGGCCTCGTCATGGCGGTGCTCGACGGCGCGATCGCCAACGTCGCCTTGCCGACCATCGCGCGCGATGTGAACGCCAGTCCGGCGGGCTCGATCTGGGTGGTCAACGCCTACCAGCTCGCCGTCACCATCTCGCTACTGCCGTTCGCGGCTCTCGGCGACATCATCGGCTATCGGCGCGTGTATCAGGCCGGGCTCGTGGTATTCACGCTCGCCTCGCTGCTCTGCGCGCGATCGGATTCGCTCGTAACCCTGGCGCTGGCGCGTATGGTGCAGGGCTTCGGCGCGTCGGGCGTGATGAGCGTCAACACCGCCCTGATCCGCTTCATCTACCCGCGCCGATTGCTGGGCACGGCAATGGGGATCAACGCGCTGATCGTCGCGGTGTCCTCGGCGATCGGCCCGACCGTCGCCTCGGGCATTCTCTCCGTCGCACCCTGGCAGTTCCTGTTCTACGTCAATGTCCCGATCGGCCTCGCGGCGCTGCTGCTCGGCTTGCGCACCCTGCCCCGCACCGCGCGCTCGCCGCATCGCTTCGATGGGCTGAGCGCCGGGCTGAACGCGCTCACCCTTGGCCTGCTGATCGTCGCGATCGACGGGCTCGGCCAGGGCGAGAACACGGTGCTGGTGACGCTGGAGCTGGTGATCTCCGGTGCGGCGGGTTGGCTGCTGGTGCGCCGTCAACTGTCGCGCTCCTCGCCGCTGCTGCCGGTCGACCTGCTGCGCATCCCGATCTTCGCGCTGTCGATCGCTACCTCGATCTGCTCCTTCGCCGCGCAGACCTTGGCCTACGTCTCGCTGCCCTTCTACCTGCAGGACGCGCTTGGCCGCTCGCAGGTGGCGACCGGGCTGCTGATGACGCCCTGGCCTCTGACCACCGCGATCGTGGCGCCGATCGCCGGCTGGCTCGCCGACCGCTATCCCGCCGGCGCGCTCGGCGGGGCGGGCTTGCTGGCGATGGCCGCCGGCCTCGTGCTGCTCGCGACGCTGCCGGCGCATCCCGAGACCATCGACATCATCTGGCGCATGGCGGTGTGCGGCTTCGGCTTCGGGCTGTTCCAGACGCCCAACAACCGCGCGATGATCGGCGCCTCGCCCCGCTCGCGCAGCGGCGCCGCCGGCGGGATGCTGTCGACCGCCCGCCTGCTAGGCCAGACCAGCGGCGCGGCTCTGGTGGCCGTCATCTTCGGCCTAGCGCCCACACATGGCACCACGCTCACGCTGCTGGTCGGCGCCGGCTTCTCCGTTGGTGCGGCGGGAGTGAGTATGTTGCGGCTACGGCAGTCGATGCCCTCGGCCGCGGAGTGATGTCGTCGACGCGCGGCCGCAGCTTATCGCTATGGTCCCCCTATTTTGCCTCCCCGGCATGTCCGTGTTACCCGGGCCGAAACGGGGAAAGACATACGAATGTACCTGCCGGCTAAGCTCACCATCCTTGCCGCCACCGCCAGCCTTGCCTCCTTCGGCGCGGCGCAGGCGGGTGACATCTTCTCGTGGAACCCGAACGCGGTAAAGCTCAATGGCACGAAGTTCAGCGCCGATACGATGCTGCTCGGCGACTACTCGCAGGTCGTGATAGACATGCAGGCGGGCACATTCTTCGACTCGGGCTACCTGCCGGTCATGGGCTTCACGCTGAATGGCGCCACCGTGACGCCCAAGGGGTTCAACGATTCAACTGGCAAGGGCTGGGGCGCCTATGTCTGGTTCAGCTCGACGGGCACGGTGACGCCCACCGCCGATGGCGGCCTCAACGCCGTCTATGGGCAGCTCGACTACCAGATCGTCGGCTACAACGGGCTTGCGAGCTTCGGCACGTTCGACCCGGCCACGGGCGCCGCCCTCGTCGGCGGATCGCTCAGCCGGGTGACGACGCTCGAGCAGGGTTCGCTCCTCAACGGCCAGCTCAATCTGTCGGGCACCACCGGGGCCATCGCAGGCAGCGTCGCCGCCTCGATCGACCAGGTGAAGCCCCAGTTCGTCGTCGGCCCGCTCTCAGGCTTCGACTTCGACGTCCTGCACGTGCCCGGCCAGTACGACTTCACCTCGCCCACCACGATCCAGGTCAAGACCGACACAGGGATCACCGGCCGGCTCGATTCGGCTCGGGGAAAGGGCAAGAACAAGAACGCCGCCGCGCAGTTCGCGGCGCTGGCCGCGCCCGCCGGCGCCGATCCCGTGGCGACGACGGCCGCCGATCTCGCGGCGACATCCGTCCCGGAACCGGCTTCCTTCGCCCTGCTCGGGACGGGTTTGCTCGGACTCGGGGTGGTCGCGCGCCGGCGGTCGCGCCGCTCCGCGTAAGGCCGCGCGGGCGAGGTCAGTCGACGTCCTCGACTTCCTCGCCCAACGCCGCCTTTTCTTCCGTCGCGAAGCCGAGCAGCCGGTCGGCGTGACCGGGCTCGATGGTCAGTACTCCGCCGAGCTTCTTGCCTACTTGTCGCGTGCGGACGCGCGTATCATCGATGCTCTTGCTCAGCTTCTCCGCCCGATCGGCCATGCCGTCGAGCGCCTTGCCGAGCTTGCTCCATTCGGTTTTCACCGCGCTCAACATGGCGGCGATGTCGCCGCTGCGGCGCTCCAGCACCATCGAGAGCTGGCCGATGCGGACCGTGTGGAGCAGCGCCGGCAACAGGCTCGGGCCGATCACCATGACGCGGTGGTCGCGGCGGACGAACTCGACGAGCCCCGCCACGCGGTTCACCTCGGAGAACAGCCCCTCGGTGGGTAGATACATGATCGCGAAATCCACCGTGCGCGGCGGCGAGATGTATTTGCCCGAGATGCGCTGAGCCTCCTCGCGTATGCGGCGCTCCAGCGCGCGGCGGGCCGCCTGCTCCGCCTCCTTGTCGGCCGTCTCTGCGGCGAGCAGCAGGCGGTCGTAATCCTCGGTCGGGAACTTGCTGTCCACCGGGAGATAGACCTGCTCGTCGCGATCCTTGAGCGGCATCCTGAGCGCGAACTCCACCGCCTCGGCGCTGCCCTCGCGCACGCGGAAATTGCGCTCGTAACCATGCGGCAGCACGTCCTCCAGCACCGCGTCGAGCTGCGCCTCTCCCCACACGCCGCGCGCCTTCACATTCGAGAACAGCCGCTTCAGGTCGCCGACCTGGCCGGCAACGGTCTGCACCTGGCCGATCGCCTGCTGCACTTGCGCGAACTGCTCCGCGACCTGCTTGAAGCTCTCGCCGACGCGCTTCTCCAGCGCCGCCTGCAGCTGCTCGTCGACCGCAGCACGCATTTGATCGAGCTTGGCCTCGTTGCCCGTGCGGATCGCTTCCAGCTTCTGGTCGACGCGCGCGCGCAGCTGCTCCTGGTCTGCGCGGTTCTGCTCGGCGAAGCGGTCGAATCCGGCACGAAGCCGGTCGGCGATATCGGTGCGCAATTCGGTGAGGCTGGTCTGTGTCGCGAGGTTGAAGCGCTGCAGCACCACACCCTGCTCGCGCGCGCCCTCCTGCACCTTGTCGAACGCACCAGCAAACCCGCGGCCGGCGCTCTCTGCCATCTCGCGGCGCAGCCCCTGATCCAGTTCGGTCAACGCACGCCGGAGCGCGTCGCCGTCCTCACGCACACGGCGCTCCAACGCATCCAGACGGTCGGCCATCCTGCGCCGCCCGGCGCCCGCCGCGGCTAGCAGCGCAAGCGACAACAGGACGAACCCGGCCCCGATGATCACGGCCGACGGCAACTGCATCAGGGCCGCCGGCAGCGCATCCATTGCATTTCACCAAGTCGCATAGGCGCCGACCGTACGAAGTCCGACGCCCGTTTCGCAAGAGACCGCGCTACATCCCGAGCGCGCGGCGATACACATCGAGCAGCGTTTCCTGCTCCTCGACCTCGGCCGGCTCCTGCTTGCGGATGCGGATGAGCTGGCGCATCACCTTGACGTCGAAGCCGGCGGATTTCGCCTCGGCGTAGATGTCCTTGATGTCGCTGCCGAGCGCCTTGCGCTCCTCCTCGAGTCGCTCGATGCGGTCGATCAGGCTGCGCAGACGCTCGACCGCAATACCGCCGGTCTTCATATCGTCCGGCTTGGCGTCGTCGAGCTTGGTGTCGGTCGAATCCAGGGCCATCCCGCTCACCCCCGTTGGTCTGGCAAGGGCGGCGGGTCTAGCCTTCCGGGCGGGGCGCGGTCAATGATTCGGGTTGGCCCTGGCGAACGCCGCCTTTTGCTCGGGCGTCGATTCCTTCTGGAACTTCTCCTGCCACTCCTTGTACGGCATCCCGTAGACGATCTCGCGCGCGTCGGGGTCGGCGATCGTCATGCCCTGCTGCTCGGCGGCCTCGCGATACCAGCGCGAGAGGCAGTTGCGGCAGAAGCCGGCGAGGTTCATCAGGTCGATATTCTGCACGTCGGTCCGCTCGCGCAGGTGATCGACCAGGCGGCGGAAGGCGGCGGCTTCGAGCTCGGTGCGGGTCTTGTCGTCGAGTTGCGGGACAGTCATCGCGGACCTCCGGTGTTGCTCTGCCGCTCAAGATGGCGTGCCCGAGGCCAGTTCGCCATACTCCCGAGCGACGAGAGGAGACCGCCGGATGGGCTGGGACGACGCGCGCGCGCGGGCGGCTTTGCGAGCGATGTTCGACGCGGCGGTGGCCGCCGCCGATCCGCGCGCGGTGCTGGCGGCCCACTTGCCACCGAAGCCCGCCGGGCGCTGCGTGGTGGTCGGCGCCGGCAAGTCGGCCGCGCTCATGGCGGCGGCGCTCGAGGCGGCGTGGCCGGACGTGAAGCTCTCGGGCGTGGTGGTCACGCGCTACGAACACGCGGTGCCGACGCAGCGCATCCGGGTGATCGAGGCGTCCCACCCGGTGCCCGATGCCAACAGCGAGCTTGCCGCCCGGGCGCTGCTCGACGCGGTGCGCGGGCTCACGGCGGACGATCTGGTCCTGGCGCTGATCTCGGGCGGCGGCTCGGCACTGCTAGCGCTGCCCGCACCTGGACTGATCCTCGCCGACAAGCAGGAAATCAACCGCGCCCTGCTCGCCTCGGGGGCGACGATCCACGAGATGAACGCCGTGAGAAAGCACCTCTCGGCGATCAAGGGCGGGCGCCTGGCGCAAGCGGCGGCGCCCGCGCGCGTGGTGACACTGGCGATCAGCGATGTCCCCGGCGATGACCCGGCCGTGATCGCCAGCGGCCCGACCGTGCCGGACCCGACCAGCTTCGCCGATGCGCGCGCGCTATTGGCACGCTATGGGATCACTCCCTCGCCGCAGGTCGAGGCGGTGCTGGCGCAAGCGGCGGACGAGACGCCGAAGCCGGGCAGCCTGCCGCACGCCGAGTTCCACCTCATCGCGACGCCGATGATGGCGCTCCGCCGAGCGGCCGAGGTGGCACGCGAATCGGGGCTTGCACCGCTCATCCTCGGTGACGCGCTCGAAGGCGAGTCGCGCGCCATCGGCACCGTGCTGGCCGGCATGGCGCGGAGCGTGCGCGCGCATGGCGAACCGGTGGCAGCTCCGGCGGTACTGCTCTCGGGTGGCGAAACCACTGTCACCATCTTGGGCGGAAGCGCAGGTCGTGGTGGTCGCAACACCGAGTTCCTGCTCGCCCTCGCCGTGGCGCTGGGCAGCGCGCCGGGCATCTGGGCCGCCGCCGGCGACACTGACGGGATCGACGGAACCGAGGATGCGGCAGGCGCTTTCGTCACGCCCGATACGCTGGCCCGCGCCCGCGCTCTCGGGTTCGATGCCCGCGCGGTGCTTGATGGCCACGATAGCTATACTCTCTTCGCCGCGCTGGACGATCTCATTCACACCGGTCCGACCTTGACCAACGTGAACGATCTGCGCGCCATTCTGATCGCCTGACGTCGACAAGGAGCCAGGATGGCCGCCCGACCCAAGCTGCGCCGCCGCCGGCGCACCAAGATTGTCGCCACGCTGGGACCGTCATGCACCGCGCCCGAAATCATGAACCGCCTGTTCCACGCCGGCGCCGACGTGTTCCGGCTCAATTTCTCGCACGGCACCCACGAAGACCACGCCGCGAGCATCGCCACGATCCGCGAGCTCGAGGAGAGATCCGGCCGACCGATCGGCATTCTCGCCGACGTGCAGGGGCCGAAGCTGCGCGTCGGGCGGTTCGGCGGTGGGCGCGTCCATTTGCAGACCGGCCAGGAGTTCCGCCTCGACCTCAACCCGACACCGGGCAGCGCGCGGCGGGTCAATCTGCCGCACCCCGAGATCATTTCCGCGGCCGGGATCGGCTGCACTCTGCTGCTCGACGACGGCAAGCTCCGGCTGCGCGTCACGCACAAGCGGGACGACGCGCTGGAGACCGAGATCGTGGTCGGCGGTGCGCTGTCAGACCGCAAGGGCGTCAACGTCCCGGACGTGGTGCTGCCGATCCCGGCGCTGACGCAGAAGGACCGCGCCGACCTTGCCTTCGCGCTCGATCGCGGCGTCAACTACATCGGCCTCTCCTTCGTGCAGCGGCCGGAGGACGTGGCCGAGGCGAAGGCGCTGGTGGCAGGCCGCGCCTGGATCATGACCAAGATGGAAAAGCCGCAGGCGCTGGAGAATCTCGACGCCATCCTGGCGCTGTCCGACGCGGTGATGGTGGCGCGCGGCGATCTCGGCGTGGAGCTGCCGCCCGAGGAGGTGCCGCTGGCGCAGAAGCGTATCGTCCGCGCCGCGCGCCAGCTCGGCAAGCCGGTGGTGGTCGCGACACAGATGCTGGAGAGCATGATCACCGCCCCCGCACCGACGCGCGCGGAGGCCTCGGACGTCGCGACCGCGGTGTTCGACGGCGCGGATGCGGTGATGCTGTCGGCGGAAACGGCAGCCGGGCAGTTCCCCTACGAGGCGGTGAACATGATGGACCGCATCGTGGCGCGTGTGGAGCTCGATCCCGGCTGGCGTGCGCTGACCGACGCGAGCCGGCCCGAAGCCGAACACTCGACGGCCGGTGCGATCGCCGCCGCGGCGCGGCAGATTGGCCACACGATGGGCGCAGAGGCCATTGTCGCCTTCACCGCCTCGGGCGGTACGGCGCTGCGCGTTGCGCGCGAGCGGCCTGAGGGGCCGGTGCTGGGCCTCACACCCAACGAGGAGACCGCGCGTCGCCTCGCTGTGGTTTGGGGGGTCCATGCGGTCGTCGTGCCGGAGGTCCACACAATGTCTGAGGCGGTGAACCGTGCCACGCGCGTCGCGCTCTCCGAGGGTTTCGCCGCACACGGCCAGGAGATCGTGGTCGCCGCCGGCGTGCCGTTCGGCCACTCCGGCACAACGAACGCGCTGCGGGTATCCACGGTCAGATGAGACCTCAACGATGGTGAAGGCGCTTGTCCAGGCGGCGATCGGGTGGCAAAGCAAGACCCGTCGCGAGCGGAACATCATCCGCTTCCGCCTCAAGCATTGGCTGGCCAACACCCTCTGCCTGTTTCCCGTGCCACTCACCTTCTGGCTGAACTATTTCCGCAGCGACAAGCACATGCCAGGCCTGCATCAATATGGCCGGTTGTATGCCGAGTTGTTCCGGCCGTTCCGCTATCGGCCGATCAAGTTCCTGGAAATCGGCATCGGCGGCTACAGCGAGGATATCGGCGGCCGCTCGCTGCTTGCTTGGCAGGCGTATTTTCCCTTCGCGTCCATCGTCGCGTGCGACATCGAGCCGCGCGAATTCCTGTCCTCGGCGCGAACCCGCATTTACCAGCTCGACCAGTCCTCGCGTGCCGCGCTGATCGCCCTGCGCGAGAAGGAGGGGCCGTTCGATATCATTCTGGACGACGGCTCGCATCAGAGCGCCCACCAGCTTCTCACCTTCGCCGAGCTGTTCGACGCCGTCCGTCCCGGTGGGCTCTACATCATCGAGGATGTCGGCACGTCGTATCTGGACCGGGAGGTTGGCGGCATCCTGTGGGACGGCAAGCACCCCGCCGACCCGCGGTTCCGCGAGACCTGCATGGGACAGTTCCTGGAGCTCGCCAAGCTGCTCAACCGGCCGACGATACACGACCTCATCGGTGTCGATCCCGTGCTGCTCGACGCGGCCCGCAAAATCCGCCGCGTGACGTTCGAGAAGGACCTCATCGTCGTGCACAAGGCAGACGGCCGGCCGCTCGACTGACCCTGACGCCAACGGCACCGGAATGCTTGCTCCGGGCAGCCGCCGAGTGTCATCCTGACCGCAAGTCCAAGAAAGTCTCGCGCCGTCGAGACTACGGAACGCGAGACCGTCCCTGAAATCGCCTCGGGAGGAGACGGATCATGGCTCGCGACTACAACGTCATCGACGCCGACGGACACATCCTCGAACCGCTCGACCTCTGGCAACGCTACATGGACCCGGCGTATCGCGACCAGGCGCCGAGCACGGTGATCGACGAGAACGGCAAGACCCGGCTGCTGATCGGCGGCAAGATGCTGGGCAGCGAGAAGGGGCTGGGCAATCTGGGCGCGGTCGGCGCGCGCGACGGCACCGTCGTCGTGGACGACGCACGGGAATACGAACAGGGCCGCAAAGGCGGCTTCGATCCGCACGCCCGCATTCCCGACATGGACCTCGACGGCATCGATGCCGCGTTCCTCTATCCGAGCATCGGCCTGTTCGCCGGTGCCGTCGAGGACGTGCGCCTCTCCGCGGCGATCTGCCGCGCCTACAACCGCTGGCTCGCCGACTACTGCAAGCCGTATCCAGACCGGCTGTTCGGGGTGGCAATGCTACCCCTGCAATCGGTCGATCTCGCCATCGAGGAGATGCGTTTCGCGCGCAACGAGCTTGGCATGAGAGGCGTGTTCGTGCGGCCTAACCCTTACAGCGGCAAGATGATCCATCATCCCGACTACGACCGCTTCTGGAGCGAGGCAGAGGACCTCGACATGTCGATCGGCTTCCACGAGGGCGGCGGTGGCAGCAGCGGAATGCCGCAGGTCGGGCTCGACCGCTTCGAGACGCGCGGTGCCCGGCACATCGTGACGCACACGATGGAGATGATGATGGCCTGCCTCGCCGTCGTCTGGGGCGGCGTGTGCGACCGTCATCCGAAGCTGCGCATCGGCTTCCTCGAAGCCGGCGGCGGCTGGATCGTGCCGTGGCTCGAACGCATGGACCGCCATTACACCGACCAAGGCTTCAACGATTCCGGCCTGTCGATGCGCCCCAGCGAATTGTTCCAGCGCAACTGCTGGATCTCCTTCGAGCCGGTGGAGGGCAGCCTCAAGGTGCTCGCCGACTATATCGGCCCGCACAAGATCCTCTGGGCAACCGATTACCCGCACCCTGACGGCTTCTTCCCGGGGGCGCCCGAGATGGTACGCAAGAATCTCGAGGGCTTGTCGGCCGAAACCGTGCGGCAGGTGATGGCAGGCGGAGCGAAAGGCTTTTACGGGCTCGAGTGAGCATCGGTCGGGAAGCCTGCGATGCGTGCGGCCCCCATCGCAAAGCCCCCGCCGGTTCGACCCGGCGCCGGCCATCACGCGCCGGCCGCCGTCCATGAGGTTCTGCGTTCGCCGGGGCAGCCGCTCGCCGCGGCGACGCGAACCCTGCTCGAACCGCGCTTCGGGCACGATTTCGGCCGCGTGCGTGTCCACGCCGCCGCGCCCGATGCAGCCTCAGCTCGTGCGGTGCAGGCCCGCGCCTACACCGTGGGCGAGCACATCGTCTTCGCGGCTGGGCAGTACGATCCGACATCGGCATCGGGAGTGCGTCTGCTCGCCCATGAGCTGGCGCATGTCGTGCAGCAGCGCGGCCACAGTCCCCGGCCCCAGGCGAAGCTCACGATCGGCGCCCCGGGAGACGCGCTGGAACGCGAGGCAGACGCGGCGGCGGATGCGGTCATGACCCGTGGCGCGCGGATGCCCGCGCTTACGACAGCCACCGTCAGCCTGCAACGCACGCCCGACCCGCCGCCACCGGGGGCGGCCCCGTGTGCGCCGAGCAGCCAGAGCGTTATCGGCTGGGCGTTCCATTTCAAGACGGACTCGGACGAACTCCTGCCCGGTGAAGACGCGATCATCGAGAAGCTCAAGCCCGGCAACCGGCTCAACATTCACGGCTATGCCAGCGACGACGGCTCGGATCGCGATCCCGACGCCTTATCGTGCCGTCGCGCGAACCGTATCGCGACGCTGGCGCGAGACCGCCGGGCCGATTGCCCGGTGCTCGGCACATTCCGGCATGGCGCCACCCCAGGCAGCGACCCCGCCCTGCGCGCCAAGAATCCATATCCGCCGGATTATTACCGCAGCGTGATCATAGAAGAGAACCGGCCACCACTGGAATCGGGTGAGGCCTGGCTCGACCCCAACCGGATGATCACGGAGGGCTGGGCGCTGCTCACCCGCGCGCAGCAAAACCCGGCGTCGGGCAATCTCGATGCGCTGGTCGCGCGCAGGAAGCAGATCAAGGCCTGGATGCAGGATATCCCGAAGACGGTCGCGCCGACCGGCACGCAACTGGGCCAGCAGAATATGGCGGACTACCGCCGCTTCTACGATTCAGCTGACCGGCTGTGGAGCGCGATCGACCTGCTCCTCACCGTCAAGCATCATCCGTCCGCGGGGCAAGATTTGCATGTCGACTGGGTCGGCGGCGAGGGAGAGGACCAGGGAGCGAAGCTGCACGCCCGCAACGTCCCCAAGACGGCGCGCTATCACATCGACATCTTCGGCGAGGGCTTCTTCCCAGGCGCGATCAACATTGGCGACGCCATGCGCAAGACGACGACCGGCGTGCACGGAACGCCGGTGCCCAATCTCATCTACCGGCATTTTTCCGGCAAGGATGCGGCCGCCAACAAGCTGCCCTTCGCCGATCATGTCGCCGATCTGATCACCTCGGAGAACGGTCCGCTGATGCTTCCGGGGCTCGCCGAGGAGATCGCGCGGGTCATCGCGCCCGGTGGCACCATCGTGCTGTACAACCCCGAGAGCCAGGAACAATATCACGACAGGATCTTCAAGCTAACCGGCGGAACGATCGACAAGACGCGGCGCGGCAGCACCCTGGAATCCGTGATCGTCGTGCCCTCCGACACGACCACCGTCTCCGTTCCGAGCGATTGAGCCGTGTCGTACCAGATCACGCGCGGCAGCGACGAGCGTCCCAGCATCGCGTTGGCGGACGAGCCGCCATTCTGCGTGGCGCTCGATGCGGCACCGACAGCGCGCGAGCCCGAGCTCGACCGGGGCTGGTGGCTGGTCATGGTGTTCGCCACCTGGAGCGCGCACGACGTCGCCGCCATCCAGACCGCGCTCGACGTGGCCAAGCATTTTTGCGGCGACATCAAGCTCGGTCTGCGGCCCTTCGATCTCGCCGAGGAGCACGCGGCTTGGTGTCCCACCCTCGGGGACGAGCGGCGGTCGCCGCTATGGCTGCTGCTGCACGATGGCGACATTCGCATGAGTCGCGGCGGGTTGCTCACGACGGATGCGCTCATCGCCGGGATCGAGGCGGCGCGACGGTAACGAGCCAGGAGACATTCATGCGACGAGGCACATCCGCGGCGGCATTGCTGGCCCTGGCAGCCGGGATCGGGCTCTCACTCAGCAGCCCAGCCCTCGCGCAGAAGCATGGCGGCGTACTGCACATCGAGCATATCGACAGCCCGCCCAGCGCATCGATCCACGAGGAGGGCACCGCCTCCGTCGTGATCCCGTTCATGGCGATCTACAACAATCTCGTGATGTACGATCAGCACGTGGCGCAGAACAGCCGCAAGTCGATCGTCCCGGAGCTGGCGACAAGTTGGGCGTGGGACGATGCCGGCACCGCGCTCACCTTCAAGCTGCGCGACGGCGTGAAGTGGCACGACGGGGTGCCCTTTACCGCAGCCGATGTGAAATGCACCTGGGACATGGTCGCGGGCCTCGCGCCCGGAAAGATGCGGCGCAGCCCGCGCCGGGCCTGGTTCAGCAACCTCGCGGAGATCACCGTCGGTGGTGAGCACGAGGTGACGTTCCATCTGAAACGACCGCAGCCGGCGCTGCTGGCGCTGCTCGCCTCAGGCTGGTCGCCGGTCTACCCGTGCCACATTCCGTCGGCGGCGATGCGGACCAAGCCGATCGGCACCGGTCCGTTCAAGTTCGTCGAGCTGCGGCAGAACGACAGCATCCGGCTGGAGCGCAACCCGGACTACTGGAAGCCCGGCCTGCCCTATCTCGACGCGATCGAATACAAGATCATTCCGAGCCGGTCGACGCGGATGCTCGCCTTCATCGCCGGCAAGTTCGACATGACCTACCCGACCGACGTATCGGTGCCGCTCCTGAAGGACATCCGCTCGCAGGCGCCGCAAGCGCAATGCGTGATGCGGCCCACCGCCGTCAGCACCAATCTCATCATCAACCGCGACGCGCCGCCCTTCGACAATCCCGACATCCGCCGCGCCCTCGCGCTGACCCTGGACCGGAAATCGTTCAACGACATCATCAACGAGGGCCAGGGCCGCATCGGCGGCGCCATGCTGCCGCCGCCCGAGGGCGTGTGGGGAATGCCCCTGGAGGCGTTGCAGAACTTGCCTGGCTATGGCGGCGAGATTGAGCAAAACCGCGAGCAGGCGCGCGCGCTGATGCGGAAGGCGGGATACGGGCCGGAGCATCGGCTGAAAACCAAGGTGTTCACCCGCGACATCCCACAGTTTCGCGATCCCGCGCTGCTGCTGATCGATCAGATCAGGAGCATCTACATCGACGCCGATCTCGATGTCGTGGACACCGGCCTGTTCTACAACCGGGTGTTCAAGAAGGACTACAACATCGGGCTCAACCTGACCGGCAGCTCGGTCGACGACCCCGACCAGCACTTCTTCGAGAACTACGCCTGCGGGTCGCTGCGCAACTATACCAATTACTGCAACCCAGCCCTCGAGACGCTGTTCGCGAAGCAGTCTGTGGAGACCGACCAGGCGGCGCGGCGGGACATCGTGTGGGAGATCGAGCGCAAGCTCGCCGAGGACGTGGTGCGCCCGATCATCTACCACGACGTCGCCGCCGCATGCTGGCAGCCTTACGTGAAGAATCTCACCATCATGGTGAACAGCATCTACAACGGCTGGCGCTACGAGGACGTCTGGCTCGACAAGTGAACCACGCCGAGTGAGCCGGGAACCGGGCGCGAAGTGCCGAGGACACGCTGGCGGCTGCGCAGCACCACCGCGCCGAACATTCCCATCGCCGCGACGGTGAGGAGCGAACCAATACCGATCACCGGTTCGATGCCCGGGTGGCCAAGCAAGAGCCAGCCAAGCGCCGGCACCATGATGACCAGCCCGGTGGTCGCGACCCAGAAATGCGCCTTCGGCAGCCACCCGGCGCTCGCTTCGGGAACGGCGCGATAGAACAGGCCATAGAGCGCCATCGAGACCCAGCCGAGCAGGTTCAAATGCGCGTGCGCGGGTGCCAGGGTGAAGTCCCCCGACGCCGCCATGACGATACCCGCGGCCATGCCGCACAGCGCGGCGCAGACAGCGACGAGGAGGAAGCGAAAGGGCAGGGTCGGCATGGCATCATCTCCCGTTCGAGCGATACCCTGCTGTCTAGCTTCGGGCGCGCCGTGCCGCTGTGATTCAGTTCACACGGCCGGCTGCTACTGGCCGAGCGCTTTCCTTTGCGCCTCCATCTGCTGGCGCGCATAGATGGCCCGGTTCTCCTGTACCTGCTGATTGTACTTCGCGAGGTTCTGGTTGTAGATCGCCTGGTTGTGCTGGACCTGCTGTTGGTATTTTGCCGCGTTCTCTTGCACTTGCCGCTGGTAGGTGGCTTGGTTCTGCTGCACCTGCTGCTGATAGAGCGCGCGGTTCTGCTGCACCTGCTGATAGTATTGCTGCCGCTGCTGCCAATTCGCCGCGTTGTTCTGCCACTCGCGCCGGCGCCACGCCCCGTCATCGCCTCGGTACCAGCCCTCTCGCCGATCGTAGCCGCCGAGATAGACGGCGCCACCGGTATAGCCAGGCGAATAGTAGCCCACCGGCGGCCCAACATAGGTTGGGCCGGGGTAGCCATAGTCATAGCCATACCCACCGGCATACCCGCCCGAGCCGCCATACGTGGATGCGGTACAGCCCGCCAGACCGACCGAGCCGGCTATCAGCAGCGCTGCCATTGCGCGACGCATCGTCGCCTCCCTGGGTTCATCCGCCTCTAGTGTGAGCCGAGATAGAGGCAGATACGTGGCAGCCGGTGGGAGGTTCAGCGGGCGCCGGCTACGGCCTTCTCGGCCGCGAGCAGCGCGCGCTTGCTCTCAACCCCCCAGCGATAGCCGGTCAGCTTGCCGTCGCTGCCGATCACGCGGTGGCATGGCACCGCGAGCGGGACAGGGTTCCTGGCACAGGAGCTGGCGACCGCGCGCACGGCTTTCGGCGCACCGATCATGGCGGCGAGCTCGGCGTAGCTACGGGTTTCGCCCGCCGGGATGCGGCCGAGAGCCTGCCAGACCCGCTGCTGGAACGCGGTGCCACGCAGATCGAGCGGCAGGGCAAGCGCCTGGCTGGGCTCCTCAATGAAGTCGAGCACGGCGCGTACCACATCGCGCAACGCGGCGTCGTCGGCGATGAGATGGGCGTTGGGAAAGCGGCGACGGAGATCGGTGAGCAGCGCGGCCTCGGGCTCCGCGAAGCCGAGATAGCAGACGCCCTTGTCGGTGGCGCCGACCAGCAGCCTACCGAACGGGCAATCGGCGAACGCGGTGCGGATTTCCTCCCCGGCGCCGCCGCGCCGCAGAGCGCCGGGGGTCATGCCGAGCAGGGTGTCGGTCTTCTCGTAGACCCGACTTTCCGAGCCGTAGCCGGCCTCCGCCACCGCATCGACCACCCGGGCACCATCGGCCAGCGCCGCTTGCAGGCGGCGGGCGCGCACCCCCTCCGCATAACCGCGCGGCGTGAGGCCGGTGTGGTCGCGGAACATGCGCAGGAAGTGGAAGCGCGAATAGCCCGCCCGCTTGGCCAGCGCGTCGAGCGACGGGATGGTCTCCTCGGTCTCGATATGCGCGCAGGCATCGCGCACCACGGCCTCGGCGATGCGCGCGCGCTCCCCCTTGGGGTCGCAGCGTTTGCAGGCGCGGAACCCGGCCGCCTCCGCCTCGGCGGGCGTGCCGAAGAAGCGGACGTTGCGGCGCAGCGGGCGCGGCGAGGGACAATTCGGCCGGCAATAGACGCCCATCGTCGTCACCGCATAGAGAAAGTCGGCGGCCTCGCGGCGATTGACGGTATCCCAGAGCGCGTCGTCATCCTGCGGCGTCAGGTTGGCTGGCATGAAATTCATGGCGGTTTGGCCTTGGCTGTGAGGCATATCACTGGCGTCTGCGTCGGTCATGGCGGCAATCTGGGGCGGGGACCGTCCTGCCGCCATCCGGGCGTTGCGCCCACTCGAATGGCCGGTCGGGATCGCATCAGGGGGAACAAATGCCCAAGATCGACCTATTCTTCGCCACCAACCGAAACCGCCTGGCGGACCAGAACGGCCAAGCCGCTTTCGGCGCGCTGGCGGCACCCGGCGCGCAGGGCATCGCTTTCGGCGCCTGCACGGTGGACAACGTCAATGACCGCGATCCCGGCGGCGGAACCATCACCGCCCTCGACGTGGTCAATTTCGGCGGCATCGGGCCGGAACTGCGCGCCCGCATCCTGCCCGACGCCGGCCACGACGTGCTGGTGTTTATTCACGGCGCCGCCAACACATTCCGCGACGCGATGCAGCGCGCCGCATTCAACACCTTATGGATCAACCAGTTCTCGGGCCGCCCCGTGACGACGATCGCTGTCTCCTGGCCAGCGATGCACTACAACATCGCGGATATTGCCGGCGATTTGCGCGACTACCGCGCGGACCAGGTGCAGGCCGAAGCGTCGGGCGCGCATTTCATCGAGTTCCTCGCGGCACTCTACCAACTGAAGGCGGCGTCGGGCGGGCGCCGGCTGACGCTGCTCGCGCACAGCATGGGCAACTACATGCTGGGTTCCGGCGTCGAGCGCTGGTTCGCGACGCCGCGGGACGGCGATCCCCTGTTCGATCAGGTGGTGCTGGCGGCGGCGGACGAATTCGCGGATACGTTCGCCAGGCCGAATGGCGGCCGGCTGTCCGATCTGCGCCTGCTCGCCAAACGCATCTCGGTCTACACGAGCCGTGTCGATGTGCTGATGCACGCGAGCCGCCTCGCCAATGGCGGCTGGCGCCTCGGCTATGACGGACCGCCGAACCGCGCCGATGCGACCTTCTTCCCGCCCGCGATCTACGACTTTGTCGATTGCACAGCCAATCAGGACTATCTCAGCCAGTCTGGCGACGAGACGCACCAGTACTACCGCGAATCGGCGACCGTCCGCGCCGACATCGCGCGCGTGCTGAAAGGCCAGCCCGCCCCGCGCGATATGCGCAGCTTCAACACCGTCCACAACGTGTCCACCCTGCCGCCCGTCAGCGTCCTGGCGTCGAACCCCGTGGCGCCGGTGGCCTGACGACTCTCAGGCCGCCTTGGGAGCGGAGCGCGCGTAACGCAGCAGCGAATCCTCCGGCACCGGAGCGATTGGGGTGAAGTCCCGGTGCGCGATCCACTCGGGGCGGGTCGGCCGGCGGATGTAGTTGGAGACCGCGTTGAGGGTCAGATAGACGATCTTGCGCGGATAGGGCGTGATGTTGCCGGCCGAGCCGTGCACCAGATTGCCGTGGAACATCAGTACGCCGCCGGGCTTGCCGATCGGCGTGACGATCCCGCCTTCATTGACCAGCCGCGTGACGGTCTCGTCGTCGAGCGTCCAGAGCGGGTACGAGGTGGTGGAGAGATCGTGCGCGGCGGCCAGCGTGCCGCTCGTCTGGCTGCGCGGCACCAACATCAGCGGGCCGTTGATGTGTGTCACCTCGTCGAGAAACACCGAGATGTTCATGGCGCGCGCCTCGGGCATCCCGTCGTCCTGCTTCCAGGTGCCGTAATCCTGGTGCCACTGCCACACTTCCCCGTTGAACGCGGCTTTGGCGTTGATCTTGAACTGATGCATGTAGAGTTGCTCGCCGAACACCTGCTCGACAGGCTCGATCAGCCGAGGGTCGGCACCGAGCAGGCGGAACGCCTCGTTGTAGGTGTGCGCGGCGAAGGCGGTGCGCGGCGCGCCGGATTTCTCCAACCAGATCTCCTCCCGCTTGGTGCGGAAGATGTCCTGCGCCTCGTCGCGCAGCAGGGCGACCTCCTCGGGGGAGAACACTTCCGGCAGGAAGAACCAGCCCTCGGTCTCGAATTGGCGGATTTGCTCGCTGCTCAGCCTCATGGCGTCCTCCGTCGCTCTGTTGCGGCGAATTTAGTCCTTCGGCCGGGATTTGCCTATCGCCACATCATGGGCGGATCGGGGGCGCGGCCAGCGGGCATGGCAGTCTGCCCGAGCACCCAGCCCTCCCAGCGGGCGATCCAGGGATCGTCCGGCGCCCCGTCGGGGCGGTTGCCAGCGAGCACGTTCAGCACGCAGAGCACGCCGAGCAGGCTGTCGAAGCGATCCTCGCCCGCCGCGTCCGCGCCGAAGCCGTTGATGATGGCTTCCCCGAGTGCCGCGTCGGGCGCGGCGTCAAGAGCGGAGATGGCGGCGAGCAGCGGGGCGGCGAGGCCGGCGCGGTCGCGCTGGCGGCGCTTGCTGCCGGCAAGCCTAAGGCCGAGATGGCGCAAAGCCTCGGCCGGGTATGTCTCGGCCAACGCGATCGTCCCCGGTGCCAGCAACTCACGATACGCCCCCTCGAACGGCCAGATCCTGATCGGCAAGCCTGACGCCAGGGCTGGAATGAGCATCTCGCGCCAGGCGCTGACGGCGGCTTTGCCCACCTGGTTCGGCCCCAGCGTCCAGAACAGCGGCGCGCCGGCCGGCCGCTCGCTGGTCGCGTGGTCGCACGCCCGGCGCAAAGCCAGCGGGCCGGCCAGACCGAGGGCGGCGGCGTGCAGCGCCTGGCTCATGCCCTTGACGCCGCGCATTGGATAAAAGGGCCGGTCAGGACCGATCTCCGCGAGCGTCGCCGCGACATCGAAAAAGGTCGCGTCGAGCGCGAGGCCGCGCAGGAACGCGATGAACCCGGCTTCGGGCCGGCAGGCGGCATAGTGGCGCGGCAGTCCGAGCGGCAAGTCGGCGCCGAGCGCCACAGGCGACCCTGCGGCTTCCTCCAGCAGCGCGGGGAGGAACCGAGTGACATCCCCGACCGGTCGGGGTGCCGCGATCCGCCAGCCATGCGCATCGCGGCGGCCGACGCTCACCCAGCGCTTGCGCGGATCGACGCTCCAATCGGCGTGAGCAGCGACCAGGCGACCGAACTCCGCCAAGGTGCGGCTACCGTCGGCGCCGGCTGGGTCTTTGGCTATAGCGGCTTCTGCGCCCGCTCCATGAGGCGGGAGAAAAGGGTGTTCTTCTTCGGCTTCGGCGGCTCGGCGGCCTTCTGGCGGGCGCGGGCCTCGGCTTCCTGGTCGCGCTGCTTGGCGTTCAGCCACTTCTCCAGGCTCATCCCCGCCTTGGCGGCGCGCTTGGCCTCGTAGGCGCGCTGTCCCTCGGTCAATGTCTTGCTGGTTTTCGTGCTCATTGCGCCCTCGTCGCCATACCCAATCGACGCGGTTCTGGCAGGCTCGCTAGGCGGGTTCAAGCCATCCCGCGCCGGCGGAGCACGAAGCGGGCCAGCGCGCCGAGCCCGAGATTGATCGCGATGCCGGCAAGCGAAAGCAGCACGAGGGCTGCGAACATGCGGGGCACCTGCAAGCGAAACCCGGCCTCCTGAATGGTGTAGGCGAGCCCCGAGGCGAAGCCGCCCGATCCTGCCACGAACTCGGCAACCACCGCGCCGACCAGCGCCAGCCCGCCCGAGATGCGAAGCCCGGTCAGAAAATACGGCAGCGCGGCGGGGAGCCGAAGCAGTGCGAGCGTCTGCCAGCGCCCGCCCCCGTAGAGACGGAACAGGTCGCCGAGCTCCGCAGGCGCCGAGGCAAGACCTTCGGCGGTGTTGGCGAAGATCGGGAAGAACGCGACGATGGTGGCGCTGACCACCAGCGTGATGAGGGTGCTGATACGAGGCGAGGTGACGAGATAGCCGACCCAGATAATGACCAGGGGCACGATGGCGACGATCGGCGTCACCTGCAGCACCACCGCCCAGGGCTGGATCGCCGCCTGGGCGAGCCGGCTCACCGACATCGCGAAGGCCAGCAACGCGCCGAGCACCGCCGCGACGGCCAGCGCGATGAACGTCACGACCAGCGTCGAGGCGAGCGCGGTCAGCAGAGAGAGCGGGCCGGCGGCAAAGGCGGCCACGATGGCAACCGGGCCGGGCACGATGTACGGCGGCACGTTTCCCGCGCGCACCACCGCTTCCCAGGCGATCAGCGCCAGCAGCCCGAACAGCAGCGGGGCAGCCTTCATCCGGCCTCCAGGGCCCGTTCCATCGATCGCGAGACCTCGGCGACCAGCGCGGCGTAGGCAGGGTCGAGCCGGGTGTCCGCGCCATGCGCCAAGGCGGAGGCCATCTCCCGCGCTACCCGGCCGGGGCGGGGCGTCATCAGCACGATGCGACGGGCGAGGAAGCAGGCCTCATAGATCGAGTGAGTGACGAACACTATGGTACAGCCGAGCTCTCGCCATAGCGCCAGCAGGTCGGCTTGCAGCTTATGGCGGGTGAACTCGTCGAGGGCGGCAAAGGGCTCGTCCATCAGCAACAGGCGTGGCCGGGTGACGAGGGCTCGGGCGATGGAGACGCGCATCCGCATCCCGCCCGATAGCGTCCGCGGCCGCGCCTTCTCGAAGCCGCCGAGCCCGACATGCGCCAGCGCCTCCCGCACGGCCGGCATCGCCCGGGGGCGCGACATGCCGCGCAGGCGGAGAGGGAGAAACACATTGTCCTCCGCCGTCGCCCAGGGCAGCAGCGTCGCGTCCTGAAAAACGAACCCGGCGTCTCCCGGCGCCAGTGCGTGTCCCGCATCCCAGTCGAGCGATCCCGCATCGGGCCGGTCGAGCCCGGCGATCAGTCGCAGCAGCGTGGATTTGCCGCAACCCGAGGGGCCGAGCAGGGCCAGGAAGTCGCCGGCGCCGAGCCGGAGCGACACGTCGCGCAACGCTTCGACCCCGCCCGGGAACCGGCGGCCGACCGAGCGGATCGTCAGCACATCAGGGCTTCGCGGTGAGGCCGACGCGATGATTAACGAACTCCAGCGTGTAGGCCTTCGTCACGTCGAGCCCCGGCGGATACAGACCTGCCTTGGACATGGACTGATAGAATTCCTGCCAGCGCGCGGAGTTCATCGCGCCGATCCCGTTCTTCGCGGCGTCGCCAGAGGTCAGGATGCCGTGCTTCTTCAGCGAATCGCGGCCATAGGCGATTAGCGCATCGGTCATCTCCGGGTTGGCCTTGCGGATGAGCGCGTTACCCGGCGCCGGATCGCCGTCGAGATAAGAGTACCAGCCCTCGATCGAGGCATCGACGAAGCGGCGCACCAGATCGGGGTTCTGCTTGATGTTCTTGTCCGAGGTGCCGACCATGCTGCCGTAGCCGGTGTAGCCCGCGTCGGCGATCAGCAGGACCACCGGGTATTGTCCGGTCGCCTGCTGGATCGAGAACGGCTCGGAGCCGAGAAAGCCTTGCTGGATGGCGTTCTTGTCGGCGAGGAATGGTTGCAGATTGAATGTATAGGGGCGCACCTGGGCGTCGGTGTAGCCGAACCGCGCCTTGAGGAAGTTCCACCAGCCGGCGCGGGTGTCGGCGCTGATCATGATGGGCTTGCCCTTCAGCGCCTCGAAGCTGTCATTCCCCACGCCGGGATGCGCGATCAGCACCGACGGGTCCTTCTGGAACATCGCCGCGACCGCGCGATACGGCACGTTCTGCTGCACCAGGTTGAGGGCGAGCAGGCTGTTCGAGATGATGGCGAAATCGAGCCGGCCGGCGATCAGCAGCTGCAGATGGTTCACCTGCGGCCCGCCCTGCTCGATGGTCACATCGAGGCCGTGCTTCTTGTAGATGCCGGTCGCGACCGCCTGGTAGTAGCCGCCATATTCGGCCTCGGCGGTCCAGTCGATCCCGAAGCGGATCTTGTCCTCGGCGCGCACCGGCCCGGCGAATGCCAGGAGTGCCAGCGCAGCGAGCCAGCCTGCGAGTCGTTTCATGCGGAGCCCCCCAAACCCGAGTGAGATTAGGCCGGGAGCGGCGGGATCGGCTATACGGGCTGGCGCACGCGGGAAGGAACCGAGATGGCGGCGGTTTTCGGGCTGAAGGGACGACGCGCGATCGTCACCGGCCATCGCGGCGGGATCGGCGGCGCGGTCGCCGCGCTGTTCGAGGCGGAGGGCGCCGAGGTGATCGGGCTCGACCTGCCGGATTTCGACCTCGCCGACATTGCCAGCCTGGAGGCGCGGTCGGCGGCGCTGATCGCGGCGCGCGGGTCGGTCGACATCCTGGTCAACTGCGCCGGCGTGACGGTGCTCGGCAGCGTGCTGGAGACCCCGCCCGCCGAGGTCGAGGCGGTGTTCCGGGTCAATTTCCTCGCCCCGTATACTCTGATGCGCGTCGTGCTGCCGGGCATGATCGCGCGGAAACGGGGAGCCATCGTCAACATCGCCAGCGATCAGGCGCTGATCGGCAAACCGGTGAGCGCCGCCTACGGCGCGAGCAAGGGGGCGCTGGCCCAGCTTACGCGCAGCGCGGCGCTGGACTGGGCGGGCCACAACATCCGGGTGAACTGCATCGCCCCCGGCAGCACCGATACCGCGATGCTCGGACTGGTGATCCGCGAACTCGCCACACGCTATCCCGAGCGGTTTTCCAGCGGCTCGGACGAGGCATATCGCAGCAGCGTTCCGCTCGGCCGGTTCGCGGCTCCGGCGGAGATCGCCGCGGCGGTCGCCTTCCTCGCCTCCGACGCCGCCTCCTTCATTACTGGCGTCGTCCTGCCGGTGGATGGCGGGACCACGGCCCAATGACGCTGGCACTGGTGACGGGCGGTACGCGGGGGATCGGGCGCGCCATCGCCGCGAGACTGGCGGCCGACGGCTTCGAGGTGATCGCCGCCGCTCGGCAGAAGCCGGAGCAGGCGTTGCCTGCGAGGGTTCGCTTCGCCGCCTGCGACGTCGCCGATGCGGCGGCCGTGGCCGCGCTGTTCGCTCCGCTCGACCGGGTCGACGTGCTGGTCAACAACGCCGGCCTCGCCGGGGCGAACGCGCTCGAGGGCGACGACGTGCTATGGCACGCGATCGTCAGCAGCAACCTGCATGGCACCTATCATTGCTGCAAGGCGGCACTCGGAAAGCTGCCGGATGGAGACGGGCGGATCGTCAACATCGCCTCCATTCTCGGGCTGCGCGGCGTTGCGGACCAGACTGCGTATTGCGCGGCCAAGCACGGGGTGGTCGGACTGACCCGGGCGCTCGCCCTGGCATTGGCGCCACGTCGCATCACGGTCAATGCTGTCTGCCCCGGCTGGGTGGCGACCGGCATGGCCGAGCAGCGGTTTCGCGAGCTCGGCATCGGGCCGGGCGAAGCCGCCGCCGGCGTGCCGACCGGGCGGATCAGCTCGCCCGAGGAGGTCGCCGAGGCGGTCGCCTTTCTGGTCGGCGCGGGAGCCGGAAGCATCACCGGCCATGCACTGCCGGTGGATGGCGGCGTGCTGGCGGCGCCGTAGATGGACGGGTCGCCGAGGGTCAAGGCCGGGCTGTGGATCGCGATGGCGCTGCGTCTCGGCGACCGCGACGGCCGGCCTGGCACCGTGATCCGCAAGGGCGACCCGGATGCCGGCGGCGTGCTGCTGGTGCTGCATGGGCGGGAGGGGCTTTCCGTCTTGTCCCAGGTCCGCGCGGCCGATGGCGCGGCGGCCTGGATGCGCGGCACCGGGGCCGGGGCGGTCGATCAGGAGACAGCGGACGCCTACATCGCCCGGCAACTCCGCTTCGATCCTGACCTCTGGGTGATCGAGTTCGAGGCACCCGACCTGCTGCCGCCGTTCGAGGCGAAAATCGTCTGACCATGACGAGTCCCCTGCCCTCGCTCGAGGCCCTGCTGATCGCGCCCGCCTGCGAGGTGCTGCTCGCCCGTTTCGGCCGCGCCGCAACCGTCGCCACGCTGCGGGAGGAATTGGCCCGACTGCGCGCGTCGCGGCGCTTCCCGGTCGCAGCCGACGCCGTTCTCGACCTCGCCGCCGACGCCCTGGCCCGGCGCTTCGCCCCGGTGCAGCGACGCGTGTTCAATCTCACCGGAACCATACTGCACACCAATCTGGGCCGCGCCCCGCTCCCCCCGGAAGCCGCCGCCGCCGCCGCCGCGATGGCGCATCCGACCTCCGTGGAGTTCGACCTTGCAACCGGGCGACGCGGCGAGCGGGATGCGCCGATCAGCGAGTTGCTGCGCGCTCTCACCGGCGGCGAGGCAGCCACCGTGGTCAACAACAACGCCGCCGCGGTGCTGCTGGTCCTCAACACGCTCGCGCTCGGGCGCGAGGTGCCGGTCTCGCGCGGCGAGTTGGTGGAGATCGGCGGCTCGTTCCGGGTGCCGGAGATCATGAGCCGCGCCGGAGCGAAGCTGGTCGAGGTTGGCACCACCAATCGCACCCATCCGCGCGATTACCAGAACGCGATCCGCCCCGAGACGGCGCTCGTGATGCGGGTGCATCCCTCCAACTACGCCGTGACCGGCTTTACCGCGGCCGTGCCGCTGGCCGACTTGGCGGGGATCGCGCACGAAGCGCGACTGCTGCTGGTCGAGGATCTCGGCAGCGGCAGCCTGGTCGACCTCGCCGCATGGGGACTGCCGCACGAGCCGACGCCACGGGCGTCCCTCGCCGCCGGCGTGGACCTCGTCACCTTCTCGGGCGACAAGCTGCTGGGCGGACCGCAAGCGGGTTTGGTCGTCGGCCGCGCCGACCTCGTCGCGCGGCTCAACGCCAATCCGCTCAAGCGCGCGCTGCGCCTGGACAAGGGCCGGCTTGCAGCGTTGGAGGCGGTGTTGCGGCTGTACCTCACGCCTGAGCGCCTGTCGGAGCGGCTGCCCACTTTACGGCTACTCACCCGTCCCGCACCCGAGATCCGGGCCGCCGCCGAGCGGATAGCCCCAGCACTCCATGTTGCGCTTCCGGACCATCTTGTGGCCGTGACACCCTGCCGCAGTCAGATCGGCTCGGGCGCGCGGCCGCTCGATCTGCTTGATTCCGCGGCGGTCACTCTGGGCGGCGACGCCTTGGACAGCCTCGCTGCCCGGCTTCGCGCGCTGCCGATTCCGGTCATCGGCCGCATTGGGGCCGGCCGCCTGTGGCTCGACTGCCGGTGCCTCGATGCAACGGAGGAGCCGGACTTCGTTGCACAGGTTAGCTCGTTGTTGTAGTGACGCCACACTGAGGGAAAAACGCATCACAACCCTCTCCTCAAGCTCGGGGATGATGTTAGGTTGCAATCGACCGAGCGGTTTGAGACGCGATCCAGCGTCGATGCCCCGGCTGCGCGGAACGCGTAGGCAGACAAGTTGAGGAGAGAAGAGATGAACTTCCGGAGCGCGCTTCTAGCAGCGACCGTGCTGGCCGCGCCGTTGGCTGCTTTGCTGGCCGCGCCGACGGCGGCAAACGCCCAGTCGCAGCCGATCTCGGGCCTGTATGTCGGCGCCGGCGCGGGTGTCAATTTCATGCAGGATCTTGACATCAACAGCCGCTTCACCGGTGCGACCCTGCCGAACGGGGCCAACCTGGTCGGCAATCGGCTGAGCTTCAACCCCGGCTTCGTCGGCCTCGGCAGCATCGGCTGGGGCTTCGGCAACGGGTTGCGCGCCGAGCTCGAGGGCAGCTATCGCAACAACTCGGTCGACAAGTTCACCAACAACGGCATCAGCAATCGTTCTGCGCCACATGCCGGCGGGACCGAGCAGAAATACGGCCCGATGGTGAACGTCCTCTACGACTTCAACATGGTCCCCTACGTGGCGCCGTATGTCGGCGTCGGCGTCGGCTATCAGTGGGCCGAGTGGTCCAACGTGCGGTCGTTCGACAACTTCGGCAACCAGTTCACCTCGAACAAGACCGAGGGCTCGTTCGCGGTCCAGGCGATTCTCGGTGCGGCGATCCCCATTCCGCAGGTGCCGGGTCTTGCCCTCACCGCCGAGTATCGCTTCATGGCGCTCACCGGCGGACGCAACTATGACGGGAGCTTCGTGACCTACGGCTCGCTGGCGCCCGCCGGCATTCCGGCAGGCCTCTATCACGGCCAGGCTCGGGCACAGACGGACTACAATCACAGCATCCTGCTCGGCGTGCGCTACGCCTTCAACGCCGCCCCGCCGCCCGTGGTCGCGGCTCCGGCACCGGCTCCCGTCGTGCAGCCGGCGCGCTCCTATCTCGTGTTCTTCGACTGGGACAAGTACAACCTGACCGACCGCGCGCGGCAGATCATCCGCGAGGCGGCGGAGAACTCGACCCGGGTTCAGTACACGCGCATCCAGGTCAACGGCTACACGGATACCTCGGGCACGCCCAAGTACAACATGGGCCTGTCGATCCGCCGGGCGAACGCAGTCGCCGCCGAACTGGTCAAGAACGGCGTGCCGCGTGGCTCGATCTCGATCCAAGGCTTCGGCGAGACGCATCTGCTGGTGCCCACCGGCCCCGGTGTGCGCGAGCCGCAGAACCGCCGTGTGGAAATCATCATCCAGTAGCTGCGACTTTCACTGGACAGGCTGGCTGGGGGGCGCCGCGAGGCGCCCCTTTTCTTTGTCCCGCCTACTGGTTCCCAAAGTCTGAGCTCGCCATCTGTGGCAATTCCGCAACGCGGCGGGATTCTTTCCGCAAGTCCGCGGAAACTAAAGTCTCCTTTATGCTGCACCTGCGTTCATCACCCACGAGATCGTGGCTTTACGGGAACGCCACCGGGGTGGTCCTTGCCGCAATCGACCGATCGAACGAGGAGTGAAGGCGAATGCAATTTCGAGGTGCGCTACTGGTCGCGACGGTGTTGGCAGCTGCACCGTTTGCCGCATCCGCGCAGCCCGTGACCGGCTTGTATGTGGGAGCCGGCGCCGGCGTGAATTTCAGACAGAACCAGGACGTCAAAGGTTTGGAGGTGGTGAATGGTCCGGGCACCGGCATCATCCTCGGCTCCGGCTTCGGAGGCGTGCCGCTCGGCGTGAACACCGGCCTGACGAAGGAATATGATCCGGGCTACGTAGGCGTGATGAGCCTCGGCTGGGGGTTCGGCAACGGGCTGCGCGTCGAGCTGGAAGGCAATGTCCGCAACAATGGCGTGAGCAAGCTCACCGGCACGCCCTTCCCGACCAATTCGGGTGGCAGCGAGACCACGTACGGCGTGATGGTCAACGCGCTGTATGATTTCGACGTCTCGAATTGGACCGGCGGCAAGAGCTATGTCTTCCCGTATCTCGGCGTCGGCGCCGGCTATGCGTGGACGACCTACAACTCAGTGCATTCTTATGGAACGAACTTCCCGTTCTTCTATAAGTCGAACGACACCGACGGGAACTTCGCCTATCAGGTCATAGCCGGCCTCGCCTACCCGATCGACGCTGTCCCTGGTCTGTCGCTGACCGCCGAATATCGCTTCTTCGGCGTGCTCGACGGCGACAAGTTCAATGGCGCGATCGACACCGGGTTCAACCGCTCGTTCGTCCAGACCAAGGCGGGGGATCAGTTCAACCACAGCATCCTGCTGGGCGTCCGCTACGCCTTCAACACGGCGGCCCCTCCGCCGCCCGCGCCCGCGCCCGTGGCGGCCCCGGCACCGGCCCCTGCGCGTTCTTATCTGGTCTTCTTCGATTGGGATCGGGCCGATCTGACCAGCCGCGCCCGGCAGATCATCCGCGAGGCGGCGGAGAACTCGACCCGGGTTCAGTACACGCGGATCGAGGTGAACGGCTACACCGATACCTCGGGGTCGCCGGCCTACAACCAGCGGCTCTCGGTCCGCCGCGCGCAGGCCGTGGCCGCGGAGCTCGTGCGCAACGGGGTGCCGCGCAACGCGATCAGCATCCAGGGCTTCGGCCAGACCCATCTGTTGGTGCCGACTGCCGACGGCGTGCGCGAGCCGCAGAACCGCCGGGTGGAGATCATCATCCGCTGAGCAGGCGCTCGGGTTGCGGAGACGGGAGGGCGCCGAAAGGCGCCCTTCCTGCGTACGGCTGTTGTCGCCAAAGCACAGTTTGCGAAAACAATGAGGAGCGATACCCTCGGGTGAGGATTCCCGTGCTACCCAGGGATGCGCGTTGAATGCCGCGGGACGATATTCCCGAGCGGCCCGCCCGATATGGGCGGGATCTAGAAGAGGATGACCATGCGGTTCCGGGTCGCTTTGCTCGCGGCGAGCTTTCTCGCCCTTCCCGTGGCGGCGCGGGCGCAGCCATTTCAAGGCCTCTATATCGGCGCCGGGGCCGGCTACAATTACCTGCAGGATGTCAACGTGCGGCCCTCGCCCGCGCTTCGCACGCCCGGCCTGAATTTCACCGGCAGCAGCGGCTTCGGCGCGGTCGGCAGCATCGGCTATGGCTTCGGCAACGGCGTCCGGCTGGAGATCGAGGGCAGCTACCGCCAGAACTCGCCCGGCCATCTCACCGGAACCGTGTTCCCGACCGCGCTCGGCGGCGACCTGCACTCCACGGCAGTGATGGCCAACGCGCTGTTCGACATGGATATCGGCGTGCCCTGGCTCTACCCCTATCTCGGGCTCGGGGCCGGCTATGCCTGGACCACGCTCGACAATATTGCCGCGACCGGCACCAACTATCCCTTTGCGCTGCGGACCAACGACACGCAGGGCGGCTTCGCCTACCAGGTGATCGCCGGCCTCTCGTGGCCGATCCCCAACGTGCCGGGCCTGTCGATTACCAGCGAGTACCGCTTCTTCGAGGCGCTCGGTCCGCAGGCCTTCAAGGCGACTGCGGTGCAGGGCTCGCCACCGACCTTAGGCGCGGGCAATTTCGACCTGCGCAATCAGTACAACCACAGCGTGCTGCTCGGCGTGCGCTACGCCTTCAACGTCGCCCCACCCCCGGCCCCTGCCCCCGCGCCCGTGGCGGCCCCCGCCCCGGCGCCGGCGCGCTCGTATCTGATATTCTTCGACTGGGACCGCGCCGATCTGACCGATCGGGGCCGGCAGATCGTCCGCGAGGCCGCCGAAAACTCCACACGCGTGCAGTACACGCGCATCGAGGTCAACGGCTACACCGATACCTCGGGTACCCCGGAGTACAACCAGCGCCTCTCCGTCCGCCGGGCGCAGACCGTCACCGCTGAACTGGTACGGAACGGCGTCCCCCGCGACGCGATCAGCGTGCAGGGCTTCGGCGAGACGCATCTCCTTGTGCCGACGGGCAACGGCGTACGCGAGCCGCAGAACCGCCGGGTGGAAATTATCATCCGCTGAGATGGCGGAGTGAATTCCGCCCTACGCCGGCCGGCGCTTCCGTCCTACAAATCCCGGTAGAGCGGGCTTCGTCCCGCCTCTTTACGCAACCCCGGCCCGGAACCGCAGCACCCGCATGAGCGAACAGCGCGTCATTCCCGTCATCCTGTCCGGCGGCTCGGGCAGCCGGCTCTGGCCGGTGTCGCGCGAGAGCTTTCCGAAGCAGCTCTGGCCGCTGATATCGGACAGTTCGATGATCCAGGAGACGGCCCGGCGCGCCCACGGCCAGGATTTCGCCCCGCCAATCGTGGTATGCAACCAGGAGCACCGGTTCCTCATCGCCGAACAGCTGCGCGCCGCCGGCATCGAGGGCGCCCGCATCGTGCTGGAGCCGGTCGGCCGGAATAGCGCCCCCGCGATTGCCGCCGCCGCGCTGCTGGTGGCCGAGAGCGACCCGGATGCCGTGCTGTGGATGATGCCGGCCGATCACGCGATCCCGGACACCGAGGCGTTGCGCCGGCTCCTGGACCGCGCGGTCGCGGCGGCGCGGCAGGGACGCATCGTGACCTTCGGCATGAAGCCGGCAGCCGCCGAGACAGGCTACGGCTACATCGAGGTCGGCGATGCCCTGCCCGGCCTCCCCGGCATCCACGCGTTGGCGCGCTTCGTCGAGAAGCCCGATGCATCGACGGCCGCCACGCTCGTGGCGTCCGGCCGGCATCTGTGGAACTCGGGCATGTTCGTGTTCACCGCGCGCACGCTGCTGGAGGAACTGGAGGGCTACGCCCCCGAGGTGCTGAGCGCGGTGCGCCGCGCCGTCGCAGAGCGGACGCAGGACCTCGACTTCATCCGCCTCGCCCCCGAGCCCTTCGCCGCCGGCCCGAACATCAGCCTCGACTACGCGGTGGCGGAAAAGACCACCCGCGCCGCCGTCGCCCCGGCCGACATCGGCTGGTCCGACGTCGGCAGCTGGGGCGCGCTGTGGGATCTCGGCGAGAAAGATCAGGGCGGCAACGTGGCCCTTGGCGACGTGCTGCTAGAGGCGGCGGAGAATTGCTACGTCCGTAGCGACGGCGTGTTGACCGCGGTGGTCGGCCTCGCCGACGCGGTGGTGGTCGTGACCAAGGATGCGGTGCTGGCGATGCACCGCGACCATGCGCAGGACGTCAAGCGCGTCGTCGATCGGCTGAAGCAGGCCGGCCGGCACGAGGCGGTGGCGCATAACCGGGTGTACCGGCCCTGGGGCTTCTACGAGACCCTGATCTCCGGCGATCGCTTCCAGGTGAAGCGCATCGTGGTCACTCCGGGCCACAAGCTCTCTCTGCAGAAGCATTTCCATCGCGCCGAGCACTGGGTCGTGGTCAACGGCAGCGCGCTGGTGACGTGCGATGAAGAGGAAAAACTCGTGCGCGAGAACGAGAGCATCTACCTCCCGCTCGGCTGCGTGCACCGCCTGGAGAACCCAGGCCGCATTCCCTTGACGCTGATCGAGGTGCAATCCGGCGCCTATCTCGGCGAGGACGACATCGTGCGGATCGAAGACACCTACGGGCGATCGTAGCGGCTCGATTTTCGCGGCACATCGACGCGCGGCAGGTTACAATCGTCTCGGGTCGGCAAGGTATCCGACCGAACAGCCCGCGCCGTGCCGCCAGGAATGAGTCCCATGAAGTCCGTCGTTGCGTTCCTCCTGTCTCGCTGGTTCCTCAGCTTCGTCGGGACCGCCTTGCTGGCCGCCCTGGTCTGGTTCTTCGGGCCGTTGTGGTCGCCGCTCGAAGGGTGGGTCGCTCGCCTCGTCATCGTCATCCTGATGCTGCTGGTCTGGGCCGGCGCGAACCTGCTGCTCGACCTTCGGCGGCGGCGGCGCGATGCGGCGCTGACCGAGGGCGTCGCGGCCAGCACCGCCGACCCCACCGCAGTCGCGGTCGCAGAGGAGGGGGCGGCTCTACGCGAGCGAATGGCGACGGCGCTGCGCTTGCTGAAGCGCGCGCGGGGCACCCGCGGCTATCTGTACGAGCAGCCCTGGTACGCCATCATCGGCCCCTCCGGCGCCGGCAAGACGACTGCGCTCCTCAATGCCGGCCTGCGTTTCCCCCTCGCCGCCGAGATGGGCCAGGGCGCCGTGGCCGGCGTCGGCGGCACGCGTCTCTGCGACTGGTGGTTCACCGAGAACGCCGTGCTGATCGACACGGCGGGCCGCTACACCACGCAGGATTCCGACGCCGCCGTCGATCGCGGTGGCTGGGAGGCGTTCCTCGACCTCCTGAAACGCACCCGCACGCGCCAGCCGCTGAACGGCGTGGTCGTTGCCATCGCGCTCAGCGACATCGCGCAAGCCTCGGCCGACGAGCGCCTCGCCCACGCCCGCGCCATCCGCCGGCGGGTCACGGAACTGGAAACCCGCCTCGGCGCCCGGATTCCAGTGTATGCGATATTCACCAAGGCCGACCTGATCGCGGGCTTCACTGAGTTCTTCGACGACCTCGACCGCGAGAAGCGCGCCCAGGTCTGGGGCGCCACCTTCCCGCTCGGCGTCGACGAGGCGGGGCCGGTGGCGTCCTTCGCGGAAGAGTTCCACGCGCTCGTGCAACGCCTCGACGCGCGGCTATTCGATCGCCTGCAGGCCGAGCGCAGCCCGGATCGGAGAGCGCTGATCGCCGGCTTTCCCGCCCAGGTCGCAAGCCTGGAACAGCCGCTGATGGCGTTCCTGCAGGAAGCCTTCGGCGGCTCGCGGCTCGACCGGGCGCCCTTGCTGCGCGGCGTCTATCTCACCTCCGGCACGCAGGAGGGCACGCCGATCGACCGGCTGACCGGCGCCCTCGCCCGGGCCTTCGGCCTCGATCAGCGCCGCGCCCCAAGCTTGCGGCCGGAACAAGGACGCAGCTACTTCCTCGAACGCCTGCTGCGCGAGGTGATTTTCGGCGAGGCCATGCTGGTGTCGGAGCGTCCCGGCGCGGTACGCCGGCGCTTTCTGCTGCGCGCCGCCGGGTTCGCCGCCGCGCTGCTCGCCGTGGTCGTCGTGGGCGGCTTGCTATGGCACGCACGGAGTGCCGGGCAGCAGGAGATCGACGCCGCCTCCGCCGCCCTTGCCGCCTATGAGAAGACCGCCAGTTCGCTGCCGCTCGATCCGGTCAACGACGCCGACCTGCCGCGTCTTGCGCCGCTGCTCGACCAGGCCCGCGCGCTGCCGCGCAGCCCCGACAAGGTGGGCGAGCCCGCCGGCTCGTGGCTCGGGTTCGGGCTGTCGCAGGACGCCAAGCTCGCCGCCGCCGGGGGCATCGTCTACCGCCACGCCCTCGAACGCGCGCTGCTGCCCCGCCTGATCTGGCGGCTCGAAGCGCAGATGCGCGGCAACTTCAACCGGCCCGACTTCCTCTACGAGGCAACCCGCGTCTATCTCATGCTCGGCGGCGCCGGCCCGCTCGATCGTGGGCTCGTGCATGAATGGATGATGCTCGACTGGCAGCAAGCCTATCCGGGGGCGACCTACGCGCCGATGCGCGAGGCCTTGCTGCGGCACCTCGACGCGCTGCTCGCCGAGCCCTTGCCGCCCGTGACACTCGACGGCGAGCTGGTCGCCAAGGCGCGCACCACGTTCAGCCGCGTGTCGCTGGCGCAGCGCGTCTACTCGCGCATCCGCCCCTCCGCCGCGGCGCAGCGTATCCCGCCGTGGCGCCCGCGCGACGCGCTCGGCGCGGCGGGCATCGGCGTGTTCGTCCGCGCGTCGGGCAAGTCGATGGATGACGGCATTCCCGGCTTCTTCACCGTCGAGGGCTTCCATAAGGTGCTGTTGCCCTCGCTCGCGGGCGCGGCCAAGAGCGTCGCCTCGGAAAGCTGGGTGCTCGGCGCCAAGACCGAGCTCGACCCCAACGGCCCCGAGCTGCGCGCCCTGGAGCGCGACGTGATCAAACTTTACGAGGCCGACTACGCGCAAGCATGGGACGCGATGCTGGCCGACCTCAACGTCGTGCCGCTGCGCAGCCTGACCCAGGCGGCGCAGGACCTCTACATCCTGGCCTCGCCGCAATCGCCGATG
>JAFKFI010000173.1 GCA_017307285.1 Alphaproteobacteria bacterium | reverse complement strand
CTGCGCACTCGGCAGCGGCGGCAGGGTCGGCCCGGCCAGCCGGCGCGGCGCCGGCCGGGGCTGGCCGGCATTGGGCCCGTCCCGCCGGATCGGCGAAGGGCGGGCCGGCAGATCAAGCCGGTGCGCCTTGCCGACCACCGCATTTTTCGACACACCCAGCCGCCGACCGATCTCGGCTGTCGAGTGGCCCTCCGACCACAGGCCCCGAAGCCGCACGATCGTTTCCTCGGTCCACTCCATGTCGTGGTCTCCCCGCTGGCGTGACCACAACATACTGTGGGGCAGATATGGCACTCAACGACGCAATGCGGGCCGGCTACAAAAACTTGTGGACAACTCGCCTCAGAACAACAACCCCTTGCGTAACAGGCCGTGAACGCCCTTCTCGCCGTTCACCGTCTGCGTCACATGGAAATCCACCGCCAGCGAGCAGAACTGATAGGCCTCCTCGCGGGAGAGATTCGCCCGGGCGCAGATGAAGGCGATCATCTCACGCAGCGCCTGCTTCATCGCCAGGTCGAGGTCCTCGTTCATCCCCATGCTGATGAAGTGCGTCGCCGTCTCGGCCCTCGGGTAGCGCAGCATCGGAGCCTTGGCGCCACCGCCTTTGTGCAGCGTGAGGCGGAAGGTGCCGGTCAGGCAGGTCTCCAGCGCGTTGATGCACACCTCGCCGTCGCCCTGCACGCCGTGCCCGTCGCCGGCGGAGAACAGCGCGCCCTCCGCCCAGACCGGCAGGAACAAGGTGCTGCCCGCGCCGAGTTCCTTGTTGTCGAGATTGCCGCCATGCTCGCGCGGCTGGATGGTGGAGATCGCGCCGTAGGCGGGCGGCGGCGCCACGCCCATGACGCCGAAGAATGGCGCGAGCTCGAGCTCCGTTCCCCACGGCAGCCGGCAGGTGCGGCGGGCGCGGTCGATGGGGATGTGGCTCAGGAAGCGGGTGGGAAAATCCTCCGGCAGGGTGCCGGCCAGCGGCCGGAAGCCGCAATATCCCCACTCCGCGCCGAACTCGATCTTTTCCACGTGGACTTCGAGCATGTCGCCCGGTTCCGCGCCCGCAACCGCCACCGGGCCGGTGATGATATGGCCGCCGACGCGGGGCAGGTTTGCCGCGTGGATCGCCGCCAGCGCCGGCGGAATCGCAAAGCCGGAATCAGCTTCCGGCATCACCTCCGGGCCGCCGGAGACGCACTCCAGCACAACTGTATCCCCGGATTTGACCGTTAGGACAGGAGGATGGGCGGCGTCGAACGTTCCCCAGCGAACGGTCTGAGGTGTAGGGGAGAGGCGGTGCGTGGTCATCGGAGCCCTCCGGCGGGTTACACCGGAGGGTGCCTCGTCAACCGGCCGCGTCAAGCCTCCGCAGCGGCGCGCCTAGCTCAGGCCTGGCGCGCGGTCTCCGGTGTCTTGGACGAGGCCTTGACGCCTGGGCCAGCGAGCGTGCCGGTCGGCTTCTCGGTGCTCGCCTCCTCCATCGAGGCGTCGCTGTCGTCGGCCATGTTCTTCTTGAACGACTTGATGCCCTTGGCGAAGTCGCCCATCAGATTGCTGACCTTGCCGCTGCCGAACAGCAGCAGGACGACCAGCAGCACGACGAGCCAGTGCCATATGCTGAAGCTACCCATGATCCCTCCGTGCGAAACCGATTGCCGCCGCGTCCCGCGGCCCTGGGGCGCAGCCCGGCCGCCTCGCTCTAAATGGAAATGGCGCGACGCGCGGCGCCATGCAAGCGATGTTTGGTGGACGGACCGTCATGTCGCCATCCCGAGCAGTGTCCGACGCACATAATCGTTGTGCGCCCCCACCGCCGGACCGGTCCAGCCGATCACCGCCTCTGGCGGATCGCCGTCGAAGCGGATGGCTGGCCCAGGATGCAGGGTGCGGCCGATCAGCGGGTCATCGACCTCCTGGACAGACTTGCGCGCCCGGAAATGCGGGTCGGCGGCGCAATCGGCGATGTCGAACAGCCGCGAGCACGGCACGTCCGCCGCGTCCAGCACCTCCTCCGCCTGCTTCGCCGGCACGGTGCGGGTCCATTCGGCGATCGCCGCATCGAGTTCCGCGCGATGGGTGCAGCGGTCGAAATTGGTGAGGAAACGGGGCTCGCGGGCCAATTCCGGTCGGCCGATCGCCTGCATCAGCCGCCCGAAGATCAGGTCCGAGTTGCCGGCGATGCACAGCCATTTGCCGTCCGCGCAAGGGTAGGTGTTGGTCGGCGAGGCGGTGGCGATAGCCGCCCCGACCGGCTGGCGGATGCGCCCGTCCAGCGCGTATTCGGGCAGCATCCCTTCCATGAGCGAGAACACGCTGTCCACCAAGTTCACGTCCACCACCCGGCCGTGCCCGGTGCCGGCGGCATCGCGCTGCCACAGTGCCGATAGCAACCCGATCGCCGCGTACATCCCGGCCAGATCGTCGCTGATCGAGATGCCGCAGCGCGGCGGCGGCAAATCCGAGGAGCCGGCGGGATGCGCCGTCAGGTGCCGGATGCCGCCCATCGCCTCGCCGATCGCGCCGAACGCCGGCTTGTCGCGATAGGGTCCGTTCTGCCCGTAGCCCGAGATGCGCGCGATCACCAGGCGCGGGTTGACGGCGTGCAGCTCCTCGGGCCCGAGCCGCAGCTTCTCCAGCCCCCCGGCCCGCAGATTCTCCACCAGCACGTCGGCCCGCGCGGCGAGCTTCAGCGCCACATCGCGGTCCCGCTTGAGGTCGAGCTCCACCGAGAGCTTGTTGCGCCCGTGAATGCTGAACCACACCGAGTTGCCATCGACCGAGGCGCCCCAGCCGCGGATCGGATCGCCGCCTGGCGGCTCCAGCTTGATGACCTCGGCGCCGAGATCGGCGAGCACGCGCGTGCAGAACGGCCCCGCGATATAATGGCCCAATTCCAGGATCTTGAGCCCGACGAGCGGACCGGTCCGCGGCGGCGGCACATCCATCCCACACTCCATGTTCCGTTAATAGTGATGAAAGAACCCGCTGGACGCGCTCACAACCCGTCCCGTTAACCTTTCAGAAATCGATTGCCGGCATACTTTCTCGCACGGACCCGGCGTTGCGTCGGTGTCCTGTTTCCTCCCCGATCAGCGCGGCCGTGCCGCGCCGACTTCGCGGGCGGCGCCTCCCATGTTCCTCATGGGGCGCCGCCCCTTTTTTGTGCCGGCACATCATGCGAGCATCGCCCAGCGAAAGACCACGGGGGGATATCGCGATGGACCGGACTCTCATAGAGACCTTGGCGCGCGCGGCCGGCCTCGAGAAGGCCCTGGCCGAATACCCCGACGATGTCGCCGCGGCGGCGGCGCAAGCCCAGCTGCAAGCCGGTACAGTCGCCTTCCCCATAGACCCCGCCGCCGAGCCCTGGCCGCCGATGCGCGCGGGGGACCGGCTATGACCGAGCTGCACTGGCTCGGCGCCGGGGAGGCCGCCCGCGCCATCGCCGCCCGCCAGCTCTCGCCGGTCGAGCTCATGCAGGCGCTGCTCGAGCGGATCGGCCGGATCGACCCGCGCCTCAATGCCTTCATCCGCCTCGACGCTGACGCCGCGCTCGACGCGGCCCGCGCCGCCGAGGCCGAGCTCGCGGCGGGACGCATCCGCGGCCCCCTGCACGGCGTACCGGTCGGCATCAAGGACATCATCGACGTGGCCGGCCTGCCGACGACCTGTCACTCCAAGATCCTGGTCGAGAACGTCGCGCGGGCCGACGCCGAGGTGGTCTCGCGGTTGCGCGGGGCCGGCGCGATCGTGCTCGGAAAACTCTCGACCCACGAATTCGCCATCGGCGGCCCGAGCTTCGACCTGCCCTTCCCGCCGGCGCGCAACCCCTGGAACCGCGACCACCATCCCGGCGGCTCCTCCTCCGGCTCCGGTGCGGGCGTCGCTGCCGGCTTTTTCCCCCTAGCGCTCGGCACCGACACCGGCGGCTCGGTGCGAAACCCGGCCAGCGCCTGCGGCATCGTCGGCCTCAAGCCGACCTACGGCCTGGTCTCCCGGCGCGGCGTGTTCCCGCTCTCCTACACGCTCGACCATGTCGGGCCGATGACCCGCACCGTCGCCGACAACGCCCTGCTGCTCAACGTGATCGCCGGCCACGACGCCGCCGACCCCGGCAGCGCCCCCGGACCCGCCGGATCGTTCGACCATCTGCTCGACCTCGGCATCGGCGATCTCAGGATCGGCTTCGTGCGGCAGTTCCACGAGACCGACCTCGTGGCGGACCCGGAGGTCGCGGCGGCGCTGGAGCAGGTCGCGCGCACCCTCGCCGAGCAAGGCGCGCGCGTCCGGCCGGTCGCCCTGCCCTCGCTCACCGAGTTTGCCGCCGTCAACCGCATCATCCTCACCAGCGAGGCGTGGTCGGTCCACGCGCCCTGGCTGCGCGAGCGGCCCGGCGATTACGGCCAACTCAGCCGCCGCCGCCTGATGGCGGGCGCCTTCGTCTCGGCCGGCGACTATGTCGGCGCCCAACGCCGACGCAAGGAGATGATCGCCGCGGTGCAGGACGCCTTCCGCGACGTCGACATCCTCCTCTGCGCCAGCTCGATGGAGCCGGCCAGCGCCATCGAGGACGCGGACGCGACCGCCCGCACCTACCCGCGCCAGGCGCGCACGCTGTTCAACGTCACCGGCCACCCGGCGCTGGCGATGATGTCCGGCCTCTCGCGCAACGGGCTGCCGCTCTCGGTGCAGTTCGTGGGCCGCTACTTCGAGGACGCCACCGTGCTCCGGGCCGCCACCGCCTGGGAGCGCGCCAGCGGCGGCCCGAAGCACCCGCCGATCGACTGATCGCCGCTTTACCGGGCCGTCGGGGCATCCTACTCTCCAGTAGGAACTCCGGAGGCACGGGTCGATGGCTGAATCTCTCGTCATTCGCGGCGGCACGGTCGTCGACGGCACCGGCGGCGCGCCCTACGAGGCGGATGTCGCGATCGCCGGCGACCGGATCGCCGCCATCGGCAAGAACCTGCCCAAAGGTGGGGAAGAGATCGACGCGCGCGGCAAGCTCGTCACCCCCGGCTTCGTCGATGTCCACACGCACTACGACGCGCAGGTGACGTGGGGCAGCCAGATCAGCCCGTCCTCCTGGAACGGCGTCACCACCGTCCTGATCGGTAATTGCGGCGTTGGCTTCGCGCCCTGCCTGCCGCACCAGCGCGACATGCTGGTCAAGCTGATGGAAGGCGTCGAGGACATCCCCGAGGTGGTGCTCACCGAGGGGCTGCCGTGGAACTGGCAGACCTTTCCGCAGTTCCTCGATGCGCTCGACGCCCGAAGCTACGACCTCGACGTGGCGACCCAGGTGCCGCACGCCGCCGTGCGCGTCTACGTCATGGGCCAGCGCGGTGCCGAGCGCGAGGACGCGACGGAAAAGGATCGCGCCCGCATGGCGCAGCTTGCCGCCGAGGGCATCCGCGCCGGCGCGCTCGGCTTCTCCACCTCGCGCACCATCGCCCACAAGACGCTCGCCGGTGAACCGACACCCACGCTCGGCGCCGCCGAGGCGGAGCTCGCCGCCATCGCCCGTGCCATGCGCGGCGTCGGCGAGGGCTGGATGCAGGTCATCTCCGATTTCGACGATCCCGAGGCGGAGTTCGCCATGCTCCGCCGCTTGGTCGAGCAATCCGGCCGGCCGATGACCTTCTCCCTGTTGCAGCGCGAGCAGCGGCCGAAGCTGTGGCGCGAGCTGCTCGACAAGGTGGCGGAGGTGAACCGCGCCGGCTTCAGCATGAAGGCGCAGGTGATGGGCCGGCCCATTGGCATCATGCTCGGCTTCGAGATTTCGCAGAACCCGTTCATCGGCCGCCCGAGCTGGCAGGAAGTGAAGCACCTGCCCTTCGCGGAAAAGCTCGCCATCCTGCGCACCCCCGAATTCCGCGCCCGGCTGCTGGCCGAGGAGACGGGGGACCCGGCGATGCGGCATCGGGTGAATACCTGGGAAAAGATCTTCCCGCTGAACGACCCGCCGGATTACGAGCCGCCGTCGGAGCAGAGCGTCGCGGCCCGCGCCGCGCGAGAGGGCCGCAACCCCGAGGATGTCGCCTACGACCTGCTGCTGGAGCGCGACGGCCGCGCCATCCTCTACCGCCCGATCATCAACTACGCCGACGGCACGCTCGATACCGTCAAGCTGATGATGGAGGACCCCAACACCATCCTCGGCCTCGGCGATGGCGGCGCGCATGTCAGCATCATCTGCGACGCCAGCACGATGACCACTACTCTCACCCACTGGGCGCGCGACCGCTCGCGTGGCGCCCGCCTGCCGCTCGAGTGGGTGGTGAAGGCGCTCTCGCGCGACAATGCCTTCGCCGTCGGCCTGATGGATCGCGGCGTGCTGGCGCCGGGCTACAAGGCCGATGTCAACGTGATCGACTTCGACCGCCTGAACGTCCACGCGCCGGAGGTTCGCTACGACCTGCCGGCCGGCGGACGGCGCCTGGTGCAGCGCACCGAGGGCTACGAGGCCACCATCGTCTCGGGCGTCGCGGTGTCGCGCCACGGCGAGGCGACGGGCGCCCTGCCGGGCCGGCTGGTGCGCGGGGCGAAGAGCGCCGACGCCAAGCGCGTGGCAGCAGAATAATGTCTTACACGGAACAATAAAGACACACCAAGGCAGGCGCCCGGCGCTATCGCATGAAAAGCCGGCCGATCCAGTTGTAGTCGCTGAGCCGGCGCTCCGGGTTGGGCGGGCGCGGCGGCTTGGGTGGCGGCCGGGCGGGGCGCGGCGGCGCGGGCTCCGGCGGCACCCTCGGCCGGG
>JAFKFI010000172.1 GCA_017307285.1 Alphaproteobacteria bacterium | reverse complement strand
TCGAACCTGCCCCAAGGCAGCGCTTCGAGCGCCTGCTCCAGCAGTGTAGGGTGGTGGCGCACGGCGTTGGTCCCGCAGCGGTGGAAAACGTTGGCGAACGTCTCTTCCGCTTATGAATCAACGCCGTGCGCCCCTCCAAGCAGTTTCCGGGCCGGACAACAGTGGCGCAGGCGGACCATCCACGACTTTCCGGGCGAGCAAGCAAAGTCGTGGATGCTCGGCCTTCGCCGAGCATGACGGAGAGACCCGAAGGGTGGCTCAAAACGCAAAAAGGGCACCCTCGCGGGTGCCCTTCCTGCTGTCGGTCGGCCAGCGAACAGGATCAGAAATCCATCCCGCCCATGCCGCCCATGCCGCCCATTCCACCCATGCCGCCGCCTGGAGCACCGCCGGGCGCCGGCTTCTCGGGGCGCTCGGCGACCATCGCCTCGGTGGTGATGATGAGGCCGGCGACCGAGGCCGCGTGCTGCAAAGCGGAGCGCACGACCTTGGTCGGGTCGATGATGCCGGCGCCGACGAGGTCCTTGAACTCGCCGCGCTGGGCGTCGAAGCCCCAGCTGTACTCGTCTTTGTCGAGCACCTTGCCGGCGATCACCGCGCCGTCCTCGCCGGCATTCTCGGAGATCTGCCGCAAGGGCGCCTGCAGCGCCTTGCGCACCACCTCGATGCCGAAGCGCTGGTCGTCGTTCTCGCCCTTGAGGTCGGCGAGCACGAGCGAGGCGCGGGCCAGGGCGACGCCGCCGCCCGGCACGATGCCTTCCTCGACCGCGGCGCGGGTGGCGTGCAGGCCGTCATCGACGCGGTCCTTGCGCTCCTTCACCTCGACCTCGGTGGAGCCGCCGACGCGGATCACCGCCACACCGCCGGCGAGCTTCGCCAGCCGCTCCTGCAGCTTCTCGCGGTCGTAGTCCGAGGTGGTCTCCTCGACCTGGGCGCGGATCTGCGCGCAGCGGCCCTGGATCGCCGACTTCTCGCCGGCGCCCTCGACTATGGTGGTGTTCTCCTTCTCGATCAGCACCTTGCTGGCCTTGCCGAGCATGTTCAGCGTGACGGTCTCGAGCTTGATGCCGAGATCCTCGCTGATCATCTGGCCGCCGGTGAGGATCGCGATGTCCTCGAGCATCGCCTTGCGACGATCGCCGAAGCCCGGCGCCTTCACCGCCGCGACCTTCAACCCGCCGCGCAGCTTGTTGACCACCAGGGTCGCCAGCGCCTCGCCTTCCACGTCCTCGGCGATGATCAGCAGCGGACGGCCGGACTGCACGACGGCTTCGAGCAGCGGCAGGAGCGGCTGGAGGGTGGAGAGCTTCTTCTCGTGGATGAGGATGTACGGCTGGTCGAGATCGGCCGTCATCTTTTCCGCGTTGGTGATGAAGTACGGCGAGACGTAGCCGCGGTCGAACTGCATGCCCTCGACCACGTCGAGTTCGGTCTGGACGCCCTTGGCCTCCTCGACCGTGATGACGCCCTCGTTGCCGACCTTCTGCATGGCTTCCGCGATCATGCGGCCGATCTCGGCCTCGCCGTTCGCCGAGATGGTGCCGACCTGCGCGGTCTCGGCCTCGGTGGTGATCTTGCGGGTGCGGCGCTTCAGCTCGTCGACCACCGCGGTCACGGCCTTGTCGATGCCGCGCTTGAGGTCCATCGGGTTCATGCCGGCGGAGACCGCCTTGCCACCCTCGCGGGTGATGGCGTCCGCCAACACGATCGCCGTGGTGGTGCCGTCGCCGGCGACGTCGTTGGTCTTCGAGGCCACCTCGCGCACCATCTGCGCGCCCATGTTCTCGAACTTGTCGCCGAGCTCGATCTCCTTGGCGACGGTCACGCCGTCCTTGGTGATGCGGGGGGCGCCGTAGCTCTTGTCGAGCACCACGTTGCGGCCCTTCGGTCCGAGCGTCACCTTCACTGCGTCGGCGAGAATGTCCACGCCGCGCAGCATCCGCTGCCGGGCGTCAGTGCCGAACCGTACGTCCTTGCCAGCCATATCGAGTTGTCCTTCCGCGAAACTTTATTGAGCGATCTTGTTGGGCGCCTGGATCAGGCCGCCTTCTTCTTCCCAGCCGGCGCACCCTCGATGATGCCCATGATGTCGCTCTCCTTCATGATGAGGAGCTCCTGACCATCGAGCTTCACCTCGGTGCCCGACCACTTCCCGAACAGGATGCGGTCGCCGGCCTTGACGTCGAGCGCGACGATCTGGCCGTTCTCGTCGCGGGCGCCGGGGCCGACGGCGACGATCTCGCCCTCCATCGGCTTTTCCTTGGCGGTGTCGGGGATGATGATGCCGCCCGCGGTCTTCTCCTCGGCGTCGAGCCGACGGACCACGACCCGGTCGTGCAGGGGTCGGAAGTTCATGTGCAAGGTTCCCATATCGTGCAAGGTCGCCGCGCCCTGGTATGCGACGGGCGGGCCGGCGGCCGGGTTCGTCCCGGCCGATCATTTAGCACTCATCAGGTCCGAGTGCTAGCGGACCCCGGCGGGAAACTCCGCTGACGATTTCGGGATCAGGCGCGGTCGGGGGTTTGGCCGGATGCGTCGGCGGACTCCGCCTCGCCGCTCTGCTCGAGCTGCTTGCGGCGCGCTTCCTCCTCGCGGCCGAGACGCTTGGCCTCCTGCTTGGCCTCTTGCTTCGCCTGCTTGGCGCGGTTCCGCTCCGCCCGCTGCTGGCTGTAGTTCGGCTTGTAGACCATGACATCCTTCCACGCGCTCGATTGGAATCCCCATTTGTGCCACGCCTGGGCCCGGGCAGCCATCGCGCAGGTGGGAACGAGCCTTGCCGCGGCCGGTTTACCGGGCGCGCAGGCCGAGCGCGCGGGCGCCGAGCGCGCGCGTGGCCAGCACCACCAGCACGATCGCGATGGCGTGGATGGCGAGATCGGTCGCCGCGACGTCGAATGGATGGAATAGGTTCAGCAGCGTCGCCGCCGCCGCCGCCGAGGCGAGGCCGCCGAGCGTCGCGGTGAGGCCCGGCCGCAGCGGGCAGGCGCGCCGCAGCATCAGCACGAGCGCAACCGCGAGCGGCAGTGAGACGCAGACGATGAATACGAGGCAGCTGCGCGGCTCGATGGCCAGAGAGGCCGGGGGCGGCGGGACGAGCCAGCTGCGCAGGCAGCCGACGCCGCTCGCCGCCATCCAGAGCAGCGCGCTCGGCAGGGGCAGCAGCGCCCAGCGCGGACTGCGACCCGGCACGCTGGTCTGGAACGCGGCAAAGGCGGCGAGCGGGGCGGTGAGGACGGAGCCGAGCACGGCGAGCCAGGCATCGGGGGACGAGCCGAGCCGATGGCGGACGATGTCGAACCCGGCCAGGGCCACAAGACCCAGGCCGATGAGGACGACCAGCCCGACCCACCAAGCCGCGCGCTGCCAGGGCGGCGGCAGGCGGCGCACCGGCCGCAGCGCGCCCGCGAGCTCGCCGATCAGCCGTTCGTGGCGCGCGCTGTCAGACATCCGAGCCGGGCTCCACGCCGAAGCGGGTGCGCAGCGACTTCAGCGCGCGGTGGAGATTGACCTTGAGCGCGCCCTTGCTGCGTCCGGTGAGCGCCGCCGCCTCGTCGAGCGAGCGGTCGGCGAGGGCGAGATGCTCGACGGCCTGGCGCTGGCCGGCGGGCAGCGCGGCCACCGCCTCGCCGACGAGACGCGCGCGGTCCTGTTGTTCGATCGCCTCGGAGGCCGCGTCGCCGTCGCTCGGGTGGTTCTCGTAGGCGTCGGGGTCGTGGACCTCGCGCGCGCCTTGGCGGCCGGTCAGGCGGGCGGCGTCGATGGCGCGGCGGCGGGCGATGGCGCGCAGCCAGGGCAGGAAGGGGCGCGCTGGATCGTAGGTGGCGCGCGCCCGATGGATGGTCAGCAAGGTCTCCTGCACCACGTCCTCCACGCGGTCGGGCGGCAGTCCGAGGGCGCGCACCGTCCGGGAAATCACCGGCACGCACTCGCGGAGCAGCCGCTGATAGGCAACGGCGTCGCCCTCCTGGGCCGCCTGCATCCCAGCCGCCAGCCGTTCCTCGACCGTCTCGCCGCCCATGACCGGCCGCGCGCTCCGCTCTGTCTGCCGGCAGCCTAGCCGATCCGACAGCGCGCGCGGAGGCCGATCATCCGACCATTCGCCGCGCGATGCCGGGAAGTTACCATCAGTCCATGATCGCGTGCGTGTCCGCCGGCCCGCTCGCGGCCTGGCCCAGCTTCGGCCGGCGCAGCAGCAGGAGCAGCAGAAGCGCCGGGATGGTGGTGAGCATCATCAGCTTGAAGTCGTCGAGATAGGCGATGATCGACGCCTGCTGGGTGACGACCTGGTCGAGATAGGCGAGGCCGTGCCGCGTCCCGAGATCCCAGTAGTCGCTGACCGCGCCACCCGCCTGGAGCGCGCGATTGAACGGGGTGACGGCGGAGCCGATCTGCTCGTGCAGCACCTGGTTGTTGTGCGCCATCGTCGCCGACATCACGGAAATGCCGATCGCGCTGCCGACGTTGCGGAACAGGCTGAGCAGCGCGGTGCCGTCGGTGCGGTATTGCGCCGGCAAGGTCCAGAACGACAGCACCTGCAGCGGCACGAACACCAGGCCGAGGCCGGCGCCCTGCAGCAGGATGCAGATGACGATGTCCCATTGCGACACATCGGGCGTCCACGCCGTCATCATCCATAGCGAATAGACGAGGATCAGCAGCCCGAGCGCCATCAGGATACGCGGGTCGTAGCGCGCCGACAGCCGCCCGCCGATCAGCATGGCGGCCATCGTGCCGATGCCGCGCGGCGCCAGCAGCAGGCCGGCGTCGGCGACCGGGTAGTTGGAGAGGTTCTGCAGCCAGGGGGCGAGCAGCGCCGAGCTTGCCAGCAGCACCGAGCCGACCGCGAACATCATGAACAGCGAGGCGGTGAGGTTGCGGTCCTTGAAGATCGCCGGATTGATGAACGGCCGTTTCGCGGTCATCAGGTGGACGATAAACAGGTAGAAGCCGAGGCCCGACAGCACCGCCTCGATGATGATCTCGCGCGAGCTGAACCAGTCCTGATCCTGTCCCCGGTCGAGCATCATTTGCAGGCAGCCGATGCCGAGGGAGAGGACGGCGAAGCCCAGCCAGTCGAAGCGCAGGCCGGATTGCACTTTCTCCTTCGGCATGAACCAGATGAGGCCGAGTGTCGCCAGGATGCCGACCGGCAGGTTGACGTAGAACACCCAGCGCCAGTTGTACCACTCGGTGAGGAAGCCGCCGAGCGTGGGGCCGAGGATCGGCCCGAGCATGACGCCGACACCCCACAGCGCCATCGCCGAGCCGCGCTGTTCGGCGGGGTAGATGTCGAGCATGGTCGCCTGCGACAGCGGCACCAGCGCCGCGCCGAACACGCCTTGCAGCAGGCGGAAGATGACCATTTCCGACAGCGACATCGCCGCGCCGCACAACATCGAGGCGATCGTGAAGCCGATGACGCAGACGAGATAGAGGTTCTTTCGGCCGAACCGCGCGGCGAGCCAGCCGACCGGCGCGGTCATGATCGCCGCCGCCGTGACGTAGGAGGTGAGAACCCAGGTGATCTCGTCGTAGCTCGCCGACAGGCTACCCTGCATGTAGGGCAGTGCGACGTTGGCGATCGTCGAATCGAGCGCCTGCATCAGGGTGGCGGCCATCGTGCAGGCCGTGATGATGCCGCGATGCGGGACCCGGACGAAGCCCGGTGATGCCTCAGCCATCGGAGTGGATCTATCTCAGAACAGGTCGGAGAAGCTGCGGCGGTGGCCGGTGTCGATGGTCGCCTCGACGCTCATGCCGGAGCGCAGCGGCGGCTCGTCGGGGGTGCGGTCGACCCGGATGCGGACCTGGATGCGCTGCACCACCTTGACCCAGTTGCCGCTCGAGTTCTGCGCCGGGAGCACGGAGAACTCGGCGCCGCTATTGGGCGCTATGCTCTCGACGACGCCCTTCCAGGTGAGGCCGGGATAGGTGTCCACCGTGACCGTGACGGGATTGCCGGGCCTCACGTGGGTGAGTTCGGTCTCCTTGGGGTTCGCCTCGACCCAGACGCGCTCGGTGGAGACGATGCCGAAAGCCGCCGTGCCGGCCGTGAGGTACATGCCGGGCTGCACGCTGTCGACCATCGTGACCACGCCGGTATAGGGCGCATAGAGCGTCGCATGATCGAGTTGGCGTTGCGCCTCGTCCACCTGGGCCTGCGCCTTGAGGTATTCCGGCGTCTGCTTCACGTCGATATCGGGCGAGCCGCCGAGCTTGGCGAGCTGCACCTCGGCGAGCATCCGCAGCGATTCCAGCGCGCGCGTGCTGGCGAGCAGCTGGAAGCGGGCCGTGTCGTAGTCCGACCGAGACACGTCGCCGCGGCCGACCAGCTTCGACCGGCGCTCGAATTGCGCGGCGTCGAGCTGCACCTGTGCCTGCTTGGCCTCGATGTCGCGCAGCATCCGCTGGTAGTCCTGCTTCATCGCCTCCATGCTGAGGGCGACCTGCGTGAGGTTGGCCTTGGCGCCGTCGAGGGCGATCTGGAACTGGCGCGGATCGAAGCGCAGCACGACGTCGCCCTTGTGTACGAGCTGACCCTCATGCACCGGCACCTGGGCGACGGTGCCGCTGATATCGGTGGACAGCGTCTCCTTGGCGGCGCGGACATAGGCGTTGTCGATCGAGATGTAGCGCCCGCCCTGCACCCACCAGACCAGCGAGCCGATGGCGACGACCAGCACGCCGCCAATCATCAGCAGCGGGCGGAGCAGCTTGCGGCGCGAGCGGGAGCGGACGGGCGCCGGCGCGTCG
>JAFKFI010000066.1 GCA_017307285.1 Alphaproteobacteria bacterium | reverse complement strand
AGCGGGGTCATCAGCTGCCAGCGCCCGCACTCGGTCATCACCACCTGCCGCAGCGCCTCGAAGAACCCCGCCAGGCGCGGCATCAGGCCGCTCGGGGGTGAGGGGGACAGGGTGGGGCTCATGACCGGGAGAGGATAAGATTAGTTAGATATAATGTCAAGCGTTATTGCGAGCCGTGCCCGGTGGCGATCAGGTCAGCGGCGGCTTGCTGGGCACGGTCGGCTTGCCGTCCGGGCCGATCGGCTGCTCACGGTTCTCGTCCGCCTGCGGATCGGGCGGCAGCCCGGGTAGTCTATCCGGCGGCAGATCGGCCCTCCGCCCCGGCATGTCGCGGTTGGCGACCCGGATGTTCTCGTCCTCGATCCCCTGGATCCGCGCCGCATCGGTCCTGGGTTCGGTATCGGCTTTGTCGTTGGCATCCATGAGTGGTCCTCCTGGTCCGCCAACCCGCCAGCCCGAGCACGGTTGCACGGAACGCCAAGGTGCGTCGCCCGTTGCTCGCGGCACAGCGAACGGGGGGCAGGATGGAAGGCGGCATCACGGCAAACATCGAAGCCGAGCCGGAAGGCCTGCTCGCCGCCCGGCTGATCGAGCATGCCGCCTCCGGCAGCGCCGGCGTGATCCACATTGCCCGCAGCGAGACCCGCGCCGCCCGGCTGCATCGTGCCGCGTCGGCGCTCGCCCCCGAACCCCGGCCGATCCCGCTCCCCGCGTGGGATTGCCTGCCCTATGACCGCATTTCCCCCTCGCGCGAGGTGATGGGGCTGCGCATGGCCGCGATGCACCGGCTTGCGCGGCGGAACGGCGCGCCGGTCCTGGCGATCGCCAGCATCGACGCGGCCATGCAGCGGCTGCCGCCACCCTCCGCCTGGGCCTCGATCACCCTGCGCGCCGGCGAGAGGCTGGACCCCGAGCACGTTGCCCGCGTATTGGAGCGGCTCGGCTATGCGCTCGAGGAGGTCGCGGACCAGCCAGGCGAGGCCGCCATTCGCGGCGCCGTGCTCGACGTTTTCCCGGCGGCCTCGCCGGTGCCCTATCGCGTGGAACACGCCGAGGGCCGGGTCACCGAAATCCGCGCCTACGATCCGCTCACCCAGCGCAGCCGAGACACCGTCGCGGAACTCCGTCTCGGCCCGGCATCCGAGCTACCGCCGCCCGACGGCGAAGGCCCACATCCGCCGGGAATGGAACACGCGCTCGCCGCCGTCACGCCGGGCCTGGTCAGCCTGTTCGACCTCCTGCCCGATGCCCTCCTCGTGCTCGACCCCGAGGTCGAAACCCTCCGAGCCCAGCGGCTCGACGATCTGCGCGAGGCGTTCGAGAGCGTGACCGCACTCGGCGGACGAAACGGCCGCCCCGTCTCGCCGCCGGCCGATCTGCACCTCGATGACGCCGCCTGGCAGGAAGTCGAGCGCACCCACCGGGTCATCCGTCTCGACCCAGCCCCCGACGAGCCCGCCGGGACGCTGCCGCGCCTGTCGCTCGCCACCCTGCCCGGCTTCCTGCGCGAGCGGATCGCCGCCGGGATGCGGGTCGGAATCGCCGGCCCGTCCGGCCCAAGACGGGCGATGCTGCGCGCCATCGGCCGTCGCCTCGGCGCGGAGCCCGTTCCCATCCCCGGATGGCTGGCGCTCAGAGAGGCGCCGCCGGGAACCGTTGGCCTGCTCGCCGGTGCCCTCGACGCGGGCTTCATGGGCGACGACGCCCTGCTGATCGCGCCGGCCGACGTGCTGGGATCGGCGGCCGTAGGGCGCCCCGAGCAGGCGCTCGCCGTCTTCGCCCCAACCCTTTCTCCGGGGGACGCCGTGATCCATGTCGATCACGGCATGGGCGCGCTGCGCGGCATCGAGACCATCGAGCAGGCCGACTGCCTGCGTCTCGCCTACCAAGGCGATACCAGCCTGCTCGTGCCGGCGGACGAGATCGGCCGGGTCTGGCGCTACGGCGCGGAAGCCAGCTCGGTGAGCCTCGACCGGCTGAACTCCGAAAGCTGGGCGAAACGCCGCGCCGAGATCGAGCAGGACATCGCCGCCACCGCCGTGCGCCTGGTCGGCTTGGTGAAAGCGCGCGAGCAGGCCACCGCACCCGTGATGCGCGCGAGGCGCGACGCCTACGACCGTTTCGCCGCCCGCTTCCCCTTCTCCCCGACCCCCGACCAGGAGAGCGCGATCGAAGCGGTACGCCACGATCTCGCCTCCGGGCATCCGATGGACCGCCTGATCTGCGGCGATGTCGGCTACGGCAAGACCGAGATTGCACTCCGCGCCGCCGCCATCGCGGTCATGGCGGGCTATCAAGTTGCGCTCGCCGCGCCGACCACCGTGCTGGTGCGCCAGCATCTGATCACGTTCCGCCGCCGTTTCGCCGGTCTCGGGGTCCGCGTCGCCAGCCTCTCGCGCCTTACGCCCGCCGCCGAAGCCCGCGAGACCCGCGCCGGGCTGGCCGACGGCAGCATCGGCCTGGTGATCGGCACCCAGGCGCTGGCCGGCAAGGGTGTGCGGTTCAAGAGGCTCGGCCTGCTGATCGTCGATGAGGAACAGCGCTTCGGCGTGCGGCAGAAGCGCGCCCTGCGCCGCCTCGGAGACGGCGTGCATACCCTCACCCTCACCGCCACCCCGATCCCGCGCACCCTGCAAGGCGCGCTGGCCGGATTGCAGCAGCTCAGCGTGCTCGCCACCCCGCCCGCCCGCCGCCAGCCGGTGCGGACCATCCGCATGGAGTTCGATCCCGTCGTGGTCGCGCAAGCCTTGCAGCGCGAGGCGCGACGCGGCGGCCAGAGCTTCGTCGTCTGCCCGCGCATCGAGGACATCGCGCCGATGCGCGAGCAGCTCGCCAAGCTGGTCCCTCAGCTGGCCATCGTCGAAGTGCATGGCGAGATGCCGCCCGAGGCGATGGACGAGGCGATGGTGCGTTTCGCCGAGGGCGACGGAGACGTCCTACTCGCCACCAACATCGTCGAGGCTGGGCTCGACGTGCCGCGCGCCAACACTATGCTGATCTGGCACCCCGACCGCTTCGGCCTCGCCCAGCTGCACCAGCTGCGCGGCCGCGTCGGACGCAGCCGTCTGCGCGGCACGGTGTATCTCCTCACCGAGCCCGGCGCCGTCCTCACACCGGCCGCCGATAAGCGGCTCGACGCGCTGGTCGGCTACGACCGGTTGGGCGCCGGCTTCGCCATCAGCGCGCGCGACCTCGATTTGCGGGGCGCCGGCGATCTGCTGGGCGAGGACCAGGCCGGCCACGTCAAGCTCATCGGCGTCGACCTCTACCGCCACATGCTCCGCCGCGCCCTGGCGCTGGCGGCGGGGGAGCGCCCCGAGCAGGAATGGACGCCCGACATCACGCTCGATTTGCCGGCCTTCGTGCCGCTGGAATACGTGCAGGATGCAGCGCTGCGGGTCGAGCTGCACGCCCGGCTCGCCGAGGCGGTGCGCGGCGACGACGCGACCGCGCTCGAACTCCTGGAGGACGAGATCGACGACCGCTTCGGCCCACTGCCCGAGCCAGTGCAGGGCCTCCTCGTCCTGGGCCGGCTCAGCGTCGCCTGCCGCGCGCTGGGGATCGCGCGGCTCGACGCCGGCCCGGACGCGGCGGCGGTCACGTTGCGCAAGCCCACCCGCGGCAAGCCGGCCCCGCCTCTGGAGCAGCGCGGCGATCGTCTTGTGCTGCCCCGCCCGAGCCACGACGCGGCCGAGCGTGTCGCCGTCGCGGAGGAGTTGCTCGATCTGCTAGATCGCTAGGCCGCTACGTCTCGAAGCAGCGCCAATGCACCGAGGCGACGCCCGGCCGCCCCACGAGATCGTCGACCAGCCGAAGCGCCGCGTCGACGCCGCCGCCCCTGCGATATTTCACCTCGTACTCGACCTGGTGACGCGGCTCGGGATCGCGCCAGTGGGTAAGCTTGAACGACTCGACCCGCAGCCCCGCAGCGCGCAGCATCGACCGCACCGCGTCCTCGGAGGGTCCATCGGCATTGGCCGCCACCGTGAGGGTCCCGCGCCGCTCCTGCGGGACAAACGCTTCCACCCAGCCGAGCACCGAGAGCGCCAGGTAGCCGATCACAGCACCCACCAGGCCAAGGCCGATCTGGCCGCCACCGAGGCACAGCCCGATCACCGTGACGATCCACAGCGTCGCCGCGGTGGTCAGCCCGCGCACCAGCTCGCCCCGCCGGATGATCGCGCCGGCGCCGATGAACCCCATGCCCGACAGGATGCCGAGCGGCAGCCGCATGACGTCCAGCCGGAACACCGAGTTCCAGCTTCCCTGCATCGCGGCGAGAATCCAGTTCGCCTGCAGCATGGCGAGCGCCGCGGCGACGCAGACCAGCAAGGTCGTGCGCAGCCCCGCCTCGTGGCCGTGCCCGCTGCGGTCGAGGCCGAACACCGCGCCGACCAGCACGGCAAGAGCCAGTCGGAGTGCTACGTCGCCCCAGCCAAGCGCGTTGGTCATGCCACCTCTTTCCGTCCGGCCGCAAAGCCGCTTTCGCTTGCGCGAGTTTCGGCCTCAGATAGCGGTACGAGCACAGGAGACGCGACAATGGAGATCAAGCCGACCGGCGGGACGCTCGGCGCGCGCATCGAGGGGATCGACCTCGGCAAGCCGCTCACGGATCAGGATTTCCGCACCATCCTGCGCGCCCTCGGCGCCCACGGCGTGCTGTGCTTCCCCGACCAGACGCTCGGTGTCGACGCCTTCGCAGCCTTCGGCGGACGCTTCGGCGAGCTCGAGATCAATGTCGCCAACCGCTTCCACGAGCCCGGCCACCCCGAAATGATGATCCTCTCCAACATCAAGCGCGACGGCCAGCCGATCGGCGCCGGCGATGCAGGCCAGGGCTGGCACACGGACATGTCGTACAGCCACGACATCGCGCTCGCCAACATCCTGCACGCGCAGGAGGTACCGCAACGCGACGGCAAGCCGCTCGGCGACACGCAGTTCCTCAACATGCACGCGGCCTACGAGGATCTGCCCGCCGACCTCAAGACGCGCCTCGCCGGCCGCACCGCGACGCACGATTTCGCCAAGTTCTGGGACATGATGCGCGCCCGCCCCGGCAACACCCGCCCGCCCCTCACCGACGAGCAGCGCGCCAAGAAGCCGCCCGTCAAGCAGCCGATCTTCCGCACGCATCCGATCACCGGGCGCTACGTCCTCTACTGCAACCCCGGCTACGCCATGCGCATCGACGGCATGGAAGAGGGAGAAAGCGCCGATCTGCTGGACTTCCTGTTCCGCCACCAGTCCCAGGAGAAGTTCCTCCACGCCCACCACTGGACGCGCGGCGACGTGCTGATGTGGGACAATATCGGCACCACGCACAACGCGGTCGCCGACTACCGCGAGGACGAGCCGCGCTACATGCGCCGCGTGCAGGTGATGGCGACGCTGGATTACGGCAAGCTCGCGGCGTAGCGCGCGCCGATCAGTCGCACCTCCAATCCATCGTCATGCCCGGCGAAGGCCGGGCATCCACGACTCTCTTGCCCACGCGCGAAGTCGTGGATGGCCGGCCTGCGCCGGCCATGACGTTATGGGAACGGACTCAGGTCGCCATATACCCACCATCCACATTATACGCCGCGCCCGTCACGAACGACGCCCGCTCCGAGCACAGCCACACCACCATCTCGGCGATCTCCTCCGGCCGGCCCATGCGGTGGAACGGCACCTGCGCCATGAGCTGCTGGCCGCGCCGGCGCATGGTGTCCTCGGTCATCTTGGTCTCGATATAGCCCGGACACACCGCGTTCACGCGGATCTTGTCGTCGGCATATTCCAGCGCCGCCGTCTTGGTCAGCCCGATCACGCCGTGCTTGCTGGCGACATAGGCGGAGGAGGTCGGCAGCCCGATCAGCCCGGCGATCGAGCCAGTGTTGACGATCGCGCCGCCGCCCTGCTTCTGCATCTGCACCAGCTCGTGCTTCATGCACAGCCACACGCCGGTCAGATTGATGGCGATCAGCTTGTCGAACGATTCCTCCGACCACTCATGGGTCTTCTGCCCCGACGCGCCGACATAGGCACCCGACACGCCCGCGTTGTTGAACGCGCAATCCAGCCGGCCATAGGCGGAAACCACCTTGCTCACCATCGCGGCGATCTCCGTGCCGCGCGTCACATCCGCCTGCACGAACATCGCCTGCCCGCCCGCGGCGTTGATCGCGCCGATGGTTTCCTGCGCGATCGATTCCACCGCGTCCGCCACCGCCACCCGAGCGCCCTCGCGGGCCATCGCCAGCGCCGTCGCCCGCCCGATGCCGCCGCCGCCGCCGGTCACGAGTGCTGCCTTGCCATCCAGAATGCCCGGCATATTTTCCTCCTGATTGATCTCGGGTGCTACCCGCCGGTAGTGTATCCCACGAGTAAGCTGAGGAAAGGGCTCCGATCAGGCCATGACGAACGGACCGCCCATCACGAACGCCACCACGCCGGGAATGCGCGACGAGATACTGGCCTATAAGCGCGAACGCATCCTGCAGGAAGCAGTCACGCTGTTCTACGAGCGCGGCTTCACCGGCACCACGCTCGACGACATCGCGCACGAGCTCGGCGTCACCAAGCCGTTCATCTATACGCATTTCAGGAGCAAGACCGACCTGCTCGCGGCGATCTGCCTGCCCACCATCCAGATGTCGCTCGACGCCGCCATCACGGCCGTGGAGAGCGGCGGCTCGGCCACCGAGCGGCTGCGCAAGCTGATCGTGGACTTCACCCGCGTCGTGCTGGTGCGCCAGCCCAACATCGCCGTGTTCTTCCGCGAGGAGAAGAGCCTCGAGCCGGCCGCACTCGCCGAGATCAACGCGCTCCGCCAGAAATTCGACCGCACGCTGTCCCGACTGCTCAAGGACGGCGCCGCCGCCGGCGAGTTCCATCTTCACGACGCCAGCCTCACGGCCTTGGCGATGGGCGGCATGATCAGCTGGGCCTACACCTGGCACCGCCCCGACGGTCGCCTCAACGTCGAGGAACTCGGCGAGCGCATGGCGGAACTCGCGCTGCAGATGGCAGGCGCCAGCCCGCCATCCACGCTGCATGCATGTTAGGCGGCGGATGAATTCCGCCCTACTCGATCGCGTAGGGCGGAATTCAGTCCGCCAACTCAACTCGCCCAAGCATTCCTGAGTGCCACCGAGACCATCTCCAGCGCCGTATCGGCGGCCGGCACGAAGCGGCCCATCGTCAGGAAGCCGTGGATCTGGTCGGCGAAGCGCATCCGCGTGACGTTCACGCCTTCCTGCTCCAGCCGCTGCGCGTAGGCCTCGCCCTCGTCGCAAAGCGGGTCGTGATAGCAGGTGATGACCAGCGCCGGCGGCGTACCGGCAAGGCTCGCGGCACGCAGCGGCGAGGCGCGCCAGTCGGTCGCCTCCTTCGTGCGGTCGCCGAGATAGTGGTCGATGAACCAGTGCATTCCCGGCGCATTGAGCAGCAGGCCCGATTGCGTCCGCTCATACGAGGAATAGCGCCCGCCCATGTCGGTCGCGGGATAGATCAGCGCCTGGAAGCTCAGCTTCGGCACCACGCCGTCGCGCGACATCAGCGCGACAACGGCGGCGAGATTGCCGCCCGCGCTGTCGCCGCCCACCGCGACCCGCGCCGCATCGATGCCGAGCGCGCCTGCCTGCTCGAACACCCAGCGCGTCGCGGCTGCACAATCATCGACAGCGGCCGGGAAGCGATGCTCGGGCGCCAGCCGGTAATGCACCGAGACGACGACACACCGCGCCCCATTGGCGATGCGCCGGCACGCGCCGTCATGGCTTTCGAGATCGCCGATCACCCAGCCGCCGCCGTGGAAATACACCAGCGCGGGCGCGCCGCTCGCAGGCGCCCCGATGCCACGATAATAGCGCAGCGGAATGGTCCCGGCCGGCCCGGGCGCCTCCAGCTCGCGGATTTCCGCGACATCGGGCGGATCGGGCTGCAGGATGGCGCGGCTCTTGGCCATCGCCTCGCGCGCTTCGGCGGGCGTGGATTGCTCGATCGGCGGGCGGCCGGCTTCGCGGAGCAGGTCGAGGACGCGCTGGGCGCCGGGGTCCATTGCCATTTGCCGGCCTCCTATGCCGTCCATTCCAGGATCGCCGCCGCCACCTCCGCCGGGCGGTCGAGCTCGGCGAGGTGCCCCGCGCCGGCGATCGTCCGCACCCGGGTCGGGCCGCTGATCCCCTTGGCGAAGCGCTCGGCATAGCCGCGCGGCATGATCTGGTCCTGCTCGCCCCAGATCAGCAAGGTCGGCGCCTTGATCATCGGCAGCCGCTTTTCGAGCTTCGTGTTGCCGAGTGGCCAGAGATAGCGCGCCGCGGCCTCGTTCGCCCGCGTCTGCTCGATCGGCCACTCAACCGAGTTGGCGCCGTCGGGAACCGCCTTCAGCGCCTTCCAGATCTCGGGGTCGGCGCACATCAGCCCGGCCACGTTGTCGGCGCGCTGCGCCCACGGGTCGGTTGCCGGATCGGCCTCGTCGAACAGCCCGAATGGCGCGATCAGCGCGAGCTTCTTCACCGAATCCGGCCAAATCGCCGCCATCTCGGCGGCCAGCGCGCCGCCGACCGAGCTCGCCGCGAGATCGGCGCCGACCAGCCCCGCCTTGGCCAGCAGCTCGCGCACCGCCAGCACCCAGTCGAGCTGATTGTCCAGCACGGAATGCCCGCGCTCGCCGCCGGGAAAGCCGGGCAGCGACGGCACGATCACGGTGCGCTGCTCGGCCAGCTTGTCGAGAAACGGCACCCAGCGCGGCAGCCCGCCGAACCCGGCGAGGAAGCCGAGCTTCGGGCCGCTGCCCTTGCGCCAGACACGGGTGGGAAAGCCGTTGACGTCCACGGTCAACGTCTCAGGTTCGCTCACAGGCTACTCCAAGTTCTATTGTCGGCCGTTCATTCTCAGTCCGTCATGGCCGGCTTGCCGGACCATACCGTCATGGTCGGCGCAGGCCGACCATCCACGACTTTGCGCGCCGGCAAGAAAGTCGTGGATCCTCGGGACAAGCCCGAGGATGACGACGGAGTGCCTTGGCGAGCGCTCCTGTTCGACTTGCGACAAAACCGGCAAGCTGTGGGTCAAGGCAGGCCATGACGGAAGATGCTACTCCGCCGCCACTTTCGGCAAATACGCCGGCACCTCGGCGCGCTGGGTGTTCTCCATCGGCTGCGGCCACCAGCGGTTCTCCCACTCGGAGAACAGCGGGTGCAGCTTCGGCATCACCTTCTCGGCGAACAGCTTCGTATTGTACTTGGCGAGATCCTTGCCCATGTTCCCGAACTGCAGCAGCAGCATGAGATGTCCGACATTGAGGTCGGTCGCCACCTCGCGCAGCTGCTCTACCACCTCGTCCGCCGAGCCGACGATGACATAGCCCTCATCGACGATCTGCTTCATCTCGGTCGGCCGCGGCGTGTTGCCGATGCGCGACGCGCTCGGCGTCGCGGAAGCGGAGTTGGCCGCCGCGCGCTGCACCATGCCCTGAATGCCCGCGCGCTGCGTCGCCTCGGTGGTGTAGCCCGGCGGGCTGGCAAAGCGCGGATCGACATGCAGGCAGCGGCCATAGAAATACTCCGCCGCCTCCGAGTAGAGATCGAAAGCGTGCTGCCGGCTCTCGCCGACGCCGACGAATTGCAGGAAGCCGGCGCGGTACGGGTTTCTATCTTTGCCGATGCGCGCCATCTCGTCCCAGAAGCCCTGCATCGTCGCGCGCCCGGCCTTGAAGCCATAGTACGACAGATAGCAGTACACGTAGTCCATCTCCGCGCACCACTGCCACGTCTCCACCGAGCCGCCGCCCGGCACCCAGATCGGCGGGTGCGGCCGCTGGATCGGGCGCGGCCAGATGTTGACGTAGCGCTGCTGGTTGTAGCGGCCGTTGAAGGCGAAGGTATCCTTCTCGGTCCACGCCTTGACGATCAGATCATGCGCTTCGTGATAGCGCTCGCGCAGCATCGAGGGGTTCTGGCCGAAGGCGTAGCAAGTATCCATCGGCGACCCCACCGGGAAGCCGGCGATCAACCGCCCGCCCGAGATGCAGTCGATCATGGCGAATTCTTCCGCCACACGGGTCGGCGGATTGTACAGCGCGATCGAGTTGCCCATCACGCAGAGCGCCGTGTTCGTCGTCCGCCGCGCCAGCGAGGACGCGATGAGGTTGGGCGACGGCATCAGCCCGTAGCCGTTCGAGTGATGCTCGTTGCAGCAGATCGCATCGAACCCGCACTCGGCGGCGAACTCCATCTCGTCCATGAAGTCGTTGTACATGTGATGGGCGCGGCGCGGATCGAACAGCGAGGAATGAATGTCGACCCAAACGGACGGATTCTTCTCCCGGAAATCGTCGGGAAGCTCCGTGTATGGCATCAGATGAAACCACATGAACTTCATGGCGGCGTCTCCAGCGTTATCGGGTCTTCAGCACGTCAGGATGGCGTCGGAGCGTTCCCACTCCGCGAGCGCCGCGACGGTGCCGATCAGGAAATCGTTGGCCGCCGCGAAGGGCAGCAACTCGTCGCGCAACATGGCCTCGCCATCCGCGCCGAGGATCTCGCAAATCGCTGCGGCCGGGACGAGGCCCGCGCTCTCCGCTAGCATGACACCTGACTCGGTATGGCCCTGCCGCTCCGCCAGCCCGCCGATGCGGGCCGCTAGCGGGAATACGTGGCCGGGCGAGACCAGATCGTCCGGCGTGGTCGCGATGTCGCCGAGCAGCTTGATGGTGCGGGCGCGATCGCGCGCCGAGATGCCGGTGCCGATGCCGACCGCCGCGTCGACCGAGGCCGTGAACGCGGTGCCCTTCGGGTCGCGGTTGGTCCGCACCATCGGCGCGAGCCCGAACCGCGCCACCAAGGTCGGCGCAAGCGCCGTGCAGATCAGCCCGCCGCACTGGCGGATCATGAAGGCGACGAGTGCCGGTGTCGCGAACTGCGCGGCGAACACGAGATCGCCCTCGTTCTCGCGGTCCTCATCGTCGCACAGGATCACCGGCCGCCCGGCGCGAATCGCATCGACCAGCGCCTCCGGCCGTGCGAAGGAGGGCAGGCGCAGCACGCCCGGTCTGGGCGCGTATGACCGCGCATCCGCCGAGATCGTCGTGCTGCTCAAGGGTGAGGCCAGCGCGTCCGTGCCCATCACCGCCTCCCACGTGTGTCTACCCATGAGTATTGGAGCCGCCCTTGCGGTACGTCAACCGCACCCGGTTCAATGCGCCCCTTCAAGATACGCGGCGCGGATCTCCGGACGGGCCAGCAATTCCGCTCCCTTCCCGGCCATCGTAATCCCCCCGTTCACCAGCACGTAGCCGCGATCGGCCAGCCGCAGCGCCTGGAAGGCGTTCTGCTCGACCAGCAGGACGGTGAGCCCGGTGCTCCGGTTGAGCTCGCGGATCGCCCCGAAGATCTGCCGCACCACCAGCGGCGCGAGCCCGAGGCTCGGCTCGTCAAGCAGCAACAGGCGCGGGCGGGACATCAGCGCCCGCCCGATGGACAGCATCTGCTGCTCGCCCCCCGACAGCGTCCCGCCGCGCTGATGCACCCGCTCCTTGAGCCGGGGAAACAGCGAGAACACCTGCTCCAGCAAAGCGGCGAAATCCACGTTGCCCGCCACCTCGGCGCCCATCTGCAGGTTCTCGTAGACCGTCATGCGCGGAAAAATCCGCCGCCCCTCGGGCGACTGGGCGATCCGCTTGCGCATGATGGCGTGGGTCGGCAAGCGCGTGATGTCCTCGCCGTCGTAGATGATCGCGCCATCGCGCGCCTGCGGCTGGCCGCACACCGTCATCATCAGGGTGGATTTCCCCGCCCCGTTGGCGCCAATCAGCGTGACGATCTCGCCTTCGTTCACCTCCAGATCGACCCCGCGCAGCGCCTGGATGGCGCCATAGAACGCCGTCACGCCCGAAAGCCGCAGCAGGCTCACGCGACCACTTCCTCGGCCGGCACCTCGTCCTCGTCGCCCTCGCCGAGATAGGCGGCGATCACGTGCGGGTCGGCGCGCACCTGCTCGGGCGTGCCGTCGCTGATCTTGCGGCCGTGGTCCAGCACGATGATGTGGTCGCTGATCCGCATCACCACGCCCATGTCATGCTCGATCAGCAGGATCGAGCAGCCATCCGCGCGGATGCGCAGCAGTAGCCGGTTCAACTCGTCGCTCTCGCGCGGATTGAGACCCGCCGCCGGCTCGTCGAGGCACAGCAGCACCGGGTCGATGCACATGGCGCGCGCGATCTCGAGCCGCCGCTGCGCCCCGTAAGGCAGCGCGCCCGCCGGATCGTCGGCCCGCTCGGTAAGGCCGATCGCGTCCAGCCATTCCCGCGCCCGCTCGATCGCCTGGCGCTCCGCTACCGGATAGCGGCTCAGCCCGAGCACCGCGAGGATGCCGAAGCCGGTCGCCGCCATCAGCGTGTTGTGCTGCGCGACGAGCAGGTTCTCCAGCACCGTCATGCCGGCGAACAGACGGATATTCTGGAAGGTCCGCGCCACCCGCGCGCGCCGCGCGATGCGGTGTCCCGGCAAGCGCTGCAACGCGAAACGCGCGCCGTCGGCGTGCGTCAGCAGCACCCCGCCGCCGGTCGGGCGGTAGAAGCCGGTAATGCAATTGAACACCGTGGTCTTGCCGGCGCCGTTCGGGCCGATCACGGCGGTGATCTCGCCCCGTCGCGCCACGAAGGAGAGCGCATCGACCGCCCGCAGCCCCCCGAAGCGCATCGTCAAATCGGTGACTTCGAGCAGCTCGTCGGCCATCGCTCAGCCGCGCCCTTGCGCGACCAATTCGGCGGAAATCTCCCGCTTGCGTCCGAGCGCCACGGTCGGCGTGCGCCCCGCCACCAGCCCGCGCGGCCGCAGCACCATGATGAGCACCAGCGCCGCGCCGAACACCAGCATCCGGTAATCGGCCAGCGCCCGGAACACCTCGAACCCGCCGATCATCACCAGCGCCGCCAGTGCCACCCCGAGCTGGCTGCCCAGCCCGCCCAGCACCACGATCGACAGCACGATCGCGCTCTCGATGAAGGTAAAGCTCTCCGGGCTGACGAACGCCTGCCGCGTGGCGAAGAACGCGCCCGCAAAGCCGCCGAACAGCGCGCCGATGGCAAACGCCGTCAGTTTTGTCACCGTCACATTGATGCCGAGCGAGCGGCACGCAACCTCGTCCTCCCGCAGCGCCTCCCACGCCCGCCCCAGCGGCAGCCGCCGCAGCCGCAGCGTCACCCAGTTGGTCAGCAGCGCCAGGACGAGGATGACGTAGTAGAGATAGACCGCCCGCCATGTCGGGCTCGGCGGCAGGTGGAAGAAATCGGAAAAACTGCCCGGCCCGCCCGCCGGGGTGAATTTCAGCCCAAACAAGGTAGGGCGCGGAATGCCCGAGATGCCGTTCGGCCCGTTGGTCAGCGACACCCAGTTGGTGATGACGATGCGGATGATCTCGCCGAACGCCAGGGTGACGATCGCGAGATAGTCGCCCCGCAGCCGCAGCACCGGAAAGCCCAGCATGATGCCCCAGATGGCGGCGAGAATCCCCGCGATCGGCAGGCAGGTCCAGAAGCCGAGCCCGTAGGTCGTCGAGATGATCGCGTAGGAATAGGCGCCAACCGCGTAGAACGCGACGTAGCCAAGGTCGAGCAACCCGGCGAGCCCGACCACGATGTTGAGCCCCCAGCCGAGCATCACATAGGTCATCACCAGGATGCCGAGGTGGAGGTAGTAGCGGTCGCCGCTCAGTGGCACCGCCAACGCCACGATCAGCAGGAGCGGCGCCACATACTTGCCAGCCTGCGTCAGCCGCTCGGCGAAGGCGCGGTTGGCGTGCCGCGCGGCCGCCCGGCTGCGGCCGCGCCAGGCCAGCAGCAGCAGCCGACCGACGAACACAGCGGCCACCGCGATCGCCACCGGGACCGGCCGGAGAGCGACCAGCGCCGACAGGACCGCGTCGCGCAGTGCCGATTTCATACCTTCTCGACGTCCGCCCGGCCGAGGATGCCGGTCGGCATGAAGATCAGCACGATCACCAGGATGGAGAACGCCGCCACGTCCTTGTACTGCACGCTGAAATAGGCCGACCAGAACACCTCGATCAGCCCGATCAGCAGCCCGCCGATCACCGCGCCGGGCAGCGAGCCGATGCCGCCGAGCACGGCGGCGGTGAACGCCTTCACCCCCGCGACGAAGCCGATATAGAAGTCGATGACGCCGTAATAGAGCAGGAACATCAGCCCGGCGACGGCGGCCAGCGCCGCGCCGATGACGAAGGTGAGGCTGATGGTTCGGTCGGTGTCGATGCCGAGCAGCCCGGCCATCTTGAGGTCCTGCTCGCACGCCCGCATCGATCGCCCGAGCGAGGTGCGCGTCACCAGCCAGGTGAACACCGCCAGCACCACCAGCGTCGTGATGACAATGGCGACCTGCATCCAGGAGAGCTGCACCGCGAACCCGCCCTGATCCATCAGCTGCACCCCGCCCGGCAGCAGCGCCTCCATCGGCTTCACCCGCGCCCCTTGGCTCACCTGGACGAAAGTCTGCAGCACGATCGACATGCCGATGGCGCTGATCAGCGGCGCCAGCCGGAACGAGCCGCGCAGCGGCCGATAAGCCAGCCGCTCGACCGTCCAGCCATAGAGCGAGGCGATGGCGGCGGCGAAGATCAGGGTGAGTGCGAGAGCCAGCGGCACCGAGGTGATGCCGAAGGCGGCCAGGCCGAGCAGCGAGATCATGGAGAGAAACGCGCCCACCATGAAGATGTCGCCGTGGGCGAAATTGATCATGCCGATGATGCCGTAGACCATCGTGTAGCCGACGGCGATCAGGCCATAGATCATGCCGAGCGTGACGCCGTTGATCAGCTGCTGCAGCGCGTAGGCCACAGACTCCCCTCCTGACGGTTCAACCCCCTGCCAGCGCAGCAAACACGCCCCCCGCGCCGGACGCAAGGCTGATCGGAGTGTTTGACGCCCCCGGCGCGAGGCCCTAGAAGCGCCGGTGCAAACGCCGTGTCCGGACCCCTGGGTCCGGGTCCGCATCTCCCGGCGGAGGGGTGGCCGAGTGGCTGAAGGCGGCGGTTTGCTAAACCGTTATACGGGGTCAACCCGTATCGTGAGTTCGAATCTCATCCCCTCCGCCATTTCAGCCCCCGAACGGCACCGCATTCATGCCGTTTCCAGCAATCAGCGGCGCCCGGTCTGAACCTCGGCGGGTCAGCCCTTTTCCGCACTGGGATGATAGCGCTTGACCAAGTGCAGGGTATTTTTGTCCGTATGATGCATTTCCGCGCCGGTCGCGGCGAGTTTCAGGAGCAGGTCGGACGTGTAGCTCAAGGTGCCGTCGGCATTGACCGTGAAGGTGCTCTTGAAGTCGCGGATTTCCGCGCGTTCCAGCAGGTATTTGTTCTGCAGCACGCCATAGTGCGGCTCACCCGGCTTGGCATCGAACGTCAGGATCTTGTCGTGCGGTTTGGCGCTGCTGCCGGCGAGGATCGCGATGCCGCGCCCGAACACCACCGTGCGCATGACCTCGCCGTGGGCCTTGTCCCATAGCAAGAAGCCGACCTCGTCATGGAACGGGTCCATCGCCTCCTCGCCGTGGCGCCACGCGGTCATGCCGTAGTGGAGCCCCCACAATTCCTGGCGTCCGTTCTCCTGGATCGGGATCGGCTTGAACCAGGCCTTCTCGAAATAGGTGGTCTCGGTCGTCTCGTCGTCCTTGTTGTGGTACGAAAGGTCGACCCCCGCATCGCCCTCCCATTCGCCCACGAACGGCGTCAGCGGCCCCAATTTCCGCGGACCAAGGACTTCGTTCGGCATGGTGACGTTTCTCCTTCCTGGTTGAGGAAGTTCCGCGCTTAGCACCGCGACAAGTCGAGGGCCAATGAAACGTTTCGATATCTATGATCGACGCAAACAATCGAATGGCGCGCCGATATCGAGCCGGATAGATAGCTTGAGGACCGACTGTCTTCCGCGCAGCCTTATCCCTCCAAATTTGGACCGAAATTTGAAACCACGGTCTCGATAGGGAGAAACAGAGTTCGGTTGTCTTCCGTATATTCGATGAATTCGCCCCGCTACGTTGGCGAGAAGCAGCGGATTACAAGTTCGATCGTGTCAATGCGATATCCGGCAGTCTGCAGTGGGCATTGAATTGAGCATCAAACGATGATAGATTTGTGCACATCCGGAGACTGGCAATGCGCACCACCCTGGCGCTCGACGACGAGCTTGTTGCCAAAGCTCAGGCCTTCACCGGCCTCAAGGAGAAATCCAGCCTGGTCCGCGAGGCGCTCAAAGCCCTCATCGAACGCGAAAGCGCCCGGCGCCTTGCACGCTTGGCCGGCACCGAGCCGGACCTGACTGCGCCGACCCGGCGGCGCTCGGCCCCGATGTGAACCTGGTCGACACGTCCATCTGGATCGATCACCTGCGAGCGGGCGATGACACGCTCACGGCGCTGCTCGATGCCGGAAGGGTTCTCACCCATCCCTTCGTCATCGGCGAGCTCGCACTGGGCAATCTGCGGCAGCGCGAGGTGGTCCTGGAAGCATTGCGGAACTTGCCTCGGGCCGACGTGGCGACAGACGGCGAGGTTCTGCACTTCATCGACCGCCACGCGCTGTTCGGGCACGGGGTCGGATATGTCGATATCCACTTGCTCGCGGCGGCTCGGCTGACCGCAGGGGGAAGGCTGTGGACACGCGACAAGCGACTGCACGACCTTGCCGCGAAATTGGACCTGGCCCCCGCCTGGTCCATCGGGGGTGCTTCATGACCGAGAAATTCGCCGTCTATCCGAGCCTACGGAACCGGGTGGTCTTTATCACCGGCGGCGCGACCGGGATCGGCAGCGCCGAGGTGGAGCACTTCGCCGCCCAGGGCGCCCGGGTCGCCTTCGTCGATATCCAGGACGAGCCGGCCCGAGCGCTCGCCGCCCGCCTCAAAGCCGAAGGCCACCCCGAACCCTGGTTCCAGCACTGCGACATCACCGACATCGCCGCCCTGCAGAGCGCCATCACCGATGCGGCACGGGCACTCGGGCCGATCACCGTGCTTGTGAACAACGCCGCCCATGACGAGCGCCACCGCTGGCAGGACACGACGCCCGCCTATTGGGACGAGCGGCAGGCGGTGAATTTGCGCCACCAGTTCTTCGCCATCCAGGCGGTCGCGCCGATGATGCGGGACGCCGGCGGCGGCTCGATCGTCAATTTCGGCTCGATCAGCTGGCATGTCGGCCAGGGCGGGATGCCCGCCTACACCACCGCCAAGGCCGCCGTGGAGGGCCTCACGCGCGGCATGGCCCGCGACCTCGGCCCCGACGGTATCCGTGTCAACTGCGTCATTCCGGGCTGGATCATGACCGAGCGCCAGCTCACCCGCTGGCTCACGCCCGAGGCCGAGGCGGACCTGATGAAGGCACAGTCCCTGAAGTCCAAGGTGATGCCGGCCGACGTCGCCCGCCTAGTGCTCTGGCTCGCCGCCGACGACAGCCGGATGTGCACCAGCCAGCTGTGGGTGGTCGACGGCGGATGGATGTAGAACCGTCGCGTCAAGCCTGCCAGCACCATTTCTACAACGTGACTACAAATCCGACCAGAACCCGGATTAGTCACTCACGGGAGCAGAACCTCCGACGCTATGAGGCTCCCGTCGTTATGTGGCCTGGCATGGAAGCAACCACTACTTGGTGACTGGATTCGTCCCAAAAATAATAAATCCGCAAGCATCGGCTTCGATCACGTGTATTTCCACCATTCTTTATGTGCCACTCAACGCTGTTGCGCTTTCCTTGCCAGTCAAACCGAAAACTATCCGCACCGCACCGATCATTCTGAATTCCGGGTTCAACTGAGACTCGAAGATCGCCATCGCCGCCCTCAAGTCGGCGGTCGCGATATGCATTAGCGAGCCAAAGGAGACACCGCGCTGCTGTACCAACTTCTCGGAATTCCGGCGACTTAACTTCACGTCGGGCACGAGGAGAAAGCAAGACTCGACCTACAAGATTTCGCTCGCACCAGTCGGAAAACTCATCCCATAAGCTCGGAAGTTGAATGTTTATATCGGGGCTTTCTCCGCCAACCCTAAGCTGTTCCAGCAATTGCTGGATACGGAAACTTGCTGCCCTTAGCTGTGTTTCCGCCGTTGCTGCGCGATCTTCAGCAAGTTTATGCTCTTCGAGGACCCAAAGCTGCTCCTCTTTCAACCTTCTAACATCATCCTTAATCTTATTGATCTGAGAATGGGCGGCCCGCAGTTGCACGACATCAGCTGCGCCTTCCGCCTCGAGACGAGCTCGTACGGCATCCAAACTCTGCTCGCGGACAACCGAAAAAGACAATACCTCCTGTCCTAACCGAAGTTGACGGATGCTTTCGGTTGCCGCAATTTGACGGAGCAAAGCTGAGACACGCAGTGCATTCTCATCGCCACTGAGTCGTTCAGCCAGAATAAGTTCATGACCCGCATAGGGGTTCGCATCTTCGGCGAAGCCAGGCCGATACACGCGCGCCGCACCACCGAAAACGGACAAGCGCTTTCCGAAGCGCTCAGTGAGCGCCCACGTAAAGCGAGCTGGTAGCACAACCACCTCGGCGAGACCAATCGTTGCTCGTGCAAGCGGGCTAGGGTCGAGAAGTGTTGAATAAGGATCAGTCGAGTAGTCCGGTGTCGTCAACACGAAGACCGGTCTCACGCGATCTGGGTCAACAAGCACATCAATCAGACGTTTGGCATCCTCCTCGGACCAAATCACCGATGGCTCGGACGTCAACCGTTTTGTCCCAGAGTACAACCCGCAGCTATCAGCGATTTCGTGGACGAATTTAGGAACGGCAGGTTCAATTTGCAGTTCGCTTTCAGGAGAGCTTACCAGTAGCCGGAGGCTGAACAGGGATCCATGCCCAGGCTTGCGACCCACAACTGCTTCCGTCGTCCAAACACGCTGGGCTACTGTCTTGTCCGGAACGTCAGCGCGAATTGCCCAAACATCCAGAGACTCATCTACGATACGAGCAACAGCGCAATTCCGGCCTCCAGCAAGATGATCGAACTCCGCGTGGCTCCAAGCGGCACCCGGCAGTTGGCCTCCCGTCCTTCGTTCCGCCCATTTCAAGATTGACTGACGTGCCGCCGCCCCGGCCTGCTCCCCATCCGAACCGCCGAGCGCAGCGGCAACACGTAGAATTTCACGCTCCCGCACTACCTGCGAAACGCGGCCAGCTGTAGGCCGAAGTGCATCCGAAAGAGATGTGTGTCTCATATGACCAAATCTACACCGTAGCCGCTAACCCATGGCGGGAGAGCTTGAAGGGCACGACCAATTTTCAAGTTTTGCTCAGCTTAGCGCCACCTCGAAGCCTCGCTTGGTCCCCGGCCGGGCCATCATCGTCTCGTACCAGCGCTTCACGTTGGGGAACTCCGCGAGGTCCACCTTGTGCCGCTCATGGCGCCAGGCCCAGCCGAGGATGGCGAAGTCGGCGACCGAGACCTCCGCTCCGCCGGCATAGGGCACCTCGGCGAGCCGGCGGTCGAGCACGCCGTAAAGCCGGCGCGTCTCCTTGGAATACCGCTCCAGCCCGTAGCGGCGGTCCTGCTCGTTCTCCACCTGGAGGAAGTGGTGCACCTGCCCCGGCATCGGGCCGAAGCCGCCCATCTGCCACATCAGCCATTCCAGCACCGGCACCTGCGCCCGCAGATCCTCGGGCAGGAACTTTTTCGTTTTGCGCCCGAGATAGAGCAGGATCGCGCCCGACTCGAACACGCTGATCGGCTGCCCGCCCGGACCCTCGGGATCGACGATGGCGGGGATCTTGTTGTTCGGACTGATCTTGAGGAACGCGGGCTCGAACTGCTTGCCCTTGCTGATGTCGATGGGATGCACGGTGTAGGGCAGCCCCATCTCCTCCAGCGCCACGCTGATCTTGCGGCCGTTCGGGGTGTTCCAGGTATGCAGCTCGATGCTCATGGCGCTCTCCTCGGGTCGGCGCGATTGTCCCCGAGTCCGCGCGGGGGTGCAACGCAGGCGCCGGCTGGCATAGGATTCACGCTTTCAAAACGCTTGGCGGCGAATATCGGGGTCGGAGTGATAGAGAGCCGCACGCGATGTCCGACATCATGCCATCAAGCCAGATGACCGCGAACCCCGGAGTGATGACGCACGGCGCCGCGCAGGTGATGATGCGCTACGACGCGAACAAGAGGTCGGCCGGCATCGCTTATCTGCTCTGGTTCTTCCTCGGCTCGCTCGGCGCGCATCGCTTCTACCTGAAGCACACCGGCTCGGCGCTCGCGATGCTGCTGATCTTCCTCGGGTCGCTGGCTTTGACGGTCGTGGCGATCGGCGTGTTCGGCCTCATCGTCGTCGGCATCTGGGCACTGGTCGACGCCTTCCTCATTCCCGGCATGGCGCGCGACTACAACAATCGCCTCATCAGCAATCTCGGCATGTAAGCGCAGGGCGGATCAGCACCGGCTGGCCCCGCGGCAACCATGACGTAGGGCGGAATTCATTCCGCCATCACATCACGCCAGCTTGCGCTTCAACGTCTCATTCACCAGCGCGGGATTCCCCTTCCCCGCCATCGCCTTCATCACTTGGCCGACGAAGAAGCCGAACAGCTTCTCCTTGCCCGCCTTGTACTCCGCGAGCTTGTCGGCGTTGGCAGCCAGCACCTTGTCCACCGCGGCATCGATCGCGCCGGTGTCCGTCACCTGACGCAACCCCTTCGCCTCGACGATCGCGGCTGGCTCCTCGCCGGTCTCGACCATCGCCTCCAGCACCTCCTTGGCGATACGGCCGTTGATCGTCTTGTCCGCCATGAGGTCGAGCAGCTGCCCAAGCGACCCGGCCGATACGGGACTCGTCTCGATCGTGCGTCCGGTGCGGTTGAGCGCAGCGAAGAAGTCGCCGATCACCCAGTTGGCCGCGAGCTTGGCGTCGCGTCCCTTCGCCACGGTCTCGTAGAAATCCGCTGTCGCCTGCTCGGCGACCAGCACCCCGGAATCGTAGGCAGGCAGGCCGTACTCCGCCATGAACCGCGCCCGCTTGGTGTCCGGCAATTCCGGCAAATCCCGCCGCAATTCCTCGATCCACGCCTCGTCGAGCACCAGCGGAAGCAGGTCGGGGTCGGGGAAATAGCGGTAGTCATGCGCGTCTTCCTTGCTGCGCATACTGCGGGTGATGCCGCGCGGCACGTCGAACAGCCTGGTTTCCTGCTCGACCATCCCGCCGCCTTCCCACACCTCCACCTGCCGCTTGGCCTCGGCCTCGATCGCCTGCATCACGAAGCGGACGGAGTTGACGTTCTTCACCTCGCAGCGCGTGCGGAACGGCTCGCCATGCTTGCGCACCGAGACGTTCACGTCGGCGCGCATCGAGCCCTCCTCCATGTTGCCGTCGCAGGTGCCGAGATAGCGCAGGATGGTGCGTAGCTTGCGCAGATAGGCGCCTGCCTCCTCGGGGCTGCGCATGTCGGGCTCGCTGACAATCTCCATCAGCGCGACACCCGAGCGGTTGAGGTCGATATAGGATTTCGTCGGGTGCTGGTCGTGCAGCGATTTTCCAGCGTCCTGTTCGAGGTGCAGGCGCGTCACCCCGATCTGCCGCGTGCTGCCGTCGGCGAGCTCGATCTCGATTTTTCCTTCCCCGACGATCGGGTGCTGGTACTGGCTAATCTGGTACCCGGCCGGCAAATCGGCGTAGAAATAGTTCTTCCGGTCGAAGCGGCTGACGAGGTTGATACGCGCGTCGAGCCCGAGCCCCGTCCGCACCGCCTGCGCCACGCACTCGCGGTTGATCACCGGCAGCATCCCAGGGAACGCCGCGTCGACGAAGCTCACCTGCGTGTTCGGCTCGGCGCCGAACTCGGTGGCGGCACCGCTGAACAGCTTCGCATTGCTGATAACCTGCGCGTGGACCTCGAGGCCGATCACGACCTCCCACGGCCCGGTCGATCCTTCGATGACGTACGACATCGCTCAGCCCTCCGCACGCAACGCCGGCCGCGCGCTGAAATCGGCCGCGCGTTCCAACGCGGCGCTGACCGCGAACACCGTCTCCTCGTCGAACGGCCGGCCGATCACCTGCAAGCCGAGCGGCAATCCTTGTGCATCGAGCCCGGCCGGGACCGACATGCCGGGCACGCCCGCCATGCTCGCCGGCACGGTGAACACGTCGTTGAGATACATCTTCACCGGATCGTCCATGTTCTCGCCTTGCGCGAAGGCGGCCGATGGCGTGGTCGGCGTCAGCAGCGCATCGACCCGCGCGAACGCCTCGGTGAAATCCTTGAGGATCAGCGCCCGCACTTTCTGCGCCCGCAGATAATAGGCGTCGTAATATCCCGCCGAGAGCACATAGGTGCCGATCAGGATGCGCCGCTTCACCTCCGCGCCGAAGCCGGCGGCGCGGGTGCGCTCGTAGAGGTCGCGCAAATCCTCGCCATTCTCGCGCATCCCGAAGCGCACGCCGTCATAGCGCGCGAGGTTGGACGAGCACTCGGCGGGAGCGACGATGTAGTAAGTGGCAAGTCCGTATTTCGTGTGCGGCAGCGACACATCGACGAGCTCGGCGCCCACCTCGCGTAGCCAGGCTTTGCCCCGCTCCCACAGCGCCTCGATCTCGGCGGGCATTCCGTCCACGTGGTACTCGCGCGGAATGCCGATCCGCAGCCCCTTAACCCCACGCCGGCACGCCGCCTCGTAATCGGGCACCGGGCGATCGACGCTAGTAGAGTCCTTTGGATCGTGGCCGGCCATCGAGCGCAGCAGGATGGCGCAATCCTCGACAGTGCGGGCGAACGGCCCGGCCTGGTCGAGCGACGAGGCGAACGCGACGATGCCCCAGCGGCTGCACCGCCCATAGGTCGGCTTCATGCCCGGAATGCCGCAGAACGACGCCGGCTGGCGGATCGAACCGCCAGTATCAGTCCCTGTCGAACCCAGCGCCAACCGCCCCGCCACTGCCGCCGCCGAGCCGCCCGACGAGCCGCCTGGCACCAGCTTCGCCTCGGTGTCGCCGGCGCGCTGCCACGGGTTCTCCACCGGCCCGTAGGCCGAGGTGATGTTGGACGAGCCCATCGCGAACTCGTCGAGATTGGCTTTTCCCAGGAACACCGCGCCGTCGCGCAACAGATTGGTGGTGACACTGCTCTCGTAGGGCGGCACGAACGGGCCGAGAATGCGGCTGCCCGCCGTGGTCCGGGTGCCCTCGGTGCAGAACAAATCCTTGATCGCCAGCGGAATGCCAGCGAGCGGCCCCGCCTCGCGCCGCGCGAGCGCGGCATCCGCCGCGTCGGCCTGATCCAGCGCGCGGTCGTGCATGACGGTGATGTAGGCGTTGAGCCGCGGATTGAGCGCCTCGATCGCCCGCAGATGCGCCAGCGTCAGCTCGCGTGCGGTGAACTCGCGGGCGCGCAACCCTTCGCGCGCCGCGCCCAGTGTGAGGTCAGTAAGCGTCATTCGACCACCTTGGGCACGGCGTAGAAATCGCCCGCCCGCTCGGGCGCGTTGGCGAGCACCTTGTCCGGATAGCCGCCATCGGTCACCACGTCCTCGCGCATCTTGAGCGCCATCTGCGCCGCCCCGGTCAATGGCTCCACGCCCTCGACATCCACCTCGTTGAGCTGCTCGATCCAGCCGAGAATGCCGTTCAGCTCGGCTTGCAATGTGGCGACCTCGTGATCCTCGACGCGGATGCGCGCGAGACTGGCGATACGGCGGACGGTCGCGGGATCGAGCGACATGCGCGGGAGAATTCCTTGGCTGGGATGGGCGGCGGGACCATAAACGCGGGCATGGCGCTGTTCAACCTGAGCGACCTGCGCGCCCGCCTCGCGCCGAACGAGCGGCTGATCGGCCTCGATCCGGGCAGCAAGACGGTGGGCATCGCGCTCTCCGACGTGCGGCTGACGCTGGCCTCGCCCTATGGCAGCCTCAAGCGCGGCAGGCTGCGCGCCAACGCCGCCGAGATCGTCGCCATCGCCCGCAAGGAAGGCGCCGGCGGGCTTGTGGTCGGCCTGCCCCTGTCGATGGACGGCACGATCGGCCCCGCCGCCCAGGCGGCGCGCGACTGGACCTTGGCGCTGAGCGAGGCGACCGGCTTGCCTGCCGCGCTATGGGACGAGCGGCTGAGCTCGGCGGCGGTCAATCGGTTCCTGGTCAGCGAGGCCGATCTGAGCCGCAAGAAGCGCGCCGAAGCCGTCGACCGCATGGCGGCGGCGTGGATGCTGCAAGGGGCGCTGGATGCGAGCCAGGTACGGCAATGAGCAGGCCGATTACCCGAATAGGTCACTGTGTGAGCCAAGCCTCACCAGGCGAAGAACATCAGCCGAGGGCTTTGCGTAGATCAGCAGCAAGTCGGGACGTAGATGGCATTCGCGGTGATTGGCCCATTTGCCCGAAAGGCCGTGATCTCGGAGGCTCGAAGGCATGTCGCCGTCTGCCAGCAAGATCTCGACACTGGCGATCAGGAACGTGTCGAGATCGCGATACCGCGAGCCTGCCTTGATCCGCCGATAGTCCCGCTTGAACGCCGTCGAGCGCTCAATCGTCCGCATTCAGATCGGCCAGAAGCTCGCGCACGGTCGCAAAGCGCAAGGCTCCGCCTCGATCGAGTTCCTCGATCGCATCGATGGTCTGAGCATTCGGCACGCGCGCCTCGAATGGAAGCGCCCGCTCTGTGGCGACCCTGACGAGAAGAATCCGAATCGCGTCGGAAACGGATAAGCCCATCTCCGCTAGGACCTCGGAGGCTCGGGCCTTCACATCCTCCTCGATTCGCGCATGGACAATGGTATCGGGCTTCATCTCGTATTCTCGCTATGGCTACAATGTCGCATCCAGGCGCCGATAAACAAGAGGATCACTCACTCCCCGGCGGCAGCGGGCTGCACGCCGCCGCCGCCGCGCGGGCCAGGACGATCATGCGGCGGGCGGCGATGCCGGCGCCCGCCATGTCGCCAGCGACCTTGCCGAGCAGCGGGTTGGAGAGCAGCGCGTGGGTCAACGTATTGGCGGCCATGTCGGTCGCTATCACGCCGGCGGCGCTGAGGGCGGTGCGGCGCAGCAGGGAGAGTGTGCCGAGCAGGCCGGGCCGCATTCCGTGCAGCTCGGCGATCTGACGCACGAGGCGGGTACCGCGCCAAGCCACCAGCAGGCCGTCGAAGGCGGGCGATGGCACGGCGGCCGTGATGGCGAATATCTGCACCGCCGCGGTGCGCCCCAGCGCGTCGGCCTTCCCCCGCAATTCGGCAATCGGCCCAGCGCGCAGCAAAGCCCGCAATGCCTCCGGGTCGTCGAGCGCGTCGAGGTTGGCGGCGCTGACCTCACCCTCGGGCAGCCGCGCCAGCCAGCGGCGCAGCAAGGGGCGAGCGCGTAGCGCGTCGGCGGAGGAAAGCTCGGCGCGCAGGCGGTCCACCGTCTCGATGCCGAGCAGTCCGCGCAGCTCCCGCCACACCCCCGCGCCGATCAGACCGAACCCCGCGACCGCAACGGCGACCGTGACCCAGCCGAGCGCCACAGAGCGGGTGAACTGGTCAGCGGCGAAATTGGCCGTGCCGAGTGCCGCCAATCCAACGGCCAGAATGGCAGCCCCGCCGAGCATGAGGGAAAGCGTGCCGACACCGCGCTCCGGGACCGGCACCAGCGCCGGCAACCCGGCCTCGAGGCGCGGCGCCGGCATCGCCTCGAGCTCGATGCGCGGGCGGGGTCTCTCCTCCGTCGCGGTCTCGGTCACAGAACATCCTCCAGCAGGAACGCGAGCAGCGCGTCCAACCCTATCTGGGGAACCCCGTTGCGTCCGTCAGCGGGCAACCGACGCGGCTCGAATTGCGGCAAAGCGAGGAATTCGTGGGCCCAGAACGCCTCGTCCGGCAGCCGGTCGGGCACCTCGCCGGGATAGGAGCGGGTCAGCCGGTCATCGCTCAGCACCCGGCCGCGCACGGCGGAGATGTTCCGCCGGTCGAGCGTCCAGACGAAATCCTCCGTGCAACGCACGGCGGCGATGGCGAAGGAGGCCGTCGCCGCCGCGGCGGCCGGGGCCGGCAGCTGGGTCAGCGCGCGCACCAGCGAAGCCAGATTGCCGCGCTGACGATCGGCCACGTGGTCCGACTTGGTGGCCGCGAAGGCGACCCGCCGGATGCCGCCCGGCGCCATCCACGAGGGCAGCGGCAGCCATTGCAGGAACGGGATCGCGTCGATCCAGGGCCGACGGAAGGACAGCGCCTCGGCCACGCCGGAGAGCGCCCCGGCCATGTCGGTGAAGGCAGCGCGGCCGGCGTGCAGGGCCGAGAGGATGTCGGCGAGCACCACCAGCCGGTCCACCTGACCGAACGATGGCGACACCAGATCGCGCCGCACCGCCTCGCGGTAGGCGTCGTAGCGGGAGGCCAGCAGACCGACCAGCCCGGAGGTGCCGACCATCGGGAAGAAGTCGGTCCAAGGCGGCTCGGGTCCGGGAGCGGGCATCAGGAAGCGGCCGGGTTGCAGGAACGAAAGCCCGGCCTCGTCGCGCAGCCGGGTCAGCGTCGCGCGATAGAGGCGATGCCCGGTGGCCGCGAGCGTGTCGTCGGCCGGCGCGCGAGCCGGCAGTCCGCGCGCGAAGGCGAGGAACTCGCGCGCGATCGGCGCGAGCTCGGGCTGCTCCAGCCGGGCAAGCGTCGCCGCCGACCACCTGGGAAAATCCTGCGCCAGCAGCGGCAGATCGAGCAGCCACTCGCCGGGATAGTCGAGCAGTTCCAGCCGGACTGCACGCGGCCCCAACGGCGAGGCAAAGCCCTGCCTGGCAATGTCGAGGTCGAGCGAGAGGAGCGACACCGCGCCGGTGCGCTCCGGCCAGCGCGGCGGGTCGGCTGCCAGCGCGGCAAGATGCGCCCGATAGTCGAAGCGCGGCACCTCGCTGGCCCCGGACGGCGCAATCGACACCCGCAGCGAGCGGCCAGCCAGCCGAGCGGCGAGCGCAGGAAGTGCCGGCATCCCTGCCCCTTGGGCCAGCAGATTGGCCGCGGCCGAGGTGAGGAACGCCGTCTTGCCGGCGCGCGCCAGCCCGGTGATGCCAACGCGCAGCACGCTCCGCCCGGAAAGGAAAGGGATTCCGGGCGGGAGGCCCATCGGAGACGGCTCAGCCGCGCTGGATCAGCTCGATCTTGTAGCCGTCAGGGTCCTCGACGAAGGCGATGATCGTGGTGCCGAACTTCACCGGCCCCGCCTCGCGCGTCACCTTGCCCCCGGCCCCACGCACCTTCTCGCAAGCCGCCGCCACGTCCGGCACGCCGACCGCGAGATGGCCGAACGCGGAGCCCTGCTCATAGCTCGTTACGCCGTAATTGTAGGTGAGCTCGATCACCGCGTTGCTGTCCTCGTCGCCGTAGCCCACGAAGGCGAGCGTATACTTCCCGTCCGGCACGTCGCGCCGACGCAGCTCCTTCATGCCGAGCAGCTTGGTGTAGAAATTCACGCTGCGTTCCAGATCACCCACGCGGATCATCGTGTGCAGAAAGCGGCTCATGGCGGTTCTCCGGTCTCGCTGGTTCAGCCGCCCGCAGTATCGGGGTCCAGGCCGAGCAGGAAAAGCCCCGCCGCGTCCGCGGCCGCGATCGTCCCGGCGCGATCGGCCAGGATGGTTCCCCCTGCCTCGAAGGCGATGCCCCGCAAGCCGGCCTGGCGCGCGAGGCGAACCGTGTCGGGACCGATCGTCGGCAGGTCGGCCCGGCGCTCCTGACCCGGTTTCACCAGCTTCACCAAAACCCCGCCAGGACCACTGCGGGCCAGCGCCGTGCAGCGTTCGAGCATCGCGTCGGTGCCCTCGGCTGCCTCCACCGCGAGCACGATCCCTTGCTGGACCACGCAACACTGTCCGACATCGACGCCGCCCAGGGCGCGTACCACCTCGGCGCCCCGAGCGATATCGGCCATCGCCCGCGCATCCGGCACGGCACGGGACAGCACCCCCGCCGGCGCCGCCGCTTCCGCCAGCACCTCGTGGGCGCCAATCACGCGGAACCCCTCCTCTCCGAGCACCCGGACGACGGCCGCCAGCAGGCCGTCATCCCCGGCGAACGCTGCGCGCCCGATGCGAGCGAGAATGCGGAAACCCTCGGCATCGGGCCGAAGATCGAGGAGGGAGGGACGACGCACCGGGCCGATCAGAACCAGCTCCGAGCAGTCATGCGTCCGCAACAGCTGCAAAATTCGCCCCGCCGCGCCAATCCTGACGAGTTCGTGCGAATATGGTTCGAGCACTGCGCGATCCGCGAAACCGTCGAGGCCAACCAAGAACACGCGTCGCCCGGCGGCAATCGCGGCAGCGGCGACCCGGCCGGGAAGCACGCCGCCTCCGGCAATTATGCCGAGAGACACGCACTGCCCCTGATCGCGTTAATTGTAGGTATATCGAACATCATCCCGTAATCGCGCAACTGGCGATCACTGGTGACTATTCGGTCACTTACCCCAGATTGGTGACTGGAAGTCATAATTCCCGTTGCAAATTCCCCAGCGTCTCGGCATAGGTCCTTCGCTCTCACGAGATCGTGAAGCACCGAACGTCCATCACCGCCAGAAGGCTCGGTCTCGATGAACGAAGAAGACAACCTCCTATCCTGCGATGCCACCGCCACCGGCATTCTTCAGTGCCTGCGCATGTTGGCCGAGGAGGCAGCGAGCCTCCACCTCACCCGCACGCTGACCGCGTTGCGCGAGGCGATCGAGACGTGCGTCTCCGAACGGACCGGCGAGACGGGATTCGAAATCGACATCGATACCGTGGTGCAAGGCCTGGTCCGGGTCATCCACTGACCATTGCGGCTGCAGAAATCCACCGCCGACAGCGAGTTAGGCCGCCGGGATCGTTTCCCCGGCGGCAATCTCGGCGCGGATGAGCCCGCGATGGCTCGGGGCATCGATGAAATCGAGAATCTCGGCCACCAATTCATCGGACGCATAGCGCCCGCGCGCCTGCGCCAACCGTTGCGCGAACACCCCCTCCTGGCTGAACAGGGTCCGGAACGCCGCACGCAAGGCCAGGATCTGGGCCTTGTCGAAGCCCCGGCGCTTGAGGCCGATCACGTTCAGCCCGGCTAGCCGGGCCCGGTTGCCGAGCACGCTGCCGAACGGGATGACATCGCCCTCGACTCCCGAGGCGCCCCCGACCATCGCCCCGCGCCCGATCCGTACGAATTGATGCAGCGCCGACGCGCCGCCGATCACCGCGTTGTCGGCGATCGTCACGTGGCCGCCCATCACCACGTTGTTGGCGATGATCACCTGATTGCCGATCGCACAATCATGCGCGACATGGGTGACCGCCATCAACATGCAGTCCGCCCCGACGCGCGTGGTCCCGGTGCCGGTCACGGTGCCGCGGTGGATAGTGCAGTGCTCGCGAATCTGGGTGCGCGCGCCGATCTCGCAGCGCGTCGGCTCGCCCCGATATTTCAGGTCCTGCGGCGCCATGCCGATGGTGCAGAACGGGTAGACGATCACACCCGGTCCGACCCGCGTGCCGCCTTCCACGACGACGTGAGAGAGGAGCTGCACCCCGTCCTCCAGCACGACGTCCGGCCCGACTGTGCAGAACGGCCCGATCCGCACCCCACGCCCGATCTCGGCGCCGGGCGCGACCAGCGCGGTCGGGTGGATCGACCCGCCATCGGCCAATCGCGCATCGACAAGGGCGGCGGCCGTGTGCATCCGGACCCGCTCGGGCAATCCATCCATGAATCCTACCTTCGACGCGGTGGGTGGCCGGAGGCTAGGCCCTGCCCTGCCCGCCACCAACTCAATGATTGTTGCCCGATATTTCGATGATCGCCGTCTAACCGCTTGGAACCGTTCAAAATTCCGCGCGCCGATCCATGATCATCGCAGCGTAGGTGGCCTCCGCCACCGAGGTTCCGTCAACGCGCGCCACGGCGTGGAATTTCCACACGTTGCCGCGCTTGCGCTCTTTCGTGACATGGATGCGAAGTTGATCGCCCGGCACCACGGGTCGGCGGAACTTGGCTCCCTCGATCGACATGAAATAGACCACCTTGCCCGCCGCCTCCGGGCCAAGCGTCTCGACCACCAGCACCGCCGCCGTCTGCGCCATGCTCTCGATGATGAGCACGCCGGGCATGACGGGATGGCCTGGAAAATGTCCCTGGAAGAAGGATTCGTTGACCGAGACATTCTTGATGCCAACAGCCGATTGATCGCGCACGACGTCGACCACCCGATCGATCAGCAGGAACGGATAACGGTGCGGAATCGCGTGCATGATGCGTGCGATGTCCGCGACACCCGCCGTGATCTCCGTCGGTTGGTGCTCCTGTTCCTGGGCTGTGATGCCGTCCATCGCGTTCAGTCCGTACCCGCCTCACTCTCCGCCGCGCCGCGCGCGGATCGCGCTTTCGACCGGTCGCGGTCCATGCGGCGCAGGATCGCCACCTGGCGGAAGAATGCCTTGACCGGCTGGGAGGGGCTTCCGACCACATCCTGTCCGGGCGGCACGTCCGCCATCACGCCAGCCTGTGCCCCGATCCGCGCCTGACGGCCGATCCGCAGATGGCCAGTCAAACCCGCCTGAGCCGCCACAACGACGAAATCCTCGAGCTCGGTCGAACCAGAAATGCCGGCTTGCGCCACAACGACGCAACACCGGCCCAGGCGGACGTTGTGCCCGATCTGCACGAGATTGTCGAGACGCGAGCCCGCGCCGATCACGGTATCCTGCGCCGATCCGCGGTCGATCGTGCTGTTGGCGCCGACCTGCACATCGTCGCCGAGGATCACGCGGCCGAGCTGCGGAACGGTGAGCAGTCCTTCGCCCGTGATCGCGAAACCGAACCCGTCCTGACCCACTCGCGCACCCGCATAAAGGCACACACGCGCCCCGAGCAGCGCATAGCTCACGCTGACCTGCGGGCCGATCCGGCAATCGGCGCCGACGACCACCCCGTCGCCGATGACCGCCAAAGCTCCGATCCGGCAGCGCGCGCCGATCTCCGCGCGCGCGCCTATCACCGCCAAGGGGCCGATCTCCGCGCTGGGGTCGATCGTCGCCGAAGGGTCGACGACGGCCGCGGGATGGATGCCCGGAACGGCCGGAGGCTCCGGGTGGAACAGCGCCGCGACGCGGGCCCAGCCCTCGTATGGCTCCGGGGTCGTGATGGCGACGCAGCCCTCGGGAACCTGCCCGGCAAGGTCGGGATGGATGATGACGGCGCCGGCCTGGGTGTCCGCCAACGCCGGCAGATAGCGCTTGTTGTCGAGGAAGCTGACCTCCTCGGGCCCGGCCGATTGCAGCGGTGCGATGCCCGTGTAGCGCACCCGGCGGGGGGGCGCCTCACCCCGCGCGGCCTCCGCCACCGCCGCAAGCGAGTGGGGACCGGTCCGCGCGAAGAAGCGAGGATCCCCAGTAACCGACGCCCACTCCATCCGTCAGGGATGCTTCTTCTGACTCGGCGCGGCCTTCTCCGTGCTGGCGGGAGGCGCGGGAGGCGCCGGCGGTGTCGGAGGCGCCGCCACCGTCGGGGCAGCGGTCGGTCCCGCCGCGGTTCCGGAAGTTGTCGCCGGCGGGCTTGCCTGCCCGGGAGTCGGCTGTCCTTGGGCGACCGGGACCGCGCCGGGCATCTTCGCGACCGGCACGCCGTCGGGCGGCACCACCACGGAGGGCAGGATCTTGTTGAGCTGCTCCACCACCTGCTGGGTGATGTCGAAGGCAGGATAGTTCAGGACCACCTGCTCCTGATGCAGGACCAGGTTGATGCCGTGACTCTCGGAGACCTGGATTACCACGGCGCGCAGGGTGCGCTCGATCTGCGCGCGCGCGTATTGCGCCGCTTCCTGAATGATGCGGTTGCGATCGCGGAACTGCCGCTGCGCGTTCGTCACCCGCTCCTGCAAGTCGCGCTCCTTGGCGCGGATCTGGTCGGCATTCAGCTTGGCACGCTCCGACACGAGCTGCTGCTGCACGTCGCGCCAAGCGGCTTGCTCCTTCTGCGCGTCATCGTGCAGCTTCGCCATCCGCTCGCCCAGCGCCTTGTCGACCTGCTGCGCGGCAACCGCGCCGCGGCTCACCTCGGCCAGGCTGAGCACGCCGACCACCGCGGCGGGCGGCGACGTGCCTTTCGGCAGCGCGGGCACCTCGGGCGCTGGCGGGAGCTGGACTTGGATGGGCGGCGATGGCTGCTCCGCCTCCGCCGCTTGGGATGGCGGCAAGGGCAGCGGCAACGGCGTGTGCGTCGGCTGCGGCTTCGCGGGAGCCCGCGATGGCGCTTTCTGCCCGGAGCGCTGCTGGCCGGGGACGAACCAGTCCTGGCCCTGTTGCTGTGCCATTGCGGGAGACGGTGAGAGTGACGCAGCGCCCATCAGCAGGGCGGCCACGGTAAAAAGGCGGATATGGTGCACTTAGAACCTCGTGCCGAAGCCGAATCGGAAGATTTGGGTCTGGTCGTACTTGTATTTCACGACGAAGGGCGTGAGGTCGATATTGATGAGGCCGAACGGCGTCCGCCATGACACCCCGACGCCGGCACCCACCCGAGGCGCCGCGTTGTCGTAGATCGGCGGACAGACGCCGCCAGGCGCGCGCGTGCAGGAGCCGGACTCGAAGCTTGCCTGGGACAACGCGCCGACATCAACGAAGGCACGCCCGGACAGACCAAAATCGGCCGAGATTGGCAAGGGGAAACGCAGCTCGGTGGATTGCGTCCAGATGAATCGCCCGCCGATGCTGTCCCCGCCGAGGACGGTCGGCGTGTTCGCCGTATGGGGTCCGGCGCCGCCCGCCTGGAAGCCACGCAGATTGTCGCCGCCCAGGAAGAACCGGTCGATGATCTGTTCCTGCTTGCCCTCGTTGTAGAGGTATCCCGCCCCGGCGGAGATCGCGATGCCCCAGTCGCTGTTCCCGGTCCAGCGATCGAGCGGATAGAAATACGTTCCATCCAGCTTCATGCGAACGAAGTTCGCATCGCCGCCCAGCCCGGCGACGTCCGTTCCGGCGCGCACGACGTAACCCGAATGCGGGTCGACGGTGCTGTCGCGATAATCGAGCGTCAACGTCGTGCCGAGCTGGGACAACAGCGTCCAACCCGCCTGGTCCTGGATATAGAAGCTCGCCGTCGTGGCGATGTCGTACACGTCGCGATCGACTAGGGTGTAGGCCCAGGATTGCCGCAGATGATCGTTGAAGGCGTAACCGACCCGCAACGCGCCGCCGTAGCGCCGCTCCTGGTACTGCGAGACGTCCAATAGATTGGTCTGCAACGCGAACAGATCGAAGCCGGCGACCAGGTTGCGGTCGAGGAAATAGGGGTCGGTCACCGAAAGATCGATCGCGCTGCGGCGCTGCGCCAGCACGCCGTTCACGCCGGCGTCAATGCCGGTGCCGAGCAGGTTGCGCTCGCGCAGGCCGGCGTTGATCAGGAATCCGGCGTCGGTCGAATACCCGCCGCCCAGGGTCAATTCGCCCGTCGCCTTCTCGTCGACATTGGTGTTGATGATGACCTTGTCCGGCGCCGAGCCGGGCGAGTTGGTGATCTGCACGCTGTTGAAGTAGCCGAGATCCTGCAGCCGCTGGCGCGAGCGGCGAACCGCGGAGGCGTTGAGCGCATCCCCTTCGGCCAGCCGGAATTCACGGCGGATGACTTTGTCCTCGGTTCGCGTGTTGCCCGTAATGTCGATCCGCTCGACATAAACCCGCGGCCCTTCGCCGACATCGAACACCAAGTCGACCGTGCGCGCCTCCTTGTTGCGCGAAATGCGCGGCTTGACCTCGACGAAGGGGAAGCCGCGCCCCTGCAGGTCGTCGGTGATCGCCTGGACAGAACGCTCGACGGCGTCGCCGTCATACCAATCGCCCGCCGATATCTCGATGTCGGGCAGCACGCTGTCGCCGTTGAGATTGCGCAACGTCGAGTTCACCGAGACCTTCCCGACGCGATAGCGCTCGCCCTCGTCGATGGTGAACGTGATGAAGAACGAATCCCGCTCCGGCGAGAGTTCGGCGGTGGCGCCGGTGATTTCGACGTCGGCGTAACCATGCTTGAGGTAGAACCGCCGCAGCAGTTCCTTGTCGAAGTTGAGCCGCTCCGGGTCGTAGGTGTCCGAGGTGGACAGGAAACGCCACCACACACCCTGGCGGCTCGATACGACTTCCTTCAGCCGATCCTCGCTGAACGCGTGATTGCCGACGAACGCAATGCGGCTGATCAGCGTCGACTCGCCCTCATGGATATCGAAGACCACGTCGACCCGGTTCTGGTCGAGTCGAATGATCTGCGGCTCGACCTGGACGTTGTAGCGGCCCTTCTTGGCATACGCGTTAAGGATTCGCTGGCGGTCGGACTGAGCCAGCGCCGGAGTGAACACCGCGCGCGAGCGCAACCGTATTTCCGCCCGCAGCTGCTCGTCGGTGAGCTTGTGGTTTCCCTCGAAAGCGATGCGATTGACGATGGGATTTTCGACCACCTTCACGACGAGCGTGTCGCCCTGCCGGGTCAGGGTCACGTCCTGGAACAGGCCGGTGGCGTACAGCGTCTTGAGGCTGCGGTCGATCCGGTCGGGGTCGAACGGATCGCCGGGCTGCACCAGCATGTAGGATCGTATCGTTCCTTCCTCGATACGCTGATTGCCCTCGACCTTGATGGCTTGGATCGTGCCGGATGTCGGCCGGGCGGCAACTGGCCGCGCCGAGGGGCGCCCACGGGTCGGCTGAACGCCCTGCTGAGCCCATGCCGGATCGGTCACCACGATGGACAGGCAGGACGCAGCCAGCAAGGCGACACGGATGCTCGTCAAAAACCTAGTCTCCCAGTGAAGCCATCGCCGACAGAAAGCCCGCGTGCCCCGCGAGTCGCCCCGTGACCGGCGGCGGAGAATAGCCACGCGTCACGCCGGACGCTACCCGACCTCCAGCGCGGTCACGCCAGCCCGGCGCCGCTTGACCCGAAGCGCCGCACCCGCAAGATTGAACCGCATTGATGCCCCAACCGCATCGCGCTGCCAATCGTCCCCCCTCCACTGCGATATTCGGCGCATGGGCAATCTGGTCTGGCTCGCCTCCTATCCCAAATCCGGCAGCACCTGGCTTCGCGCCTTCCTGCACAACTACATCCGTGGATCGGATCGGCCGTACGACATCAACAGCCTGATGGATCTCTCCACGGGCGAAAGCGGCGCTGCGCGCTACCGCCGTCACGATCCGCGCCCCGCCTCGGAGTATTCGATCGCGGACGTGCAGCGGATGCGGCCGCTGGTGCATCGTGAGTTGACGCGGGCCCATTCCAACCTGGTGTTCGTCAAGACGCACAACGCCTCGCTGCTGGTCGAGGGCGTGCCACTGATGACGCCGGAGGTGACGGCCGGCGCGATCTACATTGTGCGCGATCCGCGCGACATCGCCGTATCCTACAGCCGCCATCTCGGCCGCTCGCTCGACGAGACGATTGCCTTCATGGCCGATCCGGAGGCGGCCACCGGCGGCACCGACGTGAAGGTGTATGAGCGCCTCAGCTCATGGTCGATTCACGTGCATTTCTGGACCCGCAACCCGAACCCGCTGCTGCACGTGATCCGATATGGCGACATGCTCGCGGCACCTTCGGAAACCTTCGCCGGGGTGATCCGCTTCCTCGGCCAGGAGCCGCCCGCCGACCAGCTGCAACGCGCGATCCAGTTCAGCGCGTTCGACGAGCTACAGCGTCAGGAACAAGCGAGCGGCTTCATCGAGCGCCCGCCCGAAGCCATCGCCCCGTTCTTCCGCTCAGGCCGCACCGGCGAATGGCGCGACGTGCTCACACCCGATCAACGCACCCGCATCGAACGCGACCACGCCGCGATAATGGGGCGGTTCGGGTATTTGTAGGGCGGAAAAGCGCAGCGCATTCCGCCGAACGGTTGCGCACGTGGCGGAATGCGCTCCGCTTTCCGCCCTAGCCGATCAGCCCCGCCACCCAGCGGAACAGGCCGATATGGGTAAGGTCGTTCCAAGTCGCGAAGACGAACAGCCCGACCAGCAGCGCGAGTCCGGCGCGAAAGCCGTATTCCTGCGCGCGCGGCGGGATGGGGCGGCCACGTACCGCTTCGGCGAAATAGAATAGCAGATGCCCACCATCGAGGATCGGGATCGGGAACAGGTTGATCAGCCCGAGATTGACCGACAGCACCGCGATGAACGAGACGAGGCTGGCGACGCCAAGCTCCGCCACCTGGCCGGACAGCTGCGCGATCCGCAACGGACCGCCGAGATCCTCGGTGCCGCGCTGGCCGCTCAGCATCTGCCACACGCCCTGGCAGGTCAGCGCCGTCACGTTCCAGGTCTGCACGATGCCGCCCCACACGGCCTGGGGCAGCGACAGATGTTCGTACTCGGTGTTGCCGCCGCGAATGCCCAGCACCCCGACCTGGTGCCCGCCCCCGGCGTCGCGCGAATCGGTCAGCACGGGGATCGTGGTCTCGGCGTTGCCGCGATGCACCTGCATGGTGAGGTGCTGCGCCGGGCGAGCCGAAATGATGCGCTGGATGTCCTCGAAGCTCTTGATCGGCTTGCCGTCGATCGCATCGATCCGGTCCCCGGCGCGCAGGCCGGCACGGTCGGCTGCCGATGAGGCAATCACGTCACCAACCACCGGAGTCGCAATCGGCCGCCCGACGGTCGCGAACAGAACGGTGAACAGAACGGCGGCGAGCAGGAAATTCGCCGCAGGGCCGGCCGCGATGACGATGGCGCGCGAGCCGACCGATTTCTCGTGAAACGTCTGCCCCGGCAGCCACTTCGCCCGCTCCTCGGGCGGAACGTCCTGCGGCCGCTCCTGCCCGTGCAGCTTCACGTAGCCACCGAGCGGAATCCAGGCGAGCTTCCAGCGTGTGCCGACACGGTCGGTCCAGGACGCGATCGCCTGGCCGAAGCCGATCGAGAAGGTCTCGACATGCACGCCCCGCCAGCGCGCGGCGAGGTAATGGCCGAGCTCGTGGATAAACACGAGCACCCCTAGCACCACGACGAAGGCGACGACGGTGCGGACGATCTCAGGAGCTACGTGGAGCACGGATTGACCCTATCTCGGAGCCGAAGATGTCGAACTCACGCCGCACGCGCGGCGGCGAATTGCTGGGCGGCAGCACGGGCAGCCGTGTCGAGTGCCACGACCTCCTCGAGCGAGTCGGCTGGCGGCGTGCCCATCTCATCCAGCACGCGGCTCACCGTATCGACGATGTCGAGAAAGCCGATCCGCCGTTGCAGGAAGGCCTCCACCGCGACCTCGTTCGCGGCGCTCAGGATGGTGGGGACGCCGCCGCCCGCGCGCAAGGCGTCGCGCGCGAGACGCAGCGCCGGGAACCGAACCTCGTCAGGCTCCTCGAAATCGAGCCGGGCAAGTGCCGCGAGGTCGAGCCGCGGCGAGCCGGTCGCCATCCGCTCCGGCCAGGCAAGCGTGTGGGCGATCGGGATGCGCATGTCCGGCGAGCCGAGCTGCGCCAGCACGCTGCCGTCCTGGTAATAGACCAGCCCGTGGATCACCGATTGCCGATGCACCAGCACCCCGATCCGCTCCTCGGGCAGGCTGAACAGCCGCGCCGCTTCGATGAGCTCCAGCCCCTTGTTCATCAGGGTGGCCGAATCGATGCTGATCTTGGCCCCCATCGACCAGACCGGGTGGCGCAGCGCGGCCTCCGGGGTCGCCTTGGCCATCTCCTCCACCGTCGCGGTGCGGAACGGGCCGCCGGACGCGGTCAGCACAATCTTGTCGACCGCGCCGTGATTGCCGTCGGCGAGCGACTGGAAGATCGCGTTGTGCTCGGAATCGACCGGCAACAGGGTGGCGCCGGCGTCGCGCACGGCGCGCAGCATCACCTCGCCAGCGCACACCAGCGCCTCCTTGTTGGCCAGCGCCACGAAGGCGCCCCGGCGAATCGCGGCGAGCGTCGCCGGCAGCCCGGCAGCACCGGTGATCGCCGCCATCGTCCAGTCCGCCGGCAGGGACGCCGCCTCGACCACCGCCTCCGCGCCGGCCGTCACCACGCAATCCGTGTCCGCCAAGGCCTGGCGCAGCGCCGGGCCGAGCGTCGGATCGGCGATCACCGCCCGCTCGGCCGTCAGCAGCCTCGCTTGCTCCGCGAGCCGCGCGACATTGCGGCCGCCCACCAATGCGCGCACCCGAAAGCGCTCTGGCGCTGCAGCCAGCAGGTCCACTGTCTGGGTGCCAACGCTGCCCGTGCTGCCCAGGATGGTGATCGTCTTGATCGTGACGGGCTCGGTCGGCACGGTTTTCATGGTCGCGGCCTCTGTCGTCACTGTATCGCTTACTGCCAAAGCATTACTCCGGGTCCGAGCGCCAAGGCCAGCAATGCGGCAACCGGCCCGGCGGTCAGAAAGCCGTCCAGCCGGTCGAACAAGCCGCCGTGGCCCGGGATCAGGCGGCCGGAATCCTTGACCCCGAAGCGCCGCTTGATGGCGCTTTCCAACAAGTCGCCAAGCTGCGCGACGATGCCGAGCACAGCCGCCACCAGGGCGACTTGCCCCGATACGTCGCCGCCGCGCGAGACCGCAAAACACACAGCGACAATGTATCCCATCACGATCGCCGCGAGCAGTCCCCCGAGGGCGCCAGCCCATGTCTTGCCAGGCGAGATGCGGGGTGCGAGGCGCGGACCGCCGAACAGGCGTCCCGCGAGGTAGGCGCCGACATCGCTCGCCCAGACGACCAGCAGCAGAAAGAGGATGTTCGGCAGCCCCGCGAGCGCATCCTGACGCAGCCAGATCAGGGCGATGCAGGTAAAGCCGATATAGAGCACGCCCGCCGCGAGGCTGGCGGGGCGCGGCGCTCGCAGGTTCGGGACGCTGACCCCGATGATCCACGTGGCGGCGAACGCAGCGGCGAGCACCGGGAGCGCCCAGATCGCGCGTCCGGCGGAGATCGCGCCGACCGCGACCATCGCTAGCGGCACGGCCAAGCCGGGGAGCCGACCGAACCGGCAACCGCACAGCAACGCCCACTCGCAAGCCAATCCGGCTGCCAGAAGGAGGATCAGCACGCTCCAGTATAGACCGCCGAGCCAGACGATCGCGACGGCAATCGGCGCCAGCACCACGGCCGAGAGGACACGCAGCCGCAGATCCGCCCAGCCCGCCCGCGCGGGACGCTGCGAGTCGGCATCAGCCTGGCCTCGCGCCAAAGCGCCGCTCCCGTCGCGCGAACTCGGCGAGGGCGTCGGCGAGATGCGCGGCCCCGAAATCCGGCCAGAGCACGTCCTGGAAGACGAGCTCAGCATAGGCCGATTGCCACAGCAGGAAATTCGACAGCCGCTGCTCGCCGCTGGTACGGATGACCAGGTCGGGGTCCGGCATCCCGGCGGTGAACAGCCCACGCGTGAAATCGGTCTCTTCCATGACCGCCGGGTCGAGCCGGCCGTCGCGTGCGGCGGCGGCCAGCACCCGCGCCGCGGCAAGGATCTCGTCGCGGCCGCCATAGGAGAGCGCGATCGTCAGGTTGAGGCGGGTATTCGCGGCCGTCGACCGCTCGGCGGCGAGCAGCTCCGTCCTGATGTCGGGGTCGAAGCGGTCGCGATCGCCGATCACCCGCAGCCGCACGCCGTTCGCGCGCAACTCGGCAATTTCGGTGCGCAGGTAGTGACGCAGCAGCCCGGTCAGATCGAGGATTTCGCTCGCCGGGCGCCGCCAGTTCTCGCTGCTGAAGGCATAGAGGGTAAGCCAGCCGACGCCTTGCTCGATCGCCGCCTCGATGGCGCGGCGCACCGCTCGGGCACCTTCGCGATGCCCGGCGACCCGCGGCAATCCGCGAGAGGCAGCCCAGCGTCCGTTGCCGTCCATGATGATGGCAACATGCGTCGGCGGCGCGCCCGACTCGCCCTTGGTTTCGATGTCGCGCTCGGCGTCCGGCGCGAGGCCCGCGACGGCCGTGTGGCTACGTGCCGACATGCGCGGTCAAACCTGTCGGATGTCGCGCTCTTTTTCGGCCAGTCCCTCGTCGATCCGCTTGACGTATTGGTCCGTCAGCTTCTGCACCTCGTCGTGCCATGTCCGGGCGTCGTCCTCGCTGATCTCGTGCTTCTTCTCGTGCGCCTTGATCTGCTCCATCCCATCGCGCCGGACCCCGCGCACCGCGATCTTGGCGCCCTCGGCGTAGCGGCCCGCCGTCTTGGCGAGCTCGTTGCGGCGCTCGGTGGTGAGCTGCGGGATCGGCACCCGGACCAACTGACCGTCCGACGATGGATTGAGCCCGAGTCCGGAATCCCGGATCGCCTTCTCGACGGCCGAGACCATCTTCCGGTCCCACACCTGCACGGTGATCATGCGCGGCTCGGGCACGCCGATCGAGCCGACCTGGGTGATCGGCATCTCGGTTCCATAGGCCTCGACCCGCACCGGCTCGAGCAGGCCCGGAGTGGCCCGCCCGGTGCGCAGCCCAGCGAACTCGCGGCGCAGGGTCTCCATCGCGCCGTCCATGCGACGGGTGAGGTCCTGCTTCAGGGTATTCAAATCGGCCGGCATGACACGCCCTCCCGCGCTCCGACTGGTGCCTTCGGTATTATCGTTGCTCGATGATGCGGGTGAAGCGCCCCTGGCCCCGCATCACCTGCGCAAATGCGCCGGGAGCGTGGATGTTGAACACGATGATCGGCAAGCCGTTCTCGCGCGCAAGGCTGATCGCGGCGGCGTCCATGACCGCCAGATCGCGCGATAGCACGTCGAGATAGGTCAGCTGGTCGTAGCGCTCGGCATTGGGGTTCTTGCGCGGGTCGGCGGAGTAGACCCCGTCGACCTGGGTGCCCTTGAGCAGCGCGTCGCAGCCCATCTCGGCCGCCCGCAAGGCGGCGGCGGTGTCGGTGGTGAAGAATGGGTTGCCGGTGCCGGCGGCGAAGATCACCACCCGGCCCTTCTCCATGTGCCGCTCGGCCCGGCGCCGGATATAGGGCTCGCACACGCTCGACATCGGGATGGCCGACTGCACGCGCGTCGGGACCCGCTTCTTCTCCAACGCGTTCTGCACCGCCAACGCATTCATCACGGTGGCCAGCATACCCATGTAATCGGCCTGCGCCCGGTCCATGCCGCCCGCGGCGGCCGAGACACCACGGAAGATGTTGCCCCCGCCGATCACCACACAGACTTCGACCCCCATCGCCGCCACATCGCCGATATCCGCGGCGATCGCCGTGACGACGTCGTTGTCCAGCCCGTACTCGCGCCGGCCGAGCAAGGCCTCGCCCGAAAGTTTGAGCAGGACGCGCTTATAGGAGGGCTGGTCGGGCATACGGACCGATTCTGCTGACGCTCGTGCGCGGACCGGCCCGCGCTGCCGCCGATTAATTGGGACAGAGGCGGCCGCACCCTAATGGTCCGGCCCGGCTGGAACAAGCCGGGGGATGCAACGAGCCGCCCCGCACAACCACGTTCCAGCCGGAAAGGATATCCTCCTCAGAGGGTCGCGCCGGACTCGTCCGAGGTTTCGGCGCCCGGCTTGACCCCGGCGGCGGCGGCCACCTCGGCGGCGAAGTCGCCACTCTGCCGGTCAATGCCCTCGCCGAGCTGGAAGCGGGCAAACCCAGTCAGCGTGACGCCGGCTTTCTTTGCCACCGCCCGCACCCGACTCTCCCCGTCATGCACCCAGACCTGCTCGAGAAGGACCACTTCCTCGTAGTATTTGCGGATGCGGCCCTCGACCATCTTCCCGATGATCGCATCGGGCTTGCCGGAGGCGCGTGCCTGCTCGGTCAGCACCGCCTTCTCCCGCTCGAGCGCCGCCGGGTCCACCGCGTCGACATCCAGCGCCTCGGGCCGCGTCGCCGCGACGTGCATCCCGACCTGACGGCCGAGTGTGAGCACGGCCTCCTCGCCATCGGGCGCCTCGACCGCGACCAGCACGCCAATCTTGCCCAAGCCCGGTCGCAGCGCGTTGTGCACATAGGTCGCCACCACACCGCTCTTCACGCTCAGCACGCGAGCGCGGCGGATCGTCATGTTCTCGCCGATGGTGGCCACGAGATGGGTAAGTTCCTCGCCGATGGTACGGCCGCTGTCAGGATAGGGCGCGGCCTTCAGCGCCTCGACATCCTCGCCGACCGTGAGCGCGGCATGGGCCGCTGCCTCGACGAAAGCCTGGAAAGTCTCGTTGCGCGCCACGAAGTCGGTCTCGGCGTTGACCTCGACCATCGCCGCCTTGAGCGGAGCGGAGGCGACGCCGACCAGCCCCTCCGCGGCCACCCGGCCCGACTTCTTGGCCGCCGCCGCAAGCCCCTTCTTGCGCAGCCAGTCCACCGCCTGCTCGATGTCGCCGCCGGTCTCGGAGAGCGCCTTCTTGCAGTCCATCATGCCCGCGCCGGTCTTCTCGCGCAGGTCCTTCACCAGTGCAGCCGTGATCTCGGCCATCGGATCATCTCCCTCAGAGGAGGAATGGGGCCGGGCGCGCGATCGCGTCCCGACCCGCTCGAAGTAGCGTAGGGGCGGTCAGGCGGCCGGCTGCTCAGGCGCCGCTTCGACCGGCACATCCGGCATCGCCTCGATCGGCAGATCCTCGGAAGCGCCAATGTCGCGGCCCGAGGCGCCGAGCTCGGCGCTGATCCCGTCCAGCACCGCGCCTGCCACCAAGTCGCAATAGAGGGTGATCGCGCGGATCGCATCGTCGTTGCCGGGGATCGGGAATGTGACGCCGTGCGGGTCGGAGTTGCTGTCGAGCACCGCGACCACCGGGATGCCGAGCTTGTTGGCCTCCTCGACCGCCAGCTTCTCCTTGTTGGTGTCGATGATGAACAGGATGTCGGGCAGGCCGCCCATATCCTTGATGCCGCCCAGCGCACGCTCCAGCTTGTCGCGGTCGCGGGTGATCTCCAGCACCTCTTTCTTGGTCAGGCCCTGGGTGTCGCCGGCCAGCATCTCCTCGATCTGGCGCAGCCGCTTGATGCTGCCGGTGATGGTCTTCCAGTTGGTCAGCATCCCGCCGAGCCAGCGGTGGTTGACATAGTACTGGCCGCAGCGCTTGGCGCTGTCCGCGACATACTCGGCCGCCGCCCGCTTGGTGCCGACGAACAGCACGCGGCCGCCGGCGGCGACCACGTCGCGCACCGCGCGCAATGCGCGGTCCAGCATCGGCACGGTCTGCTGCAGGTCGATGATGTGGACCTGGTTGCGGACGCCGAAAATGAACGGCGCCATGCTGGGGTTCCAGCGGCGGGTATGGTGGCCAAAATGGACGCCAGCCTCGAGCAGCTGACGCAGGGTGAATTCAGGCATCGCCATCGGCGTTTGCTTTCCTGTGTCCGGTTGCGCCTCCGCAGGGCCATGCCTCGCGGCACCGGACCCGAGCGGTCACGTGATGTTTCACGTGGACCAGAGCGGGAAAGGCGCCCTGCGTGTGAATTGCCGGGCTCCCAAGAGCCGGCGCGCGGGATATGGCGGGAAATAACGTCCCGCGCAAGCGGGAGAGCTTAGCCGGTGGCGTAGGCGGGCTGCGCCATGCCGTCGCGCCGCCGCCTCGGCCCGCCGGCGAGGATCTGTACCATGCCCGCGATGACCCCCACGGTGACGCCAATCTGCCAGGCGCGGTCGTAGGAGCCCATCGCGTCATAGATCAGACCGCCGCCCCAGGCGCCCAGGAACGAGCCGGCCTGGTGGACCATGAAAGAGATACCGAGCAGGGTCGCCATGTAGCGGGTGCCGAACATCTCGGCGACCAGGCCGCTGGTCAGCGGCATCACGCCCATCCACAGCATCCCCATCGCCGCAGCAAAAGCCAGCGTGCTGGTGGGCGTGGGCGGCACCACGAAATAGGCGAACAGCGCGATTGAGCGAAGGATGTAGAGCAGCCCAAGCAGAATGTGCTTGGGGAATTTTCCCCCGAGCCAGCCGAACAGCCAGGAGCCGATGCAGTTGACCCCGCCGATGGTCGCCAGCGCCTCGGCGCTCAGCATCGGGTCCATGCCGCACAGCGCGAGATAGCTCGGCAGATGCGTGGTGAGGAACACCAGCTGCAGCCCGCAGACGAAATAGGCCCCGGACATCACCAGGAACCCGCGATGCCGCGATGCCTGCCCGAGCACCTCCCTCATCGACACATTGCTGCCGGAACGCGCCGGCAGCTTGTCCGCCCCACCCGCCATGAAGGCGGCGGGCAGCATCAAGGAGAGCGTGAGCACCACGAACAGCGCCATTCCCATGCGCCAGCCCATGCCCGAGACCGTCGCCTGCGCCATCGGCGCGATCACCAGGGTGCCGAGCGACCCCACGGCCGAGACCAAGCCGAGGGTGGCACTACGCCGGCTTTCCGGCACGGCGCGGGCGGTGGCGCTCATGGCGAGGCTCGAGGCGGTGCAGGACAAGGCAATGCCGATCAGCGCACCGGAGATCGCGAGAGCGACCAGCCCGTTCGCCATCAGCATCACCGCGAGGCCGACGGCGTAGACCAGGGCGCCCGCCATCATCACCGGCCGCGAGCCCCGGCGGTCCGCGAACGCCCCCACCAGGGCCTGCGAGGCGCCCCAGCTGATATTCTGGATCGCCACCGCGAAGGTGAAATCGGCGGTCGTCAGCGCGAGGTCGTGCGTCACTGGCCCGATGAACAGGCCGAGGCACTGTCGCATCCCCATCGCGACCGTCATCATCATGGCGGCGCCGATCAGGATGGATCTGCTTCTCGCCCGATCGGCAACCGGCTGCATCGGCAAAGTCCTCCTGGCTCGCCCCGAGCCGGTTTCGTCGTGCAACTCTGCCCCAGGTCGACAGCCGACGGAAAGCGCGAGAGAGTGCGCCCTGCACAAGGCGGCTATGCGCCGGCGCCTGCAATCACGGGGGAACAACACATGGCTGGAAACGGACAGACGATCATCGAGCTCGATCGCAAGCGCATGAGCGCGATGGCCGAGAAGGATGTCGCGACCTTGCGGGCGGTGCTGGCCGACGATCTGATCTACACGCACTCCTCGGCACGGCTCGACACCAAGCAGAGCCTGATCGGCGCGATGGAGTCGGGTGCGACCGTCTACACCGCCGTAGAGCCTTCCGAGGTGAAAGCACAGGATTGCGGCGACACGGTGATCCTGACAGGCAAGGCGCGCATCGGCGTCACATCCGGCGGCAAGGCCATGAGCTTCGGCGTCCGGTTCACCGATGTGTATGTCAACCGGGGCGGCCAGTGGCAGATGGTGGCCTGGCAGTCCACGCGGCTTCCCGAATAGCCGATGCAGCTCGGTATCCATCTGCCACACGCGGGGGAGCAGGCCAGCCCGGCGCTGATCCGCCGATTCGCCATGCGGGCCGAGGATCTCGGCCTCAGCGACGTCTGGGTCAGCGAGCACATCATCGTGCCGCGCGCGCAATTCCCGCGCTCGCCACTGTTCTACGACCCGGTGCTGACCTTGACCTGGGCCGCCGCAGTAACGCAGCGGGTGCGGCTCGGCACCAGCGTGCTGGTGCTGCCGATGCGCCATCCGCTGCCGTTAGCCAAGGAGCTTGCGACTCTGCAAAATCTCTCGGAAGGCCGGCTGATCCTCGGCGCTGGGGTCGGCTGGCTCGAGCCCGAATTCGCCGCGCTGGGGGTGCCGTTCAGTGAGCGGGGTCGGCGGATGGACGAGGGCATCGCGATGATGCGCGCGGTCTGGACGCAAGACCCGGTGACGTTCCAGAGCAAATACATCCCGGCCGAGATCGCCGACATGACGATGACGCCGCTGCCCGCGAGCCCGATCCCGATCTGGATCGGCGGCAGTTCCGAGGCAGCCCTCAAGCGCACGATCAACCTCGCCGACGGCTGGCACGGCAGCCGCCACACGCCGGAGGAAGTCGCGCCGATCGTTCGCCGCCTGCGGGACGCGCGACCGGAGCCCAGCTTCACCATCTCGATGCGCACGCATTGGAATGGACGCGACGAAGGCGAACTCCGCGCCCGCCTCGCCGCGTTCGGAGCAGCCGGCGTCCAGCACGTGATGGTCGCGCCGGAGAACCGTGAAGTGGACGATTGGGACAGTGTTATCGAGGGCACGGGACGGGCGCTGGCCATAGCCTGACGCGCCACCACCAGCTTTCAGGTCTCCTCGATCCGCTCCACCCCCGGCACCACCTTCAGCGCCTGCGCCAGTCGCGGCGACACATTGAACCCGCCCGGCAGGGCGATCTCGACGCTCTGCCCGTTGCCGACCCGCGGCACCAGAACCACGCGCCCCTTGCCGCGTCCCTCGCGGTCAAGCAGCACGCGAATGTGCTCGACCGCCTCGGTCTTCTCCAGCCACACGCGCATGCCCGCGCCGACGCCCGATGCCGCCTGATCCAGCGCGGAGACATCGCTGGCGGTGATCCGCAGCGTGTCGTCCTCCAGCCGCAAATCGGCCGTGACCAGCACGTTCGCGCCCGTGGTCAGCACCTCGCGTGAGCGCCCCAGCACCTCGGAGAAGAACGTCACCTCGCAGGAACCGGCGGCGTCGGAGATGCGTACCCACGCCATGCGGCTGCCGGTGCGGGTGATGCGCTCCTTCGAGCCGATCACGCTGCCGGCGAGCTTGACGCGCGTGATGCCGCGCGCCGCCAGCGCCTCGATCTGGTCGCTGCGCACAGCGCCAAGCCGCTTCAACACGTGCGCGTAGGCGTCGAGCGGATGCGCCGTGAGATGAAACCCCACCGCCTCCGCCTCGAAGCCGAGTTTTTCCAGCGGCGGCCAGTCCGGCATGTCGGGCAGGCGCAGCGCCTCCGGCTTGCCGCTGCCGCCGAACAGGCCGATCTGCCCGCTCGCCGCCTCCTCCGCCTCGGCCTGCGCACGGCGCAGCACGGTCTCGGCACCGGCGAACAGTCGCGCACGGTTCGCCTCCAACGAGTCGAAGGCGCCGCCGCGCACCAAATTCTCGAGCTGCATCCGATTGAGCTGGCGCGGATCGACGCGCGCGGCGAAATCCGCGAGATCGTCGAACGAGCGGGACCCACGCGCCGCGACCACCGACTGCATCGCCGCAAATCCGACCTTCTTCACCGCCGCCAGCGCGTAGCGGATCGCGAGCGTCCCGTCGTCGCGCTGCTCCACGGAGAAATCCGCGTCGGAGCGGTTGATGTCGGGCGGCAGCAGAACGATGCCCATGCGCTCCGCTTCCTGCTTCAGCGCGGCCAGCCGGTCGGTGTTGCTGATCGCGAGCGACATGCAGGCGGCCATGAACGCGACCGGATGGTTGGCCTTCATCCACGCCGTCTGATAGGCGACCAGCGCGTAGGCGGCGGCGTGCGATTTGTTAAAGCCGTAATCGGCGAACTTGGCCATGAGGTCGAACACCTCGGTGGCCTTCGCCTCGGGAATACCGCGCGCCATCGCGCCGTCGCAGAATATTTTTCGCTGTGCCTCCATCTCGGCGCGAATCTTCTTGCCCATCGCACGGCGCAAGAGGTCGGCGCCGCCGAGGCTGTAGCCGCCCATCTTCTGGGCGATCTGCATGACCTGCTCCTGGTAGACCATGATGCCGTAGGTCTCGCCGAGGATGTCCACAAGCTCGGGGTGCGGCGCCTCCCATTTCTCGCCGTGCTTGCGCCGGCAGTAGTCGGGGATGTTGGCCATCGGGCCGGGACGGTAGAGCGCGACGCCGGCGATCAGGTCCTCGAAGCGGTCGGGGCGCATCTGACGCAGCACGTCGCGCATCCCCTGTCCTTCGAACTGGAACACCCCGCCCGCGTCGCCCCGCTGCAGCATGGCGAAAGTGGGCGCGTCGTCGAGCGGCAGCCGGTCGAGGTCGACCTCGATGCCGAGCCCGCGCAGGAAGCCGACGGCGCGCTGTAGGATGGTCAGCGTCGTGAGCCCGAGAAAGTCGAATTTCACCAGGCCCGCCTGCTCGACATGCTTCATCGAGTATTGCGTGACCAGCAGCTCGGATTTCGGATCGCGATAGAGCGGCACGAGCTCGATCAGCGGCCGGTCGCCGATCACCACGCCAGCGGCGTGCGTGCTGGCGTGGCGATAGAGGCCCTCGATCTGCAGCGCGATTTCCAGCAGCCGCCTGATGCCCTCGTCATCGTCGCGCATCTGCTGCAAGCGCGGCTCTCCGTCGATCGCCTGCTGCAGCGTCACCGGCTTGGCCGGATTGTTGGGGATCAGCTCGGCGACCTTGTTGACCTGCCCGAATGGCAGCCCGAGCACGCGGCCCACGTCGCGCACCGCAGCGCGCGCCTGAAGCTTTCCGAAGGTAATAATCTGCGCCACCCGATCGGCGCCATACTCCTTGCGCACGTAGTCGATGACCGCGTCGCGCCCCTCCTGGCAGAAATCGATGTCGAAATCCGGCATCGATACGCGCTCGGGGTTGAGGAAGCGCTCGAACAGCAGCTCGAAGCGCAGCGGGTCGAGATCGGTGATGGTCAGCGCCCAGGCGGCCACCGACCCCGCGCCCGAGCCGCGCCCCGGACCCACCGGAATGCCCTGCGACTTCGCCCACTGGATGAAGTCGGCGACGATCAGGAAGTAGCCGGGGAACCCCATCTGCTCGATCACGCCGAGCTCGTAGTCGAGCCGCTCGCGATAACGGGCCCGCGTCGCAGCGTCGGCGCCGAGCGCATCCATCCGGCGTTCAAGCCCCTGCACCGCCATGCCACGCAAGGTCTCCGCCTCCGTGCTCCCCGGCGTCACCTTGGGGCACACTGGCAGCAGCGGCTTGCGGCTCTCCGCCATCACCGCGCAGCGCCGCGCGATGGCGAGCGTGTTGTCGCAGGCTTCCGGCAAATCGGCGAACAACGCGCGCATATCGGCGGCCGGCTTGAACCAATGCTCGGGCGTCACCCGCCGCCGCTCGCGCTCCGACAGCTGCCGCCCCTCGGCAATGCACAGCAGCGCGTCATGCGCCTCGTACATGCTCGGCTTGGCGAAGAAGCAATCGTTGGTGGCAACCAGCGGCAGCCCAGCCTCGTCCGCCAGCATGATCAGGCCCGGCTCGATCGCACGCTCGATCGGTAGGCCGTGCCGGTGCAATTCCACCGCCGCCCGATCCGGGAATGCTTCGGCGAGCCGCGCCAGCAGCGCCTCCGCCTCGGCCTTCTGCCCCTCCGCCAACAGCCGCGCGACCGGACCCGATGTGCCGCCGGTGAGCAGGATGAGGCCTTGCGCGTGCGCCGCGATCACGTCGAGCGCAAGTTGCGGCTTGAGCCCCGACTCGGTCTCGAGGAAGCCGAGCGAGGAAAGCCGCTGCAGATTGGCAAGCCCCGCCGCGTCTTGCGCCAGCAGCACCACGGGGTCGGGCGGAAAGCGCGGATTGTCGGTGCGCGCGAGCGCCACCTGGCAGCCAATGATCGGCTGCACGCCCTTGCCGGTACAGGCCTGGCTGAACTCCAATGCGCCGAATAGGTTGCCGGTATCGGTGATCGCCACCGCCGGCATCGCAGCGTCGCGTGCGAGAGCAGCGATCTTGTCCGCCTTGATCGCTCCCTCGCTCAGCGAATAGGCGGAGTGGACGCGGAGATGGGCGAAATCGGCGTGCGGCATGACGTCAATCTAGGGCGTCGGACGAGTCCGACCAACCACCCAGCCGCTAACCCGGCACCACCTTGCCGTCGCGCAGCGTGACGGTGCGGTCCATCCGCGCCGCCAGCGCGGGATTGTGCGTGGCGATCAGCGCGGCGACGTTTTCCTCCCTGACCCGAGCCAGCAGCGCGTCGAACACGATTTCGGCGGTCCCCACGTCGAGATTGCCGGTCGGCTCGTCGGCGAGCAGCACTTTCGGCGCGTTGGCGAGCGCACGGGCGATCGCCACGCGCTGCTGCTCGCCGCCCGAGAGCTTGCCGGGAAGATGGCGGGCGCGCGGCTCCAAGCCGAGCGAGGCGAGCAGCGTCATGGCTCGCGCCTCCGCCTGGCGGCGACCGCGACGCGCGATCATTTGCGGCAGAACGACGTTCTCGAGCGCTGAAAATTCCGCCAGCAGATGATGGAACTGATAGACGAAGCCGATCGTATCGCGCCTGATCGCGGTGCGCTCGGCGTCCGACAGCGCGCCAGCATCGCGCCCGTCCACCAGCACCGATCCGCCATCCGGCTGCTCCAGCAATCCCGCGAGATGCAGCAGCGTGGATTTGCCGGTGCCCGACGGCGCCACGAGCGCCACGATCTCGCCCGCGCGCAGGGTCAAATCCGCCCCGCGCAGCACCGGCAGATCACCGCCCTCGGTGCGGTAGGTGCGTACCACGCCGCGCAACACCAGAGGATCACTCATTCCGCAGCGCCTCGACGGGATCGGTACGCGCCGCGCGCCAGCTCGGATACAACGTCGCGAGCAGCGACAGCACCAGCGCCATCAGTACCACCTGCCCGACCTCATGCCAGTCGAGCCGCGCCGGCAGATGCGTAAGGTAATAGACCTCCGGATTGAACACACTGGTTCCCGTGACTGCCTCAACCCAGCGCTGGATGGTCTCGATGTTCAGGCAGAACACCACGCCGAGGATCAGCCCAACCAGCGTTCCGGTGATGCCGACCGAGGCACCGCACATCAGGAAAATCCGCATCACCGAGCCACGCCCGGCGCCCAAGGTACGGAGCACCGCGATGTCGCGCGTCTTGTCCTTCACCATCATGATGAGCGACGAGATCACGTTGAACGCGGCGACCAGGATGATGAGGGTCAGGATGAGGAACATCACGTTCTGCTCGACCTGCACCGCCGCGAAGAAGCTGTTGTTGCTCTGCTGCCAATCCACCGAATAGGTGTCGGTGCCGTGCAGCGCGGCGCGTAGACCGGGATAGATCGAGGAGATGTTCTCCGGGTCGGCGACGGAAACCTCGATCTGCGTCGCCGCATCGGGTTTTTGGAAGAAGATTTGCGCGGCCTTGAGCGGCAGGAATACGTAGCTCGTGTCGTATTCGTTCATCCCCACCTGAAAGATCGCGACCACCTTGTAAGCCCGCACGCGCGGCACCGTGCCGAACGCCGTCGCCGCCCCCTGCGGCGAGATCAGCGTGAGCGGACTGCCCACAGTCAGGTTGAAGCGCCGCGCCAGCCCGACGCCGACCGCGATGGCATCCTCTCCATGAAAATCGTCGAGACTGCCGGCCAGAATATGGCTGCTGACCGCGCGTAGGTTCTTCAAATCATGCTCGCCGATGCCGCGCACCAGGCCGCCCATCGACTGGCCGCGATTGTCGGTGAGCAGCACCTGCCCGTCGACCACCGGGATTGCCGATACGACGCCGGGCACCGCGCGGATGCGTTGCACGATCTCTGGGTAATTGGTCAGCGGCGCCCCGCGCGCGGCGAACACGCCGAGATGGCCGTTGAAGCCAAGAATGCGGTTCAGCAGGTCCACCTTGAACCCGCCCATCACGCTCATCACGATGATCAACGTGGCGACGCCGAGCGCGATACCGACCAGGGAGAACCCGGCGATCACCGACACGAACCGCTCGCCCCGCCGGGCGCGCAGATAACGGCCCGCGACCGCGCGCTCGAAGGCATTGAACATGCTCAGGCGATTCGCGCGAGCGCGTCCTCGATCGAGACTTCCTCGCGCTGCCCTGTGGCGCGCCGCTTCAACTCCACCTTCCCGGCCGCCGCGCCGCGCGGTCCGACGACCACCTGCCACGGATGGCCCATCAAATCCGCGTCTGCGAACTTCACCCCCGCGCGATCCTCACGGTCGTCGTACAGCACGTCGCCACCGAGCTTGCCGTAGATCTCCTCGCAGATGCGATCGCACGCCGCGTCGCCGCGTTTGAGGTTGAGGAGTGCCGCTTTGAACGGCGCTACGCTATCAGGCCAGATGATGCCGTCCGCGTCGTGGCTCGCCTCGATCACGGCGCCAACCAGCCGGCTCACGCCGACACCGTAGCTGCCCATCTCCGGCGCGACCGGCTTGCCATCCGGTCCCGCGACCTTGAAGCCCATCGGCGCGCTGTACTTGGTGCCGAAATAGAAGATGTGGCCAACCTCGATACCGCGCCCTTCGCGCCGCCGTTCGGTGGCTACCTCGGCCCAGGCATTCGGATCGTGCTTCTCGTCGGTTGCGGCATAGTGCGTGGTCATCTGCTCGAAGAAGCGTTGCAAATCCTCGGCACTTTCGTGGCTGATCGCGCCCGATGAGTAGTCGATCTCCTCGAATGCCGCGTCGTAATACACTTGGCTCTCGCCCGTCGGCGCCAGGATGATGAACTCGTGGCTGAGATCGCCGCCGATCGGGCCGGTATCCGCCACCATCGGAATCGCCTTGAGCCCGAGCCGCTGAAACGTCCGCATGTAGGCGAGCATCATCTTGCGATAGCTGACGACCGCACCAGCGTAGTCGAGATCAACGCTGTAGGCGTCCTTCATCAGGAACTCTCGGCCGCGCATCACGCCGAAACGCGGGCGCACCTCGTCGCGGAACTTCCATTGGATGTGGTAGAGAATCTGCGGCAGCTCGCGGTACGACTTCAGAGACTGGCGCAGCAGGTCGGTGATCATCTCCTCATTGGTCGGGCCGTACAGCATCTCGCGGTCATGCCGGTCCCGAATGCGGAGCATCTCCTTGCCGTAATCCTCGTAACGCCCGCTCTCCTTCCACAATTCCGCCGGCTGGATGGTGGGCATCAGCAATTCCTGCGCACCCACCGCGTCCTGCTCCTCGCGCACGATGCGCTCGATGTTGCGCAGCACCCGTAGGCCGAGCGGTAGCCACGCATAGATGCCCGCCGAGGTCTGCCGCACCAATCCGGCGCGCAGCATGAGCCGGTGCGAGGCGATCTGCGCCTCGGCCGGGGTCTCCTTCAAGGTGGGCACGAAGCCGTGTGACAGGCGCATCGATCTTCAATCCCTGGGATCAGTCGCGGCGGGACCCTAGACGGCCGGACGGCGCACCGCCAGATGCCGCCCGAGCCGCAACGCCGGACGCTCCACAGACCGCCAGGCGAGGGTCGCCAGCGCCAAGGTCAGCGCGGTGGTCTCGACGACATATGCCACCGGCCAGTCCGCCGGGGCCAGGCCGAGCCGCCGCCAGATCAGCGCCTGCCCGGTCTCCACCACGGCGAAGCTCATGTAGAAGGAATAGGACACGGCCCCGAGCCACAGCATTCCGGGAATGCGCCCCAGCGTCGCCCCCCTGCCCTGCCGTACTGCGACCAGCATCCCAGCGAGTACGAGCCACAATCCCGCCACCACAGCCCAGTCGCGCGCCAGCCACAATGCGCAGATCGCCAGACCAGCCCCCGCCGCCGCGAGTGCTGGACCGCTCACCTGCCGCTCGGCCAGCTCGGCAATGCGCAGCGCCGCCATTCCAGCGATGAACTCGGGAAAAAACCGGCCGAGCGCGCCCTCATAGGTCAGGTTGAGCCCGACGGCTCCCGACCGAATATCGACCACCGCCAGCATCCCCAGCATAGCGATGGCGCCCGCGAGGCACGCACCCGGCGACATCCGGCGCAGCCCGAGCCACAGCAGCGGAAAAGCGAGATAGCCTGCCCATTCGGTGCTGATCGACCATGAAGGATAATTCCACGCCCAGCGCCCGCTCAGCCCCCAGCCGTGGACCAGCAGCAAATGCCGGGCGAGTTCACCGAGGCCGAACCGGCCCGGATCGCGCGGGGGCAGCCCGGCCGCGAACCCAGCTGCCAGCATGACGGCGAGCAGCCCGATCATCGCCAGATGCACGGGGTAGAGGCGCAGCAGCCGCTTCGCCCAGAACCGGCCCATCTCGGCCGGGCCGCAGGTCAGGCCCGGATGCGCATAGGCCAGCACCAGCCCGGAGAGCACGAAAAAGCCGTCTACCCCGAGATAGCCGCGCTCAACCAGAGGAGAAAGTGGCCCGAAGCTATGAGCGTCGAGATGTAGGTTGAGGTGGTACAGGAACACCCAACCGGCGAATACAGCGCGGCAAGCAGTGAGATCGTCGATCCTGACGCCCACGGCCGCGGCCGAGTTCTTGCCGAGCAGGCCAAGCAACCCTGTATTATTGTGCGCCGCACAACGGGCTGACGCAATAAATTGATCGTGAAAGCCCATTGTTGGACCGAAACCGCGTGACTCGAATGCGGCAACTGATTAACAAGAAACAGGCCCCCCACGCTACTGGCGCGTAGAGGGGCCAAGTTTAGGGAGGAAACGCCAGTCACACGGCAGGATGAGAGATACTTCTCATCCTAGCCGTGATGATTGCTGACTAAAGCTCGGCAGTCCAGACCAAAAATTCGTTCCATCGCACCAAATTTAGTCGCATTGTTGTGATCTGCGCGATTGCACTGTTGGACCGCCCTGCTGAGGGCAGCTTGCCTAATCCTGCAGCATCAACCAGCCGTGACGGAAGCTGAGCCAGTCGCTGGTGATCAGAAGATACGCGCCGAACCAGATGAGCGCCGCGATCAGCGTGGTTGCGAGCGCCTTCAGGCCCAGGCGAGGCCTTGCCGGCGCACCGCGCCAGCCTGTGTGCTCATCCGCTTCAGTAACCGGGTGCGTCCCGACGGGCAGTACCGCGAACAGCACCGTCCACCAGATGAGCACGTACAGAACGGCACCAGTAAACCAGTTCACCGGGGGCTCACACGCGCAGTAGGTGGATGTCGACCAACGGCCGCTTCTGCACCCGCCGCCCGATCGCGCGACGCAGAGCTGCGCGCGCGGCGTCGGTCAACCCCGCGTCGTCGCGGCGCAACGGCGCCGGCAGATCGGCGAGCGCTGCGGCGAACTCGCCGGTGATCTTGTCGGTATCCGGGTCGTCGCCATCGAACAGGCCCGGCGCACTGATGCGCGGCCGGCCCAGGATACGCCCGGCCTCGTCCACCGCGACGCTCGCTACCACGACCCCGTTGAACAGCATCCGCCGACGCGCCGAAAGCACCTTCCCGGCCAACGGCACCAACCGTGCCCCGTCGAGCACCAGGCGCCCGACTGGTGCGCTGTCGATCACCTCGGGACGGCCTGGCGCCAACTGCAAAATATCGCCATCCTCGAGCAGCATCGGCGTGGCCCCCGCCTCCTGCGCCAGCGCGGCGTGCGCCGACAAATGACGCCATTCGCCATGCACCGGCACCGCGTAGCGCGGTTTGACCAGCCGATACAGCTTGCGCAGCTCATCCCGCGCAGGATGGCCGGAGACATGGACCAGATGATCCATGTCCGTCATCAGCCGCACCCCGCGCCGCACCAGATTATCCTGCACCGTGCCGATCGCCCGCTCGTTGCCGGGGATCATGCGACTGCTGAAGATCACCGTGTCGCCCTCGCCGAGCGCGATGTTGGGATGGGTGTCCATCGCGACCCGCGCCAGCGCGCTGCGCGGCTCGCCTTGGCTGCCGGTGATCAGGATCAGCAGATTGTCGTCCGGGATAGAGCCCGCCGCGTCCTCCGGGACAAACTCGGGTACGTCCCGCAAATAGCCGCACTCGCGTGCCGCAGCGTCGAGGTTGCGCAAGCTGCGCCCTACCACCGCAACGCTGCGCCCGGCGTCGCGCGCGGCATAGGCGATTGTCTCCACCCGGGCGACGTTGCTGGCGAAGCACGTCACCGCCACCCGCCCCTTGATGTCGCGGATCAGCGCACACAGGCTCTGGCGCACTTCGGCCTCGGAACCTGAGTGACCTTCCACCATCGCGTTGGTGGAATCACACACCATCGCCAGCACACCCTCCTCGCCAAGGCGCGCCAATGCGGCCTCGTCGGTGGTCGGGCCGACCAGCGGCTTCGGGTCGAGCTTGAAATCCCCAGTGTGCAGGATGGTGCCGTGCGGCGTGCGGATGATCAGCGCCTGGGCCTCCGGGATCGAGTGCGACACCCGCACGAACGTCAGCGCGAAAGGGGCGAGGTCGATCGTGCCGCCCGGCTCGACGACGTGCAGCTTCACTTCGCGCTGCAGCTGCACCTCGCCGAGCTTGCGCCGCAACACGGCGGCGGCGAAGGGGGTTGCGTAGACCGGACAGCGCAGCTGCGGCCACAGCCAAGCCACGGCACCGATATGGTCCTCATGCGCGTGGGTGATCACGAGCCCGACCAGCCTATCCCGCCGTTCCGCGATGAAGCCGGGATCGGCCATCATCACGTCGACCTCCGGCATCTCGGAGCCGCCGAACCCGATCCCGCAATCCACCGCCAGCCACTTGCCGCCGCAACGGTACAAGTTGAGATTCATGCCAATCTCGCCCGTCCCGCCCAAGGGCAGGAAGGCCAGATCACCGCTTGCCGCGTCCATTTTTGGTCTGGTTATCCTCAATCGCTGTCGTGCAGAGCCCGTCGGTCACGCGGTAATGTGGGCGCGGGGTTGCGCTCCGCCAACAGCCGGAGCCCGTCGAGCGTGAGATCCGGCTCGATCGCCTCGATCATCGTGGTGCCCTCGGAGAATAGCGGAGCAAGCCCGCCGGTCGCCACCACGCGGAGCGGGCCGCCATGCTCCGCCCTGATGCGGGTGATGAGCCCCTCCACCAGGCCGACATAACCCCAATACACGCCGGACTGCATGGCCGCGACAGTGCCTCGGCCGATCACCGCCTGCGGTCGGCCGATGCCGATGCGCGGGAGGCGCGCCGCGGCCTGGTGCAGCGCCTCGATGGACAGGTTGATACCTGGAGCGATCACGCCGCCGATATAGCCCCCGTCCTTCTCCACCACGTCGAATGTGGTCGCGGTGCCGAAATCCACGATCACCAGCGGCCCGCCGAACTGGCGATGCGCCGCCAGCGAGTTTAGCAGCCGGTCAGCGCCGACCTCCTCGGGATTGTCAATGCGGATGTCGAAGCCCCAATCGAGTGTCGCGCGGGCGACCAGCGGCTCGACGGAGAACCAGTCGCGACAAAGCCGACGCAGATGATAGAGCGCGGCCGGCACCACCGTCCCGATCACCGCCCGCTCGACATCGGCCGGCTTCAGACCGGAATGCTGGAGCAACGCCAGCAGCCACACGGCGTATTCGTCGGACGTGCGCTGCGCCTCGGTGGCGATCCGCCACACCCCGCGCCAGGATTTGTCATGCACCGCGAACACGACGTTGGTGTTGCCGGCGTCGATGACGAGGAGCATGGGACAGCCGCCTCCCGGCTATGGCTGATAGCGAGAATCTACACGAACTTGCTTCAGTCGACCTAGCCGAACAGCGCCTGTGCGGCCGCCTGCGCCGCGCCCACCACCGGGGCCGGGAACAGGAAGAAGAAGGTCGTGAACAGGGTGGTCACAGCGGCGACGAAGGTGAGCGAGGGCGAGCGCGCGTCGAATTGCTCTGCCGGCGCGTCGAAATACATCACCTTGATGACGCGGAGGTAATAGAAGGCGCCCACCACGCTGGTCAGCACGCCGATGATCGCCAGCGTCCACATCCCGGCCTGCACCGCCGCGAGGAAGATGTACAGCTTGGCAAAGAAGCCGGACAGGATCGGGATGCCGGCGAGGCTGAACATCGCCACCGCCATCGCCCCGGCCAGCGCCGGATCGTTGCGCGCAAGGCCGTTGAGGTCGGAGATCATCTCCACCGACCGGCCATTCCGGCGCATCGCGGTGATGCAGGCGAACGCGCCCGCCGTCATGAACACATAGATCACCATGTAGACCAGGAGGCCCCGAATGCCCACGGCGGTGCCGGCGGCGAGCCCGATCAGCGCATAACCCATGTGACCGATCGCGCTGAACGCCATCATCCGCTTGATGTTGGCCTGTCCGATCGCCGCCACGGCACCCCAGATCATCGAAGCAATGGAGACAATTACGATCAGAGTATGCCACTGATCGGTCAGGTGGCCGAACGGATGCACCATGACCCGCACCATCACGGCGATCGCGGCGACCTTCGGCGACGTGCCGAAGAACAGCGTCACCGGCGTCGGCGCACCCTCGTAGACGTCAGGCGTCCACATATGGAACGGCACGGCGGAGATCTTGAACGCGAGCCCGACCAGCACGAACACGATGCCGACGACCAGGCCCGGCGAGACGTGCACCGGATCGGAGGCGGCGCGCGCGATCTGCGCGAAGTCCATCGTCCCCGCGAAGCCGTAGACCAACGAAATGCCGTACAGCAGCAGCCCGGTGGCGAGCGCGCTGAGTACGAAATACTTGAGCCCGGCCTCCGAGGAGCGCACGTCGTCGCGCGCGAAAGCCGCGAGCACGTACAGCGCCAGCGATTGCAGCTCGAGCCCGAGATACAGCGTCATCAGGTTGCTGGCCGACGCCATGACCATCATGCCGACGACCGAGAACAGCATCAGCACCGGGAACTCGAACCGCGAGATGCGTTGCTTTCGGTTGTAGTCGAGCGCCAGAATCAGGCAGAGCGCCGCGCCGGCGATGATCAGCAGCTTTACGAAGCCGCTGAATGGATCGATCACGAACTGGCCGTGATAGCCGATACCCTGCACCGTCGAGACACTGAGGATCGCCGCCAGCAGGAACGCGCCAAGCGTCAACATGCTGCACAGGAACGTGCTGTCCTGGCGGCGCAGCACGCCGACGATCAGGATGCCCATGCCGCACACGCTAAGCACGATCTCGGGAATGGCGAGAGCCCAGTTCATCAGCGCATCACCTCGCCCGCGGGCATTTCATTCGGCGCGACCTTCGCGACCTTCACCTCGGAGGCCAGCGCCGCCGTGTGCTGCTCCACCATCGCGCCCACGCTGGCGTCCCAGAAGCTGGTGAAGCTGGATGGAACGACGCCCATCCACAGCGTCAGTGCTATCAGCGGCACGAACACCGCGATCTCGCGCGGCGAGAGGTCGAGGATGTTTTTCAGGTCATCACGCGTGATCCGGCCGAAAATGATCCGGCGATACAGATAGAGCGTGTAGGCGACGCCGAGGATCATCCCCATGCCGCCCAGCAGCGCCAGCCAGAAATTCACCTGCAGCGAGCCGACGATCACCAGGAACTCGCCGACGAAGCCCGAGGTGCCCGGCAGGCCGATGCTCGCCATGCTGAACAGCATGAAGAACAGCGCGTACCGCGGCATCCGATCGGCCAGGCCGCCGAAGCGGTCAATCTCGTGCGTGTGCAATCGGTCGTAGAGCACGCCGACGATGAGGAACAGCGCGGCCGAGACGATGCCGTGCGACAGCATCTGGAAGATCGCCCCGGATACCCCCTGCATGTTGATGGTGAAGATGCCGATCGTCACCACCCCCATGTGCGACACTGAGGAGTAGGCGATCAGCTTCTTCATGTCGGTCTGCGCCAACGCCACCAGCGCGGTGTAGATCACCGCGACCACCGACAGCGAGAACATCAACGGCGCGAACATCGCGCTGGCCTGCGGCAGCATCGGCACCGAGAAGCGCAGGAAGCCGTACGCTCCCATCTTCAGCAGCACGCCGGCCAGGATCACCGAGCCGGCGGTCGGCGCCTCGACATGGGCGTCCGGCAACCAGGTGTGCACCGGCCACATCGGCACCTTCACGGCGAACGAGGCGAGGAAGGCGAGGAACAGCCAGGTCTGCAGCGCCGGCGCGAACTGGGTGTGCAGCAGCACGGTGATGTCGGTGGTACCGGCCTGAAACCACATGGCCAGCAATGCCAGCAGCATCAGCACCGAGCCGGTGAGCGTGTAGAGGAAGAACTTTACCGCCGAATAGACCCTGTTCGGCCCGCCCCAGACGCCGATGATCAGGTACATCGGGATCAGCACGCCCTCGAAGAACATGTAGAAGATGACGAAATCGAGGGCGCAGAACATCCCGACCATCATCGTCTCGAGGATCAGGAAGGCGATCATGAACTCCCGCACACCGGTGCGGATCACCTCCCAGGCCGAGAGAATGCAGATCGGCGTGAGCAGGGTGGAGAGCAGGACGAACAGCACGCTGATGCCGTCCACGCCCAGCTTGTAGCCGACGCCGTATTCCGGCAGCCACGGAATGTTCTCGACGAACTGGAACCCCGGCTCGTTGGTGTCGAACTTCGCCCACAGCAGCAGCGAGAGCGCGAACACGATCAGGCTGGTCCACAGCGCAGTCCAGCGCGCGTTGGACGCCACCGTCTCCTCGTCGCCGCGCACCGAAAGGATGACCACGCAGCCGACCAGCGGCAGCCACGTAATCAGCGAGAGCAGGGGAAAGCCCACCTGATTCATTCTGTCACCGGATCAGCAGGTAAAGGGCGACCAGCACGACGACGCCGATCAGCATGACGAAGGCGTAGACCGCGAGCGACCCGGTCTGGACTTTCGAGATCCCCCGCGCGCCGTCGGCGGTCAGCGCGGCCATCCCGTCCGGCACGCCGTTGATCAAGGTCACGTCGCCGACTTGCCAGAAGGTGCGGGCAATCCAGAAGCCCGGGCGAACGAACAGCGCGTCGTAGATCTCATCAAAATACCACTTGTTGTAGAACAGCAGGTAGATCGGCCGGAACATGCTGGCCATCCGACCCGGCAGCGACGGGACGAACATGTAGAACGTATAGGCCGTCGCAATCCCGAGCAGCCCCACCAGTGTCGGCGCGATCCCGACCCAGCCGGGCAGCTCCTCCATGTTGGCAAGTACATGGTTGCTCGCGGTGATAACGATGCTGTCGCGCCAGAACTCGGGCCAGCCCTCGCCGATGAACTCGTGGCGCAGGGTGAAGCCGGCGATCAACGCCCCGATCGCAAGCACGATGCACGGCCCCATCATCACCCAGGGCGACTCGTGCACGTGCTCCTCGACGTGATGATCCATGCGCGACGGGCCGTGGAACGTCATGATGATGACGCGCCAGGAGTAGAACGCGGTCAGCCCGGCAGCGATCAGGCCGCACCAGAAGCCGTAATAGCCGACGCCACCGGCCGAGTATGCCGCTTCCAGGATGGCGTCCTTGGAGTAGTAGCCGGCGAACGGGAAGATCCCAGCGAGCGCCAGGGAGCCGACCCACATCACGGTGTAGGTGATCGGAATCTTCTTCCACAGCCCGCCCATCTTGCGCATGTCCTGCTCGCCCGAGACGGCGTGGATCACCGCGCCCGCGCCGAGGAACAGCAGCGCCTTGAAGAAGGCATGGCAGAACAAATGGAAGATCGACGCCTGATACACCGCGACGCCGGCAGCGGTGAACATGTAGCCGAGCTGCGAGCAGGTCGAGTAGGCAATCACCTTCTTGATGTCGAACTGCGTGCAGCCGATCGTCGCGGCGAATAGCGAGGTGGTGCCGCCGATGATCGTGACGAAGGTGAGCGCGCCCGGCGCGTAGCTCATGATCGGCGACATCCGCGCCATCAGGAACACGCCGGCCGTCACCATCGTCGCCGCATGGATCAGCGCCGAAACCGGCGTCGGCCCCTCCATCGCGTCGGGCAGCCAGGTATGGAGAAAGATCTGCGCCGACTTGCCCATCGCGCCGATGAACAGCAGGAAGCCGATCACCTCATAGGCTCGCCAGTCCGAGCCGAGCACATGGTACATATCGTTCATGTGCTGCTGGATGCCAGCGAACACGATCGGGAACTCGATCGAGCCGAAGGTCAGGAACACCAGCGCGATACCAACCGCGAAGGGCAGGTCGGCGACGCGGTTGACCATCATCGCCTTGATCGCCGCGGCATTGGCGCTCGGCCGGTCGTACCAGTAGCCGATCAGCAGGTAGCTCGCGAGGCCGACGCCCTCCCAGCCGAAGAACAGCTGCAGCAGGTTGTCCGACGTCACCAGCATCAGCATGGCGAAGGTGAACAGGTTCAGATAGGCGAAGAAGCGATAACGCGGGAACGCGTCGTGCTCCATGTAGCCGACGCTGTAGATGTGGATCAGCGTGGAGACGAACGTCACCATGCCGACCATCACCGCCGACAGCGTGTCGTAGCGCAGCGTCCAAGAGGTGCGGAACGAGCCGGACACCACCCAGCTGCCGATGTCGACCGTGCCGTCCGGCTCATGCAGGAAGCCGATCCAGATGAAGGAGGTCACGCCGCAGATCGCGGCCACCACCATCACCAGGATCGACACGGCCTCCGCCGCGCGGTCGCCGATAGAGCGGCCGAGCAGCCCGGACACGATCGCGCCCAGCAGCGGGGCAAAGACGGCGACGGCGTAGATCATCGCCTCAGCCCTTCATCAGATTGACGTCCTCGACCTGGATCGAGCCGCGGTTACGGAAATAGACGACGACGACAGCCAGCCCGATCGCCGCCTCGGCGGCCGCGACGGTGAGCACGAACATGGCGAACACCTGCCCGACCAGATCGCCCAGCGCCGCCGAGAACGCCACCAGGTTGAGATTGACCGAGAGCAGGATGAGCTCGATCGACATCAGGATGATGATGACGTTCTTGCGGTTTAGGAATATCCCAAACACGCCGAGCACCAGCAGGATCGCCGCCACCGTCAAGTAGTGGCCGAGCCCCACGGGCAATCCACCGACCGCCAGCATCTAGCGCACCTCCGGCGCATGATGCGCGCCCGCTCCACCCGAACCGCCGCCGTGATGGCCAAGCAACGCCTCGCTGTCGCTCTCGTCCGCCAACACCTCCTCGGGCTCCGTGACCTTGGGTCGGTAGATACCGAGCGTGTTGATGTTGGCGCCCAGCGAGACCGGTACCATCTCCAGGGTCTCGGCAACGGTGCGCGAATTCTGCAACCGGATGATCTGGTGCCGCGAGGATTTGCGCTCCCGCAAGGTCAGCACGATGGCGCCGATCATCGCGACCAGCAGCACGAGCCCGGCGGCCTGAAACAGGAACACGTAGTCAGTGTAGATCAGCCGTCCGAGCGCCGCCGTGTTGTGCACGTTGGCCGGGGTGGGCGCGAAGCGGGCGCCCTCGCTGAGGGGCCCGATGCTCCAGCCGCCGACCACGAGCACCAGCTCGATAAACAGCACTGCGCCGATCGTGGCGCCAATCGGCAGGTAACGCTGAAAGCCACTCCGCAGCTCGGCGAAGTTCACGTCGAGCATCATCACGACGAACAGGAACAGCACCGCGACCGCGCCGACATAGACGATCATCAGGATCATCGCCAGGAACTCGGCACCGGCGATCAGGAACAGCCCGGCCGCGTTGAAGAAGGCGAGGATCAGGAACAGCACCGAGTGAACCGGATTGCGCGAGCTCACGACCATCGCCGCCGCGACCAGCAGCACCACCGCAAAGACATAAAACGCGATGGTGGCAATCATCGGTAGGGCGCGTCCATCTCGAGGCGGCGGGACAGCTCAGGTTCCCAACGGTCCCCGTTCGATAGCAGCTTCGCCTTGTCGTACATGAGCTCCTCGCGCGTCTCCGTCGCGAACTCGAAGTTCGGTCCCTCGACGATGGCGTCCACCGGGCAGGATTCCTCGCACAAGCCGCAATAGATGCACTTCGTCATGTCGATGTCGTAGCGCGTGGTGCGGCGCGAGCCATCGTCGCGCGGCTCGGCCTCGATGGTGATGGCTTGTGCCGGGCAGATCGCCTCGCACAGTTTGCAGGCGATGCAGCGTTCCTCGCCGTTCGGATAGCGACGCAGCGCGTGCTCACCCTTGAATCGCGGGCTGATCGGACCCTTCTCGTAAGGGTAGTTGATCGTCGCCTTGCGCGTGAAGAAGTAGCGCAGAGTCAGCACCAGTCCGGCGACGAGTTCGCCGAGCAGCATGCTGCGCGCGGTGCGGTCCAGGAACGCCATCGGTCAGGCTCCTCCTCGCGACGCGGGATAGACCCGGCCCGAAATTCGATCAAGCCAGCGAGAATAGAGACCGGGGCGATCAAGCGGGCGCATGGGGCAGCCAGCCGAACAGCATGAGCGCGCCGGCGGTGATCACCAGCCACGCCAGCGACAGCGGCAGGAACACCTTCCAGCCGAGTCGCATCAGCTGATCATAGCGATAGCGCGGGAAGGTGCCGCGCACCCAGATGAACACGAACAGGCAGAGGCAGACCTTGAGGATGAACCAGATCGGTCCCGGTATCCAAGTGAACGGCACGACGCCGAACGGCGCCAGCCAGCCACCGAGGAACAGGATGGTGGTCAGCCCGCTCATCAGGATCATGTTCGCGTATTCGCCGAGGAAGAACAGCCCGAAGGAAAGCGAGCTGTACTCGACGAAGAACCCAGCGACGATCTCGCTCTCGCCTTCGGGCAAGTCGAACGGCGAGCGGTTGGTCTCCGCCAAGGTCGAGATGAAGAACACAATGAACATCGGGAACAGCGGGATGCAGAACCAGATGGTCTGCTGCGCCAGCACGATGTCGGTCAGGTTCAGACTGCCGACGCAGAGCAGAACGCTGACTATGACGAAGCCCATCGAGACCTCGTAGCTGACCATCTGCGCGGCACTGCGCAAGGCGCCGAGGAAGGCGTATTTGGAGTTGCTCGCCCAGCCCGCGATGATCACGCCGTAGACGCCGAGCGAGCTGATCGCGAACAGGTAGAGAATGCCGACATTGATGTCGGCGATCGCCCAGCCCTCGTTCACCGGGATCACCGCCCAGGCGACCATCGCCAAGCCGAAAGTGAGCATCGGTGCCAACAGGAACAGCAAACGGTTCGATCCCGACGGGATCACCGTCTCCTTCATCAGCATCTTGATCGCGTCGGCGAACGGCTGCAGCAGGCCGAATGGACCGACCACGTTCGGCCCGCGCCGCAGCTGGATCGCGGCTAGAACCTTGCGCTCGGCGTAGGTCAGATACGCCACCATGATCAGCAGCGGCACCAGCAGCGCCAGCGCCTCGGCGAAGGTCAAGATGACGCGCCCGCCGGTGGTCTCGAAGAAAAAGTTGCTCATCCGGCGCTACTCCGCTGCCTGCAGCGTGGGCGCGACATAGATCTCCGTGCACGCCGCCATCGTCGGGCTGGCGCGGGTGATCGCGTCGGTCTGGTAGTAGTTCGTCACCGCCGGGGCGAGCGGCGCCGCGCTCATCGCGGTAGGGTCGCCCGCCGGCCCGCTTTCGTCACCGGCACCGAAGCGGGGAAGAAAACCAACACGGGCGAACACCGGATTCGCCTGTTCCAGCCGCTTCCGCAGCGCGGGAAGGTCGTTGTACGGCAGAGTGCGGCCGATCACCTCGCTGAACGCCCGCACGATGCGCCAATCCTCGCGCGCCTGGCCCGGCGGATAGACCGCGAGCAATCCCCGCTGCACCCGCCCCTCCATATTGACGTAGGTGCCCGGCTTCTCCGTGAATGCGGCGCCCGGCAGGATCACGTCGGCGCGCGCCGCCCCCCGGTCTCCGTGATGGCCCTGATAGACGACAAATGTGTCGGCGCCGATCCGCGCAGTGTCGAACTCGTCGGCACCGAGCAGCCAGAGCACATCGACGCGGCCGCCGAGCATCGACTCGAAACCTCGCCCGCCCGGCCCTGGCACGAAGCCGAGATCGAGCGCACCGACTCGGGCCGCCGCCGTGTGCAGCACGTTGAACCCGTGCCAGCCCGCGCTGAGACCGCCGAATGCCGCCGCCAGCTTCCAGCACGCAGCCAACACCGCCGCGCCGTCCGGCCGGCGCAGGGCACCCTGCCCGACCACGATCATCGGCTTCTTCGCATCGCGTAACATCGGCGCGAAGCTGTGCGAACCGTCGAGCAGCGCGGAGATCGCGCCGGGGCCGTCGCCCAGCGTGGTCGCGGCGTAGGTGAGGTCCGCTGCCGGGCCGATCACGCCGAGCGGCATGTTGGTGTGCAGCCATTGCTTGCGAATGCGCGCGTTGAGCACCGGCGCCTCGTGGCGCGGATTGCTGCCGACGAGAAGCAGCGCGTCCGCCTCCTCGATCCCGGCGATGGAGGAATTGAACAGGTAGAAATCACGACGCGACGCATCGAGCCGCGCTCCATCCTGTCGGCAGTCGAGATTGGCCGAGCCGAGCGCCGCCATCAGATCCTTCAGCGCCAACATGCTCTCGGCGTCGCAGAGATCGCCGGCCACCGCGCCGATCCGCTCGCCCGGCACGCCCTGCAGACGCTGGGCAATCGTCGCGAATGCCTCGGCCCAGCTCGCCGGCACCAACCTGCCGTCGCGCCGCACCCAGGGGCGATCCAGCCGCCGCCGCTTGAGGCCGTCCACGAAGAAGCGCGACTTGTCGCCGAGCCACTCTTCGTTCACGTCATTGTTGATGCGCGGCAGGATGCGCAGCACCTCCGGCCCGCGGCTGTCGATGCGGATATTGGTGCCGACCGCGTCCAGTACGTCGATGCCGTCGGTCTTCTTGAGCTCCCACGGCCGCGCGGTGAAAGCATACGGCTTCGAAGTCAGCGCGCCGACCGGGCAAAGATCGATGATGTTGCCCGACAATTCGGAGCCGAGCGCCCGCTCGACATAAGTGCCGACCTCCATGTTCTCGCCGCGCGAGGTGGCGCCGAGATCGGGCACGCCCGCGACCTCGCTGACAAAGCGGATGCAGCGCGTGCACTGGATGCAGCGCGTCATCACCGTCTTGACCAGCGGGCCGAGATCCTTGTCCTTCACCGCGCGCTTGTTCTCTTTGTAGCGCGAATGATCCATGCCGTAGCCGAGCGCCTGGTCCTGCAGGTCGCACTCGCCGCCCTGGTCGCAGATCGGGCAGTCGAGCGGGTGATTGATGAGCAGGAACTCCATCACCCCGCGCCGCCCGTTGCGCACCATCGGGCTGTCGGTCTTCACCACCATGTTGTCGGCGACCGGGAACGAGCAGGACGACACCGGCTTCGGCGCGCGCTCGATCTCGACCAGGCACATGCGGCAATTGCCGGCGATGGACAGGCGTTCGTGATAGCAGAAGCGCGGAATTTCCTTGCCCGCGGCCTCACAGGCCTGCAGCACAGTGGACCCGTTCGGCACCTCGACCTCGATGCCGTCGACCGTAACCTTGGCCATCGCTTACTCCGCCGCCATCGGCAGCACTGGCCGCCCGTGCTTGGCTTTGTATTCCGCGATGCGTTCCAGCATCAGCGGCTTGAAATGCCGGATCAGCCCTTGGATCGGCCACGCCGCGGCGTCGCCCAGCGCGCAGATCGTGTGGCCCTCCACCTGGCGTGTCACCTGATCGAGGATATCGATCTCCTCCGGCTCGGCGCGGCCCTGCACCATCCGGTACATCACCCGCATCATCCAGCCGGTGCCCTCGCGGCAAGGCGTGCACTGGCCGCAGCTCTCGTGTTTGTAGAACTGCGAGAGCCTAGCGATGGCGCGGATCAGATCGGTGGACTTATCCATCACGATCACCGCCGCTGTGCCGAGCCCGCTCCGCACCTCGCGCAGGCTGTCGAAATCCATCAGCACCGTGTCGCAGATCGATTTCGGAAGCAGCGGCACCGAGGCGCCGCCGGGGATCACAGCGAGCAGGTTGTCCCAGCCGCCACGCACGCCGCCGGCGTATGTGTCGATGAGTTCCTTCAGCGGGATGCCGAGCTCTTCCTCGACATTGCACGGCTTATTCACGTGGCCGGAGATGCAGAACACCTTGGTGCCCGAATTCTTCGGCCGGCCCAGCGCCTCGAACCAGGACGCGCCGCGCCGCATGATGGTCGGCGTCACGGAGATGCTTTCGACGTTGTTGACCGTGCTCCCGACGGCCGCCGGGAAAGGCGGCTTGAGGCGCGGCATTCCCTTCTTGCCCTCGAGGCTTTCGAGCAGCCCGGTCTCCTCGCCGCAGATATACGCGCCAGCACCGCGATGCAGGTACACGTCACAGTCCCAGCCGGAGCCGCAGGCGTTCTTGCCGATCAGCCCCGCCTCGTAAGCCTCGTCGATCGCGTGCTGGAGGTTGACCGCCTCGTTGTAGAACTCGCCACGGATGTAGATGTACGCCGCGTGCGCGCCCATCGCGAAGCTCGCCAGCAGGCAGCCTTCCACCAGCTTGTGCGGATCGTGACGCATGATGTCACGGTCCTTGCAGGTGCCAGGCTCGCTCTCGTCGGCGTTCACGATAAGGTAGTGCGGCCGGCCGTCCGAGACTTTCGGCATGAACGACCATTTCATGCCGGTCGGGAATCCGGCCCCACCCCGCCCGCGCAGGCCCGACGCCTTGATCTCATCGACGATGGCGTCCCGCCCGCGCGCGAGCAGCGCCGCCGTGTTGTCCCAATCCCCCCGCGCCCGCGCGCCGGCCAGCCGCCAGTCGTGCTGGCCGTAGAGGTTGGTGAAGATGCGGTCCTTGTCACTCAGCATCGCATCACTCCGCCGGCGTGGCTGGCTCGGGATTGGGGGGGCCGAGATTGTCGAGCGTGGTCAATGTCGTCGGCCCGCCCTCGGGCGCCGAGGTCTGGCGCCCGGTCATGGATCCCGGCTTCGGCGGTTCGCCGCGCTTCAGCGCCTCCAGGAGCCCGGTCGTGCGCTCGGCATCGAGATCTTCGTACAGATCGTCATTCACCTGCACCACCGGCGCATTCACACAGGCGCCGAGACACTCCACCTCGGTCATGGTGAACACGCCGTCGGCACTTGTCTCGCCCCAGCCCGCAATGCCGGTAAACTTGCGGCAGGCAGCGGTCACGTCGTCCGACCCGCGCAGCCAGCACGGAGTCGTCGTGCACACCTGCAGATGCCACGTGCCGATCGGCCGCAAGGCGAACATGGTGTAGAACGTCGCGACCTCGTAGACGCGGATCGGCGGCATCCCGAGCAGCCGTGCCACCTCGTCCATCGCGGCGCGCGGCACCCAGGCGCTGCCGGTGTCGCGCTTCATCTGCCGCTGCACGATGTAGAGCGCAGGCAGCACCGCACTCGCCTGCTTGCCGGTCGGGTATTTGGCGATATGGCGGTCGAGCTCCGCCCGGCTCTCCGCGTCGAACGCGAAGCTCGCGGGCTGCTCGAAATCCGCGCCGTTTTCCTCCGCCATGCGCCTCTACCTGTCGATCTCGCCGAACACGATGTCGAGCGATCCGATAATCGCCACCGTGTCGGCCAGCATGTGCCGGTTGGCCAGCTTGTCCATCGCCTGTAGGAAGGCGAATCCGGTCGGCCGGATCTTGCAGCGATACGGCCGATTGGTTCCATCCGCAACCAAGTAGACGCCGAACTCGCCCTTCGGGCTCTCCGTCGCGGTGTACGTGGCGCCGCTCGGGACGTGGAAACCCTCGGTGAATAGTTTGAAATGATGGATCAGCGCCTCCATCGAGCGCTTCATCTCGGCACGCGGCGGCGGGGTGAACTTGTTGTCCCGCACCTTGATCGGTCCCGGCTGCATCTTCGCCAGGCACTGCTTGATAATCTTGACGCTCTCGCGCATCTCCGCCATCCGCACGAGGTAGCGATCGTAGCAGTCGCCATTCCGGCCGACCGGGATGTCGAACTCCACCTCGGCGTATTTGTCGTAGGGCTGGGCGCGTCGCAGATCCCACGGGACGCCGCTCGCCCGTAGGCACGGACCGGAAAAACCCCAGGCCAGTGCGTCCTCGGCACTGATGACGCCGATATCGACCAGGCGCTGCAGCCAGATGCGATTTGTGGTCAGCAGCACGGTCAGATCGTCGACGAATTTCGGGAAGGTCTCGGCCCACTCGGCGATCCGGTCGGTGAGACCGGCCGGCAGGTCGCGATTCACCCCGCCCGGTCGGAAATAATTGGCGTGCAGCCGCGCCCCCGAGGCCGCCTCGTGGAACTCCATCAGCTTCTCGCGCTCCTCGAAGCCCCAGAGCGACGGCGTGATGGCGCCAACGTCGAGCGCGTAGGTCGTCACGTTCAGCAGATGGTTCAGCACCCGCGTGATCTCCGCGAACATCGTGCGGATCCACTGCGCGCGCTCCGGCACCTCGATGCCGAGCAGCTTCTCGACGGCGAGCACGAAGGTGTGCTCCTCGCACATCGGCGAGACGTAATCGAGCCGGTCGAAATACGGCACGTTCTGGATATATGTGCGATATTCCATCAGCTTCTCGGTGCCGCGGTGTAGCAGCCCGATATGCGGATCGGCGCGTTCCACCACCTCGCCGTCCATCTCGAGAATCAGCCGCAAGACGCCATGCGCCGCCGGATGCTGCGGGCCGAAATTGATCGCGTGGCTGTCGAACTCGACCGTCCGCCTGCCCGGCTTCTCGACGATAGCCGCGTCGGAATGGATGTCGCTCATCGGTTCAACCCTTCGGCGGCTCGGCCGGCCGCGTCGTCGTGGTCGGATCGCCGCGCTCGGCGTGCACCTTCTCGTCCCCCGGCAAGGTCGTGACGCCCTCCCACGGCGAGAGGAAATCGAAGCTCCGCCAGTCCTGCGTCAGCTGCACCGGGGCATAGACCACCGCTTTCTGTTCCTCGTCGTAGCGGACCTCGACATAGCCGGTCAGGGGGAAATCCTTGCGCATCGGGTGTCCGTCGAAGCCGTAATCGGTGAGGATGCGGCGCAAATCCGGCTGGCCGGAGAACACGATGCCGAACAGATCCCAGGCCTCGCGCTCCCACCAGGTCGCCGCCGGCCAGACGGTGTGGACGGAGGGAACCGGCGTGCCCTCGTCGGTGGTGACGATCACGCGCACGCGCTGGTTCAAGGCGACCGAGAGCAGGTTGTAGACCACATCGAACCGCTCCGGCCGCTCGGGCCAGTCGACGCCGCACAAATCCATCAACTGCGCGAAGGCGCAGCGCGGGTCGTCCCGCAAGGCGGTCAAGGTCGCGACCACGCCGTCCCGCCCGGCCAGTGCGACCACCTCGTCCTTGTCAATCCGCACCTCGGAAACTCCAGGAATCGTGCGGACAACATCGGCGAGCGCCTGCTCCGGCGCCGGTGGAGACTCTGCGTTCTCAGCCACGAAGGATCGTCCCGGTGCGGCGGATTTTCTTTTGCAGCTGCATGATGCCGTAGACCAGCGCCTCGGCGGTCGGCGGGCAGCCGGGCACGTAGACATCGACCGGCACCACGCGGTCGCAACCGCGCACCACCGAGTAGGAGAAATGATAGTAGCCGCCGCCATTGGCGCAGCTGCCCATGCTGATGACCCAGCGCGGCTCGGGCATCTGGTCGTATACCTTGCGCAGCGCGGGCGCCATCTTGTTGGTCAGCGTGCCGGCGACGATCATCACGTCGCTCTGGCGCGGGCTGGCGCGCGGGATGATGCCCAACCGGTCGAGATCGTAGCGCGGCATGTAGGCGTGGATCATCTCGACCGCGCAGCAGGCGAGCCCGAAGGTCATCGGCCACAGGCTGCCGGTGCGCGCCCAGTTCACCACGCGATCCAGATTGGCGACCACGAAGCCCTTGTCGGTGATCTCGCCGGTGATGCCCTTCACCACGGCATCCTGCTCCGGCCCGGGTGGCAGCGCCTCCCGATTCCAGGCGATCGGCGCGGAGGTTGCGCTCATAGCCTCACTCCCAATCCAGGGCGCCCTTGCACCACTCGTAGATGAACCCGACGGTCAGCACCGCGAGGAAGCCGATCATCGACAGGAAGCCGAACAGCCCGACATCGGACAGGCTCACCGCCCAGGGGAACAGGAACGCCACTTCAAGGTCGAAGATGATGAATAGGATGGCGACCAGGTAGTACCGGACGTCGAAGCGGCGGCGGGCGTCATCGAACGCCTCGAAGCCGCATTCATAGGCCGACAGCTTCTCCGCATAGGGCTTCTGGCGGGCCGCGAGCAGCGAGCCGCCGACCATCGCCACCGCGATCACGCCCGCTATGACGATGAACACCAGGATCGGGAGGTAATTGTCGAGCACTGGCAGCATCTCGGTCCCCCATCCGGTCTCGCGCGCCTCTCCTGAGGCAACGCTTCTTCAAAGTCTTGCCGCCCGACCCTCGCGTTGTCGCGCGCGGCCGGACCTTAGACCCAACCTTCCCGCGCCGCCATAGGCGACGGCTCGCTCACAAGGCGAGGCGGGCGTGCCGATGAGTAGGGAACCGCTGGCTCGAGTGACGGGGCTCGAACCCGCGACCTCCGGCGTGACAGGCCGGCGCTCTAACCAACTGAGCTACACCCGCAGCGGCAGGCGGCAGCGTGTAGGACGGCCTGCCCCGAGCGTCAAGCGCAGCCGCGCACCGATCGCAGGAATGGGCGGTGACGGGATCGAACCGCCGACCCTCTCGGTGTAAACGAGACGCTCTACCGCTGAGCTAACCGCCCCTTGCCGCTGGCATGTATCGCGCCAGGCCCCGCCGGAACAAGTGCTCGCGACGGAGGCCCCGCAAGTCAATCGCCATCGCCCGAGGGGAACCGCCAAGCTGTCGAGATTTGCGTGCCAAGCCTCGCTCGCCTGTTCTGCCCGCATGGCCGCGAGCGGGGGCGCGCGATCGGCGAGCCGAGACGCGTCCCCGCATAAGGGGCTCTCCGGCCAACAATGCTGCCCGAGGGATCGTTAGGACGAGACCCCCGCACCCGCCCGAGAACGCTCGCCCACCGCGTCCCGCAATCGCTTGCCGGCCTTGAAGCGCACGGAGACCGAGGACGGGATCCGCAGCGCCTCCCCGGTACGCGGGTTGGTACCGGTGGCAGCCCGGCGTTCGCTCCGCGCGAAGCTGCCGAAGCCGACCAGCCGGACGTCCTCGCCATCGCGCAGCGCCTGCTCGATCGCGCCGAATACCGCGTCCACCAGGTCGGCGGCACGGGCACGCGGCAAATCAACGGTCTCCGCCACGGCGGAGATCAATTCCATCTTGTTCATGGGGAATTCCTTCCGTCCGCGCACGGCGACCGGCGGGGAAGCCGGGAAGGCAGAGTAGAAGGGGCGATTTTGCCGGGTCAACGAGCGCCGCGGTCAACTCGACGAAAGCGGCCGTCACAAGAAAAAGGGCCCGCCGGGGACGAGATCCGGCGGGCCTTGCTTGCAACAGTATGGGCGCGCCCTCTCAGTGCGGCAGCGGCGCCCTGTCCTGACTGGCGCCGGACTGCGCCACCGGCTCCGGCGGCTCCTGCCACTCGATCGGCTCGGGCTTGCGGACCAGCGCCTGGGCGATCACGTCGTCGACGTCGGCGACCGGGATCAGTTTGAGGTGCTTCTTCACGTTATCGGGCACCTCGGCGAGATCCTTCTCGTTCTCCTTCGGGATGAACACCGTGGTGATCCCAGCCCGCAACGCCGCCAGCAGCTTTTCCTTGAGCCCGCCGATCGGCAGCACGCGGCCGCGCAGCGTGATCTCCCCGGTCATCGCCACGTCGCGACGGATCGGGATGCCGGTCAGCACGCTGACGATGCTGGTCGCCATCGCGATGCCCGCCGAGGGGCCGTCCTTCGGGGTGGCGCCCTCGGGCACGTGCACGTGGATGTCGCGCTTCTCGAACAGGGTCGGCTTGATGCCGAACTGGACCGAGCGGCTGCGCACGTAGCTGAGTGCCGCCGACACGCTCTCCTGCATCACGTCGCCCAGCTTGCCGGTGTTCTTGACGTTGCCCTTGCCCGGCAGCAGCACGCTCTCGATCGTCAGGATCTCGCCGCCCACCTCGGTCCAGGCCAGGCCAGTGACGACACCCACCATGTCCTCGGCCTCGGCCTCGCCGTAGCGGAAGCGGCGCACGCCAGCGTATTTGTCGAGGTTCTTGCGGGTGATCTGCACCTTCTTGGTCTTCTTGGTGACGATCTCCTTGACCGCCTTGCGCGCCAAATTGGCGAGCTCGCGCTCCAGGCTGCGCACGCCGGCCTCGCGCGTGTAGTAGCGGATCACGTCGCGGATCGCATCGTCCGAGAGCGACCATTCCTCCGGCTTGAGCCCGTTCGCCTCGGACTGCTTGGCCAGCAGGTGGCGCTTGGCGATCTCCACCTTCTCATCCTCGGTGTAGCCGGGGATGCGGATGATCTCCATGCGGTCCATCAGCGGCTGCGGCATCCGCAGGCTATTGGCCGTGGTGACGAACATCACGTCCGACAGGTCGTAGTCCACCTCAAGATAGTGGTCGTTGAAGGTGGCGTTCTGCTCCGGGTCCAGCACCTCGAGCAGCGCCGAGGACGGGTCGCCGCGCCAGTCGGCGCCGAGCTTGTCGATCTCGTCGAGCAGGAACAGCGGGTTAGACGTTTTGGCCTTTTTCATGCCCTGCACGATCTTGCCGGGCATCGAGCCGATATAGGTCCGCCGATGGCCGCGGATCTCCGCCTCGTCGCGCACGCCGCCCAGCGACATCCGGACGAAGCTCCGCCCCGTGGCCCGCGCCACCGATTTGCCGAGCGAGGTCTTGCCGACGCCCGGAGGGCCGACGAGGCACAGGATCGGTCCACGGATCTTCGGGCTGCGCGACTGCACGGCCAGGTACTCGACGATCCGCTCCTTGACCTTCTCCAGGCCATAATGGTCGGCGTCGAGCACCTTCTCGGCCTCGGCGACGTCGTTCTTGACCTTGCTGCGCTTTTTCCAGGGGATCGACAGCATCCAGTCGAGGTAGTTGCGCACCACCGTCGCCTCGGCGCTCATCGGGCTCATGGTGCGCAGCTTCTTGAGCTCCGCGATGGCCTTCTCGCGCGCCTCCTTCGACAGCTTGGTCTTCTTGATGCGGGCCTCGAGCTCGGCGGTCTCGTCCTTGCCGTCCTCGCCCTCGCCGAGTTCCTTCTGGATCGCCTTGAGCTGCTCGTTCAGGTAGTACTCGCGCTGGGTCTTCTCCATCTGCCGCTTGACGCGGTTGCGGATGCGCTTTTCCACCTGCAGCACGCCGATCTCGGACTCCATGTGTCCGAAGACCTTTTCCAGGCGCTCGCCGACCTTCGCGGTCTCCAGGAGTTCCTGTTTCTCGGCGATCTTGAGCGACAAATGACTCGCCACAGTGTCGCCGAGCTTCGAGGGCTCCTCGATCTGGTTCAGCGAGACAAGAACTTCGGGCGCGATCTTCTTGTTGAGCTTGATATACTGCTCGAACTGCGAGACGACCGTCCGGCCGAGTGCCTCCAGCTCCTTGGCGTCGGCCTCCTTGTCGGGCAGCGCCTCGGTGAAGGCCTCGAAATAGCTCTCGGTCTCCTTGAAGCCGACGATCTTGGCCCGCCTGCCGCCCTCGACCAGCACCTTGACCGTGCCGTCGGGGAGCTTCAGCAGCTGCAAGATCGTGGAGACCGTGCCCACGCGATAGATGTCGTCGGACGAGGGGTCGTTCTGCTCGGCGCTCTTCTGCGCCACCAGCAAAATCTGCTTGTCGTCCTTCATCACCGCTTCGAGGGCGCGAACCGATTTCTCGCGGCCGACGAACAGCGGCACGATCATGTGCGGGAAGACGACAATGTCGCGCAGCGGCAGGACCGGCAGCAGCTCGCCCCTCACGGGCTCCGCCTTGACCGGCTCCGGATTCGGCGCGCCGGGGTTATCGGCATCAGTCATAGATGACCTCCTTCAGGACAGTCGGCGCGCATTCCGCCCAAATTGCGGCACGGATCGCGCCATGCCGGGGTGGATTCCCGGCTTGACGCTCCGGGATATCGGCACTGGCGGGATGGGCCGCAAGGTCTTGACAGACCTGCGTCCCGACGGCGAAGCAGCGCCGGCTCAGGCGCTGGTCTCCGCCCGCTCCTTGCCATAGAGATACAGCGGATTGGCACGCGATTCGGCAACTTCGCGGTTGATCACCACCTCTTCGACCCCATCGAGGCCCGGCAGGTCGAACATGGTGGACAGCAGGATGGCCTCCATGATGGAGCGCAATCCGCGCGCTCCGGTTTTACGGGCAATCGCCCGCGTCGCGACGGACCGTAGCGCATCCTCGGTAAACGAGAGCTTCACGCCCTCCATCTCGAACAGCCGGCCGTACTGCTTGACCAGGGCGTTCTTCGGCTTGGTCAGGATCTCGACCAGCGCGTTCTCGTCGAGATCCTCCAAGGTGGCGACCACCGGCAGGCGGCCGATGAACTCCGGGATGAGACCGAACTTGAGCAGGTCCTCCGGCTCCACCTCGCGCAGGATCGCCCCCATCCGCCGCTCGTCGGGGGCACGAACCTCGGACCCAAAGCCGATCCCGGAGCCCTTGCCGCGCGCGCCGATGATCCGCTCCAGCCCGGCGAAAGCGCCGCCGCAGATGAACAGGATGTTGGTGGTGTCGACCTGGAGGAATTCCTGCTGGGGATGCTTGCGCCCGCCTTGCGGCGGCACGGAGGCGACGGTGCCCTCCATGATCTTGAGCAGCGCCTGCTGCACCCCCTCCCCGCTCACGTCGCGGGTGATCGAGGGGTTGTCCGACTTGCGGCTGATCTTGTCGACCTCGTCGATATAGACGATGCCGCGCTGGGCCCGCTCAACATTGTAGTCGGCCGATTGCAGCAGCTTGAGGATGATGTTCTCCACGTCCTCGCCGACATAGCCTGCCTCGGTCAGCGTGGTGGCGTCGGCCATCGTGAAGGGCACGTCGAGGATGCGCGCCAGCGTCTGCGCCAGCAGCGTCTTGCCCGAGCCGGTGGGGCCGACGAGCAGGATGTTGGACTTGGCGATCTCGATGTCGTTGTTCTTCTGGCCGTGCGCTAACCGCTTGTAATGATTGTGGACCGCGACGCTCAGCACCTTCTTCGCGTGGTCCTGGCCGATCACGTAGTCGTCCAGCACCTTGCAGATCTCGCGCGGCGTCGGCACCCCGTCGCGGGACTTCACGAGGTGCGTCTTGTGCTCCTCGCGGATGATGTCCATGCACAGCTCGACGCACTCGTCGCAGATGAACACCGTCGGGCCGGCGATCAGCTTGCGCACCTCGTGCTGCGACTTGCCGCAGAACGAGCAGTACAGGGTGTTCTTGGAATCAGGGGACTTGCCCATGCGCACTCCTGCCCCGGCCTCCCGGGAACCAATGGGCCACATTAGCCCCCGCCGGCGGGAACCGACAAGGACTGCGACCGGGCGACGACCGCCGACGGGACAACCCGCGCGGTCGCCATACCGAATTAGCACAACTCACGCCAGAACGGGGCGGGCGCCCCGGATCGATCAGGACCGGGATGCGGCTTCCTCGGGCGAGGGTGGCCGGTTCTCCACCACCTCGTCGACGATGCCGAAATCCCGCGATTCCTCGGCCGACATATAGCTGTCGCGCTCCAATTTACGCTCGATCGCCTCGATGGGCTGCCCGGTGTGGCGGACATAGATCTCGTTCAGCCGCTTGCGGAGAGTCAGGATCTCGCGGGCCTGGATCTCGATATCCGTCGCCTGACCCTGCGCGCCGCCCGAAGGCTGGTGCACCATCACCCGCGCATTGGGCAGGGCGTAGCGCTTGCCCTTGGCCCCGGCGCAGAGCAGCAGGCTGCCCATCGAGGCGGCCTGGCCGACGCAGACGGTGCTGACCGGGCTGCGGATATACTGCATCGCGTCGTAGATCGCGAGGCCGGACGAGACCACGCCGCCCGGGCTGTTGATATAGAAGGCGATGTCCTTGGACGGGTTCTCCGATTCCAGGAACAGCAGCTGAGCGACGATCAGGGCGCTCACCTGATCGTAGACCGCGCCGGTCAGGAAGATGATCCGCTCCTTGAGGAGGCGGGAGTAGATATCGAACGCTCGCTCGCCGCGGGCGGTCTGCTCCACCACCATCGGCACCAGCGCATTGTTGTAGACCTCGACGGGATCACGGTCCCACATCACCTTCACCTTCCCTCAAAACGATGGCCCCAAAGCGATTGGTCCACGCGAGCCACGGCGGGCGCCGAGGCATGTTCCGCTAAAATAGGTCGCCGATCCGCCGCTTAAAAGCAGCCTGCCATGCCAGCCGTTCGCCCCCCACCATTCGTCCAGGTCAGGCGCCTTCGGCTGCCGCGCTCTCCGCCGACGCGACGGGGGCGGCGGGCGGCTCCGGCTCCTTCGCAAGCTCCTCGGGTGTCACCGTCTCATCGGTGACGCGCGCGAGCTCGACCGCATAGTCCACGACCTTCTCCTCGAAGATGGGGCCCCGCAGATTGTCCGTCACCTGCGGGTTCTTGCGGAAGAACTCCATCACCTGGGCCTCCTGGCCGGGATAGCGCATCGCCTCGGCGCGCATCGCGCGGGTCATCTCGTCGGCGGTGACGGTGATGCCGTTGGCGCGGCCGATCTCGGCGAGCAGCAGGCCGAGCCGCACCCGCCGGTCGGCGATGGCGCGGTATTCGGTCTTCAGCGTCTCCTCGTCCTTTTCCTTGTCCTCGTCGTCGAGCCGGCCTTCCTTGCGGTCGGCCTCCAGGCGCTGCCAGATCTGGTCGAACTCGGCCTGCACCATGCCCTCGGGCGGGGCGAAGCTGGCCCGCTCGGCGAGCGCGTCGAGCAGCTGGCGCTTCAGCCGGAGCCGGGAGAGCTGGTCATATTCGCGCTGCATCCGCTCGGTGATCGCCTGACGCACCTCGTCGAGATTCTCAAAGCCGATCTTCTTGCCGAACTCGTCGTCCATCGCCGGCTCGACCGGCCGGCGCAGCTTCTTGGCCGTGATGTCGAAGGTCGCCGCCTTGCCCGCCAGGTCGGGGACGCCGTAATCCGCCGGGAAGGTCACGTCGATGGTCCGCGCCTCGCCCGCCTTCATGCCTTCGAGCTGTTCGGAGAAGCCGGGAATGAAGCCGCTCCCACCGATTTCGACGTTCATATCCGTCGCCGTGCCGCCGGGGAACGCGGTGCCATCCACCTTGCCGACGAAATCGACCACCAGCACTTCGCCGGGGGCGGCGCCGCGGTCCTCCTCGATGTCCACCAGGTCGCGGTTGCGCACCGCCAACTCGTGCAGCGCCTTGTCCACCGATTCGGGCGAGACCTCGGCTTTCAGCCGGGTCAGGTTGATTTCGGAAAACTCCGGCATGGTGATCTCAGGCAGCACTTCGAGCTCGACATTGAACTCGAGGTCCTTGGGCTCGGTCGCCCCGACATCCTCGCTGGTCACGCTGACCTTGGGCTGCATCGCCGGGCGCAGGCCGCGATCGGAGATCACCTGCTGGGTCGCCTGGTTGACCGATTCCTCCAGCACCTCGGCGATCACCGCCGTCCCGTAGCGCTGGCGCACCACCGGCAGCGGCACCTTGCCAGGGCGAAAGCCGGGCAGACGCAGGGTCTTGCCGAGGTCGGTCAGCCGCGCGGTGCGCCGGCTGGCGATATCGGCGGCGGGCACCACCACGCTGTAGGCGCGCTTGAGCCCGTCGGAGAGGGTTTCAGTAACCTGCATCAGCCCGAATATCCTTACGAACGCCCCGCCGGAAGGCCGTGGTGCGGGCGGAGGGACTTGAACCCCCACGGCTTGCGCCACCAGAACCTAAATCTGGCGTGTCTGCCAATTCCACCACGCCCGCTGGCCCGGCCCGAACTCGCCAAGAAGCGACCTTGCGGCCGTGAGGCGGGGGCTTTACCGCACGCCGACAGGCACCACAAGCGTTGGTGGCGAGTGGCCCCCCACCTGGCCCCCGCCGTGGTGAAGCCAATCCAGAATTTGCGTCGCCAGTGAAGCTTTGACGCAAACGGCACAACCTGACATTCTCACGGGAATTTCATGATCTCGGGATCGCATTGAATGCCCGGCCTGACCGCCGAGCCGGAATCCAGCCGGTATAGCATCGCCGCCGTTGATCGCGCGCTTGACCTCCTTGAGGCGCTCGCCCGCATCGGCCCCGCCCCCCTCGCCGACATCGCCAAGGAGGCAAACTGCACCCGCACGGCCGGCTTTCGCCTGCTGCGGACGATGGAGGCGCGCGGCTTCGCCATCCAGGACAAGGCCCGCGGCTCCTGGCGGCTCGGCGCCCGCTGGGGAGTGCTCGGCCGCGCCGCCTCGGCCCAAGGGGCGCTGGCAGCGGTGGCGGGGCCGTTCCTGACCGCGCTCGGAGAATCCTGTGGCGAGACGGTCTATCTGCGGGTGCGCGACGGGGTTGAGAGCGAGACGGTCGCCGCCTACCGGCCCGACCCCGCGTTGCGTCTCTACACCGATGTCGGCAAGCGGCGGCCGCTGCACGCCGGGTGCGGCCGCATCCTGCTCGCCTATGCGCCGGAGAGCGTGCGCAAGCAGGTGTTGAGCCAGCGGCTCCCCCGTTTCACCCCCGCGACGCGGACCGACCCCGACTGGCTCATCGCCGACATGCAGCGCATCCGCGCGCGGGGCTGGTTGCTCACCGCCGACGAGGTGGAGGCCGGCGCGGTCTCCATCGCGGCCCCGGTGCGGGACGGCAGCGGCCTGGTCGTCGCCGTCCTGTTCATCGCCGCCCCGGCGCTGCGGATGCGCCCGCACCGCGCCCGCTCGCTTCTCCCGGCCGTGCTGGATGCGGCGGGCCGCCTGTCCGCCGCACTCGGCGCCGAGGCGCCAGGCGAGACGGAAGCGCCGCCGACCGCGAGCACGCCCGGCGTCAGTGGCGCCGGTCTCCTGGCCCGGCAAGCAGGCTGAGCCGGCCGCGCCGCTCCTCGCCGGCCTCGACGATCGCCTCGAACGCAGCCTCAAAGGCCGCTTCCGCCGCGAGCCTCGGCAGACGTCGGAGTAACCCGCGACGCTTCGGGCGGAACACGCGCGAGACGGCCCGTTCGCCGCCGATCCGCCGCACCACGCCGTCCACGTCGCCGAACCCGTCGACCAGGCCGAGCTCCTTCGCCCGCGCGCCAAGGAACCAGCCGCCGTCGAACAGCACCGCCTCCTCGCCGCGCAGCCGCTCGCCCCGGCGGGCACGCACCCAATCCTTGAAGCGCATGTGCAGTTCCTGCATCACGCCCTTGACGAAATCCACATCCTGCGGCCGCTCGGGGCTGAAAGGGTCGAGCCGCGCCTTGTTCTCCCCCGCCGTATAGAGCCGCCGCTCGACCCCGAGCCGGGCGATCAGCTCGGTGAAGCCGAAGCCGCCGCCGATCACGCCGATGGAGCCGACGACGCTCATCGGGCTGGCAAGAATCTCATCGGCCGCGCAGGCCAGCCAGTAGCCGCCCGACGCCCCCACCTCGGCGATCACCGCCGTGACACGCACCCCCAGCTTGTCGGCGTGCCGGCGCACCAGGGCAGCGATCTGGTCGGACTGCACCGGCGAGCCACCGGGGCTGTCGATGTCGAGGATGACGTGCCCGCCCTTGCCGGCGGCACGTATCGCCCGCTCGATCAGCGGCGCGAACGTGCTGGCATTGAGCGCGCCGGGGCGCGGCGAGAGCACGCCGTGCAGCTCGATGACGCCGATCCGCTTGCGCCGCCAGAACAGCAGCTTCATGTGCCGCGCACGGTGCGAAGGGCAATCGCGGCCGCCGCCTCGCCGCTCAGCCGGGCCCCGCCCACCGTCGCCGCCAGGGTCTCGTGGGTGGCCTCGCCGGCGATCTGCAGCCGCCCGTCGGCCAGCGGCTCGGCCAATCGGCGTCGCGCGCCGGCGTGGCCGGGACGGGCGAAGGCGTAGGCGCCTTGGAATAACGGGTCGGTGCCCCAGCCCGAGACCACCGCCGCCCCCGGCCGCAATGCCCGATCCACCCGGCCCCCGAGCATCCGGCGCAATTCGCCACGCATGAAATCCTCGGCCGCCTTCGTCCCCGCGCGGGTTAGCTCCCAGGCCAGGGACCCGCCGATCCAGGCGCTCAAATAATCGAACCCCCGAGGCCAGGCGTTGAACACGATAGCAGGGTCGCCGTGGGTGAAGCGACGGTCGAGCGAGCAGGAATCCGGCAAATCCAGCCGGTCGGACCCGGAGGCACGCAGCACCACCCTGAGCGCCAGGCCCATCGGAAGCCCGTCCAGGCACTCTCCAACGGCCGTCGGCAAGGGCGGATCGAAGCCGATCCGACCCGAGGCGAGCACGCCGGTCGAGACGGTGACGATGCAGGCAGCGGCCTCCACCGCCCCGCGCGGCGTCTCCACCGCGACCCGCCCGCCCGGCTCTTGCCAGCGGATGCGCGTCGCCGGCGTGTCGAGATGCAGCCCCTCCCCCGGCGCCAGCCGACGCCCGACGAAATCGCCGAGCCCGCCCGCGACCAGAATGTTGCCGCCCGAAAGCTGATTGGCCCGCCAGTCGCGCAAGCTGAACTCGCTCGCGTCGGCGACGCAGATGATCGGCCCTTCCCAGGTCTCGACGGTAACGGCCCAGGGATCATCCGGCAGACGCCGCGCCACCTCGGCGAGGCTCGCATCCGCCGCACCGTCGCCGAGCAGGGCGTCCGCCGCCGCCTCGAAGCGGTCCCAGGCGCCATCCCGCCCGGCCAGCTCGCTCGGGACCGCGACATGCCCGTCCACGAAGGTGCGCCGAGCGCGCTGTCCATCGGCGTCGATCAGCCGCTCGCCGGCGGCGCGGGCGATCGGCACCAGCGGGTTGGTCTCGGCCGAATGCAGCCAGATCGCCCCCATGTCGAAATAGGCGCCGCCGAGCGACGGTGGGCGAACCGTCCAGGCACGCCCGCCGACCCGGCTCCCCGCCTCCAGCACCGCGACCCGCACGCCCGCGCGGCCGAGCGAGGCAGCGGCGGAAAGCCCCGCGACCCCGGCGCCGATCACCACGACATCGACCGACGTGCCCATCGACACTCCCTTGTGCTACAAAGGGCAAGGTCGGCCGATCGCGCTTCCTCCGCAAGCCCGCCGCCCCTCCGGTTTCGCCCGGATCCGGGCTCTTCGGGCCACCGTTATTGCCCGGATCCGGGCTCTGACGGACCGTAGTTTTACCCGGATCCGGGCTCTCTCGATGGCAACTAAGCGACCCCAGCCAAGCGCAGGATATCCACCATGCGGAAATCCTTGCCGTGCCTGGCAGGGTCGACGGTCGGCAGGAACGGCCGCCAGTCCGGCTCCTGGGTCAGGTAGGAGGTGTCGTCGCCCTCCATCAGCCCGACGAACACCTCGGTGACGATCCGCGCCCCCACCGGGCCGAGCCGTTCGCCCTTCTGGGTGAGTCCCGCCTCGCGGAGCACGTAGAACCACAGCGGCGTGCGGTTCTGCAGCCCGTAGGGCTTCAGCGCCCCGAGATCGCCCTCGGACAGCACCGGCAGCCGCATGGCTTGGGCGACCCGCTGGCCCGAGGGCAGCGCGAAGGTGAGGTGCCGCAGCAGGTTGCGTTGCGCCAGCGAGTTGGGGTTGGCGACCGGCGCCGGATGCGGCACGACGCTGCCCGGCAGGGCGAAGAGCGGGCTCGACAACACCGCGTCGATCTTTTTGTTGTGCTTCAGGTTGCCGTCCTTGAAGTCGAAGAAGGTCGGCCAGTCGATGTAGCGCCGCGGCGCGCGCGCCGAGCCGGAGAGGTCGTCGGGGTCGGCCGGGTTGCCCGGCCCCTCGGGATTGAAGATGAAGGCGAAGAACGGCTGGCCCTTCATGCCGGCAAGATTGGCCCGATAGGACGGCCGTACCTGGCTGTGGCCGAACCGATAGGCGCCCACGGAAAATTCCACCGGAATGAACGGCTCGTTGCGCCACCGGTAGAACTTGCGGCCATGTCGCAGCACGTCCTGCACCACCGCCTCGCCGCAGGTGAGCGGCAGGAACTCGTGCAGGATCATCCATTGATAGTGCCAGCGCACGATGCGCTGCGCCTCGGCGAAGGCGTCGCCGAAATTGGTGAGCTTGAGCTCCTTGACGACGTAGTCGACCACCGCATTGTGGAAGCGCAGGAAGCCGAGATGCAGCTGCGAGACGATCAGGTTCTCGTCGTTGCGCGGGTCGCCGATCAGCGCCGTCGACTGGCTGTTGCGCGGCAGATCGAACTTGTCCGAGGCGCCGCCAGGCGCGACGCTTTCGATGAGGAACTTGATGCCGCCGCCGGCGCCCTGGTCATAGAGATGCGGGCTCGCACCCGGTCCCGCGCCGTAGAGATTGTCGAGCCCCAAGGTCGGCGTGCGGAAATTGGCGATCATTTCCGGATCGGACTGACGTTCCAAGCTCGACGTCGGGTCGAACGTCATGTCGTGGTCGAGGAACTGGCCGAGGAAGGTCATCCCCGCACCCATCTTCGGATTGTCGGGGTTGTGCGCCGACAGCGCCGGGTCGGTGATGAGCTTCACCGGCCCGGCGGCAAGATCGTCCTTCGCATCCATGATGCCGCCGCGCTTGCCGATATCGACCAGCGCCTCGCGCAGTTGCGGCGTATCGGCGGCGAACGGCGGCAGCTTGCCGAACAGCCGCCCGAAGCGGCCCGACGCATAATAGGTCGAACGCGGCGGAATGATGTCCCGCGGATACATGCCGTGAAAGCCAGGCATTCTATTCTCCTCCCGGTATGGATGACCCATCCTGGAGGCTGGCCGCGCGACGGTGGTGTGAAGCGGATCACACCAAATGTAACAAACTCGACAATATCAAATGCAGCGAATTCGCCGGCCCCTGCCCGCTCGGGCAAGGGCCGGCAATCACGCTAGGCCGGAGTGAAGAACGGCACCTTCTGGCCGGTCTCGGTGTCCTTGAAGACGACCTTCACCTTCTGGCCGATCTTCAGCTTCGAGGCGTCCGTGTCGGTGATGCCCGTCATCATCGTGGTGCCCTCGTCGAGCGTGACGTAGGCGATCGTGTAGGGCGGGTTGGCACGCTCCATCGTGCTGTAGGAGTAGAGCACGCCGGTGCCCTTGGCCTCGAACCACTCGACATTGGCGGACAAGGTGAAGGGCGAGACGCCGCGCGGATAGGTGAACACCTTGCCGGTGTCCTTGCAGCGGGTCAGCATCAGCTTGCCCGCGTTGCAGCCATCCCAGTACGGCTTGGTTTCCGGGTTGCTGCCGGCGTCGCCGACGAAGCCGATCGTTCTTTCAGCCATTGGTGTTCACTCCCGCTCCAGAATGACGGTGCTGCTGCCGTGCCGCGTGCCGAGCGAGCCGCCCGTGCCGTGCGCGAGAACCAGGTTGGCGTTGGGCACCTGCACCTTCGGGTGCGCCTCGCCGCGCGCCTGGCGCACCGCCTCGATGATCTTGGTGATGCCGCCGCGATTGGCCGGATGGTTGCTGCACAGCCCGCCGCCATCGGTGTTGAACGGCAGCTTGCCCTGGCCGGAAATCAGGTTGCCGTCCTGCACGAATTTGCCGCCCTGGCCCTTCTCGCAGAAGCCGAGGTCTTCCAGCTGCATCAGCACCGTGATGGTGAAGCTGTCGTAGATCGACGCGTACTTGATGTCGGACGGCTTCACGCCCGCCATCTCGAACGCCGCCGGGCCGGACCAGCGCGCGCCGGAATAGGTCAGATCGACCTGTCCCGCGAACTGTCCCTTCGGGTGCTCGCCGACGCCGATCACCTTGACCAGCGGCCGCTTCAGGCTCTTGGCGATTTCCGGCTTGGTCACGATGAGCGCGCCGCCGCCGTCGCTGATGACGCAGCAATCGAGCCGGTGCAGCGGCGTCGAGACCATCGGCGAGTTCACCACGTCCTCGACCGTCACGACATTACGCAGCATCGCGTGCTCGTTGTACTGCGCGTGATGCGAGGCCGCGACCTTGATCCAGGCGAGCTGCTCGCTCGTCGTGCCGTACTGATACATGTGCCGCGCCGCGCACATCGCGTACATGTTCGCGACGACGGGGCCGTACGGATACTCGAACTGCATGTCGGGCTGCGCCGGGTTGCCGGCGCGCACCGCGGTGCCGGTCGCCTGGCCCTCGCTGCGCGGGCGTCCCGCGAGCGTGATGAGTGCGACGTTGCAGCGCCCGGCTTGGATCGCCTCCAGCGCGTGGCCGACCAGCATCTGGTACGACGAGCCGCCGATATCGGTGCTGTCAATGTGCCGGACGTTGAGGTTCATGTAGTCGACCATGTTGATCGGCCCCATGCCCGGCGCGTCGCCGGCACAGAAATACCCGTCAACGTCGTCCTTGGTCAGTCCCGCGTCGTCGAGCGCGCCCTTGGCGCATTCGGCGTGCAGCTGTGCCACAGATTTGTCCGTCGCCTTGCGGGTGGGATGTTCCCATGCCCCCACAATGTAACCCGCACCCTTCAAACTCATTCCCCTACTCCTTTGTTCCCGCCCGGCGGCCGCACACATGCCTTGCCCGGCCCGCCGCATTCGCCGCGTGCCACGCCCGGCTGTCGCGAGTATACCCATCGGTAATCGCTCGCCTAGCCCAGGGCTGGAGCATGGGCCGGGCGAGAGGGAACCGCGCCGCCCGGCGCGCGTGGAGAGAGCATGGCCAAGCCCGACGCCGGCCCCGTCGAGATCGAACTGAAGCTCCGCCTGCCGCCCGGCAGCCACGCGGCGCTGGAACAAGTGCCGGCGTTGAGCGCGGTACGCGCCGAGCAGCGGCGCGAGATCACACGCTATTTCGACACCGAGGACCGCGCGCTGTTCGCCAACGGCTTCGTCCTGCGCGTGCGAAGCCGCGGCAATCGCCGCATCCAGACATTGAAATCCGCGCCGTCGGACGGCGGCGTCGCACCCGCGCGCGGCGAATGGGAGTGGCCCGTCGAGCGCGAGGAGCCGGATGCCGCCCTCCTCGCCGAAACCCCCGCGCGCGACATCGCCGCAACGCTCGACGGCCGCCGCCTCGAAGCACTGTTCGTCACCGACATCGAGCGCAGCACGCGCCAGCTCGTGCTCGATGATGACACGCATGTCGAAGTGGCGCTCGACGAAGGTACGATCGAGGCGGGAGATGCGCGCGAGAAGGTAGACGAGCTGGAACTCGAACTGAAATCCGGCGCGCTCGGCCCACTCTATCGCTTGGCGATCGAGCTGCACGAAGCGGTGCCGATGTGGCTCGCACCCGAGAGCAAGTCGGCGCGCGGCTATCGTCTCCGCGACGGCACGGCGCCGCGCGCGCCGCACGCGACAAAACTCCGCCTCGATCCGAAGGTCCGCACCAACGAAGCCTTCCGCGTCATCGTCGCGAGCGGCCTCAGCCAGATCCTCGAGAACATCGCCGCCGCCGAGGCCGCCGCGCCCGAGGGCATCCATCAGCTCCGCATCGGCCTGCGCCGCGTGCGTTCGGCATTGGTGCTGTTCGCGCCGTTGCTAGAGCCAAACGCCGCCGCGCTGTTCGAGCGCGAGTTGAAACGCCTCGGCCAGGTGTTCGGCGAACGCCGCGACCGCGACGTATTGTGTCTGCAAACCCTGCCCGCCGTCGCGCATGACCTCGGCGCGTCCTGGATCGACCGCCTGCGCCCGCCGGCCGAAGCCTACCGCGCCAGCGCCAACGGCCCGGTGCAGGAGGCGCTGCACGGCGCCGGTCTCACCAGCCTCGCCCTCGGCCTCGCCGCCTGGTGCGAGGAAGGCCTCGAACATCCCGCGCATCTCGGCCACAAGCGCCTGGGAAAACGGCTCGCGAATGTGGCCCCCGACCTGCTCGACCGCATGGCCCGCAAGGTCGCCCGCCGCGCCAAACGCGCCGACACGCCGGAGAGCCTGCACGGCCTGCGCAAGTCGCTCAAGAAATTGCGCTACAGCACCGAGTTCGTCGCGGGGCTGTACAAGCCGAAAGCCGTCAAGCGCTACCGCAAGCGCTGCGAGGCGCTGCAGGAGTTGCTCGGCACGATCAACGACGCGCGTGTCACGCCCCGCCTCGCCGACGACATGCTCGGCGTCCGCGGCACCGAGCTCGCCCCCGCCTTCGCCCAACTCGCCGCCTGGAGTGCGGAGCAGGAACGCAAGGCGCTCCGCCGGCTTGACGAGGCATTGACAAAATTCCGCCGCACCGAGCCATTCTGGTAGAAGTGCATCGCTCGAACAGCGATCAAGGACGCTTCCGATGCGCCATCTGTATCTCGCCGCCCTGCTCGCTTCGCTGGCCTGCACCCCGGCCCTCGCGCAAGCGCCGAGTGGCGCCAGCTCCTCGCCACACGCTCGGCGCTCCCCCAACGTGCCGGTGGATCACGGCCCCTTCACGCCCGAGGCAAACCGCGCCTTCCAGGGCGGCGGAATGATCCTCCAAGGCGCCCCAGGCGCCCCGCCACCCCGCCCCGAGCCCACGCCGCCCGGCCAGACGCCGCGCAACATGGTCCCGCCGCGTTGATCTAACCGCGTCACTTCGCCGGCATCTGGTGGGCAACGTTGGAAGCACGGAGGCGGCTTCCGAGCGCGCCTGACGAACGCCGCCAGGGCAGGCGGGCAATCAGGAAGCCGCGCCCTAGCTCGATCTGCAGCAGCCGCGTCACGTTCAAGGGAAGCAAGATGCTGTGCAGGAGCAATACCGGATACAAATGCGCCGTCATCGCATAGGCGATGAATGCCACGTTGCTCGCGATCGCGACCATGCGAAGCGGGCGCATCGATGTCATGCAGAAGGTCAGCAAGACAAGGGCGCTCGCGATGTATCCGGAAGCGTCGCTCCCCAGCTGGGTCGGATGAACGTCCAAGAGCCAAGTGTAGAGGTGCATGAGCCCGCCCCCAACAAATCAGCCGCGCGACCTCGCGCGAGTGCGTTTCTCGGCCAATTCGGGAGCGAGCTGATATGAACCGAGCCACAGGCATGATGGCGCCAGTCCGTTGCCGGATAACCGATCTTCCCTGGCGTCCAACTGAGCGGACCTCGCCCGCATGAGCTCCACGGTCGAAGCGCCCCTGTTTATCCCCCCACGCCCCGACTACCCGGGGGAAATGCCGTCGTTCCCGGCCTTTCTCCGCGCCGTCCGCACCAACGCGCTGCTGATGTGGCCGGACTACGCATACGAGCGGGACGTGGTCGAAAGCCGCATTCTTGGTCGGGCGCAGATGCTGCTCAACGCGCCCGAGGCGATCCATCACGTGCTGGTCGGCAACCCCGACAATTATCGCCGCACGCCCGCCTCCATCCGCATCCTCCGCCCCATCGCCGGGCGCGGCCTGCTGTTGAGCGAGGGCGAGGACTGGCGGCATCAGCGCCGCACCATCGCCCCCGCGATGGCGCCCCGCGTCATCCCCATGCTGACACGCCACATGGCGAGCGTCACACAGGAGATGATCGCCGCCCTCGCCACGCGCGAAGGCCAGCCGGTCAACCTGCTCGCCGCCATGCAATCCGCCGCCCTCGACATCGCCGGGCGCTCGATGTTCTCCCTCGAGACGCGCGAGTTCGGCCCCGAGATGCGCGCCCTGCTCACCGAGTACGGGTTCAGGCTCGCCCAGCCGCATCTCATGGACATGGTGCTGCCGCCCGGCATCCCCACCCTGCGCGACCTCCGCCGCCGCCGCTTCCAGGCGCGCTGGATGGCGCTGATCGACCGCATCATCGATAGCCGGCCCGCGACCGGCGTAGCCGACGACGGCCCGCGCGACCTGTTCGACCTGCTGCGCGACGCGCGCGACCCCGAGACCGGCGCCGCGTTCACCCGCCCGCAGCTGCGCGACCAGGTGGCGACGATGATCGTGGCCGGCCACGAGACCACCGCCATCACCCTGTTCTGGTCGCTCTACCTGCTGGCCCTCGACCCCGCCGAGCAGGACCGCCTCGCCGCCGAAGTCCACGGCCCCAACCTTGGCCCTGACGGCGCCGCCGACGCGCTCGGGCGGCTCACCCGCACCCGCGCCGTGGTCAGCGAGGCGCTGCGCCTCTACCCGCCCGCCTTCACACTGGTCCGCGCCGCGATCGGCCCGGACCAAGCCGGCGCGGTCGCGATCCCCAAGGGTGCGATCCTGATGATCTCCCCCTGGGTGCTGCACCGTCACCGCCGCCTGTGGCGCGACCCCGACGCCTTCGACCCGTCGCGCTTCCTGCCCAGCGCCCCCACCCCGCCACGCTTCGCCTACCTGCCCTTCGGCGCCGGCCCGCGCGTTTGCGTCGGCGCCCAATTCGCCCTGGCCGAGGCCACGCTCCTCCTCGCCGCGATGATCCAAGCCTTCGAGATCGGCCTGGACGGCGACCAGCCCGTGATGCCCACCCCGGTCATCACCACCCAACCCAACCGCGCCCCCGCCTTCCTGCTCCGGCGGCGCTGACCGAGTTCCGCTTGCGGCCCGCTCATGCGAGACTATATTTCGTCTCATCAGAGAGGAGCGGATCATGACAACCGGGGCGGCGGTTGCGGAGGTGCTAGGGATCGAGCGGCGCGATCACGAGCCGATGTCGTTGCTCTCCCTCGTCACTGAGGTCGAGCAGGGCCTGCCGCTCTCGGCATTGGATCGCGTCGTGCGACAGGTCGCCCCGGACGACAGCACCTTCATCTTCCGACTGGTCCCGCGCGCCACCTTGGCCCGACGCCGGCAGGACGCGGCCAAGCGGGCCGGGCTGTCCCGGCTGTCTCCCGACGAAGGCGCCAAGGTCGCCCGGCTCGCCGACATCTGGGCCTTCGCGCGAGAGGTCTGGGGCAGCGACGAGGAAGCGCGGGATTTCCTGTTCCGCCCGCATCCGCTGCTCGAGATGCGCCGCCCCGTGGACGTCGTGCTCGCGAGCGAGTTCGGCCGGCCGCTGGTCGAGGGGATCTTGGGAGGCTTGCAGTACGGCTCCGCTGTGTGACGGCTCAAAAGCTCGACCGGGTGCTCAGCGCCTGGCGTATCGGCGACCCGGACGGGAAGTACCCGATTTTCGACGCCACCGGCTCGACGCTGTACCCGGGCCGTTGGAACACGCCTGCCAGCCCGATGATCTACGCCGCCGAGCACTACTCGACGGCGATGCTCGAAAAACTCGCCGGCGGCAGCGGCCGCCTCCCGCCGAACCAGCACTTCATCGAAATCACCATCCCGAACGGCCTTTCCTATGAGGTCGTCGAACCGCCGCAACTCCCCGGCTGGGATGACCCCTCCTGCACCGTCTCGAAGCCGTTCGGCACGGTCTGGCAGCAGGACAAGCGATCAGTGTTGCTGATCGTGCCCAGCGTCGTCGCGCGCATGGAGCACAACTTCCTCATCAACCCCGAGCACCCGGAAATCAGCCACATCCGCCACGGGCTTCACCGCCCGGTGTGGTGGGACCGGCGGCTGTTCTCGTGAGCGTAGAGGCGCTCAGGCCTGCCGCCAGGGCAGTTTCTTCGCCTTCCACCCAGCGGAGAACCGGCTGCCCTCGAACCCCGAGGAAACGTTGTAGACGGCGGAAAAACCCGCCTGCCGCGCCGCCTCCGCCGCCGCCGCGCTGCGGGCGCCGCTGCGGCAGATGAAGTAGAGATGGTTCTCCGGCGTCAGCCCGGCCGCCTGCAACCCATCGAGGAAACCGGGATTGAGCGGCCCGCCCGGCACGATCTGCCACGGCAGCAGCACCGTCTCCTTGCCCGCCGCCGAAACATCGGGAATGCCGACGGAATTCCACTCGCCTTCGGTGCGGACGTCGACAAGCCGCGCTTCGGGATCGCTATTAAGCGCTTCCCAGGCCTGTGCGGGCGGGACATTCTCGACCATATTGTCATCTCCGGCTGACGCGCCTATCGGGCCATTGCACAGGGCGACCGGCGGTTCAACCGGGAACACGCGACGGAGGGCACGCATGAGCGCATCCTATTTCAGCCACCGCGCCAGCGAGGACCTCGCCGCCGCGATCGGCAACACGCCATTGATAAAGCTCCGCCGCGCCTCCGAGGCAACCGGCTGCACCATCCTCGGCAAGGCCGAGTTCATGAACCCCGGCGGCTCGGTGAAGGACCGCGCCGGCCTCGGCATCATCCTCGACGCCGAGCGTCGCGGCGTGCTCAAGCCAGGCGGCGTGGTCGTGGAGGGCACCGCCGGCAACACCGGCATCGGCCTCACCCTGGTCGGCAACGCGCGCGGCTATCGCTGCATCATCGTGATGCCGGAGACCCAGAGCCGCGAGAAGATCGAGTTCCTCCGCATGATCGGCGCCGATCTCCGCCTGGTGCCCGCCAAGCCCTATCGCGACCCTGGCAACTACGTGCACGTCTCCCGCCGCATGGCGGAGGAGACCGGCGCGGTGTGGGCCAACCAGTTCGACAACCTCGCCAACCGCGAGGCCCACCGCGCCACCACCGGCCCCGAGATCTGGGACCAGACCGCAGGCAAGGTCGACGCCTTCACCTGCGCCGCCGGGACGGGCGGCACGCTGGCGGGCGTGAGCCTGGCGCTCAAGGCGAAGAACCCGAAGGTGAAAATCGTGCTCGCCGACCCCGAGGGCAGCGCCCTCTACGGCTGGGTCAAGAGCAACGATCTCACCGTCACCGGCAGTTCGATCACCGAGGGCATCGGCCAGTCCCGCGTGCCCGAGAACCTCAACGACGTGGCGATCGACGACGCGGTGAAGATCCAAGACCCCGAGGCGCTGGAGCACATCTACGAGGTGCTGATCCTTGAGGGCCTCTCCGTCGGCACCTCCTCTGGCATCAACATCGCCGCCGCGGTCCGCGTGGCCAAGGATCTCGGACCCGGCCACACCATCGTGACCATCCTCGCCGATGGCGGCGCGCGCTATGCGTCGAAGCTGTTCAACCTTGAGTTCCTGCGCGAAAAGGGCCTCCCGGTTCCGAGCTGGATGGCCTAGCCGCTCCTCGAAAGCCGGCGGTCGCGAGACCGCCGGAACCCTGCCCGCCCCGAAATGTTCAACGGGTCACTCCCGGCCGCGCCGCCTGCCTGCAGCGCCGGGTGAGGAGGAGACCCCATGCGACATTCCCATGCGGCCGTGGTCCTCGGCGCATCGCTCTTCGTCGGTTTCGGCGTGCCCGGAGCGGTTGCCGGCCCATGCTCCCAGCAAATCAGCCAGCTTGAAAAGACGCTGAGCAGCAAAGACGCCGGCTCCGGCCCCGTCTCTACCGGCAACGCCTCCCCCGCCGCCTCGATCGGCGGCCAGACCGGCCACCCGGCGCCACCCCACGAGGTAGCCACGCAAAACGGCCAAAAGACCGGCCCGACCAAGTCGATGAACCAGGCCAGCTCCCAGACCGCGACATCCGCGCAAGACGTCCGCCGCCAGCAGCAGGGTGAGCCGACCGCGGCCAACGCCACCGGCGCCTTCCACGCCGACGACCGCACGGCGAAGATCGAAACCGCCCTGCAACGCGCCCGGCAGCTCGATAGTCAGAACAACGCCGATTGCAAGAACGCCGTCAGCGAAGCCCAGCAGCTCGTGAGCGCGCCACGCCGCTGAGGTTCAACCGAACGCCCGCCTGATCCGCCCCCAATCCTCGACCGCGTGCTCCTGGCCCGGCGGGATTGAGAACGCGATCTGAGTGAATCCGGCCGCCCCGAACGCCTCGATCCGCTGCTTGAGGTCGCGCTCCGTGCCGGTGAACGTCATGCGGCGGATCAGCTCGGCGGTGACGAAGGGGCGTTCGTCCGGGCGGACGAACATCAGATGGCCCCGGTGGTTGGTCAGATAATGAGCGCCCTGCGGCCGGAAGTTCCGCGCGTGCGCCACATAGGCGGCGACCGTCTCTGCCAGCTCCGGCGCGACGCCGGCCGTGTTGGGCAAGCCGGCCAGCGCCTCGTCGGCGGCGCGATGCAGCAAGGTGGCGGCGCGTGGTCCCGCGACCGCCATCGCGCGCGGACTATCGAACGCCTCGCCCTCCTCCAGCACCGCGCCGGCAGCGAACGCCACCGCAGTCAGCGCCTCGGGCCCCCCGCCGGCCGCCTGCCACGCCTCGCGCATCTGGCCCATCCCGGCCGCACCCTTCGAGACATCCCCGGCGGTGTCGATCCAGCCCGCGACAAGCTTGGCGGTCAGCGCCCGCGCGCGCGGGCCGGAGGCGGCGATGTGCAGTGGAATCGGGTCGCGCGTGTTGATGAGTCCAGCCTCGGGGTTGAGCAGCCGGATCAGCCGCCGCTTGCCCTCGATCTCGGTCTCCACGTCCTCACCGCGCAACAGCGCCATCACGACGCGGATGTAGTCCTCCATCTCCGCCAGCCGGATCGCTCCGAGTCCCATCGCGCGGCGGCCGGTGAAGCCGGTGCCCACACCGAAATCGATGCGGCCGGGCGCCAGCTGGTTGAGCGAGGCGAAGGCGTTGGCGGCGACCGCCGCGATGCGGTTGGAGGGGATCAGCACCCCCGTGCCGAGTCGGATGCGCGTGGTTTTCATCGCCGCCGCCGCCATCGCGACGAAGCAATCGGCGCTCAACATCTGCGTGTCGTAGAACCAGGCGTGGCTGAAGCCGAGTTCCTCGGCGCGGCGCACCAGTCGCCACGAATCGGCGCTGGTCGGGATGGCGATTCCGAATTGCATATGACTTTGCTCCCGTTCTCGGCGGCTTGCGGCGCCGGGACATCCTAGACCCGATGAATTCCCGAACAATCGGGTGAATTCAGCGTCATAAGTGTATCGCCTTGTTGCAACCGTTGCGCGCGGTGCGGTGCAGCGGATACTTACCCCGGTCACGAGAACGTCAGTGGGGCAGTGAGGCTGGAACCGCGCGCCATGCAACCGGTGGGGCAGCAGCCGGCCCCGACCTCGAACGCGCCGCTGGAAAGCGGCGGCACGAGGACGGGCCGGCCTGGCAGGGGAATGCGGCTGACCACGCGCCTCATGTTGCTGGTGCTCGTCTGCCTGCTACCGACCGTCACCTTGGGCATCTTCGTCCAGATCGACGAGCGGGCCGAGCGGAAGGCGCAGCTTAGTGACCTCGTCTTGCGGCAAGCCGAGCTGCTGAACGGCGACATTCTCAGCATCGCGCAAGGTGCGCGCAGCCTGCTCGTCACCGCGGCCGAGTTCGATTCGGTCCACCAGCTCGACCCGCGTTGCGCGGACCGGCTCCGTCCCATCAAGCGCAATCTGCCCTCCTACGCCTTCCTTGCGCTGGTGGACGGCGACGGCGCGGTCGTATGCGCCTCCAGGCCAGACCTCGGCTTCCTGACCGCTGGCCATCCCGCCTGGGTGCAGGATGCGCTGAATGCCGAAGGGTTCAGTGTCGGCCGCTACGCCACCGCACCCGGTTTGGCGAGCGGCTTCGTGCCCTTCTTCCTCCCGGTGCAGGCGACCGCGGACGGCCGACGGGGCGTGCTCGTCGCAGCGCTTGATCTTGCCTGGTTGGCCAACCACCTGGTCGAGCTCAAGACGCTCGACGCCCGGCTGCAGCAGGATAGCGTGCTCAGCGTGGCGGACCGCGACGGCGTCATTCTCGCGCGCAACCCGCGCCACGCCGATTTCGTCGGCAAGCGCTTCCCGCCAGCCGCCCTCAAGCTGATCGACGCGCCGCTGCCCGGCGTCGTCCGACTCGCCAGCGTAGACGGGATGAACCGGCTGGTCGGCTATGTGCCCATCACCCATTCGGGCTCCGGCCTGATGGTGGCCGCCGGCTTCTTCGAGCCCGATCTGATGGGGAGCATCAATCGAGCCACCCTCATCGGCGCCCTGCTGCTGGCCGCCGCGACGCTCGCGGCGTTCGTGCTGACGCTGCTTGCCGGCCGGCGCTTCATCGGCCGCCCGACCAGGCAGCTGGTCAGCGCCGCCCGACGCTGGCGCGAAGGTGACTTCCGCGCCCGTGCCGCCGTCTCGACGGAGAACTCCGAGTTCGGCCAGATCGCCGCTGCCTACAACGAAATGGCCGCCGCCCTCGAGACCCGTGAGGCCGAACTCCGCCAGCACGCGCAACTGCTCGAGGCGCGGGTCGACGAGCGCACGCAGAAGCTGTCGGAGACCAACAACCGTCTGCAAGTCGAGATCGAAGAACGCAAGGAGACCGAGGCGGCGCTCGTCCAGTCCCAGAAGCTGCAGACCGTGGGCCAGCTTGCCGGCGGGATTGCCCACGATTTCAATAACCTGCTGGCAACCATTCTCGGCAATCTCGAGCTGCTGGTCCGTGATCTCGGGCCGGACCAGGCGCGCCAGCGGGCGATGATCGAGCGGGCTTCAGGCGCGGTGCAGCGCGGCGCCCAGCTCACCGGCCGGCTGCTCGCCTTCACCCGCCGCAGGCGGCTCACGGTGCGGGCCACCGACATCAACAAGCTGATCACCGATCTCGGCGCACTCCTCGCCACCAGCACGCTCGGTCAGCGCATCCGGATCGAAACGCAACTCGACGCCGAACTCTGGCCGGCGATGGCCGAGCCGAGCCAGGTGGAGGCGGCGATCCTCAACCTCGCCCTCAACGGCCGCGACGCGATGCCGGAGGGCGGCGTGCTCACCATCGCCACTGCCAACGAAACACTCGCACCCGGCGGTGGCCCCGACGATCCCCCGGCCGGCTGCTACGTTCGCATCACTGTAAGCGACACCGGCGAAGGCATGACGGAGGCGGTCGCGCGCCGTGCCTTCGATCCGTTCTTCACCACCAAGGGTCCCTCCGGATCGGGGCTCGGGCTTAGCCAGGTTTATGGAATGACACGGGAATCGGGCGGCACGGTACGGATCGAGTCGGTGCCCTCGGGCGGCACCTCGGTAACGCTGCTCCTGCCGCGCGCCACGGCCGTCGGGGCAGCACCCCGACGCGATGCCGCCTATCCTGCGCTCCGCCGCTGGCACGTGCTGCTGGTGGACGATGACGAGGACGTGCGCGAGGTAACGGCCGAGATGCTGAAGGATCTCGGCTGCCACGTGCAGCAGGCCGAGGACGGCAATGAGGCACTCGCGTTGCTACAGCGCGATGGCGACACCCGCGCGGTGCCGCCGGACCTGCTCCTGATCGATTACGCCATGCCGGGAATGACCGGACTGGCGGTTGTCGCCGCCGCCCGGTCGCGCGGCTTCGCCGGGCCAGTGGTGCTCGCCACCGGCTACGCCGAGCCCGCCGAGCCCGACCATCCCGGTGAAGCCGTGCCCGATGCCATCTTGCAGAAGCCATTCACGATGGAAGAACTCGGCCGGGTGCTGTCGCGCATCCAGGCTCAGACGGACTCGCTGCAGCACGCCAAGTAGGTCGTGCTCGTTGCCAACATGGCCGCCGCGACAATGAGCCTGGCGTGGTAGATTGAGTGTCATGGATCACCCCGACCGCGACGCCGTCCTGGCCGCGCTACGCTCCCGTGAGGCCGAATTGCGCGCCGTGGGTGTGCAGGCGCTCTATCTCTTCGGTTCCACGGCGGCCGGCACGGCAACCGCTCGGTCCGACGTTGATCTGTTCATGGACCAAGCCGAGCCTGAACAGTTCGATTTGCTCGACCTCATTGGCGTAGGTGAGCGTATCGGAGAGGCGCTCGGTGGCGTGCGGGTCGACCTCGCGACGCGCGGCAGTCTGCATCCCGTGCTGCGCCCAGCGATCGAGGCGAGCGCGGTGCGGGTGTTTTGATGGCACCGCCCGCCGCGCCCCGTTCGCCGCGGGCACGGCTGCTCGACGTGCTCGAGGCAATTGAGGGCATCCGTAATGCCACCGCTGACCTCGATTTCGACAGCTATGCCGGCAACTGGATCGTCCGACGCGCGGTCGAGCGCGGGCTGGAGATCATCTCGGAGGCCAGCCGGCACTTTTCGGCAGCTATGAAAGCCGCTCATCCTGATGTGCCGTGGCGCGAGATCGCCGGCATCGGCAACGTACTGCGCCATGAGTATCAGCGGGTCGAGGACCGTCTTGTGTGGAACGTGATCCGCGATCATATCGCCCCGCTCGAGGCGGCCGTCCGCGCGGCAATCGCAGAGTTGCCTGGACCGGAGTAGCGCTCTCACGTCTCGGCCACGTCGATCAGGGCTGCAGGATCACCTTGCTCGCCGCGCGTTGGCGGGCGAGCTCGAACCCGTCGAGACCTCGCGCCAGCGGCAGCCGATGCGTGATCATCGGCCGGAACGCCTCAGGGTCGCGGGCCATCAGCGCCAGCACGCGGTCGAAGGTCGGGCGCGAGGAGCCGTGCGAGGCGCGCAGCTGATGGCGCATCCGCACGAAATCGGTGAGATTGAAGCTGACCGGCGCGGGATGGATGCCGACCGCGACGATCACGCCGCCCTTGCGCAGCACGCCCATGCCCTCGGCGATGCTGACGGGATGGCCGGTCGCCTCCAGCACCACGTCCACCGGCCGCCCGCCGGTCGCCGCCAGCACCTGCTCGCGGAGCGGTCCTTCCGCCACGTCGATCAGCTCATTGAAGCCGAGGCTGCGCAGCACATCGAAACGCGGCGCGTCCGCCCGTCCCGCCACCAGCACGCGCCCCGCACCGGCGGCGCGGGCCATCAGCGCGATCCCCTGCCCGATGGTGCCCGGTCCGAGCACCAGCACGGTGTCGCCGAGCCCCACCTGGCCCACCAGCACCGCCTCACAGCCCACGCCGAGCGGCTCGCTCATCGCGCCGAGCTCCATGTCCACCGTCTCGGGCAGCGCGATGCAAACATGCGCCGGCAGGGTCAGCCGCCGCGCGAAGCCGCCATCACGCGTTAGGCCGAGCGCCTCGCGCCGCTCGCAGTTGCGCGCGTCGTCGCGTCGGCAGGACGGACACATCCCGCAGGCGATCGCCGGCGTCACCGTCACGCGGGCGCCTTCCGCGACGCCCGAGCCCGGCCCCGCCGCGATCACCGTGCCGGCGAATTCGTGCCCCATCGTCACCGGCATCGCACCGGTCATGAAGCCGTAGCCCTCGGTCCACTCATAGGCATGCACATCGCTGCCGCAAATGCCGACAGCATCGACATTGAGCGTGACCTCGCCGGCCTTGGGCGCAGGCGGCTCCGGCACCTCCGCGAAATCCAGGCCGAAGGCTGGCTTGGTCTTGCGCAACGCGAGCATGATTCCGGTCCCTAACAAGAGCCGGCAGTCTGGCATCGACACCGGACACCGGCAACGCGACCGACTTGTTCGGGTGATTTTCGGTTCGGCTCCGTCATCGTCGGCGGAGGCCGACGATCCACGACTCGGCTCAGGGCGGCAAAGTCCTGGATCATCGGGACAAGCCCGATGATGACGATGAGAGTTGTGGGCGACTGCCTGACTTGACCTGCTGTTAACCGAACACCATCGGCACTCACGACTCGCGATCCCCTGGGAATCGCGCTGCCACTTTGGCAAACTCCGCCGATGCAATGCGAGGGGCGCGCAAGGTGAAACACGGCAGGATCTTGCTCGACATGGCGGACGGGGTGGCCGTGATGACCTTGAACGACCCCGCCGTGCTCAACGCGTTCGGCCAGAAGCTGCGCGAGGACGTGTCGGACGCACTCGATCGGTTGGAAGCGAGTGAGGCGCGCTGCCTGCTAATCACCGGCGCCGGTCGCGCCTTCTGCTCCGGCGCCAATCTCGCCGACCCCGACCGCCCGCCACGCGACCGCGAGGCCGAGGCGCGCGGTGAGGCCAAGAGCGATCTCGAAAGCTGGTACAATCCAGCCTTCATGCGCCTGCGCGCCCTGCCCATCCCGATCGTCGCCGCGATCAACGGTGTGGCGGCGGGAGCCGGCATGAGCCTCGCCCTCTCCGCCGACCTCAAGCTTGCCGCGCGCTCGGCCTATTTCCTCCAGGCCTTCGCGCGCATCGGCTTGGTCCCGGATTGCGGCTCCTCCTACATCCTGCCGCGCATGATCGGCATGAGCCGCGCGCTCGAACTCTCGCTGCTCGCCGAAAAGCTGCCCGCCGAGACGGCGCTCGAATGGGGGCTGATCAACCGCGTGGTGGATGACGCCCAGCTCCTCGGCGAAGCCCTGACGATGGCCCGCCGCCTCGCCGACGGCCCACGCTCGCTCGGACTGATCCGCCGGCTCTATTGGGAAGGCCTGGAGAACACCTACGAGGCCCAGCTCGCCCTCGAAGCCAGGCTGCAGATCGAGGCCGGGCTGAGCGCCGACTATACCGAGGGTGTGACGGCTTTTCGCGAGAAGCGGCCCGCGCGCTTTTCCGGCCGCTGAGCCCAATCCGGACTGAATCACGACTCGGTGTATTTGCGCGTTGACGCGCGCGGCGGCGAACGTTACCCCCCCTCGGATCGTGACAGACTCCGAAATCTCCCGTTCCCAGCTGCGACTCCGTGGCCGATCGTTCATCGCGGTGGCGCTCGTGCCGGAACCGCCGGTAATGGATTGGCTCGCCCGCCTCGACGAGCAGATCGAGCGCGCGCCGGGCTTTTTCCACAAGCGGCCGGTGGTGCTCGATCTCTCGGTGACGCAACTCAACGAGCCCGGCATCCGCGCCCTGCTCAGCGAGTTGCAGGCACGCGACATTCGCATCATCGGCATGGAGGGTGCGGACCCGTCAGTGCAGAATCTCGACGTGCCGGGCTGGCCGCCGATGTTGAACGGCGGCCGTGCGGCGAGCGGCATCGAGGTGCCGGACGAGCCGCCGCCCGCACCGCCCGAGCCCGAGGAACCGGCCTGCCTGCTCATCAGCGAGCCGATCCGCTCCGGCCAGTCCATCGTGTTCCCGAAGGGGGATGTGACGATCGTGGGCTCGGTCGGCTCGGGTGCCGAGGTGATGGCGGGCGGCTCGATCCACATCTACGGCGCGCTGCGCGGCCGCGCCATCGCGGGAATGTTGGGCAATCCCAACGCACGCATTTTCTGTCGCCGCATGGACGCCGAATTGCTGGCGATCGACGGGCTGTATCGCACCGCCGAGGACATGGACCCCGCCTTGCGCGGCCGGCCGGTGCAAGCCTGGCTGGATCGCGACTCGATTGTCATGGCACCACTCGATTGACGCAGCTGTAGAGGAAAATCCGAATGGCCAAGATTTTGGTCGTGACTAGCGGAAAAGGCGGCGTCGGCAAGACGACCTCCACAGCCTCGCTCGGCGCGGCGCTGGCGCAGAGCGGGCAGCGCGTGGTCGTCGTCGATTTCGACGTCGGCCTGCGCAACCTCGACCTGGTGATGGGTGCCGAGCGGCGCGTCGTGTTCGATCTCATCAACGTCGTGCAGGGCGATGCCAAGCTGGCGCAGGCGCTGATCCGCGACAAGCGCGTCGATACGCTGTCGCTGCTGCCCGCCTCGCAGACCCGCGACAAGGACGCGCTCACCGAAGAGGGCGTCGCCAAGGTGCTGGCCGAGCTCCGCGAGAAATTCGACTGGATCATCTGCGACAGCCCCGCCGGCATCGAGAAGGGCGCCACGCTCGCGATGTACAACGCGGACGCGGCGGTGGTCGTGACCAACCCGGAGGTTTCCTCCGTCCGCGACTCGGATCGCATCATCGGCCTGCTCGATTCCAAGACCAAGCGCGCCGAGAAGGGCGAGCGGATGGAGAAGCATTTGCTGCTCACCCGCTACGATACCGCCCGCGCGGCGCGCGGCGAGATGCTCAAGACCGACGACGTGCTGGAAATCCTCTCCATCCCGCTGCTCGGCATCATCCCCGAAAGCGAGGAAGTGCTGCGCGCATCGAACATCGGCGCGCCGATTACCTTGAGCAATCCGGCGAGTGCGGCCGGACGGGCCTATTTCGACGCTGCCAAGCGGCTGCGCGGCGAGGACATTCCCATGACCGTGCCGGTGGAGCGCCGCGGTTTGATGGGCAAGCTGTTCGGGCGGAGGGTGGCATGAGTCTGCTCAACTTCCTCTCGCGACGCCGCTCGGCGCCCGTCGCGCGCGAGCGGCTGCAAATCCTGCTCGCGCACGAGCGCGCGGTGCACGGCCACCGCGATCTCGTCGCCATCCTGCAGGAGGAAATTCTTGCCGTGATCGCCAAGCACATGGCGATCGAGCGCGAGAAAGTTCAGGTCAAGCTCGATCGGGGCAAGTCGACCTCGACTCTCGAAATCGACATCGAGATGCCCGACCTCGCCCAAGCCGCCGCCGCCGCGCGTCATTGAGGAAGTGGCGGACCAGCGTCCGCCCTACACCGATCCCGTAGGGCGGATGTCAATCCGCCACTCTTCTGCGCACTCCGGTCCTGCCGTATTCTTCCGCCGTTTGATCGGACGGTGAGCATGTCGGCATTGATGATCGCACGAAGACGGGCACTCGGCCTCATCGGCGCGGCGTCCCTCGCCGGCATCGCACGGCCGACGCGCGCGGCCGATGCGCCGCTGAAACTCGGCGTGCTCACCGACGTAACCTCCGCATTCTCCGAAATCAGCGGCGCGGGCTCGATCGAGGCGGCACGCATGGCGATCGCCGATTTCGGCGGCCACGCGCTCGGCCAGCCGATCGCCTTCGTCTCCGCCGATCACCAGGGAAAAACCGATATCGGCGTGTCCATCGCGCGCCAATGGTACGACGAAGGCGTCGACGCCATCTTCGACATCTCCAATTCCTCGATCTCCTTCGCCGTGCAGCAGATGGCGCGCGACAAGCACAAAATCGTCGTGCACACCGGCTCCACTTCGACCGACCTCACCGGCAAGGCGTGCTCGCCGAACGGCTTTTCCTGGGGCTACGACACGTACTCCATGACGCACGGCGCGCCGGAGGCGGCGATGGCCGGCGGCCGGAAGAAGTGGTTCATCCTCACCTGGGACTACACGGTCGGCTACGCCTTCCAGCGCGATCTCACCGACGCCGTCACCAAGGCCGGCGGCACCGTCGTCGGCACCGTGCGCTCCCCCCTCGGCACCACCGATTACTCGTCGTTCCTCCTGCAAGCTCACACATCGGGCGCCCACCTCATCGCCGTGCTGATCGCGGGGGCCGATCTGGTCAACGCGGTGAAGCAGGCGGGCGAATACCGCATCGCGGAGGGCGGCCAGTCTCTCGTTCTGCCGGTCGCCTTCGTGCAGGACGTGCGCGCGATCGGCCTGCAAGCGGCGCAGGGCGCGCTGATGTCGCTCGATTTCTACTGGGACCAGACCGACCCGACCCGCGCCTTCGCCAAGCGGTTCTTCGCCAAGATGAACCAGATGCCGAGCCGCAATCACGCGCTCGTCTACAGCGCCGCAACCCACGTGATGAAAGCGGCGCAGAAAGCCGGCAGCCGAAACGGCGACGCCATCGCCGCCGCGATGCACGCCATGCCCGTCGAGGATTTCTTCACCCACGGCGCGCGCATCCGCGCCGACGGCAAGCTGATGCGCGACATGTACCTGTTCGAGGTCAAGAAGCCGGGCGAATCCCGTTACCCGTGGGACTATCTCCGCCAGCTCGCCGTGATCCCTGCCGAACGCGCGTTCCGCCCGCTTTCCGGGAGCGAGTGCCCGCTCGTGCGGAGCCAGTAGAGCGACTTTGGGATGACGTATTCGCATCCGCATCATCGTCATTGCCGGGCTTGACCGGTTGGTATTCGGATTGGCCTTCTCGGCCAATTCAGTGACTTGGTACCGACTTTCCATCCCATATCGTCATGACCGGCGAAGGCCGGTCATCCACGACTTTATTGCTGGCAAGCGAAGTCGTGGATGGTCGGCCTTCGCGGACCATGACGAGTACTTGATTGAGCACAGTGCTCTACTTGCAGCCAATCCGGACTGGCCATTCGTGAAAGCGAGGAGCGCCTACGCCGCGACGCCGAAGTCGATCAGCTGGCGGAGCACATGTCCGCCCTTCAGCTTGTTGTAGCCGTCGTTGATCTCGTCGAGCTTGATATGGCTGGAAATCAAGTGATCAAGCTTGAGCTGGCCCTTCTTCCAGGCGCTCAACAGCCGCGGCATGTCGACGCGGAAGCGGTTGCTCCCCATCGAGGAGCCCTGGATCTTGCGCTCGCGCAGGAAGTCGTAGCCGTGCAGCTCGATCTTCATGCCGAACGGCACCATGCCGATGATCGTCGCCGTGCCGCCCGGACGCAGGCACTCGAAGCTCTGCTCGGCGGTCTTCTTCAGGCCAACCGCCTCGAAGGCGAACTCCACGCCGCCGCCGGTGAGTTCCTTGATCGCCTCGACGGGGTCGGCGTTGCTCGCGTTGATGATATCGGTCGCCCCCATCTCCTTCGCCACGTCGAGCTTCGACGAGATGGTGTCAATCGCGATGATCCGCTCCGCACCCGCGAGCGCCGCGCCGTTCACCGCCGAGAGACCGATGCCGCCGCAGCCGAACACCGCGACGGTGCTGCCGGCCGGCACCTTCGCGGTGTTGATGACCGCACCCGCGCCAGTGATGACACCGCAGCCGACAAGGGCGGCGCGGTCGAGCGGGATATCGTCGGCGATCTTCACCACTGCGTTTTCATGGACCAGCAGCTGCTCAGCAAAAGAGGAGAGATTGAAGGCCTGAGCGACCGGCTTGCCGTTCCAGGACAGCCGCTGTGCCACCCCCGGCGCCATCTTGACGTTGGGATTGTCGCAGAGCTGCGGCCGGCCGGTGGTGCAGTAGGCGCAGGTGCCGCAGAACACCGAGAGGCAGGTGATCACCCGGTCGCCCGGCTTCACGTATGTCACCTCGCTGCCGACCGCCTCGACCACGGCTGAGGACTCATGACCGAGCACGCAGGGCGTGACCATCGGATAGAGGCCTTCGAGGAAATGCAGGTCGCTGTGGCAGAGCCCCGCATAGGCGGTACGCAGCAGAACCTCGTGCGCCTTGGGCTTGGCGACCTCGAGGTTCTCGATGGTCATGGGCTGGTGCGCCGCGTGGAAAACGGCTGCTCGCATCGGTCTTCTCCCCCCGGGAATTCGTGTGGCCCGATGTTAGTCGGCGCCCCGCCCGCCGTCCACCGGCCGCCCGACATTGCGCCGCGATCAGCGGGGGCGGATGATGCCGCCACGGGGCAAGGAAACGATGTCCACACAACAACCAATTAGCATCGAGAGCCGGGCCTCCTGGGTGGTCGCCTGCGCCGCACTCGGGATGCTCACCTTCTCCTATGGCGGTCCGCTGGTCGCGGTGGTCGCGCTCAAGCCGATGGCGGCCGAGCTCGGGGTGCCGCGCTCGGTGCCGGCACTGGCATTTTCCCTCGCCTGGCTCGGCACGGGGATCGGCGGCATCATCATGGGCCGGCTGGCGGACCGCACCGGCTTGCGGCCGATCGTGATGTTCGGCTCAGTGATGGTCGCCTCCGGCCTCGCGGTCTCCTCGCTCGGCGGCGTCTGGCATCTCTATGTCGGCCAAGGGCTGCTAATGGGGCTCCTGGGCAATTCCTGCCTGTTCGCGCCCCTCGTCGTCTATGTCAGCCGCTGGTTCGACCGGCGGCGGGGCAGCGCGCTGGCGCTGATCTCGTCCGGCCAGTACATCGCCGGCATCATCTGGCCGTCGCTGTTCGAGCGCGGCATCGCCTCAGTCGGCTACCGCGAGACCATGTTCCTGTTCGGCCTGCTCCAGGTCGCGGTCGTCCTGCCGGCCGCGCTAATCTTCCTGCGGGCAGCGCCCGAGCCGCTTTCGGCGCCCCCGAGCGGCCACGCCCTGGCGCCCGGCCGGAGCCTCGCCTCGATCGGCCTGTCCAAGCGCGCCGCCTTCGCCGTGCTCGCCGCCGCGCCGTTCTTCTGCTGCGTGCCGATGGCCATACCGAACGGCCATCTGGTGGCGTTCTGCAGCGATCTCGGCATCCCGGCCTCGCATGGCGCGGCGATGCTCTCCGTGATGCTCGCCTGCGCCTTCCTCAGCCGCCAATTCTGGGGCTGGTTCGCCGACCGGTTCGGCGGTCTGCGCTCGCTGCTGGTCGGCTCCGGCTGTCAGGCGCTGGCGCTCGCGGCGTTCCTGCTGACCCAGGACGAGGTGGGCCTGTTCGCGGTCGCTGGCGCCTATGGGCTGGGCTTCGCCGGGCTCATTCCCGCCTATGTGCTGACGGTGCGGGAGCTATTCCCGGCATCAGAGGCGAGCTGGCGAGTGCCGGTGATCCTGTTCTCGGGCATGGGCGGGATGGCGTTCGGCGCCTGGCTGGCGGGGGCGATCTACGATTATTTCGGCTTCTACGCCCCGGCCTTCGCCACCGGCATCCTGTTCAACCTCATCAACTTCGCGCTGATCGGCGCGCTGGTGCTGCGCAGCCATTCGGGTCGGCTCCGCCCCGCGATGGCGTGAAGGAGCGCTGCCCCGCCCGTAATCCGGCGCCGAGATCGACCAGAAGCGCCGCGGCGAGAGCGCCGGAGCCGAGCAGGAACAGCACTGCAAAGGGAGCACCCGTCGCGAGCAGGAACGCAAACCCGTAGGCCGCGAGGGCCTGGCCAATCGCGAAGGCGGTCGTCGCCCACCCCCAGGCGGCGCGTTGGCGCTCGGGCGCTACGAGTGCGTTGAGCCGACCCAGCACAAGCACGGAACTGGCTGGAACGAAGGCGCCGACGGCCAGGCTGGACAGCGCCACCGCCGGCGCCCAGCCCGAGAAAGCCGGCACCGACACCGCGACTGCCTCGACAACAAGCGACAAGCGAAGCGTCGTGACGAAGCCAACACGGTCGGCCACGGCTCCGCTTGCGACCGGGCCAAGACAGGCGCCGACGCCGAACAGCACCCATTGGAACGCCCCGACCGTCATCGCCTGCCCGAGCCCTCGCACGACGAAATCGACGAGGAACACCATGTGCGGCACGAGGCCAACGGCGATCAGGCCATAGGCCGGTAAGAGCGCGCGCGCCTGCAGCCCCAACCTCGGCAATCCCATCGTCCGCGTAGCCCGAGCCTGCACAACACGGCCCACCGGAGGGTCAGTCGGCCACCCGCCCCAGGCCAGCGCGGTCAGCACCAGGGACAGAGCACCGAGGCCAAGCCATGTCTCGCGCAGACCTCCGAGCAACAGCAAAGGGACCAGCGTGCCCGAGGCAATGATCCCGATACCGACCGCGGCGAAAATGATCCCGCCCGCCATGCCCCGCCGCCCCGCAGAGACCAGCGGGAGCACGGCCGGCGCAGCGAGGGCCATCAAAGCACCGCCCGCGAAGCCCGATGCGAACCGCCACAGGAAATACCACGGGAAGGACAGCGGAAAGGCGCAGCCGACGAACGCCGCCGCTACCAGCACCATCATCCCGCGCAACAGGGGTGCCACCGGCAGCCGGGCCGCCAGCGAGTGCGCCAGCAAGGCGCCCGCCAGATACCCCGCCAGATTGGCCGCGCCGAGATAGGCCGCCGGCGAGGCCGCGAACCACCCAGCGTGGATCAGCGCCGGCAGCAACGGTGTATAGGCGAACCGCGCCAGCCCGATCCCCACCAGGATCGCGGCAAACCCTGCGAAGGTCGCGCGCCAGGCCGGGATCGCGCCGTCAGGAAGATCAGCCGTGGAGGCCCGCATTCCCTGCTCCTTGCTCGCCCAGGGAAGATCTAGGGAACCCTTGCGATCCCGAGAAACGATTTGATGAGATCGAGGTTATCTGCATCCGCGATCGCTCATTCGGCGGCCGCCTGGACCGCCTCGGGACGGGAGAAGCGCAGGAAGGCCGTCAGCGCGCTCGAGACAAATCCGTCGCGGCGGCGCACGAACACCGTATCGACCCGCGCCTCGGCCGGCGGCAGCGCGTGCAGCGCCACCCGGCCGTCATCCCGCGCGCGCTCGACCAGGCTGCGCGGCAGCAGGGTGATGCCGAGACCGCCGCCCACGCAGCCGAGGATCGCGTCCAACGTGCCGAACTCCAGCCGGCGCGCCACCACCACGCCCCGACGCGCAAGCACCTCCTCGAAGCGCTGCCGATAGGAACAGCCGACCCGCAGCACCAGGAGATTGACGGCGCCGCCGCCGAGCGCCTGTTCGAGCGAGCCGATCGCCGGCCTTCCGACCACCACCAGCTCCTCCGACAGGATCGGCTCCTCGACGAGCTCCGGGTGATCGACCGGGCCGCAGACGAAGGCGCCCTCCAGCCGGTGATCCAGGACGCTCTCGATCAGCTCGCGCGTCGTGCCGGTGCGCAGCGCCAGATCGACCTCGGGAAACGCCGCCGCGTAGGCGGCGAGCACCGGCGACAGGCGCACCGCGGCGGTGGTTTCGAGCGAGCCCACGACCAGCGGCCCCTTCGGCTGCCCGTCGTCGCGCGCCGCCTGCAACGCCTCCGCCAACAGGGCTCGGGTGCGTGCCGCGTAAGGGAGCAGCCGCGTCCCCGCCGGGGTGAGAACCACCCCTCGGCTGTGGCGGTGGAACAGCGGCGTACCGATCTCCGCCTCCAGCAGCCGGATGCGCGAGGTGACGTTCGATTGCACCGTGTGCAACTCGGCCGCTGCCCGGTTCATGCCGCCGAGCCGCGCCACCGCCTCGAACACCCGCAGATCGCCCGCATCCATGTCGCGCCTCCGCGTTGTCGGACATCACTCGGGACAGAGGACCACGCCGTCGGTCGCGCGAAAAGCCGGTCGGCTTGCTGGAAGATCGCTTGGCGAGACTTTTCGCCGCGCCGGCCCTAGCCTGACCGCGAACCGCGAGGGCCGCGATGGATGGAGAAAGTGGATCAGGCGATCAATGCCTTGCTGGCGCTGTTCGCCAGCGCGGCGGACGCGGTGCTTGCTGGATTGGCCACCATCGAGCAGTGGCTACGGACGCAGCTCACCGGGCTCGGCGTCGCGCCGCAAATTCAGACGGTCATCATGATCGCCGTCGCGATCCTATTGTTGCTGCTGGTACTCCGGGTGTTCGGCGGCATCATCCGGGTGGTGCTGGTCGTGTTCCTGATCCTGCTCGCGCTGCACGTGGTCCTGCCGCTGGCCCACGCCTGATCGGCGCGCCATCCGGGCCGGCTCGCGAAAAGGGGCGAAACCACACCCGGTCTCGCCCCTTCGCCCGGTCAGGCCGGTCTCACATTTTCTTCTTGGGCGCGTCCGACGCCGCCGGCGCGGGCGGAGCGAACGACTGGCCCTGCTTGGCGGCGGCCAAGCTCATCTCGTTGAGCTGGTTGGTCGACTCCGAGCCGGTCGGGACCGACCTCCTGGCCATCTTGCCGTGCGAGGCGCCATGCGCCCGCGCCGTGGCCGCGTGATGGTGGCCGCCGTGCTGGCTCGTCTCGCCGCCTTCCGCCTTCTTGTGGTCGATGCGATAGTTGCTGTTGTCGTACGAGCCGGTCGTGTTCGAGCCGTTGCCCTGCGCCAGGACGGGCGCCGCGCCGAGAGGAGCCGCGAGCGCAACGGCGGCGGCAAGCAGGATGATGCGAGTAGCCACGGATTACCCCCTTGATAGATCGTCACGGCACCGACCGGACATGCCCGATGGTACCGCAGGAGGAACATTACCACGGACTATCGCAATAAGCGAGTCGGCGCGCCCGTTTTGGGCGCGCCGGTTGAGTTACTGCCTCATCGGGCCGGAGCCGCCCGAGGTGCCCATCGCCCCGCCCGAGCTCATGCCGCCAGACGGCGGGGCGGCGCCTTGGCCGCTCTGGATGTTCGAAAGAACCTGGGCGTTGAGCTGATCGGCGGAGTGGTCGGCGGCACTCGGCGTCCCGCTGCCACCGCGGGTTCCGCGATGCGACCGCGTGTGCTCGCTTGCCATGTGCGACCGGTGGTGCCTCATGTGAGACGATCCGGCGTTCATGCCGGGGCCGCCGGACATATTGTTGGTAGCGGGAGTGCCGGGATTGCCCGCATTCGGCGTCGTGTCGGTGTTCGACTGGGCGAGGGCGGGACTGGCGGCCAATGCGAGCGCAGCCACGAGAACGGTGAGTCGTGTCGACATATCGTACTCCCTTGATGCAGTACGGCGTGAACGCGGAGAGTGCCGGCCGCCGCGTGCACGGCCGGCCCGGTGAGGTATAGCGCACCCATCCCAGCCGCTAACGCAGCACGGCGGTAAACGGTTGCGGCGGGGCGGCGATACGCAAGCCAGCTGTGTCTTGCGGGCACCACATGCCTGCGCGAAGAGAGAGCATGACCCCCGCGACAGCACCGATCATCCGATGTTCCTGGGCCGAAGGCAGCGACATGGAACGCGCCTACCACGACACCGAATGGGGCGTCCCGCTGCATGACGACCGCCGCCTGTTCGAGATGCTGACCCTCGAAGGCGCGCAAGCCGGCCTGTCCTGGCGGCAGGTTCTCACGCGTCGCGAGCACTACCGTCGGGCGTTCCACGATTTCGACATAGGAGCCGTCGCTGCCATGCCGGATGCAGCGCTCGACGCCCTGCTCGCCGACCCTGGCCTGATCCGCAACCGACTCAAGATCGCCTCGGTGCGCGACAACGCCCGCGCGGCGCAGCTGGTGATCGACGAGGCGGGCAGCCTCGATGCCTACCTATGGTCCTTCGTCCACGGCAGCCCCCTGGTCAACCGCCCAGCCACACGCGAAGCGGTGCCGGCCCGGACCGAGCTCTCCGACGCGATGAGCAAGGCACTCCGCCAGCGCGGCTTCCGCTTCGTGGGCTCGACCATCTGCTACGCCTTCATGCAGGCGACCGGCATGGTCGACGATCACGTTGCCACCTGTTTCCGCTGCGCGACCAGCGTGTGAAGAAGGAACGGGCCATGCGACAGGCGCTCCGGCATCTTGCGGTTTCCACCCACGGCATCGGCCTGGTCGAGATCACCGGCGAGGTCACGCGTTGGGTCGCGGCCCAGGGCATCGTAAGCGGCCTGCTCACCCTGTTCTGCCGCCACACCTCCGCCTCCCTGCTGATCCAGGAGAATGCCGACCCCGACGTGCGGACCGACCTGCTTGGCTTCTTCCGCCGCATCGTCCCGGAAGGCGCCGGCTACGTGCACGACACGGAGGGCCCCGACGACATGCCGGCGCATATCCGCAGCGCGTTGACCCAGACCCAGCTGAGCATCCCGGTGGAAGACGGCCGCCCAATGCTCGGCACCTGGCAAGGCATCTACCTGTTCGAGCACCGCGCGGCGCCGCACCGGCGGGAGGTCGTCCTGCATCTGCTGGGCGAGCCCCCGGCATAATCCCGAGGCCCTCGGGCGGACCGCCAACTCGGCCGAACGACGCAATCGTTGCGGGTTATCCAAAATCCTCGCTATAGTCTCGCCCAATATAACGAGACAGCGCCATGTCGAATGAAGGCACGCGCAGACTCGCCGCGATAATGATCGCCGACATCGCGGGCTATACGCGGTTGATGGGAGCCGACGAGCGAGGCACCCATATCCGCGTGCAGCGCCTGTTCCGCGAGCTCATCGACCCGACGATTGCCGAGCATCGCGGACGACTGATCAAGACGCGCGGCGACGGCTTCCTCGCCATGTTCGACAGTCCGGTCGAAGCGGTCCGCTGCGCGATCGTCATTCAGCAAAGCATGGTCGGCCACAATCTCGAACTGCCCACGGCGCAGTGGATTCGGTTCCGCATCGGGGTCAATCTCGGCGACGTCATCGTCGAGCCCGACGACATCTATGGCGAGGGCGTCAATGTCGCGGCGCGACTGGAGCAGCTCGCGGAGCCCGGCAATATCTACATTTCGGGCGGCGTGTACGAGCAGATCCGATACAAGCTGGTCTGCGGCTACCAGTCCCTCGGCGACCGGAAGGTCAAGAACATCGTCGACCCGGTGCCGATCTACCGGGTGCTGCCCGATCCAGCGGCACTCGCGAGGGCGGCACGGGGTGGCAGGGTACGCCTTGGCCTGCTCGGTGCGACGACGATCATCGTGGCCGGCATCCTCGGCGGCGGGTGGTATATCTGGAGCCGCGCGAGCGAGCCGCCCAGGCGAACGATTGCCGAGGCAACTCGGGCGCCCACTCAGCCCAGCCGCCCGACGCCGAGCGCCGATGCGCCGGCACCATCGTCGCAAGCGGCACCGAGCCCAGCCTCCGACAGTCCTGCTTCTCCCCCGACCGCTCCACCATCTCGGCCCTCCGCCATGCAGGCCCTGGTGGTCCCGCCGCAACCACCGGCGAAGCAGCCCGACACGGCACCCGCCATCCCGGAGCCCGAAATGGTGCCCATCGCCGGCGGCACGTTCCGGATGGGCAGCGGCGACGACCCATCGGAACAGCCGATTCACAGCGTGACCGTTCAGCCATTCCTCATCGCGAAATATCCCGTCACCGTCCGCCAGTGTCTTCCAGACCACGCAGCTGCGCTATCGCCTGCCCAGCGAAGCCGAATGGGAATACGCGGCGCGCGGCGGCACCGAGACACGCTACTGGTGGGGCAACGCGATGAAACCTGGGCTCGCCGTCTGCAAGGGATGCAACGGACCGCACGACGCCGCGCAGCCGACGAAGGTCGGCACGCTGCCAGCCAACCCGTTCGGCATCCATGACATCGGCGGCGGTATCTCGGAATGGGTCGAGGATTGCTGGCACAAGAACTATCACGGCGCACCGGCCAACGGTTCGGCCTGGCTCGCCACTGACTGCCAGGAACGGGTTCTGCGCGGCGGCTCCTGGCGCAACGACGCGAGCTATGTCCGCCCCGCCAGCCGGGACTACTACGACGCAACCGTGCGCTACCCGACCCACGGCGTGCGCCTCGCACGCTCGCAATGATCGTGGAGGAGCTCACATGCCGACACGTCGGTTCGTGCTGACATCCCTCTTGCAGCTGGCGCCCGCCGCGGCCTTCGCGGGCAAGACACCGGCGCCCAAGGAGGCCTACCTCTACATCATCTGGCCGACCGACGGCACACGGATCAAGGGGGCGTTCTGGTGCCGCTTCGGTCTGCGCAACATGGGCGTGACGCATGCCGGCGACAAAACGCCGAACACCGGGCACCACCATCTGCTGATCGACGTCGACGAGCCACTCGATCCGAACGAGCCGATCCCGTCGGACAAGAAGCACCTGCATTTCGGCACGGGACAAACCGAAGTGCGGCTCGAACTTCCGCCCGGCCCGCACACGCTACAGCTCGTCCTCGGCGACGCGGATCACATCCCGTTCGACCCGCCGGTGGTCTCGCGCAAGATCCGGATCATCGTCACGTAGCGAGTAAGCCCACCGAGGCTGCGCCAAACGCGTCGGCGTGCGCCGCCACATAGGCATCGAGCCGCGCAAGCAGGGCTCGGCGCTCCTCCTCCGTCACAAAGGCCGCCTCCAGCCCGTTGCGGACCAGCCGCACGATCTCCTCGGGTGACAAGCCGAAGGCGTCCCGGCAGGCCAGCAGGTTCTCCGTCACGTAGCCATCGAAATACGGTGGGTCGTCCGAGTTGACGGTGACGTGCAGCCCGTGCGCCATCAGCACCTTCAGCGGATGGTCCTGCATGCGTGGCACCACCCGCAGCCGCAGGTTGGAGAGGGGGCAGACAGTGAGCGGGGCGCGTCGCGCAGCCAGCTCCCGCACGAGGTCGGGATCGCCGAGGCAGGCATTGCCGTGATCGATCCGGTCGACATGCAGCAGCTCCAGCGCCTCGCGCACGTAGGCGGCGGGGCCTTCCTCGCCAGCATGGACGGTGGTGCGGAAGCCACGGTCGCGGGCGGCCCGGAAGAAGCGAGCGAACTTGGAGGGTGGAGTGCCGATCTCGGCGCCGCCCATGCCGATGGCGATGATATCGTCCTTCCAGGGCATGACCTGGTCCAGCACAGCAACCGCCTCCGGTTCGGTGCGATGGCGATGGACACTGATCATCAGGCCCACGCTCATGCCGTGCTCCCGGCGCGCCTCCTGCATGGCACCGAGCACGCCCGACATCAGTGCCTCGATAGGAGTGCCACGCTCAGTAAAGCTCTGCGGGCCGATGAACAGCTCGGCGCGGATCACGCCGTCCTCGTGCGCCCGGCGCAGGTAAGCGCGGGTCACGTCGTGGAAGTCCCTCTCAGTCACCAGAACCTTGCAGCCCTCGAAATATAGGTCGAGGAACGACTGGAGGTTCTGGAACTGATAGGCGCCGCGCAGCGCCTCGGCCGTGTCCCAGCGGAGCTTCAGGCCGTTGCGGGCGGCGAGATCCAGCATCAGCTGCGGCTCGATGCTGCCCTCGATGTGCATGTGCAGGTCGGTCTTGGGCAAGCCACGGACAAAGGCTTCGATGTCGGTCATGGGGCGGGGTGGTCTCCTGAGATGGATTGGATTCCCCGCCGATCGATCACCCGCCGCGCCTTGCCCATCGATCGTTCGATCGCGCCCGGCGGCTCGATCACCACGCGGACGGTGAGTCCGATAATGCCCTTGATCCGCCCGACGATCGCCTCGGCTTCCGCCTCCAGCCCGCCGGCGGCGAAGTGCTCCGGCCGCGCTTCGACATGCACCGCCACATCGTCAAGCCGCCCCTCGCGTGTCAGCCGGATCTGGTAGTGGCCGGTGACGCGCTCGCTCGCGAGCAGCTGCTCCTCGATCTGCGAGGGAAACAGGTTCACCCCCCGCACGATCAGCATGTCGTCGGAGCGGCCCGTCACCTTCTCCATCCGCCGCATAGTGCGCGCGGTGCCGGGCAGCAGCCGGGTGAGATCGCGCGTGCGATAGCGGATCACCGGCATCGCCTGTTTGGTCAAGGAGGTGAACACCAGCTCGCCGCGCTCGCCCTCGGGCAAGACGGCACCGGTATCGGGGTCGATCACCTCCGGGAAGAAATGATCCTCCCAGATATGCAGCCCGTCCTTGGTCTCGACGCATTCCTGCGCCACCCCAGGACCCATCACCTCCGACAGCCCGTAGATGTCCACCGCGTCGAGGCCGAACCCCGCCTCGATCTCGGCGCGCATCGCGTTGGTCCAGGGCTCGGCGCCGAGGATGGCGATGCGCAGCGAGGTGGCGCGCGGATCGAGCCCGCGGGCGCGGAACTCGTCGAGGATCGCCAGCAGATAGCTTGGCGTCACGGTGATGATCTCGGGGGCAAAATCCCGGATGAGCTGGACCTGCCGCTCGGTCTGCCCGCCGGACACCGGGATCACCGTGCAGCCCAGCCGCTCGACGCCGTAATGGACGCCGAGCCCACCGGTGAACAGGCCGTAGCCATAGGCGTTGTGCACCTTCATGCCGGGCCGGCCACCGGCCGCGTAGATCGAGCGCGCCATCAGCCCGGCCCACACGTCCAGATCCGCCTGCGTATAACCCGCCACGACGGGTTTGCCGGTGGTGCCGGAGGAGGCGTGGATACGCGCAACCTTGGCCTGCGGCACGGCGAACAGGCCGAACGGATAGTTCTCCCGCAAGTCCCGCTTGGCGGTGAAGGGAAACTTGGCGATATCCGGCAGGTCGCGGAAATCCGCCGGATGCACGCCCGCTTTGTCGAACGCCGCCCGGTAGTGCGGAACGTTCTCGTAGGCGTGGCGCAAGGTCCACGCGAAGCGCTCGCATTGCAGCGCGGCGATCTCGTCGCGCGAGGCCGTCTCGATCGCATCGAGGCCCGCCGGCATGATCACTTCTCCCCGCCGAAGAATTTCGTCCCGAGCGAGCGTGTATGGCCGCGAAATTCGGCGACCACCGCGCCATCCTCCGCCGTCACCCGCACGTCATAGAGCCCGGTGCGCCCTGCCCTCGCCCGCTCCACCGCCTCGGCGGTCAGGCGCTCGCCATGCTTGCCGGGCCGCAGGAAGGTGATCGCCGCCTGCTGCGCCACCGCATGCTCGCCGTGGCTGTTCGAGGCAAATGCCATCGCGCTGTCTGCGAGCGCGAAGATGAAGCCGCCGTGGCAGATGCCGAGCCCGTTCACCATCGCGTCGCCGACTCGCATCGACAGGCGGGCGCGCCCCGGCCCGACATGGTCGAGCATCATGCCGAGCCCCCGGCTAGCGCGATCATCCGCCCACATCACTTCGGCGCAAGCCTCGGCCAGCGCCTGTGGGTCGGCCGGCTCCGTCACCCCGTGCGTCCCCGAAACACCGCTTTGCGCTTCTCGAGGAAAGCCTTCACGCCCTCCGCATAATCTGCTGTCCGCCCGGCCTCGCGCTGCAAATCGCGCTCGAGGTCGAGCTGCGCATCCAATCCGTTACCGCTCGACTGGTTGAGCGCCCGCTTGGTCAGCGCCAGCGCCTGGGTCGGCTGCGTGGCGAGATGTGCCACAAGGGTTTCGGCCTCGCCTGCCAGCTTGTCGTCGTCGACCGCCTTCCAGATCATGCCCCACGCCTCGGCCTTCTCCGCCGGCACCGGCTCGGTGAGCATGGCCAACGCCCGTGCCCGCACGTCTCCCACCAATCGCGGCAGGAAGTAGCTGTTCCCCGAATCGAGCGTCAGTCCGATGCGGCCGAACACCTGGATGAAGCTCGCCGAACGCGCCGCCAGCACGATGTCGCAGGCCAGCGCGAACCCCGCGCCAGCGCCGGCGGCCACCCCGTTCACCGCGCAGACCACCGGCATCGGCAGCTCGCGAATGCGGCGCACGATCTGATGGTGATAGGTATCGGCCAACCGCCCGAGATCGGGGGGCCCGCTCGGCCCCGGCATCAAGGACTGGCTCAGCTCCTGTCCCGCGCAGAACCCCCGCCCCTCGCCGGTGAGCAGCATCGCACGACAAGCAGCGTCGTCGCGCGCCGCGTCGAGCGCCGCGATCAGCGCGGTCATCATCTCCTCGGTCAGCGCATTGAGCTTATCCGGCCGGTTGAGCGCCAACCTGCGCCAGCCGGCCCGCTGCTCGACCTGGATCGTATCCGTCATCCTGCCCCCGTCCCGCCAACTGTGTGATGGCAGTTTACGACCCGGACGCAGCCGAACGCCATGCGTCCCAGGCTCCGCCCCAGCGCGGAGCGGAGCCCCTCGACAGCCTAGCGGGTCTGCGCGGCCGAGGTGTTGGGGCCGCCCTCATTGGCATTGGGCGTGCTCATGCTGCCTGACGAGCCCGTGCTGCCGGACGAGCCCGTGCTCCGCGACGAGCCCATGCTGGCTGACGAACTGCCGCCACCGGACCCCATCGCATTGCCCGTGCCGCCGTTGGCCGAGCTGCGACTGCCTGCATTTCCGCCATTGCCGAGCGCCGTGACGGCGGTTAGCGAATCCGGATTGACGATCATCATCACCGGATGTCCGTCCCTGTCCTTTGCCCGGACCAGGAACGATTCGGGCATGACCTTGACGTCCGTGAAGCCGGACTGCTCGAGCTCGGACTTCATCCGCGCTGCGACCGGACTCGTATGTCCGGTCATGCCTGCCGACGAGGATGACGACGAGGATGTGGAGGACCAACCCGGATTGGTCACGGTGCCCATGTGGGATCCGGTGTTCGGGCTCGCGCTGCTGGAGGTTTGCGCCGCGGCGGGTAGCGCGAAAGCAAGGGCGGCGGCCGCCCCGGCGATGACGAGTGACTTCATGTGGACATTCTCCCTGGCGCCATGCGGCGCTATTTCAGAACCGGACATGTTTTGTCGGGTTCCGATGCTCCGCGTTTCGTGGTCGCCGCCGTGCCGTCGCGCGAAACGCATCTTCGGCTAATATGTAGCGTTCTGGTTGATGGAACTCCGCTCCGAAGGGGTGCGCCACATGGATATCGGTCTCGGACCTGACGCCCTCACGCTCGACAGCCGCTACACCGAGTATGATCGGCCCATTCTGCTCAGCGGCATCCACGCCCTCGTGCGCGCGCTGCTGGAGCAGGGCCGTCTCGATCGCGAAGCGGGCCACCACACCGCCGGCCTGGTCTCGGGCTATCGCGGTTCGCCGCTCGGCGGCATGGACCAGGAGCTGTGGCGCCAGGAAGATCGGCTGAAGGCGCACGACATCCGCTTTCAGCCCGGGCTCAACGAGGATCTCGCCGCGACCATGCTGTTCGGGACGCAGCAGATCGACGCCTTTCCGGGCAAGCGGTACGATGGCGTGTTCGGCCTGTGGTACGCCAAGGGTCCGGGCGTCGACCGCAGCGGCGACGCGCTGCATTGCGCCACCATGTTCGGCACCGCCCCGCTCGGCGGCGTGCTCGCCGTCGCAGGGGACGACCACGCCGCGCAATCCTCCACGTATCCGCACCAGACAGACCAGGTGTTCCAGGCGCTGATGATGCCGGTCTTGGCACCGTCGGGTGTCGCCGACATCCTCGATTTCGCGTTGGCCGGCATCGCGCTGTCCCGCTTCTGCGGCCTCTGGGTCGCGATGAAGACGATCGCCGATGTCGTCGAGCAGCACGCCACGGTCGTGGTCCCGTCGACGCGGAGCTTTGTCGTCCCCGAGATCGCGCTCCCGGCGCACGGGCTCAACATCGATCATAGCCTTCAATTCCCCGCCCAACGCGCGGAGCTGGAGCGTCGCGTGCTGGAGGAGCGGCTGCCGGCGGCCCTCGCCTGGGTGCGGGCCAACCGGGTCGATCGGCTGGTGCGCCCCGGCACCGACGCGCCGGTCGGTCTCGTCACGGTCGGCAAGGCGCACACCGACGCGATGCACGCGCTTGCCATGCTCGGGCTCGGGAATGATCCGCGGATCGCGGTCTACAAGCTCGGCCTCTCCTGGCCGATTGAACCCGAAGGTCTCGCCCGCTTCGCCCGCGGCAAGCGCGCGCTGCTGGTAATCGAGGAGAAGCGGGCCTTCGTCGAGACGCAGATTCGCGACGCGCTCTACGGCATGGCAGCCGACACGCGCCCCGCCGTCGCCGGCAAGATCGGCCTCGACGGCTCGCCGCTGCTCACGCCGCTGATGGAGTTCACCCCGGATATCGTCGCAACCGGCATCGCCCGCTTCCTCCGCGCGACCGACATCGAGGTCGCCGACCCACCCGTCCCAGCCCCGACCGAGCGCCCCGCCGGGTTGCTGCGTCGCGCCCCCGCCTTCTGCGCCGGCTGCCCGCACGGCACCTCGACCAAAGTGCCGGAGGGCAGTTTTGCGACTGCCGGCATCGGCTGCCACTTCCTGGCTCTGACGGAGGACGACACCACCCGCACCTTCACTCACATGGGCGGCGAAGGCGCGCCGTGGATCGGCCTGGCACCGTTCACCGATACGCCGCATGTGTTCGTCAACATGGGCGACGGCACCTACCAGCACTCCGGCCTGCTGGCGATCCGCCAGGCGGTCGCGGCACGCGCCCGCGTCACCTTCAAGATCCTGTTCAACGACGCCGTGGCAATGACTGGCGGCCAGCCCGCCGAGGGCGCGCCGAACGTGCCGCAGATCGCAGCACAGGTCGCCGCCGAGGGAGTCAAGACGATCGCAGTCGTGGCCGACGAGGAAGAGCGGCTGCCGCCCGCCTCCTCCCTGCCAGCCGGCGCGACCCGCGATCAGCGTGACAATCTCGACGCCGTGCAGCGCCGGCTGCGCGGGACCGACGGTGTCTCGGTCATCATCTACGATCAGGTCTGCGCCACGGAAAAACGCCGCCGTCGCAAGCGCGGCACGATGGCGCAGCCCGTCCGCAGCGTGCAGATCAACGCCGAGGTCTGCGAGAATTGCGGCGACTGCTCGGTGCAATCGAGCTGCATCGCGATCGAGCCGGTGGAAACCGAGCTCGGCCGCAAGCGCCGCATCAATCCGACGAGCTGCAACGTCGACCTCTCCTGCCTCAAGGGCTTCTGCCCGAGCTTCGTCACCGTCGCCGGCCCGCCGCGTGCCCCGTCTGCCGATCCGCGCTGGCGGGCGCAGGAACAGGCGCTCGCCGCCGGGTTGCCCGACCCCGTGATTCCGGTCCGTACCTCGCCCTGGCGCGGCGTGTTCGCCGGCATCGGCGGCGGCGGCATCGTCACCACCGGCGCGATCGTCGCCCAGGCGGCCCAACTCGACGGGCGCAACGTCACGACGCTCGACCACACCGGGCTCGCGCAGAAGAACGGCGCAGTGATCGCGCATGTGCAAGTGGGCGAGCCGGGCGAGCTCGACGTGGTGCGTATCCCGCGCGGCACCGCCGATCTCATGCTGGCCGCCGATCTCGCGGTCGCGGCCAGCCCCGGCATCTTGGAGGCGTGCCGCGAGAACGCGGCGGTGATCGGCAATCTCGACCTCGCGACCCCCGCCGGCTTCAAGCACGACGCCTGGCTCAAGATCGACGCCGGCCTGCATCGCCGCACCGTCGACCGCGCGACGCCAAAGGGCGAGCCGACCTGGCTGCACGCGGCGGCGCTCGCCGACCATCTATTCGGCAACGCGCAGGCGATGAACACGCTGATGCTCGGTCTCGCCTGGCAACGCGGCCTGGTGCCGATCTCGCTCGCCTCCCTGCTGCGCTCGATCGAGCTAAACGGCGCGGCGATTGAGCTCAATCTGCGGGCATTCCTGTGGGGCCGCATCCTTGCCGTGCATCCCGAGAAGACCGGCAGGATCCTCGCGGACGTGGCGCTCGACCGAACGCAGGATCTGGCGGCGATGATCGAGCATCGGGCGGCGTCGCTCGCCCGCTATCAGAATGCGGCTTACGCCAAGGACTACCGCGCCAAGGTCGATGCCGTCATTGCCCGCGAGACCGAGCTTTTCGGAGAACCGGGCCGCCTCTCCCGCGCCGCCGCCGAGGGCTGGTTCCGCGTGCTCGGCTACAAGGACGAATACGAGGTCGCCCGCCTGCACGCCGAGGCGGACTATCGCGGCGTCGAGAAGCCGGTGTTCCATCTCGCCCCGCCGCTGATCACCCGCATCGACCCCGCCACCGGCCGACGCCGCAAGATCGCCATTCCCGGCCGGCTCGCCCTGCCGCTGTTCCGCATCTTGCGCCACGGCAAGGTGCTGCGGGGGACAGCGCTCGACCTGTTTGGCCGTCAGGAGGATCGGCGCGCCGAGCGGGCCATGGTCGACACCTACGCCGCCGACATGCGCGAGGCTCTTGCGGCGCTGTCGCCCGCCACGCTGGACACCGCCGTCGCCCTGGCGGAACTTCCCGACAGCGTCCGCGGCTTCGGGCCGGTCAAGCTGGCGAACTGGCGCCGCGCGCAGGAACGCCGCACCGCGCTTCTGGCGCGCTTGCATCGGCAAGAACCCGTCGCGGTCGCCGCTGAGTAAGGGGAGCGGATCAATGCTGGACTATGCCGGAGCCGACACGCTGGTCGTCGACATGGCACGCAAATTCGCCGAGGAGCGTCTCGCCCCTGGCGCGGCCGCACGCGAAAAAGCGGGAAAGATCGAGCCCGAAATAATCCGCGAACTCGGCGAGCTGGGTTTCCTCGGCGCCACCACCTCGGCGCAATGGGGCGGCTCGGAGCTCGACCCAGTCAGCTACGCCCTGGCTCTGGAAGAGATCGCCGCCGGCGACGGCTCGGTCTCCACCCTGGTCAGCGTGCACAATTCGCCCACCTGCGTCGTGCTGGAAAAATTCGGCACCGATGCGCAGAAAGACCGCTGGCTGCGCCCGCTGGCGAGCGGCGAGCATGTCGGCTCCTTCGCGCTCACCGAGCCGCAGGCGGGCTCCGATGCGTCCAACCTGCGCACCCGTGCGGTCAAGCGCGGCGACCGCTACGTGATCGATGGCGCCAAGCAGTTCATCTCGAGCGGCGGCATCAAGGGCAGCACGGTGCTGTTCGCCGTCACCGATCCCGCCGCCGGGAAGCGCGGGCTCTCCGCCTTCGTCGTCGCCAAGGACACGCCGGGCTATGTCGTCGCGCGTGTCGAGGAAAAGCTCGGGCAAAAGGCATCCGAGACCTGCGCGTTGTCGTTCGAGGCGATGGAAGTGCCCGAGGACCAGCGCATCGGCGCCGAGGGAGAGGGCTACAAGATCGCGCTCTCCACCCTCGAATCGGGCCGTATCGGCATCGCCGCGCAGAGCGTGGGCATCGCGCGTGCCGCACTCGATTACGCGACCGGCTACGCGAAGGACCGCACCGCCTTCGGCCAGCCGATCATCGACCATCAGGCGGTCGGCTTCCGCCTGGTCGAGGCGAAGACGCGCCTCGAAGCAGCGCGCCAGCTCGTGCTGCACGCCGCGCGCCTGAAGGCCGCCGGCGCACCGGCTCTGGAAGCCGCCTGCATGGCTAAGCTGTTCGCCTCCGAAGCGTCCGAGGCGGTCTGCACGGCGGCAATCCAAACGCTCGGCGGCTACGGCTATCTCGCCGACTACCCGGTCGAGCGCTGCTATCGCGACCAGCGCGTCTGCCAGATCTACGAGGGCACCTCCGACGTGCAGAAGATCATTCTGCAGCGGATGCTTTGATGGCGTCCGGCTACGAAGTCCGAACCCACAGCGCCTTCACGCCATTGAACACCGGGGCGTCTTTGCGCTCCACTTCGTGGTCTGGATCGAGCCGCAGCTTGGGAAACCGCTCGAACAGCAGCGGAATGGCGATCTGCGCCTCCGCGCGGGCAAGCGGCGCGCCCAGGCAGAAATGCAACCCCCCGCCGAAGGAGAGGTGTCGCGGATCGACGCGCTCAATGTCGAAGCGGTCGGGGTCGGTGTGCACCGCTGGATCGTGCCCGGCCGCGAGCAGCGAGCCGGTGATCGTCTCACCCTTCTCCAACGCCACGCCGCCAATAGTGTACGGCGCCGTGGTGATGCGGCCGGCCTGCACGACCGGCGGATCGTAGCGAAGCATCTCCTCCACCGCATTGCGCGCGAGGTCGGGATTGTCGCGCAATTTCCGCAGCTGGTCCGGGTGGCGCAGCAGCGCGAGAATGCCGTTGCCCATCAGGTCGGTCGTGGTGATATTGCCCGCGGCCAGCAGCAAGTTGCAGGTGACGATGACCTCGCGCTCGGTGAGATGGTCGCCCTCCTCCTGGGCGCCGACCAGCGCGCTCACCAGATCGGTGCCCCGCTTGCCCCGGCGCGCATCGACCGCATCCTTGAAATACGCGTTGAGGCTGTTCTGGCCCCATTGCAGCCTGGCTTCCTGGTCCGGCGTACGGACGGGATTGAAGCTGTGCGCCAGCGTGTCCGACCAGCGCTTGAAATCGGCCTGATGCGCCGGATCGACGCCCAGCATCTCCGCGATCACGATGGTCGGCAGTGGTGCTGCGTAATCCTCGATGACGTCGAAGGCCGGCTTGTCCGCGACTTGATCGAGCAGCCCCTCGGCGATCGCGCGCACCCGCGGGCGGTAGGCCTCGATCGAACGCTGGTTGAACGCCTGGCTCACTAGCCCGCGCATCCGCTTGTGGTCGGGATCGTCGAGATGCAGCATCGTCGGCTCAAAGGGCTGGTCGCCGCGCGCCCGCAGCACCACACGGGAGAACGCGGTTTCGCGCGACTTGCGTGGGTCGACGGCAAGGCTGCGGTCGCTCGTCACGGCGCGCACATCCTCGTAGCGCGAAAGGAACACGCGGTCGAACTGCCGGTCGCGATGCACCGGCTCCTCTGCCCGCAGCCGGTCGAGCACGGTGTGGGGACGATCGCGGAAGGTCGGGTTCAGCGCGGTCAGCGCCAGACCGGTCGGCACCTTATCGTCCGGCTTGCCGGCGTCGGCCATCGTGTTCTCCTGGGTCATGTCTTGTTCCGCGCCCGCTCCAGCACGGCGCGGATCGGCGACGGCGTGTTCGGGTCCCACGCGGTGCGCGGCCCGATGGTGATGCCGCCATCCACCACCATGTGCGTCCCGGTGACGAACTCGGCCGCATCCGAGGCGAGGAACAGGCAGGCCTCCGCGATATGGCGCGGCGAACCCGCCTTCGCCACCGGCTGCGCGTGCGGCGCCATCTGCCCGAGGGCAGCGTTCACCTGCTCCACCGCCTCGCCGCTGATGCCGCTGCTCGCCGTGAAGATGCCGGTGAGGATGTAGCCGGGGCAGATCGCGTTGACCCGGATGCGGTGCCGCGCCAGCTCCGCCGCCGCCGCGGTGGTGAGATGGATCACCCCAGCCTTGGCCACCGAGTAGGCGATCGGCCCGTATCCCGCCTGCAGCCCGGCGATCGAGGCGGTGTTGACGATAGCCCCGCCGCCGCGCTTCTGCATATGCGGCACGGCGTAGCGGATGCCGAGTGCCACCGAGCGCAGCAGCAGCGCCTGGGTGCGGTCCCACGCCTCGCCGCCGATCTCGTCGATCCGCTCACGCGCGCCGCCGGCGCCAGCGTTGTTGAACACCACGTCGAGCCCGCCATAGGCATCGGCTGCCGCCTGCATGGCGGCCTCGATGGCGCTCTCCTGCGTCACATCGCAATGCTGGTAGCGCACCTGCCCGTTGAACCGGCGCTCGACCTCGGCGCCCTTGTCATCCTGCACGTCGGCCAGGACCACCCGGGCGCCTTCAGCGGCGAATAGCTCGACGGTGGCAAGCCCGATGCCGGAGCAGCCCCCCGTGACGACCGCAACCTTGTCCTTCAACCGATCCAAGTCGAATACCCTTCCCTGTCACTCGCCCAAGCTACACGGGGCAGGCGGGCACCAGGAAGGCAAATCGCGCCCTGGGCTTAACTTGGACTTACAACGTCCGATCGGCGGTCACTGTGTATTCGCAGCCCGTCATATTGACCACGCCTTGCAGATGGCCACCGCTGACGTGCCCAGCGAAGGACGCCGTTCCATCGATGCTCTGCGTCTGGAACGAGCCGTCTGGCGCAATCGCCACCGCGAAGGTTGGCGTGGGATTGCCCGGCACGTTCGGGTGCGGAATCGCAAGGTTGAAACGGTCTCCCGAGATGCGCAAAGCGTCGGGCGGCTGGGTCTGACACCACGTCCGATCCACGCCCGAACCGGACTTGGTGAGGCTAACCGTAGGCCGGTATGTCCCGTCGTAAACCGTCGTGAACAATGGCGTCAGCTTGGCTGACGGTGGCGGCCCCGGCTGCTGGCAGGCAGCGAGGGACACGATCATCAGACAGGCGGCGGCGGACGGACCGAAACGCATCAATGTCATCTCGCGTGCAAGTTGAAGCCGAGGCTTACCGCATGAAGCACGCCCGCGGAAAGCAACAATCGAAGGTCAGAACGCCTCGGCCGGCGCCTCCGCCGTGCCCGCCGCCGGCTCCTCCGCCGCGTCCCACATCAGGCGCGGGTCGAAGGTTTCGGCGGCGAACATGGTGAGGATGACCACAGCGCAGAACGCAACGGCGCCGGCACCGGGCTCGATCGTGACGATCGTGCCAAACCGCACCAGCGCACCGAGCAGCGATTCCATGAAAATGTCGATCATCGACCAGCGGCCGATCCAGCGGACCACGTGCGACAAGCGGGTCCGGTCGCGCAGGCGGGCGGAGCGGCGGAGCTGCGTCGCGATCAGCATGGCGCTCAGCCCGACCAGCTTCAGCATCGGCACGGCGATCGAGGCGAAGAACACCAGCGCGGCCAGCGGATACATCCCCGAGGAAAACAGCTCCTCGACACCGCCGAGGATGGTGCTCGGGGCCCCGGCGCCGAGCTGCATCACGGTCAGCACCGGATAGTAGTTGGCCGGAATGTAGAGCACCGCCGCCGCGATCACGAGAGCCCAGGTGCGCGCGATGCTGTCCGGCTTGCGCGCGTGCAGCACCGACGCGCAGCGCGGGCAGCGTGCCGCCCCGTGATGCACCGCGTGCGGCACTGGCGCGCTGACCAGCCCGCAAGTCTCGCACCCGATCGCATTGGAGACGCGATGGTGCGCCGGCACCGCGCGGCGCATCGGCTCACCCTCGGCCGGCTCGCGGTCCAGCGCATCCCACACGGCATGAGGATCGAGCACCGCGTCCGACCACACCACGACGAAGGTCAGGCACATCAACGCATAGACGCCGATGCCAAGCGAGATATGCACGATGTCGCCGAGCTTCACGTAGGCGACGAACACGCCGAACACGAACACGTCGATCATCGACCAGGGGCGTAGCCGCTCCGCCAGTACAAATACCCGGCGCAAGTGGCGGGGCGGGTTCTTCAAGCGCAATCCGACGAGCACGTAGGCGGTGGCGAGCAGCTTACCGAAAGGTGCGATCAGCGTGGTGAACACGACGGCGACGGCAAGCAACGACATGTCGCGCCGCACCAGCTCCTCTGGGCCGGACAGCAAATTGGCGCCATGCACGATCCCGGCCGTGGAGACCGTCATCAGCGTCGTCGTGCACATCACCGTCAACAGCACCAGCGCCGCCAAGGTCAGCGCGAGGCCTCGGCCGAGCGGATCGGTGCGTGCGCGCCGCAAGGTGGTGCCGCAGCGCGAGCAGCGTGCCGCCATGCCGGGGGCGAGCGGCGGCAGCACCTGAAACATCCCGCAGCCGGGACATTCGCGCAGCTCGGGCGGGGTCGCCGTCTGGCTCACCGTCGCAGCATCGTCGCCAGGCCGTCGGCGAGCTGGCCGACGGCGGTACTAATCGCCGCGACCTCGCCCGGCACGCCGCTGGTAGCCTGCGGCACGACGATGCTGAAATCCCGCGTCACCGGCGCGTTGCGCCGCCGCTCGAACATGATCGCCGCCTGTGCCGAGAGCAAGACATTGCCCGCCGAGTCCGCATCGAGCCGCTGGACGTTGAGCTCGACCGTGGCATCCGGGCTCACCGAAACCGCCCCGCTCTCGGCGTAGACGGAGCTGCCCGGCAAGCGCTGGCTCAACTCCTCGACCAGTACCCGGCTGAGCATCGCGCCAAGCGGCTCGCCCCACCAGTCGTTCGCCATCACCTGCAACCGGAAATCCTCCGAGGAGCGGACGATCTGCTGCCGGTCGAGGAATTTCGCCAAGGCGATCTGACGCAACAGCACCACCTTGGGCGCGCGCGACACGACCGGGCCATGCACCGCCTTGATGGTGTAGAGTGCGGGCTCCGGCGAGGCGCAGCCCGCAAGGCACGCGACGGCCAGCATCGAGACCAGCCACATTCGCATCGCCTACTCCGTCCCCCGATTGGTGCGGCCGCGGATCAGCGCCTCGGGGTGGCGCGTCAGCAGGTCGCTCAACGCCTGGATCGAGCGCATCGCCTCGTTCGCCTGCACGAGCAAGCGTTCGAGGTCGCGGTTGAACCGCGTGTTGTTGCCGTAGCCGGATTCCAGCGACGACGCGAGCTTGTTGGTCTGCGCCATCGTCTTCTGCAGATCGGCGGAAATCTCCGGCAGGCGCTTCAAGAGCGGCGTCATCCCGGCGTCGACCCGGCGAACGGTCTCCTGCACCGACACCATCGTCGCCGCAAGCGAGGCGAGCGCCTGCTTGAGCTCCGGCCCGTTCGCGACCTGGCTCAGCCCCTGCATCGTCTGTCCAAGATTCTTGCCGATCTGATCGAACGGAATGGTGTTCACCTTGGCGAGCAGCGCCGCCGCCCCCGCCTCGATCCCAGCGAACCCGCCGGTGTCGATCGTCGGCACCACGAAGGCGTCCCCGTCGCGCCCAACGCTCGCCGGCGGTGCGTCGGGCTTGAATTCGAGCGCCACCAGCATCTGCCCGGTGATCAGGTTTGCGCTCTGCAACGTCACCCGCATCCCGCGCGCCACCAACTCATCAACCGCGGCTGCTGTATCCGCCTTCACCTGCTTGCCTGCGCCAAGGAACCGGCCGGGCTCGACGGAGAAGCGGACTGGAGCCAGAATCGCGTCCTTGGCCGCGTCGTAGGTCAGGCTCACATCCTGCACACTACCGATCTTCAGACCATGCAAGGTGACGTCGGCCCCCTTCGCCAGGCCGCGCACCGAGCCGGGGAAGTAGGCGACGAACTCGATCTTGCGACCATAGGCCGCCCCCTGCGCCGCTTCCAAATTCGCGTACAGGGGGAATTCGTGGTCCTCCGCGCTCACCGGGCTCGGCGTCTTCTCCTCCGGCGTCTCGAAGGCGATGCCGCCGAGCAGGATCGCACGGAGCGATTCGAGCTGCACCTCGACGCCGTTGCCGCCGAGCTTCACGCTCACCCCCGAGGCGTTCCAGAAGCGCGAATTTTCATGCACATACTTGTCGAACGGCGCACGCACGAAGGCGTGGATCGTAACACTCGACGCCATGTCGGCCAGGTCCCAGCCGAGCACCTCCCCCACCGTGAGGTCGCGAAAGAAGATCGGCGAGCCCAAGCTGATCGAACCAAGCCGGTTCGCCTTCAGGAGGAAAGTGCGGCCGGGCACCTCCGATTCGAGCACCGGCGGGTCCTCGAGCCCGACGAAGTCGCGCTTCGCTGCCCGATCGCCGCCCTCCGCCGGGCGCATCTGGATATACGCCCCCGAGAGCAGCGTATCGAGGCCGGAGACACTGCCTGCGAACAGGCGTGGCTTGACGACCCAAAACGACGTGCCCTCGGTCAGCAGCGGCAAGGCATCCCGCGTCGTCGCCACGCGCACCAGCACTCGGCGGCGGTCCTCGGTGAGGCTGAGATGCTGCACCGTGCCGAGCACGATGTCCTTGAACTTGAGCTGCGACTGTCCTGCCTGCAGGCCCTCGGCACTCTGGAAGGAGATGGTGATGGTCGGCCCTTTCTTGGATAGCGTATCCCACGCCAGCCACGCGCCGATCAGCACCGCGACCAGCGGAATGATCCAGATCGGCGACACCCGCCAGCCGCCGCGCTCGCCGTCGGGTGCGGCGAGGTGTCGGGTGCGTCATCGGGCATCAAGGACACCATCCATTCCGTCGGCATACACTACCGCGCGAGCCCGCGTCACGAAACGAGCACCTCGATGGTCATGGACTTGACGAGCGCCAGCACCGGCACGCCCGGTGCCAACGCCAGTTTGGCGACGGCGTCGGGCGTCACGCGCGACAACAGCGCGCCTTGCGGCAAGGCGATCTCCACCAGCGCGGCGCGGCGCGGCGCGTCCTCGGCGATGGCGCGGGTGATGCCGGCGATGATGTTGTGCACGCTGATCGCCTCTGGCGCCTGACGCGCCAGGATCACCTCGCGCGCCGGGATGCGGATGCGGAGCGCGCCCCCCGGCGCCGCGTCGACGAGCGGCACCCAGAACGTGGCACCGCCAGCATCGAGCCGGGTCAGCCGATGCTCCACGTCATGCGCCGCGATGCGGGCAGCCAGCACCGCGCCGGCATCGTCGCGCCGTGCCAGCGGCAGATCGGCGCGCGCCGCGATATTCGACACGTCGCCCGCCGCGACCACCCGCCCCGCCTCGATCAGCACCAGGGAGTCTGCCAGCTGCACCACCTCCTCGAGCGCATGGGTCACGTAGAGGATCGGGATGCGCAACGCCGATTTCAGGCGGCCGAGAAACGGCAGGATTTCGGCCTTGCGGGCCGCGTCCAGGCTGGCCAGCGGCTCGTCCATCAGCAGCAGCCGCGGCTGCGCGAGCAGCGCCCGGCCGATCGCCACCCGCTGCCGCTCGCCGCCCGATAGCGTGCGCGGCCGCCGCCCCAGCAACCCGCCGAGGCCGAGCAGCGCCACGACCTCCTCGAAGCCGATCCGTCCGGGCCCCGCGCGGCGCAGGCCGAAGCGGAGGTTGGTCGCCACCGACATATGCGGAAACAGCCGCGCATTCTGGAACACCAGACCCACCCGCCGCCTCTCCGGCGGCAGCCAGACGCCGGAAGCGGTGTCGGCAAGCATCTCGTCGTCCAGAACGATATGGCCGAGATCGGGCCGCAGCAGCCCAGCCACGGCATTGATGATGCTGGATTTGCCGGCACCCGACGGTCCGAACAGCGCAACCACGCCGGGGGTCGGCACATCGAACGCCGCGTCGATCCCGGCACCGGGAAAGCGATGGCGAACCACGACGGAAAGACTCACCGCCCGAGCGCCAGGTTGAGCCGCCGCCCGGCCCACTCCGACAGCAGCAGCCCGACCAGCGCGAGGACGATAGAGACCAACGACAAGGTCGCCGCCCGCGCCTCCCCGCCCGGCGCCTGCAACGCCGCGTAGATCGCCAGCGGCAGCGTCTGCGTCTCGCCGGGGATGTTGGCCGCAAAGGTGATCACCGCGCCGAACTCGCCGAGGCAGGTCGCATAGCCGACGATGCCAGCCATCAGGATGCCGGGCGAGGCCAGCGGCAATGTGACGCTGAACAGCCGGTCGAGCCGCCCCGCGCCCAAGGTCCGCGCCGCCTCCTCGAGCCCGGGATCGCCCGCCTCGAGTGCGAGGCGGACAGCACGGACCATCACCGGGAAGGTCATCACCGCGCAGGCCAGCGCGGCACCCGCCGTGGTGAACACCAGCCGTACCCCGAACCACTCGTCGAGCAACGCGCCCAGCGGCCCGCGAATGCCGAACACGATCAACAGCAGCCAGCCCGTCACCACCGGCGGCAGTACCAGCGGCAGATGCACGAGCGCGTTCAGCACCGGCCGGCCGGGAAAGCGGGTGCGTGCCAGCAGCCACGCGGTCAGCACCGCCACTGGCAGCCCAAACCCGACCGCGCGCGCCGCGACCGCCAGGGTCAGCCGGACCGCCTGCCACTCATCGGGCGACAGCATGGGTAGTGTATGGATCGGCCTATTCCATCTTGCAGCCGCACCGGCCCCGCCTGCGGGGCATGCGGACAATACTGATCGGCCGGGAGGGCAGCAAACTGCTACCTTGTGCTACCACGAGGTCTATGAAGCCATCCGACGCACTTATGGCCCATCGACCCGAACTGCGAGAGCTTGTCCGCAGCCACGGCCTGAAGCGCCCGCGTGTCTATGGATCGGTGCTGACTGGCACCGACACTGACGAGAGCGACCTTGATTTGCTGGTCGATGCGACGGAGACAACGACCCTGTTCACGCTCGCCAGGCTGGAACACGCCGCGCACGAATTACTCGGTGTCCGGGTATCCGTCCTGACACCGGGCTTTTTGCCAGCGAAGGTTCGGGATCGCGTAGTGGAAGGGGCTGAGCCACTATGAAGCACCCGGAGCGCATCGAGGACTATCTGGAACACATCGCACAGGCAATCCAGCGGGCGACGGAATACATTGCGCACTTGGATAACGTGAGCGCCTTCGACAAAGCCAGCGCGATCAGGATGCCGTCATACGCGACATCGAGATAATCGGCGAAGCCGCACGGCAACTTCAGCAACACGCTCCGGAATTCGTGGCGGCGCACCCTGAGCTGCCGTGGATCGAAATGCGCGGCATGCGCAACAACGTGATCCACAATTACTTTGAGGTAGATGTCGATATTGTCTGGAGAACTGTCATAGGCAGGTTGCCCGGCTGAAGCAACAAGTCGATGATTTGCTGAATGATCTACGTGGCGGGCCACCCTGACCCCGGAACAAGGCCGCTCGCAAGGGAAGCCAGCGCCGTCCCGCCGTCCCCCTCTTGTTGCACCCCGCATTGCGCAGTGCTCCGATGGCCGAGACCCGCAATCACGGAGGAAGATCGATGTCGTTCTACCGAGGCATGACCTGCGAGAACGTGACCATCAACGGCGACAAGGGAACGCCGATAACCGCCTACGTCGCCAAGCCATCTGGTCCGGGTCCCTTTCCGGGCGTCGTGCTGATCCACCATCTCCCGGGCTGGAGCGAGTTCTACATCGAGACGACGCGCCGCTTCGCGCATCACGGCTATCTCGCGATCTGCGCCAACCTCTATGAGCGCGAGGGCGGAGGCAGCGATGCCAACCCCGACGACGTCGCCGCCAAGGTGCGCGCCGAGGGCGGCATCGCCGATTCCCAGATGGTCGGCGACACAGGGGCCGCAGTGAAGTGGATGCGCGCGCAGCCCAATCACAACGGCAAGGTTGCCCTGTTCGGCTCCTGCTCGGGCGGCCGGCACGCCTTCATCTACGCTTGCCAGCGCAAGGACGTCGACGCTTGCGTGGAGCTGTGGGGAGGCCGCGTGGTGATGGGCAAGGAGGAGCTCAACCCCAAGACTCCCGTGGCCCCCATCGACATGACCAAGGACCTTTGCTGCCCGTTGCTGGGCCTGTTCGGCAACGACGATCGCGCACCGAGCCCGGAGCAGGTGAACCAGCACGAGGCCGAGCTCAAGAAGCAGGGCAAGACATACGAGTTCCACCGCTACGACGGCGCCGGCCACGGCTTCTTCTATTGGCACCGGCCGCTCTATCGGGTCGAGCAGGCGATGGACGGCTGGAGCAAGATATTCGCCTTCTTCGGCAAGCATCTGGCGAAGTAGGAGGCGCGGCCATGTGCACGTCCATCATCGAGATCGCACGGGCCGAGGGCATGGCGAAGCGCGGGGACCAATGGTTCCCGCTATCCCAGGCCGTGGTGGCCTATGATCACGCGCGCCATGCGGCATTGGGCGACGTCATCACGCTCGACTTCATCAACATGAGCCTCGACCCCGGCGCGCGGGCGGGGGTCGAGCTGACGCTGGCGACCGCCAAGGAGCTGCGCGCCGCCCTCGACCGGGCGATCGCCGCCGCCGAGTTCGAGGAGGCGGAAGTGCGCGGCAAGGGTGCCCTTCCCAGCCTCGTTCGAGCCGCGTGACGCGTTATCCGCGCTGAGCCGGTTCCCCTATGGCCAGCCGTTCCAGTGCATCGTGGATCTTGCGATCGATCTCGATGCCTTCGCGCGCGAGGCGGGCGCGGGTCGCGTAGCCGCGCTCGCCCGGAATGCGGATCTCGGTTATCCCTGGCTGGCGCGGCGTCGCCTTGACCATGTCGATCCGCCTGCTCACCTCGCGCCGGTAGTCGTCTGCCGACAGAAACAGGTCGGGCTTGAACGCGATGAACACATAGCCGCTCACCGCGTCCGTCGGCCGCACCCCAGCGGTCAAGGCGCCGAGAGCGTCCATCGCCAAAGCGAGACCGAAGCCCTTGTAGCCACCCTCCGGCCCACCGAAGGGAAGCAGCGCACCGCGTCGGGCCACGCCGGCGTCGGTCGTTGGCCGGCCGTCCGGCCCGAGTGCGACGCCCTCGGGAATCGGCGCGCCAAGGCGCGCCCGGAACTGCAGGTCGGTCCCCATGAACGCCGACGTCCCCATGTCGATGACAAGAGGATCGCCCGCCGTCGGGAACCCGAAGGCGATTGGGTTCGTCCCGAGCGCCGGCCGCGCGCCACCGAAGGGAGCCACGGCTGGCGGCGCCGCCACCGAATGGATCACCACCAATCCGGCGCGGGCGATCATTTCGCAGTAGTAGGCGCTCCGTCCGGTCATCCAGGTGTTGGCCAGGCAAACGATGGCAAGCCCATTCGCTTCCGCGCGCAGGATCGTCGCCTCGGCCGCGCGGTAGGCCGCGACCATCCCGGTATTGTTGCCGCCATCGAGCATGGCGGTCGCTCCCGTCTCCCGCAGCACGGCGATAGGCCGGCGCGGCAGCCGGAACTCGGCGGCTTCGACCACATTCAGCAGCTTCGGCAGCCCGGAATACTCGTAACCACATAGCGCAGCGTCCAGCACGTGGTCCGTGAGGATACGCGCGTCATCGTGGTCGTAGCCGGCGCCACGCATCGCCGCCTCGCCAAGTGCTCGCGCTTCGCCGACCGTCAATCGGATGCGGTCTTTGCCGGTGCTGTCGGTCATCTCTCCACCATCGATCCTGCTGGCCCAGTCTGCCGCTGGAGTGAAATCTGTGTCCATGACGGCCGGCATTGGCAGTGGCGAACGAAAATGCTGCTCTGGAGGCGGCAATCTTGGAAAGGGGCAAACAATGAGCAGGATCGGCATCGCCGTCTCGGGCGGTCCCAACCCGGCCGACATCATCGACCTCGTTGTCCTCGCCGAAAGCCTTGGCTACGAGTCGGCCTGGATCGCTGAGGGTCATGGGGGCGATCAGTTCGCGGTCCTGGCCGCCTGCGCCACGCGGACTTCGCGTATCCGGCTCGGCACCAGCATCAGCAGTGTCTTCGTCCGCACCGCGCCGACAATCGCAATGGCCGCCTCCACGGTTGCTGACCTGTCCGGTGGCCGCTTCATTCTGGGCCTGGGCTCCAGTCACAAGGCGCAGGTGGGACCTGAGCATGGCATGGTGTACAGCAAGCCGCTGACTCGGACCCGCGAGACCGTCGCGATCGTCCGCGAGCTGATCCGGGAAGGCCGGGTGAGCTTTCAAGGCGAGACCATCCGAATCGAGAACTTCGATCTATCGTACACGCCGCGCTGCCGGGATATACCGGTGTATCTCTCGGCCGTGTTCCAGAAGGGGATCGCCCTGTGCGGCGAGATCGGGGACGGCATCATCCTGACGCGCAGTACCCTGCGCACCGCCGCGCAGGTCCGGATGCACCTGGCCGAAGGTGCGCGCGCCGCCGGACGCGCGGCCGCTCAAATCGTCGTCACCAGCTTGTTGCCGACCTCTGTCGGCGATACCCGCGCGGCGGCCCTCGCCGCGTTACGGCCGGGCATCGCTTTCTATTGCGGCTTCTTTCCACGCTACAACCGAATGATGGCAGAGCATGGATTCTCGACCGAAGCCGGAGCAATCGCCGATGCCTGGGCGCGCGGCGATCGTGAAGCAGCCGAGCGCGCGGTGAGCGATGAGATGATCGACGCGACCAGCGTGTCGGGCACACCGGACCAATGTCGTGCGCAGATCGAGGCATACCGGCGCTCGGGGATCGACGTGCCGATCATCAGTCCCTTCGCCCGCGGCGCCGACGCCAAGAGGCGGTTTGAAGCCGCGATCCGTGCATGTGCGCCGGCCGCCTCATAGGCGGGATATCGGATACAGTCGGGCGATACGCCCGCCAGCGAGGAGGAACGGCCATGAAGATCGTCAGGGTGTCCGCCATCCCAGTGTCCGCACCCGTTCCGCCCGAGAAGCGTCACCGCACCGACCTCGGAACCAAGGTCAAGAGCGATGCGACCCTCATTCGCGTCGAAACCGATAACGGGCTCACCGGCATCGGCGCCGCACTCGGCACACCACCAATCGTCGCCGCCATCGTCGAACACGAGCTCGCGCCGGAATGCGTTGGCGAAGACCCGATGTTCTCCGAGCGTATCTACGAGAAAATGTACAACGGCTCCCGCAGCAAGCCGGCACTCGAGCGGGGTGTGGCACAAGCCGACGAAAGCCGGCGCCGGGGCGTCATCATGGAGGCGATCGCCGGCGTCGACATCGCGGTGTGGGACGTCAAGGCACAGGCGCTCGGCATTCCGCTCTATCAGGCGCTTGGCGCGGTGCGCAGCTCGGTCCGGGGCTATGCCAGCGGCGGCTGGGCGCCGGGCGACGAGGCCGAGGCGGAGCTCGCCGGCTACGCCGCTAAGGGCTTCACCGCCTGCAAGATGCGCGTGGTCGGGCGCGACGGATTCTCGATCGCCAACTGCATTCGCCGCGTGAAGGCCGCCCGCCGCGGACTTGGACCCCATGTCGAACTGATGGTCGACGCGCACGGCTCGCTGGAGGTTGCCACGGCCGTCAAGCTGGCCAGGGAGCTCGAGCCGTACGACATCGCCTGGTTCGAGGAGCCGGTGTCGCCGGACGATCACGCCGGTCAGGCGGAGGTGCGGCGTTCGACCATCATCCCCATCGCCTCGGGCGAGCGCGAGTTCACGCGATTCGATTTCCAGGATCTGCTTGAGCGCCGCGCCCTCGACATCGCACAGCCGGATGTCGCGCGCGCGGGCGGCTTGACGGAGATCCGGCGCATCGCGGCGCTGACCTCGGCGCACGGCGTGCGCCTGGCACCGCACGCCTGGGGCAGCGGGGTGCTGTTCGCGGCAAGCATCCACGTCGCCATGTCAGCCGCCAACTGTCACATCCTCGAGGTCACGCAAGGCTACATGCCGATGATGTGGGAGCTCTTCGACGAGCCGTTCGACATTCGCGCCGACGGCACGGTGCACGCGCCTGACCGCGCGGGGCTCGGCTTCACATTGCGCGCCGACGCGCTGGACCGGTTCCGCTATGTCGACGGCCCCGAGTATGAGTTCTAGCAGGCTCCGAGGACCGGGATGCAGCGCGAAGACCTGATATTCGTCGGCATCTGCGACCTTGCCGGCCTCGTGCGCGGCAAGGCGTTCCCGGCACGCGAGAGCGCCAGCCGAATGCGGCGTGGAGTCGGCTTCACCCACAGCAACATCATGATGTCGGCGTTCGGCCCGATCTACGCGACGCCCTTCGGCACCGAGGGCGATCTCATGCTGGTGCCCGACGAGAGTGCCAAGGTGCAGGTGCCGTTCGACGATGGTTCTTCGGAGCGGTTCTTCCTCGGCGACCTGCGGACCACGGACGGCGCCTATTGGGAGTGCTGTCCACGGCACTTCCTGCGCCGCGCCCTCGACGCCCTGCAGGAAGCCGCCGGCCTTAACATCCGAGCGGCATTCGAGCAGGAGTTCGTCTATACCGGCGTCGAGGATCGACCGGGTGCCACCTACGCGCTCGACCTGTTCCGCCGCCAACGCGGGTTCGGCGAGGCGTTGATGGCTGCGATCCGCCAGGCGGGGGCGAGCCCCGATTCCTTCCTGCCAGAATACGGCCCGCGCCAGTTTGAGGTGACAGTTGCGCCCGCGACGGGGATTCGGGCAGCAGACGAGGCGGTGATCGTGCGCGAGATGGCACGCGCCGTCGCGTTCCGGCTAGGTCATCGCGCCATCTTCGCGCCGATGCTGACACCGCAAGGCATCGGCAACGGCACGCATATCCATTTCAGCCTGACCGATGCGTCGGGCGCGCAAGCAACGCACGATCCGGCCAGGCCCTACGGCCTGTCGTCTGTAGGCGAAAGCTTCGCAGCCGGTGTCTTGCACCACATGCCCGCCCTTGCCGCGATCACCGCGCCCTCCGTCGCATCTTATTTCCGGCTCACGCCCAATCGGTGGGCGCCCACCTGGACCAATCTCGGCGAGCACGACCGCGGCGCCAGCCTGCGCGTCTGTCCGGTCTTCGCCCCGGAAAGCGCGGAGGACGCCGCTGCGCAGTTCAACTTGGAATACCGCGTCTGCGACGCGGCAGCCTCGCCCTACATGGCGCTGGGCGCCCTCGTGTTCGCCGGCACCGATGGCATACGCCGCGGATTCGAGTTGCCACCTCGTCCCGGCAAGAATTTTTGGGAGATGAGCGAGCCGGAGCGCGAGGCGGTCGGCGCACGGATGCTGCCGCGCAGCCTCGGCGAGGCGCTCGGTCTCCTCAGCGCCACCCCGCAGGCGAAGGAGTGGTTCGGCGACCGCTTTCTCGACGCGTACCTGATGTTCAAGCGCTCCGAGATCGCGGCACTCGACGGGCTCGACGACGCGGCAATCTGCACACGCTACGCCGAGGTGTATTGATGAATCTCAGCCGCGAGGTCCCTGTCGAGCTGGGCCGTACCGCGCTGCTCGTCATCGACATGCAGAACTACACCGCCCGCCAGGACGGCGGCGAGTATCGCGGGATGACGGAGGCCGATCGCGAAGCCACCCACGGCTTCTTCTTCCGCACGTTGGGCGAGACGACGCTGCCCAATATCCGCCGCCTGTTGGATGCCTGCCGCGCGGCCGGGATCGAGATCATCTACACGGTGATCGAGAGCCTGACGAAAGATGGGCGGGATCTGAGCCTCGACTACAAGATCAGCGGCCTCGTCGTGACGCGGGGTTCGTGGGACGCGCGGGTACTGGATCAGATCGCGCCCGCGGACGACGAGATCGTGCTGCCGAAGACCTCCTCCTCCGTGTTCATCTCGACCAACATCGACTACGTGCTGCGCAATCTCGGCGTCCGATACCTGATCGTCTGTGGCGGGTTGACCGACCAGTGTGTCGATTCCGCCATCCGAGATGCCTGCGATCTCGGCTATCTCGTCACATGCGCGACAGATGCTTGCGCGACGCTGACACAGGATCGGCACGATTGGGCACTCAGGAACAATAACGGCTACTGTCGTCAGCGAGTGACGACAGAAATCGTCGAAGAGATCGAGCGTCTTGCGAAGAATTACCGAATTGCCGGAGCCGGTTGATGTTCGCGGAGGAAGCGGCGCACGTGATCGATCGTCTCCGCGAGCAATTCCGGCGGTTCGCGCCACGGATAGGCGGTCAGCTCGGCTCTCGGCGCCAGCGCCGCGACATCCATCGAGCTCTGATACGGATGCGCGGGGGTGTCGTCCGGCATGACCAGCATCGGCGTCTGACACTGGCGCGCGAAGTCCCGTGAGACGCTGTAAACGAAGTCGGGCCGGGTCCGATAAAGATTGTGCAGATAGGCTTCTATCGTCGCCATCGTCACATCAGGGCGCTTTGCAAGAAATTCCGGCGCCCAGACGTCGCGACCGGAATTGTACATGACGTCGGGGCTTTCCGGTCGGTGCCCGACGGTCTGGCACAACACGCCGGCCACCACGCGATCGGGCGCCCGTTCCATCAGCTTCATGGCGAAGCAGCCGCCGATGCAGTAGCCCATGAAGAAGAACTTCTGGATGCCGAGGTGGTCCATTAGGCCAAGCTGGTCGTCGGCGAACGCTCCCCAGGGGTCTTCGACCGGCACCGGGCCGGTCGACTCGCCGCCCATCGCGTTGCGCTGATCCATAGTGATGCAGCGGAAATCGTTCTTGAACGCCTCCAAAGCGTTGAACACCGCGGTGGGCCAATTGCTCACGCGGGAATTCAGACCGCCTCCCGGCGTGACCAGCAGGGGAAAGCCGCTGCCGATCTCCTCATAGCGGATGCGGACGTCGCCCTTGTCGTAGAACGGCATGGCCATCTCCCCCTACGTCATCCGCCAGAAGACTGACCTCACGGCTCCCTCGGTGCAAGTCGCGGCCTCGCAAGCTCCCAGCGGCGTCACCCCGTTCGCGAAACCTCCACCACGAAATCCGCGAGCGCCAGCGAGGCGGTCAGGCCTGGGCTCTCGATGCCGAACAGGTTGATCAGCCCCGGCACGCCGTGCGTCTGCGGCCCCTGCACCACGAAATCCTGTGCCGGCGCCCCCGCCGGCACGATCTTGGGGCGGATACCGGCATAGCCGGGGTGCAAGGCGCCGTCCTTCAGCGCCGGCCAGTATCGCCGGACGGCCGCGTAGAAGCTCTCCGAGCGCGCCGGATCGACCGTGTAGTCGATTTCGTCAATCCACTGCACGTCGGGCCCGAAGCGGGCCTGCCCGCCGAGATCGATCGTCAGATGCACCCCGAGACCGCCCGGCACCGGGACGGGGTAGATCAGCCGGGAGAACGGCGACCGGCCGGACAGGGTGAAGTAATTGCCCTTGGCGTAGTATGCGGTCGGCACGCGATCCCGCGGCATCCCCTCGATGCGCGCCGCCAGCGCCGGCGCGTGCAGGCCGGCCGAGTTGACCAGCAGACGGCAACGCAGGCTGATCGGCTCGGCGCCGCCCACGTCGATCTCCACCCCGCCCCCCGCCGCGCGTGCCGCCTCGACCGGGCTGTGGAACACCAGCACCGTCCCGGCGTTCTCGGCATCACCCTGCAAGGCGAGCATGAAGCCGTGGCTGTCGATGATGCCGGTAGTGGGCGAAAGCAGCGCGCTGGTGCAGGCGAGATTGGGTTCCAGCGCCCGCGCCTCCGCCCCCGGCAGCACCCGCATACCCTCGACACCGTTCGCCTCCGCCCGCCGCTTGATCGTGGCGAGCATCCCGTCCTCCGCCTCCGAGGTCGCCACGATCAGCTTGCCGCAATTGCTGAACGGCACGCCCCGCTCGATGCAGTACCCGTAGAGCGCGCGGCGGCCGGCGACGCAGAAGCGCGCCATCAGGCTGCCCGCGGGATAGTAGATGCCGGCGTGGATCACTTCGCTATTGCGCGAGGAGGTCTCGGTTCCGATCCCCTCGGCGGCGTCGAGCACGATCACCTCGCGCCCCGCCAGCGCCAGGGCCCGCGCCACCGCCAACCCGACCACGCCCGCGCCGACCACCACGCAATCGACCGACTCCACCCCTATATTCCTCCGAGCACCGCCCGGAGCCCGGTTTACGCGCCCCGTCCAGCATGGGAAACCCAGGTCCGACGCGGTCGAAAGAAGTTCCGCGCACCGGCAACAATGTGTTACGCTCAACCGTGAGATGATTAGCAAAATTTCATACGTTCCCAGAGTGGCGCAAATTTGCTGCAGGTGCGAAGGCGTGCCATGTGGGACGTGATCGCGCAGGCGGCCGCTCTGGTCGCGGAGCATCCCGGTCTCGCCATCCTGGTGGCGTTCGCGGCGGCGATCATCGAGGCGGTGGCGGTGCTCGGTATCCTGGTGCCGGGCACGCCGATCATGATGGCGGTCGCGGGTGCCGCGGCGATGGCCGGCCTGCCGATGGCGCCCATCCTGATCGTCTCGATCCTCGGCGCGATCATCGGCGACGGCATCTCGTTCTGGCTCGGCCATCGCTACAGCGGCCACCTGCGCGGCGTCTGGCCGTTCGCCACGCGGCCCTACCTGATGGCGCGCGCCGAGGCGTTCTTCCATCGCTATGGCACCATGAGCGTCGCCCTCTGCCGCTTCGTCCCGGTGCTGCGCTCGACGGTGCCGCTGATCGCCGGGATGGCGGGGATGCGGCGCAACCGCTTCCTGGTGGCGAATGTCTGCTCGGCCTTCGTCTGGGCGCCGGTCCACGTGCTCCCCGCCCAGTTCGCCGGCCTGTCGATCGAGCGGCTGCAAGAGGGCGACTGGCAGAGCGCGGCCATTCTCGGGAGCGCCCTCCTCGTGTGCGCGGCGGCCGGGATCTGGCTGCACCGCGTGGCCAAGGAACGCTCCCGCCTGCGCGGCGGCTGAGCCCGCCGCGCCGCGGTAGCGGGCGTCAGACCGCGATCTGGTCGAGGTCCTTGCGGGCGTTCTCGGGGCTATAGAACCAGATGATCGCCGCCATCGCCACGAGGATCACCGGGATCAGCAGGAACGCGGCGACGAATGATCCGGTCGCCTCGCGCAGGTAGACCGAGACGAAGGGCCACAGCACCGCCCCGATCAGGAACGCCACCGACCAGGAAAACCCGTTGCCCACGCCGCGAATCCGCGTCGGATACATCTCGGCGGTGTAAGCGGTCACCGGACCCCAGACGCCGATGAAGCCCCAGGCCCACATCATGCCAAGCAGCCATAGTGTCCAGGTGTCGGTGGCGAAGATCCACATGGTCATGAAAATCGCCGCTTCGAGCAGCAGGATGCCGAAGCCGAGCCGGCGGCCGAAGCGGTCTATCATCCAGCCGCCGACCCAGAAGCCGGTCGTGGAGAACAGCGCCCAGGCGATGTAGAAGCTGCCGTATTCGGCAGTCGTCCAGTGGTGCTGCTGCGCGAGGAACAGCGGCATCCACAGGCCGACCGTGCTGTAGGACACCAGCGCCATACTGGCGACCAGCGTCGCCATCACGGTGTTGCGCCGGATATCGGGCAGGAACAGTTGCCGCCAGCTCGGGTGGCGCGTCTTGGCGATCCATTCCGCGTCTTCGGCCGTCAGCGCCTGCACGTCGGCGATGCGCTCGGCAATCCGATTCTTGCGATCCTGGGTGCGCACCCAGTACGGCGATTCCGGGCACAGCAGGCGGACATAGACCGCCAGGAGTGCCACCACGACAGGGAGCACGAAGGCCGCTCGCCACCCCCAATCCGTCACCACGAAGGTCACGATCGTGCCGGCGAGTGCCGCACCCAGGCCCCAGGCGGATCGGTCGACGCTGAGGACGAGACCGCGTAGCCGGGCCGGCCAGGTCTCCGCGACCAGCATCGAGCCGACCGCCCACTCGCCGTTCAGCGCGAAGCGCACGATGCAATAGAAGGCGACGAAGACGCCCCAACTCGGCGCTAGCGCCAGCAAGGGCATCGCCAGCGAATAGACCGCGATGTTGAGCGCCAGGATGTTGCGCCGGCCGTACTTGTCAGCCAGCCACGGCCACAAATAGAGGCCGATGATGCTGACCAGCAGCGCAATCTGCACGCCGCTACGGAACGTAGCGAGATCGATCGCGAAATCCTTCATCAGCAGCGGCGCGACAAGAGCGAGTATGGCGCCATCCATGCCGTCGAAGCCCCATCCGAGGCCGTTCGCCCAGGCGATGTGCCAGTGCGTCGAGGTGATCCGGCTCGGGTCGGCGGCATTGCGGTACAGTCGGGAGCCCAGATGTCGTTCCTCGATCGGGCCGACGATCACGCCCGCGCCAGCATCGGGCGCGGCGAACGAAGCCTCTTGCATCGTGGTCTCCTCCTGCTTTTTTGTTGGCGTCTATCTCCAGTGCGTCGCGTCGGTCGGGAGTCGTCAGCCGCCGAGCGCGCCTTGCGTGTTCACATACAGAGCGTACAGCGAGTGGCTGGCCGCCATGAACAGCCGATTGCGGTAGCGTCCGCCGAAACAGACATTGGCGCAGCGTTCCGGCAGCTCGATGTGGCCGATCGCAGCGCCGCTCGCGTTGAACACGCGCACGCCGTCGAGCTCCGCCTCGCCCATTCCCCAGCCGCACCACAGATTGCCGTCGACATCCACGCGGAACCCGTCCGGCGTGCCCGGCCCCGCGTCGATGAACACGCGCCCGTTGGCGAGCTTCGTCCCGTCCGCCACCACGTCGTACACCATCAGCTTGCGCGGGCTGGCACGCGAGGCGACGACGTAGAGCTTCGACTCGTCCGGCGAGAAGGCGAGCCCGTTTGGCCCCTCAATGTCGTCCGCGACCATCGTGATCTGCCCGGTGCGCCCGTCGATCCGGTAGACGCTCGGCTTGACCTCGGACTCGTCCTTGTGGCCTTCGTAATAGCCGAGAATGCCGAACACCGGATCCGTGAACCAGATCGAGCCGTCCGATGTCACCACCACGTCGTTCGGCGAGTTGAGCTTCTTCCCGTTGTAGGAGTCGGCGAGCACGGTGATGCTGCCGTCGTACTCGGTACGCGTGACCCGCCGCGAATCATGTTCGCAGGTGACGAGCCGGCCTTGCCGGTCCCGCGTGTTGCCGTTGGCGTTGTTGGTCGGCTGGCGATAGGTGCTGACCGCGCCGGTCGCCTCGTCCCAGCGCTGGATGCGGTTGTTCGGGATGTCGCTCCACAGCACGCACCGCGCGTCGCCGAAATACACCGGCCCCTCGGACCAGCGGCAGCCCTCAGCCAGCCGCTCGACGGAAGCCAGCGGCAGGCGGTACTGAGAAAAGCTCGTATCGAGAATCCGCACCGCCGGATCAGGATAACGCTCGCTCGGCTGCCACATGCCGCTTCCCCCTTGACGTATTGGGGCGAAGCCTAGCCAACCCGTCCTGGCGCGTCACGCCGGAGATGTCAGCCGCGCGATCACTTGCCGGACGATGTCGGCCGATGGCTGGTCGATGGAGACGACAATCGGGTGCTCGTTCGCGCTCGGCTCTTCCAGAGTCGCGAACTGGCTGTCGAGCAGCGCCACCGGCATGAAATGACCGTGCCGCGACGCCATCCGAGCCGCGATCAGCTCCTTCGCACCTTGCAGATAGACCAGCGCGACATCGCCGCGCTCGCCGATGATAACGTCGCGATAGGATCGTTTCAGCGCAGAGCAGGCGAGCACGCCCCGTTCGCCCTTCGCGCGCCAACCGTCGATCACGGTGGCAATCGCGTCGAGCCACGGCCAGCGATCCTCGTCGGTCAGCGGGATGCCGTGGCTCATCTTCTCCACGTTCGCCGCCGGATGCAGCGCGTCACCTTCCTGAAAACGCCAGCCGAGCGTTTCGGCGAGCTCGACCCCGACTGTGGTCTTGCCCGACCCCGAAACGCCCATCACCACGACGACGCGAGGCCTGTCTTGCGGCACGTGTTGCCTCCGGCTTCAGCCTATGCCCGGCCGGAGAACCTGCACACTTCCGTCCGGCTGCCCGATGATCGCCTGTTCCACGCCGTCGAGAAAGAGGCCGTGCCCCACGACGCCGGCCACCCCACACAAGGCGAGGTGCAGCGCGCCGGGATCGAATTGCGGGCCGAGATCGAAGCAGTCGTAGATGAAATTGCCGTTGTCAGTGACGTACGGCGCGCCGTCCTTGCCGACGCGCAGCACCGGGCGGCCGGCCAGCCGCCGCGCCGTCGCCTCGTGGGCGAAGCGCGTGACCTCGACCGGCAAGGGCACATGTGCGCCAAGCCGCTCCACCACCTTGCTCGGGTCGCCGACAACCACGAAACGCCGCGCCGCCTGCGCCACCATCTTCTCGCGCAACAGCGCCCCGCCGAGCCCTTTAATGAGCCGCAAGGTGTCCCGCTCCACCTCATCGGCGCCGTCAATGGCGAGGTCGAGCGCCGCAACATCGGCAAGACCGGTTAGCTGGATGCCAAGCGATGCGGCGTGTTGCTCGGTCGCGACCGAGGTGGCGACACCGGTGACGCGCAGCCCTTCCTCGCGTACCCGCCGACCCACCGCCTCGGTGGCGAACCAAGCCGTCGAGCCGGTGCCGAGGCCGAGCAGCATCCCGTCCTCGACGAGCGCCACCGCCGCCTCCGCCGCCGCGCGCTTGGCGGCGTCCTGACCGCTCACCGGCTCAGCCAGCCCAGCGCCCGGCGGCGGCGCGGTCGACGAACCACAGCAACTCGCCCTCCGGCCGCAGTCGCGCGGCGGGGACGTGGCTGCCCCCCGACAGCACCTGGTCGAGCATCGCCCGCTTACCCTCGCCGGCGACCAGGAACACCGTCAGCCGGCTGCTCTCGAGTGCCGGATAGGTCAGCGTCACGCGTGGCTCGGAGCGTCCGTGCTCGACCGCCGCGACCCAGTGGCGCCGCTCCTCCAACACCGGCTGGCCGGGAATCAGCGACGCCGTGTGGCCGTCATCGCCCATGCCGAGCAAGTTGAGGTCGAGCAGCGGCCGGCCCGCCTGCAACGTATCGCCGCCGTACAGCCGTTGCAGCACCTTCTCGTACTGCGCCGCGCCCTCCTCGGGCGTGAGACCGTCGTACGGCACGGGATGCTGGTTGGCCGTGGGCGCCGGCACATGCGAGAGGAAAGCCGCGCACGCCATGCCGTAATTGCTCGCCGGATCGGCGATGTCGACGAAACGCTCGTCGCCCATCACCCAATGGACGCGATCCCACGGCATCGCGTCGCGGATCGGCTGCTGGGCCAGCATTTCGTAGAGCGGCTTCGGCGTCGAGCCGCCCGACAGCGCCACGACGAACCGGCCGCTGCTCGCCCGCGCGCGCTCCAGCAGCAAATCCGCCCCGGCGCGCGCCAGCGCCTTCGCATCGTCGAACACGCGCAGCGCACTGAATGCCGGCTTCATGCGATCCTCCTTTAGCTGTGATGTCCGTTCGGCGTGTCGAGCGAACGCCAGGCGCGGTGCGGCGCGTTGTGCTTGATGAGCGCATCCGCCGAGGTCGGCCCTTCGGAACCGGATGCGTAATTCGGGAAGTGCCGCGGCGTGTTGACCTCCCAAAGATCGAGGATGGGCTGCACCACGCGCCAGGTCGCCTCCACCATGTCGGCCCGCTGAAACAACGTCGCATCGCCCATCATGCAATCATAGATCAAGGTCTCATAACCGACATTCGGCTCGGGCGGGAACCAGTCGCGATAGCGGAAATCCATCCGCACCGGCACCAGTTGCACGACCGGGCCGGGCCGCTTGACCTCGAACTGCAAGGAGATGCCCTCATCCGGCTGGATTTGCAGCACCATCCAGTTCGGCCGCAGCGCGTCGACCGGCGTATCCTCGAATGGTGCGTATGGCGCCTGCTTGAAGCGGATGGCGATCTCGGTGTCGCGCCGCGACATGTGCTTGCCGGTGCGCAGGAAAAACGGCACGCCCGCCCAGCGCCAATTGTCCACCTTGAGGCGCAGCGCCACGTAGGTCTCGATATTGGAACCCGCCGCCACGTCCGGCTCCTCGCGGTAGGAGACGACGTGCTTGCCGTCGATGGTTCCCGACCCGTACTGGCCGCGCACCACGTCGTCGGCTTCGAGCGGCTTGATCGCGGCGAACACGTCCGCCTTCTTGGTGCGGATGGAGTTCTGGTCGAAATTGACCGGCGGCTCCATCGTCACCATCGCGAGCAGCTGGAACACGTGGTTCGGCACCATGTCGCGCAGCGCGCCGGTGCGCTCGTAGAACCGTCCGCGATGCTCGACGCCGACCGTCTCGGCCACCGTGATCTGCACGTGGTCGATCCGGTCGCGGTTCCAGATCGGCTCGAACAATCCGTTGGCGAAGCGGAAGGCCATGATGTTCTGAACCGTTTCCTTTCCCAGGAAATGGTCGATCCGGTAGATCTGGCTCTCGTCGAGCACCTTCAGGATGCGCGCGTTGAGATCCTTCGCCGATTCCAGGCTGTGGCCGAACGGCTTCTCGATCACCACCCGCCGCCAGCGGCGCCCATCCTGGTGCGCGAGACCGGAGCGGCCCAAATTCTCGACCACGGTGGCGAAGAACCGGTCGGAGATGGCGAGGTAGAACAGCACGTTGCCGCCGGTGCCGTGGCGCCCGGCCACGGCGTCGAGGTGCTCGCTGAGCTTGTCATACAGGCCGGGATCGTTGAGATCGCCCTGCACATAGGACATGTGCGCGGTGAGCCGGTTCCAGCTGGCCTGGTCCACCTGCTCGACATGGCTCTCGCTCGCCGGATTGCCGACGAAGCCCTTCAGCATGTCGAGCAGGCTGGCGCGCCAGTCCTCGACCGTGCGCTCGGCGATGTCGACGCCCACGATGGCGAAATTGTCGGGGATCAGCCGGGTGCGCGCGAGGTTGAATAGGGCCGGAACCAGCAGGCGCTTCGTGAGGTCGCCGCCCGCCCCGAAAATCACCATCGCGCACGGGCCGGGCGGGTGTGCCTCGCGTCGCGGCGGGACGGCGAGCACACGGGTCGCAGACGCCTGCTGGTCTGGCATACCGCGCTCCGCGGTCAGGACGCGGCGCGCCGCTGCTCGCGCATCTCGCCGCTGCGGGACTTGATCGTCGCGAACAGCTTGTCGAACGCGTCGGCGAACTGCTTCACGCCATCCACCACCAGCTCGTCCGTCACCTCGTCGAGCGAGATGCCGTGCTGCTTCAGCGCCGCGAGGGTCTGCCGCGCGCCTTCGACGTCCTGCTCGACCGCGTCCGGCTGCACTGTGCCGTGTTCGCGGAACGCATCCATCGTCGCCGGCGGTATGGTGTTCACCGTGTCGCGGCCGATCAGCGTGTCGATGTAGAGCGTGTCGGGGTAGCTCGGATTCTTCGTGCCGGTCGAGGCCCAGAGCAACCGCTGGGTACGCGCGCCTTTCGCCGCCAGCGCTTCCCAGCGCGCGCCGCTGAACAATTCCTTGTAGCGGACATAGGCGAGCTTGGCATTGGCGATCGCCACTTTGCCGCGCAGCGCGTCGAGCGCCGCCTTGTCGCCACCCGCCTTGATAGCGGCATCGATCCGCTTGTCGATCAGCACGTCGATGCGGCTGACGAAGAAGCTCGCCACGCTGGCAACGTGCGACAGGTCGCTCCGCGTCTTCGCCAGCGTCTCGAGGCCGGCGATATACGCCTGCGCCACCTGCTCATAGGCGGAAAGCCCGAACAGCAGGGTGATATTGATGTTGATGCCCTCGCCGATCAGCGTGCGGATCGCCGGCATGCCGGCCTGCGTCGCCGGCACCTTCACCATCAGGTTTGGCCGCTGCACCAGTCCCCAGAGTCGCCGCGCCTCGACGATCGTCTTGTCGGTGTCGTTGGCAAGGTAGGGCGAGCACTCAAGGCTGATATAGCCGTCGCCGCCCTGCGTCGCGTCATACACCGGGCGCAGAACGTCGGCGCCCTCGCGGATGTCGCCGACCGCGATATGCTCGTAAATCGCCTGCGGGCTATCGTCCCCTTGCGCCTGCTTGGCCTGCAAATCGGCGGCGTATTCGTCGGACTCGCCGATGCCCTTCTGGAAGATCGACGGGTTGGATGTGACGCCCTTCAGCCCGTCGCGCTCGATCAGGGTCTTAAGCTCGCCCTTGCGGATCAGGCTGCGGCGCACGTAGTCGAGCCACGGCGACTGGCCGCAGGATTCGAGTTGCTTCAGCTTGTTCATGGCGAAATCTCCTGCGTCTACTCCGCGGCCTTCTGCAGCTTGGCGTGGCGCGCCAGCTGTTCCCTCGCGGCACTCAGCACGCCCTCGGCAGTGAAGCCGAATTTCTCCAGCAACGCCTTCAGCGGCGCGGAGGCACCGAAGGTGTGCATTCCGAGAATCTTGCCCTGCAGGCCGACATAGCGGTCCCAGCCCAGGGTCGCCGCCTGCTCCACCGCGACGCGCGCTTGCACGTCGTCGGGAAACACCGAGCGGCGATACGCCTCGTCCTGCTGCTCGAAGAGGTCCCAGCACGGCATACTCACGACGCGCACGCGCACGCCCTCGGCGGTGAGCGTTTCATACGCACCGACACAAAGAGAAACCTCGCTGCCGGTCGCCATCAGGATCAGTTCCGGCTTGCCGCCATCGGGCGGATCGGCCAGCACGTAAGCGCCGCGCGCGAGACCCGCCGCCGAGGCATATTTGCCGCGATCCAGCGTCGGCAGCGGCTGCCGACTTAGCGCGAAGCAGGTCGGTGCGTGCTTCTCGCGCAGCACCACCCGCCAGGCCTCGGCGACCTCGTTGGCGTCGCAAGGGCGGATTGTGTGCAGCCCGGGCATCCCACGCAGGCTGGCGAGATGTTCCACCGGCTGATGGGTCGGCCCATCCTCGCCGACACCGATCGAATCATGGGTGAATATCCAGGCGACCGGTAGCTCGGAGATCGCGGACAGCCGGATCGACGCGCGCATGTAGTCGGAGAAGATTAGGAAGCCCGAGCCGAAGGGGCGCAGATTCGACACCGCCATGCCGTTGCAGATGCCGCCCATCGCGTGCTCGCGCACGCCGAAATGGAAGTTGCGTCCGCCGTAATGCCCCGCCTCGAACGAACCGCCCGCACTGTCGAAGCCGAGCTTGGTCTTGGTGGACGGAGCAAGATCGGCCGCGCCGCCGAGCAGCCAGGGGATACGCTCGGCCAGCGCGTTGAGCACCTTGCCGGAGCTGTCGCGGCTCGCCATTCCCTTCGGATCGGCCGGGAAGCTTGGCAACGCGCTTTCCCAACCTGCCGGCAGCTCGCGGCGCTGCATCGTCTCGAATTGCTGCGCGAGATCGGGATGCGCCGCGCGGTAGCGATCGAACATCTCCTGCCACTCGGCCCGCGCCCGTGCCCCGCGCGCCCCGATCCCGGCCGCGAAGTGGCGATACACGCCGTCGGGAACCAGGAATCTCGCGTCTTCCGGCCAGCCATAGGCGCGCTTGGTCAGGCGGATTTCCTCCTCGCCCAGCGGCTCGCCATGCGCCGCGGCGGTGTCCTGCTTATGCGGCGCGCCGTAGGCGATGTGACTTTCCACGATGATGAGCGTCGGCCGCCCGGTCTCCGCCCGAAACTGGTCGAAGGCAGCGCGCAGCGCGTCCGTGTCGTTGGCGTCGCGCACCCTGAGCACGTTCCAGCCATAGGCAAGAAAGCGCGTGCCGACGTCCTCGCTGAAGGCGAGCGCGGTCGAGCCCTCAATGCTGATCTGGTTGGAATCGTAGAGCCAGCACAGATTCGCCAGCCTGAGATGGCCGGCGAGCGACGCCGCCTCGCTGGAAATGCCCTCCATCATGTCGCCGTCGCCGCAGAAGGCATACGTGTTGTGCTCGATGACGGAAAAGCCAGGGCGGTTGAAGTGCGTCGCCATCCAGCGCTCTGCGATCGCCATGCCGACGCTGTTGGCGCACCCCTGGCCGAGCGGGCCGGTGGTGCATTCCACGCCCGAGGTCATGTGGTACTCGGGATGGCCGGGGCAGACGCTGTCGAGCTGGCGGAAATGCTTGATGTCGTCGAGCGTCACCGCCTTGCGCCCGCGCGGATGGTCGCGCTCGTCGGTCGCCTGAACGTCGGCGAGATGCAGCAGGCCGTAGAGCAGCATTGAGGCATGCCCGACCGAGAGCACGAAGCGGTCGCGGTTGGCCCAGGTCGGGTCCGCCGGATCGTAGACCAGCCGCTCGTTCCACAGCGTATAGCCTGCGGGGGCCAGGCCCATCGGCGAGCCCGGATGACCGGAATTGGCCTGCTGGACGGCATCCATCGCCAAGGTGCGGATCGTGTTGATGCAGAGCAGGTCCATATCAGACGCCATCAGTCCATTCCCCTCGTGAGCATTGGTCGGCCGCCGCGAGATAGCGTGGCCGTTCGATAGATGGGAGCCGGCACGGAAAAGCGCAGGGGCCAGCGCATGTCGTCTCCGACAACGCCCTCCCCCGCCGCGAGTTGGCCGATTTTCTCCGGAGGCGCCGCGACCGGCCGGAGCTAGTGCAAATGCGGCGCCGACCAGGGCATTTCCTGATGGCCCGGCTTGTAGTTCCGGTTGTTGATGGTCGGGTCGCGGTTGACCAGCGGGCGGGCGTACATCGGGTGCTTCATGCTGCGCACCTCGTGCTCGACCGTGAAGATCACCTTGCCGTTTTCCGGGTCGATGATGTCCTGAAAACGGTACTGGTGCTGATCGCTCTCCTCGGTGATCAGCCCCCGCTCCTGCAGGCGCTTATGCGGGCCGGAGAAATCCACCAGGCTGATCTGAATGTGATGCCCGTCGAACTCAGGCAGCTTGGTGTCTGCCTCGCGGAAGATCAGCGCGTTACCGTCGCCCACCACGGCGCGCGCATGGCGGCCCTTGTTATCCGTGGCGATATCGGCCGCACTTTCCAGAATCTCGCGATAGAACCGTACGATCCCCTCAAGGCTGCCCGACGGCACGTCGCACTCGACATAGGGCATCCCGAGCCGCATCGGCCCGAACCGCGCCTCGTCCGGCCCGTGGCAGCGGATGCGGTTGCCCCACGGGCAGGTCGTCATCACGCCGTCATCCGTCTCCTGAAACGAGAACTTGGTCCCCTCCAAGTGCTTCTTCACCGCCGAGAGCCGACCGAGCAGCGCCTCGATGTCGGGCAGCACGAGCCCGGTCACGCCGCGCACCACCTGCGCCGGGCGCACCGGCAGATGAAACTGCGAGCGGCCGACATTGGCCCACATGTTGTCGACCCCGGTCATCAGGTACGGGTCGCGGGTCAGGCCGAGGCCGCTGATATAGAACAGGGTGGCGAGCCGCTGATCGGGCACTGTCACGTTGACATGGCCGAGCTCGACGACATTGCCGAGATCCTCGACCCCCCGGTCGAAGCGATTGGGTGTCGCGCTGTCGTTCATGTCGTGTTCCCTCCGAACCGCGGTCCCGATAGGACCAATGAGACACGGGAACGAAGCCTCGTGCAACTGGTCTGGCGGCCCCGCCCTCACGCGCGATTGACACCCCGGCGCCGCCGGCTTCAGCTTTTGCCTCGGAGAGGAGACGCCATGCCTGCGCCGCGCGCCAGGAGAAGGTTGCCGGCGGCCGGGCGGCGATGACCCGCGCGGGCCAAAGCGAATTGGGCGCCCTGTTGCGCTCACCCGGCTTCTTTCGCCTCTGGATGATAGGGCTCGCCGGCAACTCGATGCGCTGGCTGGAGGTGCTCGCCGCCGCGCTGTTCACGCTTGACGTCACTGGCTCGGGGCTGGCCGTCGCGGTGGTCTCGGCGGCGCGGACTATGCCGATGCTGCTGTTCGGCGCGCTGGCTGGCGTGGTGTCGGAGGCGGTGGACCGCAAGCGCCTGCTGCTGGCGGCGCTGGCGATCTCGGCCCTATCCGCCGCGACCGTCGCCGCCCTTGCCGCCGCCGGGCTCGCGCGGCCCTGGCATCTAGCCCTCGCCGGCTTCGTCAGCGGCACCGTCTGGTCCACCGAGATGTCCACGCGCCGCCGCATGGTGGGCGAGGTCGCCGGCCCGCGGATCGCGCGGGCGATGGCGCTCGATTCCGTCACCGGATCGACCACCCGCATGGTCGGGCCGCTGCTCGGCGGGATCGGCTACGAGCTCGTCGGGCTGCCGGGCGCCTACGCCTTCTCCGCCGGCATGTACCTGCTGGGCACGGCCCTGGTGCTCGGCCTGCGCCATGAGCAGGCGCCGCAGCGACTGCGGCTGGCCCGCGTGCCCGCCGATCTCGCCGAGGGCTTCGCCTTCGCCCGGGCGAACACGATGGTGCTGTGCGTGCTCGGCATCACGGTGGCGATGAATTTCTGCGGCTTCGCCTACACTGCTCTGGTCGCGCCGATCGGGCGAGACGTGTTCGAGGTGTCGCCCGCCCTGGTCGGCGTGCTGGCGGCGGCGGAGCCGTTCGGCTGCTTGATCGGCGGCCTGGTGCTCGCCGGCTGGGACGTTCGGCTCGGCGATCGGCGGCAATTCGCCGGCGGCTCGGCCTTGTTCCTCGTCATCCTGATGGTGATGCCGTTCTCGCCCTTCTTCTCGCTGGCACTGGGACTGCTCTGGATCGGCGGCTTCGGCACGGCGGCGTTCAGCAATCTGCAATCGACGCTGATCCTCACCGCCGCACCGCCCACTATGCGCTCGCGACTCATGGGCATCCTGACGGTATGCATCGGCACCGGCCCGCTCGGTCTGCTGCTGATCGGCGTGCTGGCCGACCATTTCGGGCCGTGCCTGGCGTTGCTCATCATGGCGGCTGTCGGGCTGGCCGGCACGGTCGCGGTCGGCCTGCATTGGTCGCGCCACGACCGCCGCGCCGGCGCGGGCCCACTCCCCGCGATGGCGCCGCAGGACGGCAACTGACGATCAGGTATCCGCAAGCGCCTTCAGCGTCGCGTCGCGAGCCGCGAAATCGCCGTCTGCATGGACCGGCTGCAGGCAGACATGCGTAGCGCCCGCGTCGAAATGCGCCCGCAGCTTGCCCTTGATCGTCGCGGCGTCGCCCCAGGCGACCATCGCGTCGATGAACCGGTCGTTGCCGCCGTTGTCTAGCTCGGCCTCGGTGAAGCCGATGCGGAGCCAGTTGTTGCGATAATTCGGCAGGCCCATGTAGCGCGAGAGTTCCTTGCGGCCGAGCGCGCGGGCCTTCGCCGGGTCAGTCTCCAGGCACACCTTCTGCTCGACGGCGAGCCATTTGGAGGGGCCGAGGATCGCCTTGGCCTGCCTGGTATGCTCCGGCGTGACGTTATAGGGGAGCGCCCCCCGCGACCGCTCCGCCGATAGCGCCAACATCTTTGGCCCTAACGCGGCGACCGCAACCGGCCACTCCTCGGAACCTGCTTCGCCCTTGGCGATGCCGTCGAGGTAGGCACGCATCGCCGGGATCGGCTTCTCGTACTGGTGTCCGCGAATCCCCTCCACCATCGGCACATGACTGACCCCGAGCCCGAGGATGAAGCGGTCGTTATAGAGGTCGCGCAAGGTCAACATCCCGCGCCGCGCGGTGAAGGCGTCGCGGGCGTAGATGCTGGCGATCGAGCTGCCGAGCTTCAGGCGCTTGCTGTGACCCAGCATGTAGCCGGCGATCGATAACGACTCGAAGCCGCGCGATTCCGGATACCACAGCGTGTCGTAGCCGAGTCCCTCGACCAGCCCCACGAATGACGGAATCTGATCGGGCTTCAGCTTGTCAGCGGAATACCAGACGCCCAGTCGGCCAAGTTGCATCGCCTTGTTCCCCACTCCGTCCGCCCGCGATCGGGACCGTTGGCGACTACAGCATATGCCCCGGGTTGGGGCGAGGTCAGGCGGCGTCGGCCCAGATCGCTGTCGCCGCGCCGTCCGCCTCGTCCGGGGTTCGCGCGCGGCCGAGAGCGATCAGCGCCACCGCAATCGTGGCGCGGACGATCGCGTCCGCTGCCGGATGCGTTGCCTCCTTGCGCCACAGAGCAGCCAATAGCGCGGGACCGTCCTCGCGCGCCGCGCCTCGGTCGGCCTTGCACCATGTCGGGAGGAGGTACTCCGCGCGGCCCTGTTCACGGTCCCAAAGATGCGCGGCGATTGTCTTGGCCGGATTGCGCTCGGCCTCTCCGCCACCACCCTTGAGCACCAGGAGACGCGGCCGGCCGAGCCGTTCGGCGACACCGAGATGTAATTCGATGTAGGCCGGGTGGAACACGCCATCGACACCGGCGGGCGCTTCTCCGGGATCGAGCAGCCGTGCCACCGTATTGACCGGCGAGCGCAGACCGAAAAGGTCGCGCAGCCGCAGGACGCGCAGCATCGGCGCGGAAAAATTCTCGAGCGGGAGATAGGCGAAGCGGTCCCGCGCCAGCAGCCGCTCGGCGTCCGCAAGGCTCGCGGCCGGGCGCAGACCGAGTGCGACCAGCCCCTCGGCGACGCCGATGCCGGAGGAGAACTCGTTGGAGCCGTGCATCAGCACGCGGATGCCGGCGCGCGCCAGTGCGAGCGCCGCGAGGAGGAACCAAGGCAGCCCGCGCGAGCGTCCGGCGCCGTACGAGGGCCAGTCGAGCTCCACGTCCGCCCCTAGGTGAATGCCGTCGCGCGCCGCTTCGACCAGTCCCGCGACCTCGTCCGCATCCTCGCCCCGATAGCGCAACAGCATGAGAAAGGCGCCGACCTGGTGCGGATCGGGCTCGCCGCGCAGCACCATGCCGAACGCCTCGCGCGCCTCGTCGCGGGTGAGCGCGCGCGACCGGCCGGGGCCGCGCCCCAGTGTGGCGACGAACGGGGTGAAGCGCGCGGCTGGCGTCAAGCGGCTTGCCATTCCGATACGGTCTCGCCATGCGCCAGCCCGACCACACGGCCGATCAGCACCAACGTCGGGCCATCGAAACCCACTGCCCCCAAGGCCGCCGGAAGCTCGGCCAGTGTGCCGAACAGATGCCGCTCGTTCGGCCGGCTGGCATTCTCCACCGCAACCGCCGGCGTGGCGCCGGACAAGCCGGCCTGCATCAGGCGCGCGGCGACGATGGGAAAAGTGCGGCTGGCCATGTAGGCAGCGATGGTGCCACCGGCGGCGAGCGAGCGCCAATCGAGAGCAGGCACCGCGCCGTCGCTGCCGTGGCCAGTCACCAAATGCAGCTCGCGGGCAATATCGCGGTGGGTGAGCGGAATGCCGAGCCGCGCCGCCGCGGCACAGGCTGCCGTGATGCCGGGGATCACCTCAACCGGCACGCCGGCGGCGCACAAGCATGCGAGCTCCTCACCACCGCGACCGAAGACGAATGGGTCGCCGCTCTTCAGTCGCACGACATGCGCTCCGCGTCGCGTGTGTTCCAGGATCAGCCGGTTGATCGCCGCCTGGCTCATCGCATGCCGGCCGCAACGTTTGCCGACATCGATACGCCGCGCATCGCGCCTCGCGAAGTCGAGCACCGCAGGCTCCACGAGCGCGTCATAGAGCACCACGTCGGCGCGCTTGAGCACCCGCAGGGCGCGCAAGGTGAGCAGTTCGGGATCGCCGGGCCCGGCGCCGACCAGGCTGGCGCGCCCCTGTGGCGCCGACGAACCACCGTGGCGCGCCGCATTCAGCCGCACGTCGATCAGCCGTTCCGCCCCCGCGTGGTCGCCGTCGAGTGCCGCCGTGGCCTCCGGCCCGTCGATCACCGCATCCCAAAACCGCCGGCGCGCGTGAGCGTCGGGCAGCGCCTTCGTGACCCGCCCCCGCCAATCGCGGCACAGTGCGGCGACGCCGGAGTAACCGGACGGGATCGCCGCCTCGACCCGGCTGCGCAGATCGCGCGCCAGAGCGGGCGCCGCGCCGCCGGTGCCGATCGCCACCGTGATCGGCGCGCGATCGACGATCGCCGGGACGATGAAGTCAGACAGCGCGGGACGGTCCACCGTGTTGACCAGCACGCCGGCCGCGCGCGCCGCCGCGACCACCTCGGCCGAATCGTCCAGTGCGACGATACAGAGCCGCGCACCGAGGAGATCGGCGGGCTCGAAGGGGCGCACATGAAGCGTGAGCGCGCCGTCGTCGGCCAGCGCGCGGAGATCGTCGCAGGGCGTCGCGGCAACGGCGTGGAGTTTGGCGCCGCATGACAGCAGCAAGCGGATTTTCGCCACCGCCGCGTCGCCGCCGCCGACCACCAGCACGCGCTCGCCGGAGAGGCGGAGGAAGACCGGGAACAGCGCGGGTTCAGGCGGCGGGGACGCGGACATCGCGAAGGATCTCCTCGAGTTCGGGGATGCAGGAGCCGCAGTTGGTGCCGGCCCTGAGATGGGCGCCGATCTCGGCGACGCTGCGCAGCCGGTGGGTGACGACGGCGTGACGGACGGCCTGCCGCGCGATGCCGAAGCAGGCGCAGACATGCGGCCCCTCCTCGCCTTCGCCGCCGCGCGCCAGCCCGGCGAGCAGCCGCCCCCGCCCGCTATCCGGCACGGACTGGCCGAGCAACGGAATGATGACGTCCCGGCGCGGCAGATGCGCCGCGTCGCGGGCAAGGAACAGGCAAGCTTCGAGCACCCCGTCGACCAGCGCCGCGATGCGAAGCACTCCACGCCGCGCGTCCGCCAGCTCCAGCCGATCCGCGCCGCGCGGCACACCGAGCAGGCTGTCCGCGAGCCGGACAAGATCCTCGCCCGCCGGCAGTTCGTGCAGGCCGACGAGTTGGTACAGCGCGCCCGTGGCAATCGGCACGCGTACCCAGTGACAGGTCTCGGGCAGCGCACCGGCCGCGCGGCGCACCAGCAGGCCGTGGAAGCGCCCAGTGATCGGCCGCACGCGGCACGGCGTCATCTTCAGCGCGGGCTGCCCGGAATGCGGATCGAGCGCCGCGCCCACCACCCGCGCCACCGGACCTGTGGACGCGAATGCGTCAGTCCAGTGCATCGGTGCGAACGCCTCGCCGCGACGTTGCGCGTGGCGCAGATCGGCGCGCAGGAGCAGCGTCCCCTCGGTGGTCTCGATCTCGGCCAAATCATCCTGCGCCAGGCCGAGTGCCGCCGCGTCGGCCGGATGGATAGCGAGCCGGGGCTCCGGCGTGTGGGCCATCAGCGCGCGGACGAGGCCGGTGCGGGTCATGGTGTGCCACTGGTCGCGCACCCGGCCGGTGTTGAGCAGCAAAGGCTGGCCAGCGGGATCGGGCAGGCCGCGCCAGGGGGTCGGGACCAGCCGCGCGCGCCCGTCCTCGGTCGGGAAGCCGCCCGCCGCGAACAACCGACCGCCCTCTCCGGTCCCGCCAGCCGGCAACGGCCAGCGCACCGGGCGCAGCGCGTCGTAGGCCGCGTCGTCGAGGCCGGCCAGAGCCGAGATGTCGAACACGCGCCGCCCTTTGTTCTCGAAGCCGGACAGCGCGGCGTGCTCGCGGAACACGGCGGCCGGATTGTTCCAGGCGAAAGCGTCCGAAAATCCAAGGCGCCGGCCGAGTTCGGCGAACATCCACCAGTCGGGCCGCGCCTCGCCCGGTGCGGCGCGGAACGGGCGCTGGCGCGAGATGCGGCGCTCGGAGCTCGTCACCGTGCCGTCTTTCTCGCCCCAGCCCGCCGCAGGTAGCAGCACGTCAGCGTGCGCGGTCGTGTCGGTCGGCCAGCAATCGGAGACCACGACGAAGGGACATGCCGCCAGCGCGGCGCGGACGCGCTCGGCGCGCGGCATGCTCGCGGCCGGGTTGGTCGCGGCGATCCACACCGCTTTCACCTGGCCGCTCAACATCGCGTCGAACAATTCGACCGCCTTGAGGCCCGGCCGGGTCGCGACATTGGGCGCCCGCCAGAAACGTCGCACGGCGTCGATATCGCCCGGCCGGTCGAACGCCATATGCGCGGCAAGCTGGTTGGCGAGGCCGCCGACCTCGCGGCCGCCCATCGCATTCGGCTGACCGGTGACGGAGAACGGCCCCATGCCGGGCCGGCCGATCCGCCCGGTCGCGAGATGGCAGTTGAGGATCGCGTTGACCTTGTCGGTGCCCGAAGCCGATTGGTTGACGCCCTGCGAGTAGACGGTGACGACGCGCTCGGTGCGGGCGAACCACTCGTAGAAAATCTCCAGCGCCTCGGGGTCGACGCCCGAGCGCGCGGCGACGCTGTCGAGATCGGCCGCGTCGGCGCGTGCAGCATCGAGCGCCGCCTCAAGGCCGCTCGCGTGGCGCGCGGTCCAGGTGCGGTCCACGGCGCCCGTCTCCGCGAGATACGCCAGCAGGCCGTTGAACAGCAGCACGTCCGCATCCGGCGCGCATGGCAAGTGCAAATCGGCAGCCTCCGCCGTCGCAGTGCGCCGCGGATCGAGCACCACGATGCGCGTGCCCCGTGCCGCCCGCGAGGCGAGCAGTCGCTGATGCAGCACCGGATGACACCAGGCGGCGTTGCTGCCCACCAGCACGACGAGGTCGGCTTCTGCCCAATCCTCGTAGACACCGGGAACGATGTCCTCGCCGAACGCGCGGACATGGCCGGCGACGGAGGAGGCCATGCAGAGGCGCGAGTTGGTGTCGATGTTGCCGCTGCCGATGAAGCCCTTCATCAGCTTGTTGGCGACGTAATAGTCCTCGGTGAGGAACTGGCCGGAGACGTAGAACGCCACGCTGTCCGGCCCGTGTGCCGCGATGGTCTCCCGGAACCGCGCCGCCACGAGATCGAGTGCCGCATCCCACGACGCATCCGCGCCGAATACTCGCGGCCGCAGCAGCCGCGTACGATCATCGAGCGTGTCGGCGAGCGCCGCCCCCTTCGAGCACAGTCGGCCGCGATTGGACGGATGCGACGGATCGCCAACGACGGTGCCGTCCCCCCGAGCGACGACGCCGCAGCCGACCCCGCAATAGGGGCAAGTGGTACGAATTTCGTCCGACATCAGCGCTCCAATCCGAGCAGCACACGCCGCCCCTCCAATCGTACGGGAATGGTGCGCGTGCAGCCCTCGTCGGGCTCCTTGGCGCGTCCGTCGGCCAGCCCGATCACCCAGTTGTGCAGCGGACAGGTCACGGACTCACCGTGCACGATGCCCTGCGACAACTGACCTTGCTTGTGCGGGCAGGAATCGTGCAGCGCGAACACGCCGTCGCTCGCCGTGCGGAACACCGCGATGTCCTCGCCGTGCAGCCGGACGATGCGGGCGCCGAGCCGGGGGATGTCGTCCACCGACCCGATCTCGTGCCATGCGGCCTGGGCGAAATCGCCGTCCATTGCGCCTACTCGACCACGGCGAGCGAGCGGAACTCGTGCGCCTCGACGCCGGCCACGCGCTCCGCCCAAGGATCGGCCTGCATGTGCCGCTGGCTTTCGAGAAACCGCTCGTGCAACGCCGCGCGTCCGTCCGCGTCCGCGACGATGCGCTGCTTGACGTAATCGATGCCGACACGCTCGACCCAATGCGCGGTACGTTCGAGGTAGTGCGCCCCCTCACGATAGAGCTGCATGAAGGCGCCGCAGTATTCGAGCACGTCGTCGGACGTAGCGACCTTGCACAGCAAGTCGGTGACACGCACCTTGATGCCGCCATTGCCGGCGACGTGCAGTTCCCAGCCGCTGTCGACCGCGACGACGCCGAAATCCTTGATCGTCGCCTCGGCGCAGTTGCGTGGGCAGCCGGAGACGGCGAGCTTGACCTTGTGCGGCGTCCAGCTGCCCCAGGTCATGCGCTCCAGCGCGATGCCCATGCCGGTGGAATCCTGCGTGCCGAAGCGGCACCATTCGGAACCCACGCAGGTCTTCACCGTGCGCAGCGCCTTGCCGTAGGCGTGACCCGACACCATCCCGGCCGCGTTCAAGTCGCGCCACACATCGGGCAGCTGCTCGCGCTTGACGCCGAGCAGGTCAATGCGCTGGCCGCCCGTGACCTTCACCGTCGGGATATCGTAGCGGTCCACCACATCGGCGATGGCGCGCAATTCGGCGGCAGTGGTGACGCCGCCCCACATGCGCGGCACCACCGAATAGGTGCCGTCCTTCTGGATATTGGCGTGCATCCGCTCGTTGACAAAGCGCGAGCGCGCGTGATCGCGATAGATCGCGGGCCAGGCGCAGATGAGATAGAAATTGAGCGCCGGGCGGCAGCTCGCGCAGCCGTCGGGCGAGCTCCAGCCGAGTGCCCGCATCACTGCTGGGATAGTGCGCAGCCCTTGCTCGCGGATCGCCGCGCGCACCGCGTCGTGGCCGTGCGTGGTGCACTTGCACATCGGCTTGATCTTGGGCACGGAGTCGTAGCCAGCACCCAGGGCAAGAGCGAGCAGCGCCTCCACGTTGCACGTGCAGCTACCGCAGGAGGCCGAGGCCTTGGTGCGTGCACGCACCGCGTCGAGCGTGGTCAGCCCGTGCTCGGCGATCGCGGCGAGGATCTTCCCCTTCGACACCCCGTTGCAGCCGCAGATTTCCGCCGTGTCCGGCAGCGCCTCCACGCCGCTCTCCGCGACGCCCGCCAGCGCCGGGCCAAAGACCAGAAGGTCGCGCATCTCCGCGACGTCGGTGCCGTTGCGGATGAGATCGAAATACCAGCCGCCGTCGCGCGCCTCGCCATACAGCACGGCGCCGATCAGTTTTTCCCCCCGCAGCACGAGCCGCTTATGCACGCCGCGGGCCGCGTCGCGGAACACGACCTCTTCTGTGCCCTCGTCACCGAGAAAGTCGCCGGCGGAGAACATGTCGATCCCCGTCACCTTGAGCCGCGTGCCGGTGACGCCGGGCTCGTAGACGCTATCGGCCGTCGCGGTGATGCGGTCGGCGCAGATCTTCGCCATGTCCCACAGCGGGGCCACAAGGCCAAAAACCTGGCCGCGATGCTCGACGCACTCGCCGACCGCGTAGATGTGCGGGTCGCTGGTGAGCATCGCATCGTCCACCCGTACGCCGCGGCCGCAGGCAAGACCGGCATCCTTGGCGAGCGCGATGTTCGGCCGGATACCGACCGCCATCACCACCAGATCGGCGGCAATCTCGCGCCCGTCTGCGAGTTCCAGCGCGCGGACGCGATCGTCGCCGTGAATCGCCTTGGTGTTTGCCTCGGTGAGCACCTCGATGCCGCGCGCACGCAGATCGTCTGCAAGCAGCCTCGCCGACACTGGATCGAGTTGGCGCTCCATCAGCGTCGGCATGAGGTGCAGCACGGTGACGCTCATGCCCTTGCGGCGTAGCCCGTTGGCCGCTTCGAGCCCGAGCAGCCCGCCGCCGATCACCACCGCCCGTCCGCCTTGGCGCGCGGCATCCAGCATCGTCTCGACATCGCCGATGTCGCGAAAGCCGATCACGCCCGGTAGCAGCGCGCCGGGCACCGGCAGGATCACCGGGTTGGAGCCGGTGGCGAGCAGCAGCACATCGTAGGGCCGCATTGTGCCGTGCTCGCCCTGCGCCACGCGCGCGTCGCGGTCAATGGCGGCGACCGCCTCGCCGGCAACTAGTTCAATGCTGTTGGCCGCGTACCAGCCGCGATCATGCGTGACGATCTCCTCAAAACTCTTCTCTCCGGCCAGCACCGGCGAGAGCATGATTCGGTTGTAGTTGCCGTGTGGCTCGGCGCCGAACACGGTGATATCGAACTCGCCAGGCGCGCGGGCGAGGATTTCCTCCACCGTGCGGATGCCAGCCATTCCGTTGCCGACGAGGACGAGACGCTTGCGCGTGGGGGAGATCATGTTCATGTCCCGCCCCTCCTCAGACCCGCGCCGCGCCGTACAGCTCGGACCAGGTAGTCCGCCAGCGCCGCCGCACTCCGCTGAGCGCGACCAGAGCCACCGTCGCGAGCAGCGCGAAAATCAGGAAGCCCGCGCCGTAGCCGCCAGTGAGCTGCTTCGAGTAGCCGAGACTGGAGGCGAGATAGAAACCACCGACCCCGCCGGCCATGCCGACGAGACCCGTCATCACGCCGATTTCCTCGCGAAAACGCTGCGGCACGAGCTGGAACACCGAGCCGTTGCCCATGCCGAGCGCCAGCATCCCGACGAGGAACACCGGCAGCGCGATCCAGATGGAGGGCAGCCCGGTGCTGATCGCGGCGAAAGCGCAGGCGGCGACGGCATAGAGCGCGGTGAGCGCCCGCACACCGCCCACCCGGTCGGCCACGGCGCCGCCCAGCGGCCGCACCATCGAGCCGACGAACACCGCCGCCGCCGTGCAGTAGCCCGCCGTCATCGGAGGCAGGCCGTACTGGTCGTTGAAGTAGATCGTCAGCGACGAGGCGAGGCCGACGAAGCCGCCGAAGGTGACGGCATAGAAGCCCATGAACCACCAGCAGTCGCGCTGGCGCAGCAGGCGGAGATAGGCCGAGAGCGGCTTCGGCGCGGGCGCGGATGGGCTGTCCTTTGCCAGCACCATGAAGACGAGCAGCGCGATGGCGAGCGGGATCGCTGCCATCCCGACCACGTTGCGCCACCCGAACGCTAGCGCGAGGCCCGGCGCGAACAGCGCTGCCAGCACCGTGCCGGAATTGCCGGCGCCAGCGAGGCCGAGGGCGGTGCCCTGGTGCTCCGGCGGATACCACGAGGAAGCCAGCGGCAATGCCACCGCGAATGAGGCGCCGGCGAGGCCGAGCACCACGCCGAGCGCCAGCGCGCCCGCGAAACTGTCGATGTGGAGCAACCAGGCGGTGACCAGTCCGGCGATGACCACGGCCTGCGCGCCGATGCCGACACGACGTGCGCGGTAGCGGTCCACCAGCAGCCCAAGCACCACCCGCAGCGCGGCCCCGGCCAGCACCGGAACGGCGACCATCAGCCCCTTATGCGCGGCGTCGAGATGCAGGTCCTGCGCGATCGCCACGCCGAGCGGGCCGAGCAACACCCAGACCATGAAGCTGATATCGAAATACAGGAAAGCGGAGAAGAGCGTGGGCAGGTGCCCGGCCTTGAGAAAGCCCCGTGTCATGTCAAACCGCTCCGGCGCGACGCCTTGGCGCCCGCGGGCGGACCGCCGTTGGTCCGCTGATCGTTCTCGGGAGCGTGCTGCTCCGGCTTGAACATCGGCCGCCGTTGGCCGGCATTCACGGAGCAGACTGAACAACCCCGCTTCGCACCCGCAGCAATCCGCGTGCCAGAGAAAAGCGGGCCTGGTGCCTGATTTCGCGGCGACGTTGAATGGTCGCATCTGCGTACATAACAGGCTGTTGCCTAGAATATCTCTAAGTCGTGAGCTAATCTTGTTCGCGAGCCATCGAACCGGCATCAAGAACGCGCAGTGACGGGGCGCTCGCGGGTGATCTCCTCAGCGATCTCGACGATCCGCTTGCCGCGCGCCATCGCCGTTCGCCGCAGCCAGGCATAGGCGGCCGGTTCGGCCAGACGCCGCTCGCGCATCAGGATCGCCTTGGCGCGGTCGATCACTTCCCGCTCTCCAAGCTTCCTCTCAGCGCGGTCCAGTTCCTCGCGCAACCCGCGGTGCTGCTGGAACAGCGCGACCGCGGCGCGCAGGATCGGCTTCACGTCGCAGGGCGGCGAGGCAAGCACATTGTAGGACGACACGCCGGCGCCGATCGCTTCCTCCATGAACCCCGGATCGTCCTCATCGACGAACAGCACCACGGGACATGGGCTGCGGGAGGCGAGCTGGCGCACGCCCTCCAGCACGCCGCACTCGGGCCGGCCAATGCCGAAGATCACCACATCGGGCGCATGAGCCGCGACGGCTTCGGCCAGGGTTTCGCCGGCCTCCAACCGCGCCACAACGAGGCCAGTGTCCGTCTCCAGGGCACCCGCCAAGCGGTGGGCGGGTTTCGCATCGTCATCGGCCAGCAACACCTTCACGCGCGATCGCTTAGCAAGCGAAGTACCAGAACCGTGCAACCGCCCGGGCGCCGCTCGGTGAAACGCTTCACAGCCCGCGCCGCCGTCCTATGTGCACCCTCCAACACGGAGCGAGAGGTCGGGATGATCAAGCGGCTTCTGGTCGCGGCGCTGGCGATTGGCCTCGGCGGGATCGCCCGGGCCGAGACGGTATCGGACCGGCCACCGGTCGGCTTGTGGCTGACGGAGGATGGTGGCGGCGTGATCCGGATCGCGCCCTGTGGGCAGAATTTGTGCGGCAGCATCGCCGGCCAGAGCGCTACGGGGTCCGACCCGCCGATCGCCGCCCGCTGCGGCCTGCAGATCCTCACCGTAGCACCGTTGCGGCCCGGCATCTGGGACGGCCAGATCACCAACCCGGAGGACGGCCGGGTGTGGAACGTGCAGATCTCGCAGGACACCGACGGCACGCTGCACTTGCGCGGCTATATCGGCTTGCCGCTGTTCGGAGCGACGCAGATTTGGACCCAGTACGCGGGCAGGATCGGGGCTGGCTGCCGGATGGGCTAACCCCGCGCCTCCGCGGCGCCGATGCGATACAGCCGACCCGTCGCGTCCAGATCGGCAACCGTCCAGGGCCCGCCCACGCCCTCGACCAGCCAGCGCAGGATCGCCCATAGGTCACGATCCGCCACATCCTCGTCGAGCGGTTCGAGGGCGGGGACCACGGCAGAAATCTCGACGCCGGCGGGGAACGACTCGCCGCTGCGGCCGACGAAGACGAGCGCATAGGCGCCCCCCGAAGGCGCCCGCAAATAACCCGGTGCCGCGAGCCCGATCCGGTCGAGGTCGAAGGTGCGAGACAGGAAGGCGCGGAACTCGGGGTAGTGGCCGACCCGATCCTCGGCGAGCAGGAATGCGAGGCGCGTGCCCGCCAGCGGTGGCGCGGGGATCGGTTGCACGCCGCTCATGTCACGCACTCCCCAGCCGCTGAAGAAAGTCGCCGATTAGGGCGCCGATCTCGGGGCCGGAGTCCTCCTGGAGGAAGTGCCGGCCAGTGACGAGATGCGGCCCTTCGGCGTGTGGCAGCAGGGTCTTGAAGCGGCCGGCGAAGGTCGGATGGTCGAACACGTCGTCCTCGCGGCCCCAGATGATCTGCACCGGCTTGCGCCACGCGCGCAAGCCCTGCTCGATCCAGTTGAAACGATCGATCGCCCGCGCCGTATCGTCGAGCGGAATCCAGCGCGGCCACGTCCAGGTGAGCAGCCGAGAGGCCGTGTCGGGCAGCACCGCCTCGTAGGCCGCCTGCGCGCGCTCGCGGAAACGCGCCCGATCGACGACCGAGAGATAAACGCCCCGCCCGGCCAGCACGTTGTGGCGGCCGAGCAGATACGGACCGACCAGCGGCGCGTGCATCAGCCGCCAGGGAAACACCCGCGTGTGGAAATCTGAGGGCGGCAGCGCCCAGGCCCAGCTGCTCATCACGACGAGCGCGCGGACCCGCTCGGGATTGGCCAGCGCGAAGCCGAGGCCAGTGGGACCGCCCCAGTCATGCCCGATGATGGTTGCGTTTGCAACGTCGAGCCCGCGGAGCAATGCGACGAGGTTGGCGATATGGCCGTCGAGGCTGTGCGCCTGCTCGCGTGTCGGCTTTTCCGACAAGCCGAAGCCGATCATGTCGGGCACAATGACGCGGTGCCCGGCCGCGACGAGCGGCGGGATCACCTCGCGCCACAGGAAGCCCCAGGTGGGATTGCCGTGCAGCAGCACCACCGGATCGCCCTGCCCGACATCGACATAGTGCATCCGCCAGCCGTTGACGCGCGCATGGCGCGGGGGGAAGGGCCATGCCGCGCGAGCATTCTGGAGCAGGTCGATCGGCGAGGTCATGCGTCTCTCCCGCCGTCGTGCGTCTTGCCTGCCGGAGTTGGCGCCGTTACGGTCACCACATGATCCATTGGTCCGATCCCCGCTCCGTTGCCGCGATCCTCGCGGTGATCCTGCCCCTCGCGGCAGCCGGTTGCCAACAGGTGGCCGTCTCACCCCGTCCTGCCGCCGACGCGCTGCCGCCACCGGGCAATCTGGAGCCGCCCCCCAATCTCGGCGCACCTCCACCGACGACCCACGCTCAGGCGCCAGGCTGGGATGGCGCGTATGCCGGGGAAGGTTTGCTGACTTTCGACCCTGGCGGACAGATCACCTGCCCGAATCGGATGCCTGTATACGGCATGAACGTAGCGGACGGTCGCGTCCATTTTGGCGATTACCGAGGCACCATCCGGCCGGACGGCACCGTACAGATGCCATTCGGGCAATCCAGCATCTCTGGCCGCTTCGCGGATGGCCGTTTCATCGGCAACCTGTACCAACCCTTCCCAGGCTGCCGCTACGAACTGCGCTTGAGCCGCAGCGGCTCCTGACGGATCAGTCGGCGCGGCCGGCGATGCGCCGCTCGGTCAGCGCGGCGATCTCCGCTTCGCTGTAGCCGTGCTCGGCCAGGATCGCCGCCGTATCGGCGCCCGCGAGCGGCGCGGTGCCACGACGGCTGCCGCTCTCGGGGCGGGGCGCGCCGGGAAGCGCCGGGATCGGCACGGGATCTGTGAGGCCGGGCTGCGCGAGGTAGCTGAACAGCCCGGTCGCCTCGACATGCGGCTCGCGCAGGAAGTCCATCGACGAATTCACGACGGCGTGCATGACGCGCTGCTCGGTGAAGCGCGCGATCCAGTGCGCCGTGGGTCGCGTGGCAAGAATCTCGCTGCAGATCGACACCACGAGATCGGCGTTCTGCTGCCGTGCGCCGGTGGTATCGAAGCGGCTGTCATTCGCCAGCTCGGGGCGATCGATCGCGGCGCAGAACTCCGCCCAGCCGCGATGGCCCGCGACTACGACGTGCAGCCAACCATCGGCGGTACGGAACACGTTGTTCGGCGGGCGCGGCGGCGGCGGCGCACCGCCGTGGATGAAACTCTGCAGCATGGCGTAGGTGTTGAGCCACGCCGCCCCGTGCATCAGGCTCGCCTCGACATAGCGTCCGCGCTGCTCGTCGCGCCGCGCGTACAGTGCCGCCGACAGCGCCTGGAAGACATAGAGCGCGCTGATGAGATCGACGGGGATGGAAATGACGTTCTTCGGCGTGCCGTCGGCCTCGCGGTTCTCCATCATGAAGCCGGTGAAGGCTTGCAGCACCGGGTCCATCGCCGGCCGCTCGGCGAGCGGGCCAGATTGGCCGAACCCGGACATCGCGAGATAGAGAATGCGCGGGTTCTTCGCCGAGACCGCCTCGTAGGAAAAACCAAGTCGCTTGATCACGCCGGGGCGGAACCCCTCCATGAACACGTCGGCGCCCTCGATCAGCCGCCACAAGGCAGCGCAGCCCTCGGGGGATTTGAGGTCGAGCGCGATGCTGCGCTTGCCAAGATTGCCCATGATCGACAGCGCCGTGTTGCCGCCGGGCTCGGGCGCGCTGGCGCGCACCCAGTCGCCGCCGCCCATCACCTCGACCTTGATAACCTCAGCGCCGTACTGCGCGAGCAGCATTCCCGCGTACGGCGCGGCGATGCCCTGGCTGAGATCGACGACCTTGAGACCGGCGAATGGCGCTTCGTAGCTCACAACATCGCTCCTGACCGTTTCCCTTTTGTCGGGATGCTACGCGATGCGCGACGCATACGGAAAGTGTTGCGGATTACCGCGCACGTAATCGACCCGGACGACGACCACGGCAATCATGCGCTCAGGCACGGCGAGGAACCGCCGAATGCCGCAAGCCGAAGGAGAGAGCCATGAGCAACCACACCGCTATCGTCGATCGCTACATCGCCCTCTGGAACGAGACCGACGACGCACGCCGTCGCGAGCTCATCGCCAAAACCTGGACGGCATCGGCCAGTTACGTCGATCCGATGATGCAGAGCGAGGGTCATGCGGGGATCGACGCGATGATCCGGGGCGTGCAGGAGCGCTTTCCGGGGTTCCGCTTCAGCCAGATCGGGACTGTCGACGCGCACAATGATCGCGTTCGCTTCTCCTGGGCGCTCGGCCCCGAAGGCGGCGAGGCGCTGGTGAAGGGCACCGATTTCGGCGAGATCGTCGAGGGCGAGCGGTTCAGCGCCGTGACTGGGTTCATCGACCAGATGCCGCCGGCAGCGCCCGCCGCATAAGCGGGCGGAATGAATTCCGCCCTACGGGTGTAGGGCGGACTTCAGTCCGCCGTCAGCCCTTCACCCCGCCCATCGTCAGGCCGGCACTCATGTAGCGGCGGAAGATGTAGTAGATCACCAGTGGCGGCAGCGCATAGACGATCGCCGCCGCCATCATGTAGTTCCACGGCGCCTCGTCGCTGTTGAGGAATTTTCCGAGCGCGACGGGCACGGTGATGGTGCTGTCCGACGACAGCAGCAGGAACGCGTAAAGGTACTCGTTCCACGCCAGCAGCAGCGCGTAGGTGCCGATGGCGACGAGCGCCGGCGCCATCAGCGGCAGGTAGATGCGGAAGAAGATCTGCGCCGGCGAGGCGCCGTCGATGCGCGCGGCCTCGTCGAGCTCATAGGGAATCGAGGCGCTGTACTGCGAGAAAATAAAGATGGCGTACGGCGTGGCGAAGGTGACTTCCACCAGGATCACCGCCCAGGCGTTGTCGGCCAACCCGTAGGATTTCATGATCCGGTAGAACGGGATGGCGAGAAAGCTCATCGGGATGACGTAGGTGACGAGCGCCGCATTGGTCAGCAGCCAGCCGGCCCGGATGCGCAGCCGCGTGATCGCGAACGAGGTCATCGAGCCGATCGCTAGGGTCAACAGCGCGACCGCCACGCCGATATAGGCGCTGTTGCCCATCTGGCGCCAGAAATTGGCCAAGTACCAATAGCTCTCCTCGAAAACCGCGCGGAAGCTCTCGAGCGTCGGATGCGGCGGGAAGACGTTAGTGGCGAACACGTCCTCCTTCTGCTGCACCGCGACCAGCACCATGTTGTAGAGCGGCAGCAAGGTCCAGATCAGGAGCAGCAGTCCGAGGACCCCGGCGCCGACGCTGCCGAGACGACGGCGTGCCGCGACGCTCACAGATGCACCTCACCGGTGGACAGCTTGCGCATGAGATAGATCACCAACGGGATCAGCAAGGGCAACGCGGAGATCACCGTCGCCATGCCCATGTGAGGATCGCCCAGCTCGAACGCATTGCGAATGCCGAGCGTCGCCAGCACGTGCGTCTGCAAGGCCGGCCCGCCGCCCGAGACGAAATGGACCGTGTTGTAGTCGCCGAGCGTCCAGATCGTGGAGAGCAGGGTGCAGACGACGTAGAGATTGGCGAGCAGCGGGAAAGTAACGTGGACGAAGCTGCGCATTCCCGTCGCGCCATCGACCGACGCAGCCTCGTACAGCTCCTTGGGGATCGCCATGCGGCCGGCCAGGAAAATGATCGTCCAGAACGGCAGCCATTTCCAGATATAGGCGACGATAACGGAACCCATCGCGAGATGCGCGACGTCGAGCCAGGGCGGGCCGTCGGTCTGGAACAAGTCCCAGATCGCGTTGTTGATCAGCCCCCACTGGCCATTGAGCATCCAGTGCCACGAGATGAAGGTGGGGATCGCCGGCACTGCCCAGGGCAGGATGAAGACCAGAAGCAAGCCCTTCACCCACCACCCCGGACGCATGAAAAAGCCGGAAAGGAGCAAGGCGAGGAACAGCTTCACGTTCACGCCGACGGCGAGATAGATCACCGTGTTGATCAGCGTCTCGATGTAGATCGGGTCGGCGAACAGCTTGGTGTAGCTGTCGGGATCGGCACCGAGCCAGAGCCCGTATCCCACGGGATAGATCACGAACAGCACGAACACGGCGAGATAGGGCAGAACGAAAGCCGCGCCCCATGCGAAATCCGATCCGAGCAAGCCGCCGTACCAGCGCGCGTGGCGGGGGCGCGCACCCCGCGCCCCCGCCGCCGTCAGTGTGGACGTGCTCGCCATACGCCTATTCGGTGGGCTCGGGATACTTGGCGAAATCGGCCTTGATCTGAGCAAGCGCGATGTCCACCGCCTTCTCCGGGGTCATCCCGCCGGTCATCACGTTGGCCTCCGCCTTGCCCCAGACCTGCTCGGCGTTGACGTCGGCATAGGCGGGGTTGAACGACATGAACCACGGCATGATCGGCACGTTCTCGCCGACCTGCTGGCTGACCGAGACGTGGCGGTGCGGGTCCTTCGGGTCCAGCCAGTAGGGATCGTTCTTGACGATCGACGGCATCACCGGCGTCCACCGACCGCGCGCCTGCTTCAGGTAGTTGTCGAGATTGGCCGGCTTGATGAAGGATTTCAGGAAATCCTTGGCGCCCTCGACATTCTTCGCGCCCTTCGGGATGAAGGCCTGCTTGACCGCGACAAGGCTGGTGACGGGCTTGCCATCGGGGCCGAGCGGCAGTTGCTGCGTGACGATCTCATGCATGTACTGGTCGGTCTTTTCCATCTGCGCGACGGCGATGGAGATGGTCGCATTCGGCGTCATCACGATCTGGCGCGCGTAGAAGGCGTTGTTGTTGTCGGGATCGCCCCAGTTGATCGCACCGGGCGGCACGAAGCCTTGCTTGTAGGGCGTGGTGAGCTTGGTGAGCGCCTTGATCGCCGCCTCACGCACTTTCGGATCATCCGCGTGCAGCTTGCCGTCCGGCGTCACGATGCCGCCGCCGCCATAGGCGACGAGGAACTGGTTGAACAGGTAGGTGCTATCGGAGTCCTTGGTCGCCAGCGAATAGCCGAGGCCGTAGATGCGCTTGCCCTTGGCGCGGAGCTTCTTCTGCACATCCTCGAAGAAGTCGAAATACTGGTCCCACTGCTTGGGGATGTCTTCCATCTTGTAGCCCGCCTCCTCGACCAGAGGCTTCCACACCTCGATGTGCAGCGCCTGCTCCTTCAGCGGCACACCGTAATAGCTGCGCTTGTGAGTGACGTTGTTGTAGTAGCGGCCAGCCTCCAGCGCTGCCTTGTTGTATTCGGATTTCTCGGTGTCCACGACGTCGGACACGTCGACCAGCTTGTCGTTCCAGGCATTCTGCGGGATCAGTATGAAATCGGACACGTCGGCGTAGACCACGTCCGGTACCTCGCCCGTGGTGATCGCCGCCACCACTTTCGCTGGCAGATCGGAGCCGTTGGTGAAAGTGAGCTCGACCTTGTTGCCGGTCGCCTTCTCCCAGGCGGCGACGGCGTCCTTCATCGCCTGATCCTCGGCTTGGTAGAAGCCCTGGTTCCACCAGATGACGACGGTCTTGCCGGCGGCGTGCGCGGGAACCGGCGGCGTGAATGCCATCGCCGCGCAGAACCCGAATGCGGCGACCAATCCCCGCCGATACCAGCTTCGCATGGTGCGTCTCTCCCTCATTGCCGTCGCGGTGCATGGCCGCGCTTGTTTAATTCTTCGGGTAGCGATCTTACCAGCCGGCCTTGCCGGTACGTCAACGCCGTGCGCCGTGAAACGCCGCCGCGCGCCGCCCGTTCATGCCTCGGAAACGAAGGAGATCACGGCTTGTCAGACCGACCCGATCAGCCGGCCCAGCCGAACCTGCCGCCCGATCCGCCGATGCCGCCAAGCGAGGTTCCCCGACCGCCGGCGGAGGTGCCCTCGCCCTCGGAGCCGGAACGCAACGTCCCGCCGCCGCAAGCCTAGCGCGGCGACGGTCGCCTGATCGGGCTTGAACTCAAAGTGAGATCAAGCGGCGAGCCGCTCGGTGCTCTCCACGGGATAGGCCGGCAAGGTCGTCGCGACCTGGACCTCCAGCATCGTCGGCGAGTCGGAAAGCAGCAGGACGCCGCCGCCATCGGTCCAGCGGCCGTCCGCCTCGACCTCCCACCAGCCCTCGGCGAGCATGCCGTCGTCTGCCGCCACCGTCCTGCCGTCCAGCACCAGCCGGCTGACCTTGACGCCGAGCCGCCGCCGGTCGTCGAGCCAGGGGCGTAGCGCGGATGGCGACGCCGAGCGTGAGACCAGCCGTACCGAGCGGAGACCTCCCGGCAACGCGAAGATATGGCGACCGCCGATGACCTGGACGGCACGGATGACTTGGCCCCGCGCTTCCAGCACAAGCTCGGCGGCGGTTTCCGTCTCCGGACGGGGCAGAGTGTGACCAAGTGCGACGGCGCGCTCGGCCAGCCGACGCCACACCGGCTCGACCTCGGCTTCATTCACCGTGAGCGGCGCGCAGGCGTTGTCCTTCCAGCATTTCAGCGCGGCGTTCACCGTGAACTCGGGATGCAGCACCATCGCCAGGCCGGCATTGGCGAAGAAGGCGCGGTTGCCGGTATCGAGGTAGCTCTCCGCGGTGAGCCCCTCGGCGAACAGGACGGCGTGGCGGTCGAGCTCGACGTGGAAATACTCGATTTCGGCGTGCGACAGCTCCTGGACGATGCTGCCGCCGTTGACCAGCAGCTTGGCCGGAATCAGCTTGCCGTCTACGAAAATGGCGTGATCGGGCGACAGCAGCAGGTCTCGCGCCGGCACCGATGGAGCGAACGCGCCGGCGCGGATGCGGATGGGCGCCGCGCTTTCGCGATCGGGGTGCGCTGCGAGATTGATCCGACGCCGCCCGAGCCAGCGCACCGGGCGCGGCATATGGGCACCCGCCTCCAACGTGACGACCTGATCGCCTTCGGCCAGCGCCTCCACCGGCACCTCGCCCCGGTCAGTCAGGATTCTCGTTCCTGTCGCGAAACACACCATGACGATGGTGAGCTTGCCGCGGATATTCGACCCGCCGGTGGGGAACGGCACCAGGGCAAAGCCTGCCGAGGGCAGGTTGATCGACAGATTGAGGATGTTCGTGTGGGTCTGCGAGAAGATGCTCAGCACGCCACCGTTATAGGTGAAGCTGTCATGGACATTGTAGTTGATGTGCGACAGCACGATCTCGCCGGTGCCGCCGAACCCGCTGATCGTGCCGGCGAAGAGGCCGGCATGGGGCGTCCGCAATGTCGTGCCGCCAAGATAGAGGACGTCGGAGGTGCCATCGAACGTGATGTTGATCCCGGAAGCGACGGTGCTGCCGACGTACAAGGATCCATTGTGGCGAAGCGAAATCGTGCCGCCACCGGAGAAGCTTTGGCCGCTCTTCGTGCTCCAGCTATCGGTGATTCGTCCGAACGGCGTGTCCTCGAGGTACATCGTGCCGCCGTCGATATTCACGGTCGGCAGGATGCCGCCGGTCCCGCCAAGTGCGAGACTGCGGAAACCGACCCAGCTCGCCAAGGTGACAGTGACCGGAGAGGTGAGCGACCCGATCTCCGCATAGTCGCCCGGCCCGGGAACCCTGCCCGACCAGCCGCCGGGATCGTTGATCCAGTTTCCCCCCGCGGTCCACGAGCCGGAGAGCTGCGTCAGTTTCCAATAATAGGTTCTCGACACGCGAGCCCTCCCGCCCTTTACCGACGCTCAGAAGCTGGTCAGGAAGTCGCACAATCCGTTCTCAACCGTCAAGCGATTGCGCTTGCGGATTAACGAATGCCTCACGAGACACGGGTCATTGCATACGCGAATGCACATTTTCCGTTGTAACTGCCGCCCCGCAGCAGCTTGCCGTCGATCTGGCCGGAGAAGTTCACCTCGCGTCCGCCGTCGTCGACCTGCGCGGCGTTGAGCACGCCGTTGCCGCTCGCCCGCCCCTGCAGTTGCAGCTCGGGCGGGACGGTCAGCGTGAAGCGGCCGTCCCGCAGCGTGGCTGTCGCCGGCCGGTCGGTGCCGCACGAACCGTTCGCCGTACCCCTGTAGGTGCCGTCAATGGAGGCGGTGGGCGAAGGTGGTGGAGGAGAGGGGGCCGGACGCGGCTGTGCGCAGCCGGCGAGCATGGCGAGAAGAGCAAAGCCGAGGGCGCGAGATACCGGGCGCGACATCAATGGCTCATCGTGCCGTTGCCCCGACCCATCTCCGCCGGTGCCGCCGCCGCGCCCGCCTTGGCCACGTGCGCGGTCACGCTGATGGGGCCGGCATGCGCGAAGCGGATCGTCACCGGGAACTCGTCGCCCTCCTTCAAGGTACGTCGCAAGCCCATGAGCATCACGTGATAGCCGCCCGGCTTGAGGACCAGCGGCTTGCCGGTCTCGACGGGCGCCGCGGCGACGGGGCGCATCTTCATCACGCCGCCCTCCGCGACGCTTTCGTGCAGCTCCGCCTTCTCCGCGACCGGCGTGCTCACCGCCACCAGCTGATCCGGCGCGCCCGAGTCGGTGACAGTCATATACAGTACGCCGACCCGGCCCTGCGGGGCGGCGCGGGACCAGACTTGCTGGACTTGGATCGGGCCGGACTCCGCGCGCGTCGGGCCGCTCGGGACCAGCAAGGGCATGGCAAGCAGGGACAGCAATAACAAGCGGCGCATGGGGCGCTCCTTCACGAAAGATGACGGGCGATGTCCTTGGCCATGTCCGCGCCGGACTGGTCGGCGCGGATCGGCGCGATGAATGCCCCGGACGGGCTCATCAGATAGAGGATCGAGCTGTGATCGACGGTATAGTCGGCGGGCTGCTCGGCGTTCTTGTGGATCGCGTAGTAGACCCGGTATTCGCGAGCAACCTTGGCGATCTCCTCCGGGGTGCCGGTCAGCCCGACCAGTCTCGGAGAGAAGTTGGCGACATACTGCCCGACTACCTGGGGCGTGTCGCGCTTGGGGTCCACCGTTATGAACAGCGGCTGCACCTCCGCAGCCTTCGACCCGAGCGCGTCGAGCGCGTCGGCCATTTGGCTGAGCGTCGTAGGGCAGACATCGGGGCAGAAGGTGTAGCCGAAATAGACCAGCAGGTAGTGGCCGCGGAAATCGCGGTCCGTCACCGTCTTCCCTTGGCCGTTCACCAGCTTGAACGGCCCGCCGATGGTGGGCGCGCCGCCTTGCGTGAACCATACAGCACCGGCACCGACTAGCACCAGTACCAGCAGGACAGCCGCCCCGACGAGGACACGGGGCAGCGTTCGTCTGGGCCGGTCGCTCATAACGGCACCGGCGGCGCGGATATCAGGATCGAGTGCATCGGATCCCCCTTCAGAAGTCGAACAGCGGACGACCGAGGATGCTCCCCGGGAGCAGGTCGTCGAGGAACATATGGAATTGTGCGATCACGCCGACATTGGTCCCGGCGGCGCGGTTGGCCGGGATGAGCAGCTCGACCCCGACCTGATAGGTGTCAGCCGAGTAGAGCACTCCGGGTGCCACGGTCCAGGTCGTGCCCTGCGTGCTCGGCGAGGTCGCCGGCGAGGACCAGGTGATCTCGACGAGCGGGGTCAGCCGGCCGACGAAATCCGGCAAGCCGATGTTTTTCACCTGCGATTGCAGGTAGGGCAGGCTGTACTGAAGGGAAATGCCGCCGAACCACTGGTTCGGATTGCCACCATTGTATTGCAGGCTGCTGATCCCGGTGTCGGGGTCGGTGACTGGCGTCCCCTTGAGTGCCTTGTCGGCCACCGTGTAGCTGAACTGGCCGGTGATCGCGAATGGGCGGAGATAATCGACCGGCACATCGCCGAACCCCTTGCCGAAATAGAGCGTGGGCGTGGTGGCGCCGTATTCGTCGGCACCGGTATGCGCCGTCCCCGTGCGGCCGAACTCGCGCTCGACGCCGAGCGCGACGATGAATTCGTGGTCCGCGCTCACGCAGGTCTGGTACTTGGCCGTGGCCGAGAGATTGCCGAAGCCGGTCTGGGTCTTGGCATGGTCGGTCTGCTGCACCGACCAGCCGTAGTCGAGGCTGATGCCAAAATCCTTGGTGATCCGCTTGGTGTACTCGACGTCGAAATCGTACTCGTGGGTCGGGCCGGGGCCGCCATCCGCGCCGCCGCGCTGGTAGATGAAGGTCGGCAGCGAGACCTCGTCGGAGACGCCGGGGTCGTCGATCGTCAGGGTTACGGGAAACACGCGGTCGCCACAGACGGCGTGGGCGAACGCGGCTGGGCCGCCGAGCGCGCCCGCGCAGGAGAGGGCCGCGGCAAATCGGAAGGGGTTCACGGAAGTGGCTCCATCACGGCAACCGAGTCGGGAAGCCGGCACGCGCGTGCCGGCGAGCATGTCCTGGACTCAGACCGGCTGGGGCGGGCCCCTCGGCTGGGCGGCAAAGGCCAAGCGGACGAGGACGGGCGCCGGCTCCGGGTTCGGAGCGGGGCGCCACAAGCCAGCCGCCGCGGGCTCGGTCAACGCCGGCGGCACCGCCGGTGCGGCGGCGTGAACCGACATGGCCGCGCAGAGGGGGCAGATCGCGCACTCACGATGGGTCGGCGGATCGCCTTGGTGATCGCCCGCTCTCGTCTGTCCGGCATGGCAGATCACCCCCGCAGCGGCGAGCAGCACCGAGGGACGCCGGTTCGGCACAGCGGCGCCGAAGGCGAGCTGGACGACCAGCGCCGACAAGGCCGCGACCAGGCCGAGTAGGCCCGGGACGGATCGTGCACGACGGTGAATGCCGGAGAGCATGAGGGCGCCGACCCTAGCCGGCCCGGCAGCCGACGCAAGCCCTTACCGGGCAGCGGCTACCGGCGGCGGAGCGCGCCGAAGATCAGGGAGACGACCAGCAGGATGATGAAGATGATGAACAGGACCTTGGCGATCCCCGCAGCGGCGACGGCGATGCCACCGAATCCGAGGAGACCGGCGATCACCGCCAGCACCAGCAGTACAACGACCCAGTAGAGCATTCCGCCCTCCAGAAGCATAACGGGACTACCAACCCGCCTGGCGGATGTCAGTTCCCGAAGCCGTTGCGCGCCGCGAAGGAACTGCCGCCGCGGCACGCTGGTTGTCTGCGCGGTGGCGACATGGGGTCGCCGCGCGATACCAAGGGAAACGATACAATGGCGGCCCAGAAAGGCTTCAGCGAATTATGCCTGAGCTTCCTCCGCGACATCTACTACGCGGAACGGCAGATCCTGAAGGCGTTGCCGAAGATGGCCAAGGCAGCGGAGAGCGAGCAGCTCAAGCAGGCGCTGATGCAGCACCGCGAGGAGACGGAGCATCAGGTCGAGCGCCTACAGCAGGTCTTCGAGAAGCTCGGTGCACGCGCCCGCGGCCAGACCTGCGAGGCCATCAACGGCATCATCGAGGAAGGCGAGGAGATCATCGGCGAGTTCGAGCGCGGCCCGGTGCTCGATGCCGGCATCGTCGCCAACGCGCAGGCGGTCGAGCACTACGAGATGGCCCGCTACGGCACGATGATCGCCTGGGCCAAGGCGGCCGGACAGAAGGACGTGGTGAAGCTCCTGGAAGAGACGCTGGAGGAGGAGAAAAAGGCCGATACGTTGCTCAACCAGCTCGCCAACAAGGATATCAACGAGAAGGCCTCGTCGCAGAAGCAGGCCGCCTGAAGGCTGCTCCGGTCGACCAGCACGCCGCCGGTCTCGCGAGGGGCCGGCGGTTATTTCTTCCGGCACGGCTCGTTTCCGATTAGGGAAGCCCCCGGAGGCACCCGATGAGCGAAACGATCGAGCACGCCAAGGAGGGCATCGAGGAGGCCCACCACCACGGCGACAGCAGGGCTCGGCGCACCGCCGTCCTGATCGCCGTGCTCGCCGCCGCCCTTGCTCTCGCGGACATGGGCGAGAAGGGTGCGCAGAACCAGTATCTCACGCACCACATCGCGCTGAGCGACGACTGGGGCTTCTTCCAGGCAAAGAACGTACGGGCGACCGTCCGCGCGGCTGAAGCGACGGTGCTGGAGAGCCTACCGGCCGATCCGGCCACCCCTGCCCGCATCAAGGCGGCGCGCGAGGAAGAGGCCAGGCTGCGCGACGACCCGGGCAAGGGCGACGGGATGAAGCAGCTCGCCGAACGCGCCGAGGCGCAGGCGGAGATGCGCGACCACGCCTTCCACCGCTACCACCAATACGAGATCGTGGTCGGCGGATTGCAGATCGCGATCGTGCTCGCGTCGGTCTCGGTGGTCACGCGGGTGGTGGCGCTCGCTTATGCCGGCGGCCTGCTCGGGGCGGCCGCCGGGGCTTACGGGCTGCTGGTCGCGGGCGGCGCTTTCTGAGGTGTGGCCGGCCGGATCTCGCTGGACCGACCTTTAGGCGTAGGGCGTGTGTGGACGGCCCTCTCGGTGGAAGGGGTGAGAGCGAGATTTTCTGATGCGGTGCGATTGCGGTCGTGTGTCCGGCCTGTTGGTGCGGCCGTGCGGCCGCTGGCCCAGATGGGTTTCGCGATCCACGCCCAAACGGAAAAGCGGCCTGGAAGGCCTCCACCCTACGCGGGCTTGGTGGATCGTCGGATCGACCGATCAGCATCTCTCCCTGGCACCCTGCACCGGCGGCACGACGAGCGGG
>JAFKFI010000065.1 GCA_017307285.1 Alphaproteobacteria bacterium | reverse complement strand
AGCTGGACCTTCCGCAATTTCACCAGCCTCGCCGCCGACGCCGGCAGCGACTGGACCCTGACCGGCAAGAACACCATCGCCTCCATCCTCGACAACGGCGCCCTCACCATCGCCCCAGCAGCCAGCCTCACCGTCACATCCAACGTCGACCCAAACAGCGCAGGCGTGTTCAAGCTGGGAGGGGGGAGCACGCTCGAGGTGGCCGCCGCAATCGGAATGAATACGAAGATGAGCTTCCTCGGTGGCGATGGGCGCCTGGTGATCGATCATTTCGAGGCGTTCGGCACCAATGTCGGCAGTGCCTCCTACGCCGGGCCGCAGTTGCAGGATTTCACCAGCGGCGATGTGATCGACCTGCTCCCGTTCAGCGCCGGGGGCGCCGTGCTCACCTATGATGCCCTGACGGGGGTGTTGCAGATCTCAAATGGTGTGTCACAGCTGGCGAGCTTAAGCTTCCAAAACTCGACCCTGGGGGGTGGATCCTTCCATGCAACCTCGGATGGCGGTGCCGGACTGCTGATAATGCGTGGCTGAAATTCGGACCGGTTGCGTCGGAAGGCCGGTCGAGGCCTCCGAGAACCTCGGATGCGGGGGATTTGGGACAAACCGCCTAGATCCAATGATCGAGCTTTGCGGCCCCCGGCAGATTCTCGCTTCGTGCCTCGCTAGACGGGCATCTCTTGGCCGAGTAGCCGGGGCTGGTTCAGCCCGTTATTAGTGACACTGTGCCGGGCCAAGGTGCTTTGCTTCACACGGGGTGCGTCTATGGAACGTATGTACGCCGCAATTAAGAATAGCTGCGGCGGGAATCGGAAGGTTTGGCTGGATTACTTTGCCCGTGAGCCCACGACCCGTGCCGACCCGCCGCGCAGGCTCCCGCGGTGATCAGACGGATCGGCTGAATGGCGGGCAAGATCCGTTTCGCGCCAGTCACTGCCGCGCCGACGATCGCGCGCGAATCCTCATCCGTCGGACGAGATGTGCTTTTGGCAATCGGCTTGCTGCTAACCACGGCGACTCAGTTCCGTCTTCCCGGCTCGCCGTTCGGGCCGGGAGAGGTATTCTTGGTCGGCTGGATCGCGCTCATGCTGATCTTCGATCTGGGAGGCTACACTCCCTTGACGTCAGCCTTTCGCCGGCTGCTGACGTTCTGGGCGCTGTTCGCCTTGGCGCAGAGTGTGGGAACCCTGACGGGCATGATGATCGGGGACCAGCACGACCCGAGCCTGTTCATACACGACGTCCTGGCCTATCCGCTGGTCGCCGCCCTCAGTTGCCTGAGCGTTATCGAACCCGGCGCGGCGCGTCGCCTGCGCAGATGCGCGGAAATCTCTACAGGCTTGGGGGCCGTGTGCCTCGTTCCGCAATTGATGATTGGATGGGACCTGATAAGTCTGCCGATCCTCGAGCCCTGGTTCGGCGATCGCCTCCGGGGCTGGTCGAACAACCCGAACCAGCTGGCCTTCCTGTGCGCCGTTCTCGTTCTGGTTTCACTTCATCTGGCAGACACCGCCGATCGCGCTAGCAAGCGTTCGATCGCCCTTCTCTGCATGATTCCGCCGATACTCGTCGGACGGCTCACGAAGACGGATACCTTCACCTTCGCCCTCCTGGGCGCGGTTCCGATTTACCTGGTTGCAAAGCTGCGATTCTGGCTCGGCGCCTCCGAACGAAGGGCTTCCCTACGAACGGTGCTTGCTTGGGTCGCCGTAATTGGCGTGCCACTGCTCCTCGTCTCCGCGGTGCCGTTTGCGCTTTCGTCGAGCGGCAACTCGGATCAGCTGGCGATGGGACTAATGAAGGGCGGCGGCAAGGAGGCCTCGGCGGAAGCCGATCTGCGGCTTGCGCTCTGGCGCGAGGCGATCGAGCGCGGAGTGCAATCCTACATGCTGGGGCTCGGTCCAGGCCCACATCTGCCGATTCCGCCCGAGATCATCGCTGCCCGGATGACGGAGCCGGATCTAGACACTGGTGACCATCCAGCCTTGAATGCCACGCCCAACTTCGAGGCCCATAATTCGCCGCTGGACCTCTTCACTCAGGGCGGGCTGCTTGCAGACGTCAGCTTTGTCTGGCTCCTGGCCATGGCCTGCATCGTGCCCTACAGGGCTCGTCTCGCTGGGCTCGTGGCATTGCTCGCTGGCGTCGCGATATTCGGATTGACCAATAATATCGTCCGTCCGCCCATGTTTTGGTTCGCGGTCGCGCTTTGCTTGGTCTCCGACGGCCGCGCGGATGGCGTGCAGGTCGGCCGCAGGCCACCCTGGGTAACTCATCGCGTTCGGTGGCCCGACCACACCCCGACGCGTTCATTCGACGCAGGGCGTCCTGGTGACGTGGGAGTCGCAAGGGAGCCGAACAATGCGTTGCCGAAGTAAGACGGCGAACCATCGGACGCCTTGTCATGAGTCAGTGTGGCGCCCCAGGCTAGCGCGAGTGCGGTCCTTGCTCGGTCGATCGCGGACGGGATCGGCTGCGGCCGAACACCCAGCACGCGCTGTCTGTAGCTTGCCGCTAGCGCGGGGGTCGCCGAATGATAGAGACCGACCGCAGTGGGCCAGTCGCCAGATTGGCGATACAGGCTCAGCAGAAACTGCCGCGCGTAGAGCACATTGGCACGCGGATCGAAGGCCTGTTCCAGGCTCTCGAAAGCAGCCGGATGGTGCATGAGGTTGACCTGCATGCACCCAACATCAATCGACCGGACGCCCTTGGCCTGCACCGCTCTCACGGCATCGATCGCCTCGGCCTCGGTTTCGAAGTATCGCCCTTCGCCCTCTATGTTAATCGTCCATGGCCAAGGTTGCCATGCGCCCGTTGCCGGATCGCGCTTGCCGCTCTCGACTTTCGCGACAGAACTCAGCAACCGCGCTGGCACGCCTGGCAGCTGGGTCGTCGCTTCGATGGCTCGGGTGCAGAGCAGGCTTGGCGATGGCTGCGCGCGGGCCGGTCGCGGGATTGCGAAGGGTAGCAGCAGGGCAACGACCGCGGCGGCACTCCAGATCGAAGATATGACGGCCGGACGCCTATGTCGCAAAGCTAACCTCTTTGCGCACCTGGCCGGTGGCGATCCGGCTGCGCCACCAGGCGATCGTGTGAGCCAACCCGGTCCTCAGATCGGTCGTCGGCCGCCAGCCGGCGTGCGTCAGAATCCGGTTGCTATCGGCAAGCAACGCCCTGACTTCGGAATTCGCCGGGCGGGTGCGATCGGTCTCGTGCCGAACCGGCTTCTCGCAATCGGTGAGTTCGGCGAGCAGATCCACCAGCTCCGCGACGGATACTGCCTTGCCACTTCCGGCGTTGTAGGGAACACCGAATTCGATGCTGGGCGAACCACCCAGCGCCAGGAATGCCCTTACCGTGTCTTCGACATAGGTGAAGTCGCGCACGGTGGACGATTCTCCGATCTTCACCGTGTCGCAGGCCGGGTCGATCATCTGGCGGATGACGGAGGGGATGACGGCGCGCTCGCTCTGACGCGGGCCGAATGCATTGAATGGGCGCAAGATTGCGACCGGAACCTCGAAGGAGCGCACGAACGACTCCGCGATCATGTCGGCGCCGATCTTGGAGGCGGAATATGGCGATTGACCGCGCAGCGGATGCGCCTCGGTAATCGGCATGAACAGCGCCGTGCCGTAGACCTCACTGGTCGACGTGTGCACGACGCGCTGCACGTTGCAGTCGCGCGCGGCCTCCAGCACGTTGAGCGTACCCAGTATGTTAGTCTCGACGTAGGATTGCGGTGCGACATACGAGTATGGAATGGCGATCAGCGCGGCAAGATGGAAGACGACATCCTGATCCCGCATGATGCGACGCACGAATGCGGCGTCGCGGACGTCGCCTCTCAGGCAGTTCATGGCAGACCGAGACTGACCTGATATGTGGTCGAGCCAGCCGTGGCTGTCGAATGAGTTATAGCAGGCCAACGCCGTGACGGCGGCCCCTCGCTCGACCAGCGCCTCGACCAAATGCGATCCGATGAATCCATCGGCACCGGTGACTAAGGCCCTGATTCCGTGGTAATCCAATGGATCAGCTCCTCTCGAAGACGCACGATTCTGCACAGGCCAGTGAATGTTCATTGCGACACTTTCGACTGCGGTCGGTCATCGTTTGGCTTCGTACGCGAGAAGCTCGAGGCAGCTCTCGACCTGACTCGCCAGATCGGCTCCAGCATCGGGAAGAAATCCCAGGCCGAGAACCGCCATCACGCATCTGGCGGCCCATCGAATGTCAAGGCGCACGCTGCAATACGGGAAATATGCGAGATCAAGCCGCGCCTTCATCGGGAACAAGACGGCTCGATAGAACTGCTCGGGGTCGTGCCCAGCTTCGTGCAACATGCTCTCATTCCTGAACACCGCCTGGCTTGGCCCAAAGAGGCCCGGCTTGTAGCTCAGCAACTCACGATGCGAGCCCTCAAAGCAATCCGAGAAGTGCGGCGTTTCCGGCCGCGGCCCCACGAGCGCCATGTCGCCCTTTAGGATGTTCCAGAGTTGGGGCAGCTCGTCGATCTTCGAGCGTTCAAGGAACCTGCCCACCCGGGTGAGCCGGGGATCGTCCCGCAGCGTCAACGGCAAGCTGCCCTGCAAATTCCGCTTGCGGAACTTTCTGAACTTGTAGAGCACGAACTCCTCACCGTATTGGCCGAGGCGGGTCTGGAAGAACAAGATGGGCCAGCCATCCTCAATGCAGATCGCCAGCGCGGCCAGCAGCAACACGGGAGCCAGAACGGCCAAGGCAGCGCAAGCCAGGCCCACGTCCAGAACCCGCTTCAGAGGCGGTCCCGAGCCTTCGGTTCGGTTCGGCAGCGCTCCAGGGATGTCAGCCATCATCATGGGCCGCGCCATTGCTCATCTATTTGTTGTCGAGGCTCTCGGCCAACGTGCGAACCACGTAGCGGACGTCTTCTTCCTGTAAACCAGGATGTAGCGGTAGGGTCAGCTCCCGCGCGGCGAAATCCTCGGTGCGCGGCAGGCGGGCCCTGGGCAGTAGCTTGCCGTGCCACGAAAACAAGTGCGTTGGCGGGTAGTGGTTGGTCGTCTGGATGCGCCGTGCGCGCAACTCGTCGGCGATCCGCCGCGGCTCCACCTCGGGAGGCAGCACGATTGGCAGGATGTGATGCGTCGATGTTGTCCAGGCCTCGAACGGCATCAGGACGGACGGGCAATCCTCTGCGAGAAGGCTTCTGTATAGCTTTGCAAGCGCAGTACGCTTGCTAATCCAGCGGCCAAGCTTGCTCAACTGGACGAGACCGATCGCGGCGCGCAACTCGTCCATCCGATAATTGTACCCGAGCATCGTCACGTCATAGGAAATCGAGCCGTCGCGCAGGCGCTGCGTCGTTCCCGTGGTCATGCCGTGGCCGCGCGCCTGCCGCATCCAGTCGAGCGTGTTCGGGTCCCGGGCCGTGATCATTCCGCCTTCGGCCGTCGTCATGTTCTTGTTGCCGAAGAAGCTGAAGGCCGCAGCGTCCCCGTAGATTTCGCCGCGCGCTGCGCCGACCGCATGGGCCGAGTCCTCGATCAGGCGCAGGTTGAAAGAGCGTGCAAAGTCGGTCCACGCTTCCGCATCCGCGATGTAACCGCCGTAGTGCATGATCACCACGGCCTTGGTGTTTGCCGTGATCTTGCGGGCGGCATCGGCGAGAGAAAGGATCGGCACCTCGGCAGACTCGATGTCGACAAACACGGGGCGCGCCCCGGCGTACAGGACGCTGTTGACCGTGGCCACGAATGTCAGCGACGGCACCAACACTTCGTCGCCCGGGCCGATCCCGAATGCCTCCATAATGAGATGGAGCGCCGCCGTGCAGGAGTTCACCGCGACCGCGTCGGCGACCCCGTGCTCCCCGGCGAATGCCTGCTCGAAGGCGCGCACCTGCGCCCCCATCGTGATCCATCCGCTGTCGATGACAGCTGCGAGCGCCGCCTTCTCGTCCTCGCCGAGGATTGGCTCGCCAACCAGCATCATGGCGTCCGGCAGCTTTGCTTGGGGCTCCAGGAGGTCTGTGTCTGTGTGCACGGGGTCTCTCGCTCGATTGGAGGGCGGCCGGCGAGCCGGCTTCAGAACGCGGTTTCTGCTTCCAGGGCATAAGTCTCGAAGGCGGGTACCACGTCGTCCCAGCCGAGATCTTGGGCCTTCTGGAAGTCTTCGACCCGGCCGATGTCGAGCCACACGCCCTTGTGCAGGAATGTCCGCACTGGAAAGTTCCGTCCGAGCATGTAGAGGATGAGATCATCGAAGCCGAACGGCACGCCGTCGGGAATATGGTCGAGCACCTCTGGCTCCATGCAGTAGATGCCGGTGCTGACCAATTGCGTGAGGTTCGGCTTCTCACGGAACCGCACCACGCGGCCGAGGTCCTGCTCGATAATCCCGAAGTCGATTCGGACGGTCCGCTCGATCGTCGCGATCGTCAATGTGCCTTGGTGCCGGCGGTGGGCTTCCGCGAAGGCGTTCAAGTTGAGATCGGTCAGAACGTCGCCGTTGATAACGAAGAAGGTGCTGTCGAGCTCATTGCGCAGCAGGCTCAACGCGCCGATTGTTCCAAGCGGCTCCGTCTCCTCGGTGTAGGATATGCGTAAACCCCACTGCCGTCCGTCGCCGCAGAAATTGCGGATCAGGTGGCCCAGGTAGCCGGTCGTGACGTAGACGTCGACCACCCCGCTACGCCGGAGCCATTTCAGAAGAAGCTCAAGCACCGGCTTGGAGCCGACGGGCATCAGCGGCTTCGGCAAGATCATCGTGTAAGGACGAAGACGGGTGCCCTTGCCCCCTGACTGGATCACGGCCTTCATCTGCTTTCCCCGCTCCTGGGCGCTCATCTGCCTGTCCCGTCGGTTCGTGGGATCCGGCAAACTCCTGCGCGATCTCTGCAACTTTTCCGATTAGCGGGTCGGTTGGCAATCATTCCGAAGGAATTATGACAACCTTCCGAAGGATTTACGTGGGCGGTCGAAACGGGCGATGCCGTAGGCCGTGAAGCGGCGCCCTGGGCGCACTCAGCCGTTCCACGAGCGAGCCAGTTCCCAAGGATGCCTCCGCCCGTGAGACAACCCAGGACCCGTCTAGGCCGGTTGGTATGAATCAATCGATCAATTGGACAGGTAGCACCATCCGGGACGATCGATTTCAATGCGCAAGGGTCGCGAACAGATCGGGCCGCAGGCGTGCGGGCAGGACTCGGGAGCGTGGTCCCGAACGATGTCTTCGGGTGCAAGATGGTGTCACTGTTTCGCGTTAGTCCCGGATTTTCTTCCGAAGGAGCAGAAAGCCAGTGAGTGCCCACCTCCTCTTGGTCGGCGGTGAGGATCACGACCTGCGCATCCCGTTCATGCTGGCCATGCGTGAGCGCGGATTTAGAATCACCGGGGCAGGAACCGGCGACCCTGCTCCGTTCCGAAGCGCTGGTCTCGATTATCGGGCATTCAGCTTCGATCGCTTCATCAACCCCGCGGCGGACCTATCTGCTGTCCGTTCCCTGCGGCGCCTTTTCGTCGACCTCAAGCCGCAGATCGTGCACAGCTTCGATACAAAGCCAAACTTGCTTGTGCCGCTGGCGGCGCGGTCCATTCGCGGCTTGCCAGTCGTACGCACCATCAATGGGCTCGGTTGGCTGTTCTCGTCCCGCCGACTGCTGCCGATGGTCTTGCGCCCGGTCTATTGCGGGGTCCATCGCCAGGCTGCGAGGACCACGGGAATGACGGTTTTCCAGAACCGCATCGACCGCGGGTTTTTTGAGCGCCACGGGATGCTCGGTCAGGGCGGCAGTCGCGTCATACCCGGCTCAGGTGTCGACCTCGACCAGTTCCGGCAGCGTCTGAGCGACGGTCCTTCGCCCAAGGATTTACGCCGGGAACTTGGCCTCGGCGACGCCGAAGTCGTCATCACCGTGACGCGGATGACCCGACAGAAGGGTATTCACACGCTCCTGAAGGCGGCGGCCCAGGTGAATAGGTTGCGCCCTTCGACGCGCTTCCTCCTGGTCGGTCCGTGGCAGACGGAAGGCGCGGAGGCCATCGGTCCTGAAGAGATCGCCAAACACGCGCCCTATGTGATCGCGACCGGCAAGCGCCAGGACGTGCCCGCGCTGCTCCACATGGCCGACGTGTTCGCGTTTCCGACGGAGTATCGGGAGGGAGTTCCGCGGGTTTTGCTGGAAGCGGCGCTTGCCCGACTGCCGATCGTGACGACCGACATGCCAGGCTGCAGCGACGTGGTGCAAGACGGATCGAGCGGTCGCTTGGTGCCCCCGCGCGATCCGGCCCGCCTCGCCGATGCCATCCTCGCGTCGCTCAATGATCGCGACCGAGCGCGGGCGATGGCGGATCGAGCGGCACAGATCGTGTCCGACGAATTCGGCCTGACGCGGAACGTCGCGATGTACGCCTCGGCGTATCGGGAATTGCTGGACCGGGGAGCACGTTAGGAATGCGCAAGCCACAGTGCGCCGCCCGGGCGGGGTCCAGCCGATGTGTGGGATAGCCGGCATTCTTCTCCCGCCGCGGGCCGCCCCGGATCGGCTCGCCGCGGTCCGGGCGATGACGGCCAGTCTCCATCATCGCGGGCCGGACGGCGACGGCTTCTGGATCGACCAGGAAGCGGGCCTTGCCCTTGGTCACCGCCGGCTCGCCATCGTCGACCTCTCCGATGCCGGCCGGCAGCCCATGCTATCGCACGACGGGTCACTGGTCGTCTCGTACAATGGCGAGATCTACAATTTCATCGAGCTTCGCCGGGAACTCACGGCGCTCGGGCATGGCTTCCGCGGGCACAGCGACACCGAGATTATGCTTACCGCCTTCCAGGCGTTCGGCATCGAGGCGGCGCTGACCAGTTTCGCCGGAATGTTCGCGGTCGGCCTGTGGGACCGGCGGGCCCGCGTCCTGCATCTCATTCGCGATCGTCTCGGCAAGAAGCCGCTTTACGTGACTCTGGTCGATGGCGCCCTACTGTTCGCATCCGAGTTGAAGGCGTTCCGTGCGATCCCCGGCTTTCGACCGACGCTGAACCGCACCGCCCTTGCATTGCTCCTGCGCCAAGGCTGGATTCCCGATCAGCACTGCATATGGGACGGCGTCATCAAGCTGCCCCCGGGAGGCCTGCTGTCGATCAGCCCGGACGACCTCGCCGGCGCCGACGCGAGCACGCTGCGACGCATGGCGCGTACCTGGTGGTCGATGGCCGAGGTGGTCGAGCAGGCGCGACTTCAGCCGATCGAGACCGACGAGGCCGAACTCGCCGGAGAGCTCGATCGGGTACTGCGGGTCGCGGTCGGACAGAGGATGGAGGCGGACGTGCCGCTCGGCGCGCTGCTATCCGGCGGCATCGACAGCTCGCTCGTGGTCGCGCTCATGCAGGCGCAATCGTCCCAGCCGACCAAGACCTTCACCATCGGCTTCTCGGAGGCCGGCTACGACGAGGCCGGCCACGCCGCGGCGATCGCCAAATATCTTGGCACCGAGCACACCGAGCTGCGCCTCACGGCGACCGAAGCGCGTGCGACGATCCCGGAACTACCGCGTATCTGGGATGAGCCGTTTGCCGACGAGAGCCAGATCCCGACACTGCTCGTCTCGCGGCTTGCGCGTCGGCACGTCACGGTCGCGCTTTCCGGCGACGGCGGGGACGAGGGCTTTGGCGGCTATGCGCGGCACTTCCTGCCAGCGCGTCTCGGGCCGGTCTTGGGGTTGCCCTTGGGGCTGCGCCGCGCCGGCGCTTCGGCGCTGACGGCACTGCACGCGGATACCTGGGACGCGATCGCGCGCCGCCTGCCGCTGCCGTCCGCGGTGTCCCGCATGCTCCGCGGCAGCCATGTCGACAAGTTTGCGCGTCTGCTGGACGCCGCCGACGAGGCGGAACTGTATGAGCGATTCGTGGCGATTTCGCGCAAACCCGCGGTTCTCGATCCAGCTGGTGTGGTCGGCGTGGGCGCGAGCAGCCCGCCGCTACCGGCGGCCCTCGATGCATCGGCCCGCGCCATGTACCGCGACACGGTCGGCTATCTGCCGGGCGATATCCTGGTGAAAGTGGATCGAGCCAGCATGGCGGTCAGCCTGGAAGCACGCGCGCCATTGCTGGATCATCGTGTCATCGAGTTCGCCTGGCGGCTGCCGATGCGCGCCAAGGTGCGCGACGGGGTCGGCAAGTGGCTGCTCCGGCAGGTGCTGCGGCGATACGTGCCCGAGGGAATGTTTGATCGGCCGAAGCAGGGTTTCAACGTGCCAATCGGCGCTTGGCTGAGGGGACCATTGCGGGAGTGGGCCGGTGACTTGCTCGCCTCGCCGCGGCTGCGACAGGAGGGGCTGCTCGATGTCGCGATGGTCGAAGCGAGCTGGGCCGACCATCTGAGCGGCCGGCAAGACCGGGCGATCGAGCTCTGGGCGATCCTGATGTTCCAGGCCTGGTACGACAGCGCGCGCGAACCCGAGCGTCTGCTCGCGGCGGCATGAACCAGGAGCCCGTGTGATGCTTGCCGCAGAGGCGCCACTTCAGCAGGTGCTCAACATCTTGCGGCGGCGCAGTTTGGCGATCCTGACCGTGGCAGTAACCGGCGCGGCGGCGGCAGGTTTCGCCGGCCTGATGATTCCGCCGCGCTACACCGCGAAAGCGGAGATCGTGATCGAGCCGCAGCAGCCCGCGCCTGGCAGCGGGCAGGCGGTCGTCGTCGCGCCGCAGGATCAGTCCTTCGTGCAGACCCAAATCGCGGCATTGTCGTCGCGCGACCATCTGCGGCGGGTGTTGGTCAGCCTGTCGCAGGACCCGGTTTTCGAGGCCGCGACCGAGTTGCCGCACGATGGGCGGGCTGGCCTCTCAGTCAGGCTTCGTGCGTGGGTCAAGGAGCAGTGGCTGTCGGCGGCAGCGCCAGCCCTGAACGCGGTGCTTGCGGCGCTTGATGCGAGCCGTCCAGCCCCATCGAAGCCGGACCCGGTCGGCGAGGTGGCACTAGAAGCTTTCGAGAAAGAGCTCGTGGTCGCCCAAGAGCACGGGTCGCAGGTTGTCTCCGCTCAGTACTCCGCGACGAATCCGGTGCGGGCTGCGCTCGCGGCCAATCGCGTGGTGCAGTTGTTCGCGCAAAATCAGTACGACCAAAAGCGGGAGAACACCAATCGCACCCTGAGCTGGATCAGCGCCCGGATCGCCGAGCTCAAGCGCGAGCTGGAGCGCAACGATGCGGCGCTCGAACGGTACAGGGTCGAGCATTCCCTACCCGGAAGCAAGCAGACGGACGTTATCGATGCCCGCATAGTCGAGCTCAACCACGACCTGACTGCCGCCCAGGCCGACCTGGCGGCGAGCCAGGCACGACTGGACTACATCTCCGACACCCGGCACCGCTCGCCGGGAAGTGTTGTTGCCAATATGGATTCCCCGGTGCTCGCCGATCTGCGTCACCAGGAGGTCGTGCTGCGCCAATCCGCCGCCGACCTGACCCCCTCGCTCGGGCCCTCGCACCCGAACGTGCAGCGCGTGCTGTCGCAACTGCAGGAAGTCCGGCGGCGGATCCAGCTGGAGGCCGACCGTTCCGCGGCCAGTCTGCGGGATGACGTGCGGATCGCGACGGCCAAGGTGCACTCGCTGCAGGATCAGCTGACCGCCGTACAGGACGCCGCCACCAAGAGCCGGCAGGCCGAAGTAGGGCTACGTGAGCTGGAGCGGCAGACCAACGCTAGCCGTCAGCTCTATGAGAGCCTGTCGCAACGACGCGAACAACTGCAAGAGCAGAAGGAGATGATCTCGCCGGATGCGCGCATCCTCTCGCTCGCGGCGCCCCCGAATCGGCCGAGCTCGCCCAATCCGATAATCCTGATGCTGCCGGCATTCGTGGTGTTCGGCATGGCCGGCGGACTGGTGGCGATCGGCGCCGAGCGGGTCAGCCGTGGTCTGCGCAGCGCGCGCGACGTCCACGAGGTGTTGGGTATCCGCTGCATCGGCCTGATCCCGCGGGTCCGCGCAATCCGTCGCATGCGGCCGCACGAGCAGCTCCTGAGAAGGCGATTCGGAGCTTATACCGAGGCGATCCGGTCGATCGTCGCCACGCTGCAGCTCGCTTCTCCCGCACTCGCGCCCAAGGTTGTCCTGGTGACCTCCAGCGTGCCACGGGAGGGTAAGACCACGCTGGCGGTTAGCTTCGCGGTCTACGCCGCTCTGGTCGGCCGCCGCGTAGTCCTGGTGGATCTTGATTTCCGGCATCCGGCAGTCATGCGCGAGCTCGGCAGCCACGATGTCGAGGAAAGCGAAATCGACCCGGCAGACATCGAGGACCTCTCCCTTACCGCCATCCAGAACATCCCCGGCCTCGGAATCGATCTTCTGCCATTGCGCAGCCCGCCCGACGATCCGCTCACGCCTTTTGCCAACGGTCAGCTGCCGCGCCTCATCCGCTCGCTGCGGGCGCAGTACGACCTCGTGGTGATCGATGGCCCGCCATTGCTCGCCGTTACAGAGGCGCAACTTCTGACCGCAATGGTCGACCGAGTGCTGTTCGCCGTGCGCTGGGGCACGACGCGCCAGGATGTCGCACAAAACGCCCTCAACCTACTACGTGACCCGCGCCTGCTCGGCGACGAGCTGGTCTCGGAAATGATTGCGGCGGTGGTGACGCAGGTCGATCTGCGGCGTCACGCCCGCTATCGCTTCGGCGACACCGGCGAGTCCCTCATGAAATTCCGACAATACTACGTCGACGGACCGCGCTGGACGACAAAGAAGCTCGGCTTCGTGCCGAGGGCTGATGCCGCACCCCGCGCCATCGACGCAGGCGCGGACTCGATCATTTCTACGCCGCTCGATGGAGGGAAGAACTAGATGACCGGGCAGACCTCCATGGCGACCTTGGCCAAGAGCGCGACGCAGTCGCCCATTTCTCAGCTTCCCGTCCCACTGGTCGTCGAGCTTCTGGCCAGCTTCGAGAAGCACGCGATCGGGTACTGTTATTGGAAGAGCAGCAGGCGGGTCAGGGAGACAATGTCCGGCGAGTCGGATCTTGATCTGCTCATTGCTCGCGAGCATCAGCATCAGGCTCGGCGCATTCTGCTGGAATGCGGATTCAAGCCCTTTCCGTCGGTGCCGGCGAGGGATCATCCTGCGATCGCGAGTTTCCTCGGCTATGACGATCCGACTGGCACGATCATCCACGTTCATGCCCATTTTCGGCTGGTGACGGGCACGAAACTGCTCAACGAGTATTGGCTACCGTGGGAAAAGATCCTTCTCGAACATGCTGCTGCCACTGCGGGTTCGCCGATCCGGGTGCTTGATCCCGCCAGCGAGGCGGTGCTGCTGGTCGTGCGGGGCTGCCTTGAACTGATGAGAAACGACCCCGTGGTCCTTCGCAACTGGCGAGCGATGACCAAGAAATTCGAGCAGGATCGTGAGGTCCTGGCGACGCGAGTGGATCGCGGCGCCGTCCGCGCCCGTGCCATTGAGCTCCTTGGCTCAGGGATGGCGGAGGATGTCGTGGAGGCGATCTTCGGCCCGGTGCCGCTGGACCGGCAACGGCGCCTGCGCCGCCGGATGCGGCGGGCGCTTGCTGAGCGCCGCGCATACAACGCGCCCGAAGCATTCCTGCGTAGCCTATCGCGCGGAGTCGCGTGGGTCGCGGGTGGCGTGAACAGCCGCGTTGCTCATCTGCCGCGGCCGTGGAGCCGGCGCGCCGCGGGTGGGGGATGCCTGATCGCGGTGTTGGGGGTTGATGGTAGCGGCAAGAGTACCGTTGTCAGATCACTGAGATCCTGGCTCGGCGCCGAGCTCGACGTGATGCCGCTGTATTTCGGCACCGGCGAGGGCAGGCCGTCACTGCTGCTGTGGCCGTTCAAGCTCATGGTGCCGCTGGTTCGCCGGTTGTTCCCGAGCAAGCCCAAGGGTGCTTCGCACGGCCGGATCTCGGATCGGCCGCCGAGTGTGTTCTACAGCGTTCTGATGTCGTTATGGGCCGCTCTCGTCGCGAAGGAGAAACGTACCAAGCTGCGTGCCGCGCAGCGGGCGGTCGCGCGCGGGCTGATCGTTGTCACTGACCGTTACCCTCAGGATGAAAACGTCCACTACAATGACGGGCCGCTGCTGCATCGGTCACGATGGTCGCCCGACTGGCTGCGCCGGTATGAGGCGCGTGCCTACGAGATGGCCGGACAAATGCCGCCCGATCTCGTCCTCAAGCTGGATGTCGAACCCGAGACGGCGGCGCGGCGCGAGACGGATATGAGCCCGGTCGTGATCGCCGAGCGTATTGCTGCTGTCCGGCAACTGGCATTTCCTGGCGCGCGCGTTGTCGTGGTGAATGCCGAGCAGCCGCTTGCCGACGTGCTCCGAGCCGTGCGGCGCGAAGTCTGGCGGATGCTATGAGGTGGAACGCCCAATGATCGTCGAGATTTTCGGCCCGCCTGCGGCCGGCAAGACGACGCTGTCACGCCTCCTCGCAGAGCGCCTGCGCAATCATGGGCTCGGTGTCGATCTGGCCCTGAGCTACCGCCCGGCTGAAGTGAGAAGCAAGGGGGCGAGCGGCCGACGGCTGGAAATCCCGACCGTGGCTCGTCGCCTGGTCCGGCCCGCCGTCGAGACGTTGGTGACCGCGCGCCATCTGTACGGCGATTCGCCTGAAGCGAATTTGGCCAAAACTCTCCTCGGACTGATGCCGCCGGTCAACGCGGTATGGGCAATCCGATTGCGGCAATACATTTGGCGCCTCACCCACTCGTGGAACCGAGCCCGCACGTCCGATCGGATCGTCATCTTCGATCAAGCCTTCGTTCAGGCCCTGTGCTCGCTGGTGTTGCTCGGGGCGCCGAAAAACGCGAACCGGCTTGCGCAAGCGCTGGATCTGATTCCGCGCGCCGACCTCCTTGTGCGGGTGGAGGCCCACACCGAAATTCTGAGGGCGCGGCTACAAAAGCGCGAGCGACGGCAAGGTGTGCTGGAACGGATGCTTGAGCTCAACCTCGAGACAAATCTGCGCTCGATTGAGATCATCGACGATCTGGAGCGACTCCTGCTGGACCGCGATGCCGTCATGGTCGGCGTACCCTCTGCCGACGACGCCTCGCGCGACGTAATACTTGATCAGTTGGCGCGTACGACAGCCGAGCGGTTCGGAATCATGGCCGCCCGAGTGTGATACAGCCCGCCGTCCCGGCGTTGGCCAATGCCTTGCCCGATAGGGGTTCGCTTTCGGGCCGGTTGGCATGGGGTACCGCGGCTGCGTTCTTTGTCTATGGCGGCGGCGCTGGTGTGTCGTATGTAGCCCAGCTTGCTGTCGCGAGGATTGTCGGCCCGGCGGACTATGGCGTGTACGCCTATGTGCTCGCCTGGGCCACAGTGCTGGCCTATTTCTGCGCGCTCGGCTTCGACGTCTCGCTGCTCCGGTTCGTGTCCGCCTATCGCGCGCGGCAGTCATGGGGATTGATGCTTGGGGTCACGCGATTTGCTGACCGGGTCGTTGCTGCGACGGGTGTCGGCGTAGCGCTGGTGGGCGTCGCTCTCGTGCTAACCTTCGGGTTGGTGCCAGGCAGGTTCGCGCGCACGTTCGTCAGTGGGTTCGCCTTAGTGCCGGCGCTCGCCTTGCTCTGGGTTCGTTGTTCGACCTCGCGGGCTCTGGGTGGCGTGGTCATTGCGCTGGCACCGGACCGGCTGGTCCGAGACGGCCTGTTGCTCGTCCTCGTCGTTGCCCTGGGGCCGGTCCTCGGATGGCGTCTCGATGCAGCTTGTGTGATGGACGCGACGGTGCTGGCGGGAGTGGTCGGCCTCGGATTGGCCAGTCTGGCCCGGCGACACCTTTCGCAGCGCTTTTTCGATGTCACCCCGCAATTCGATGCGCGCACCTGGATGCGTGCCGCGGGACCGCTTGTTGTGCTCGGCGCGGTCGAAGCCATGATGAACCGGACCGGCGTGGTGCTCCTGGGCTGGACCGGAGCGGTGACAGAGGCGGGGATTTATGCGGTGGTGTTCAACGTGGCGTTCCTCGCGATATTGCCGCGTACTGCCGCCAACACTCTCTTTGCCCCGGCGATTTCGGAGCTGTTCGTCAGCGACGATCGAACCGCCCTGCAAGCGCTAATGACCCGGACGGCAGTGTGGGCGTTTCTTGGCGCGACCGCGATCGCGTTGCCATTGCTGGTACTGACCGGGCCGATCCTATCGTGGTTCGGCCATGACTTCGCGGCGGGTGTCATGGCAGCCCGTATCCTGCTCGTGGGGCAGATCGCTGCCTCGGCCGCGGGGTGTCCGTTGTTTATCATGACGATGACAGGGCGCGAGCGCGCGGCGGCTGCCATTCTCACGGCGAGCGCTGCCGGAAACGTGCTGCTTGGTTTGGGGCTCATCCGAGTGCTTGGCCTAGAAGGCGCGGCCGTCGCTGCTTCAATCAACATGATCGTCTGGAACTTGGCGATGGCGATGTTCGTCCGCCGGAAGTTGGGATTGCGCTCGGATGTGTTCGCGGTCCTCGCACCGTCCCGGACAGAGCCCAAGGTGCCGCGATGCAGCGTTTTGTGAGGCGATTGATCCTAGCCGCCCCGTTGCTTGCGTTTCTTGTCGGGACTGTCTGGGCGCAGGAGGATCTGGCACGCGCGCGCGTCGTGCCGACCCCACCGCTGCCCGAGCCTGCCTATCTGCAGACGGTCCTCGACCCCGCGTTCGGTACGCCGTTCACGCGAGTGACCGACCCCGGCGATGGTGGAACGAAGGATCTGCCGTGTCGCCCGGCCTATTGCACTCATCGCTATTCCAGCGCTCAGGCGTGGAACGCGGACCAGAGCTTGCTCGTGATTATGAATGGCTGCGGGGGGGCGTGCTTCCTGGATGGGCGAACCTACCGGCCGCTCTTCGCTCGAGCGTCGCCCGACGAATGCGAGTGGCACCCGGCGATCCCAACGCTGATGATCTGCATGGCCGGGAATACGATCTATCGCTGGTATCCTCGCAGCGATCGGAAGTCGATCATCTTTGCCCCTGTCCGCTATCGGCATCTTCAGTTTGGTCCCTATAAGGGCAATCTGTCGTACGACGGCAGCAAACTCGTGGTGCGCGCGCTGGATCGGCGCGGCGCGCTGGTCGCCTTCGCGTACGACATCGTGAGGCACAGAAAATATCCCGACATTCACCTCGCCGGGCTCTCCGGACGCAACGGCTATTGCTCGATCTCGCCGTCGGCTCGTTACATCTTCTGCGACCAGGATATGCCGGACGAAACCAACCAGGCGTATGTATTCACGATCGAGGGCAGTCTGGTTCAGCACTGGACCGAGAACCACCGTCCGGGGCACGGCGACATGACGATCGACCGGGACGGCAACGACGTCTATGTCGGCATCAGCAAGTCCGATCCCGATCGCTACCACATCATCAAGCGCCGGCTGCGCGACGGCGCTGTGACCGATCTCGCCCGGTATGGCGAGGGACAACATGCTTCACTGCGCAATACCAAGCTGCCCGGCTGGGTATTCGTGACCTATACCGGCACGCATGACGAGCTCGTGGCGCATCCCGACTGGGAGCCGTTCTATCAGGAAGTGATCGCGCTGCGTATCGACGGCAGCGGCGAGATTAGACGGATCGTGCAGACGCGGCGTGTGGGACAGGATTATTGGAGCGAGGCCCACGCCTCGCCGTCGCCGGATGGGACGCAAGTGATCTGGTCGAGCAATTGGGGGACGCCCGGCGCGCCAGTGGCGGATTATGTCGCGCGCATCGCCTGGCCAGCGCTGAGCGCGGTTGCGATGCACGCTACGACCGGCTCCCACTGACCGGGCGCGGGTTGGCGGAACAAGCGCGCCGTCGGATACCACGGGCTGTCCTCGCGTTCGAGTAACCAGCGCCAATCCGGCGAATAGGGCAGCATGATCCAGGCAGGCTTTCCCATCGCGCCGGCGAGGTGAGCGACGGCGGTATCGATCGTGACCACCAGGTCAAGATTGGCGAGGATCGCGGCCGTGTCGGTGAAATCCGCGATCTCGTGGCCAAGGGCAAGCAGCGGCGCACAGCCGAAATAGCCAGCCACCTCGTCCTGCGCGCGCGCCATCTGGAGCGAGACCAGGCAGATGTCCTCCAAAGCAGCAATGGGCGCGAGGGAGGCGAGGCTGATGGAACGGTTCGGCGGGTGCTCGCGTCCGCTCCAGACGATGCCGACGCGGCGATAACCGTGCGGTAGCATCGTCTGCAATCGCGCCGACCAGGCGGACGCCTTGATCGGCTCCGCCGCGATGTAGGGAATTTTCGCGGGAATCGTCGCGAGGCGCGTCGCGTGCAGCCGCGGCAAACCCGAGAGGGGGCAGAAGGCGGCGAAGGATGGACGCGCATCCCAGCGGTCGAACACCGGCAGGTCGGGATAGTTGTGCTCGACCAGGCGGCGCAGTTCCGGACCGCAGGCCAGAACCAGTCGTGGGCAGCGTTCCGCAACCCAGGGGAGATACCGAAGGAATTGCAGCACATCGCCAAATCCCTGATCGGCGATCAGCAGGAGGCTGCCTTCGGGAAGCGGCGCGCCATCCCATTGTGGACGGTCGATGTCGGGAAGGTGCCGCCTCGCCTCCGGCACGCGGAAACGCCATTCGTATTCAGCGAGCCCCTCCGCCATCTCGCCTCGCAGCAGCAAGAGCTCGGCTAATGCAAGGTGTGGCGAGGCCGATGCGGGGTCCAGCGTGATGGCCCGGCGCGCATAGCCGAGCGCTTCGTCGAGTCGGAGGAGACGCTGATGCACAACGGACAGATTGTGCATCGCGTTGGAGTCGAGCGGGTCCAGTTGCACGGCGCGCGCGCCCGCCGCGACCGCTTCATCGTAACGCCCCAGCCGCTCGTAGATCGAGCAGATGTTGCGCAAATAGAGCGAGGCGTCCGGCCGCACGGCGATCGCCAGTTCGATGAGCTCGGCGGCGTGCTCCAGCTCGCCCTTCTGGAACGCCACGATGCCCGCCTGGTGCAGGGCCTCGGGGTCGCGCGGCGCGGCGCGGATGGCGGCACGGAGCAGTTCCTGGGCATCCTGGATCCGGCCAGAGTTCACGTACTCCTGGGCGATCTTGAGAACCTGGGTGAGCGGCAGCTTCACCTCGACGGCTGGCGCGGAGCTCCGCAGCCGCGCCGGCTCGCTCATGGAACCTCATCCACGGTATAGCCTAGGCGCTCGATGATCGGCCGAAGCATGGGAACCACCGGTTCCAGATGGCGCAGATAGCGACGATACCGGAAGCGTGACCGGTCGTAGAGCTTCTCGGCAACCTGGGCGTAGCTCGCGGTACGCGCGTAGCGGTGATTCTCGTGGAAGTTTAGACAATTCTGGTCGAAACTCTCCCCGATGAAGGCCAGCATACGGCGAACGCTCGCTTCCTGGTCGTCGATGATGGTTTCATACCGGACCGGTAAATAGCGTAATGTCATTTCGCGTCGGTAATGCTCCACCAGGTCCATCACGAGCAGGTAGTGCCTCGCGACTGTCTCCAGTTCATACGCGCAGAAGAAGCCGTGCGTCAGATCGTGGGAGAAGGTCGAGAGCACGACATCCAGCGGATGACGGATCACGTGGATCAGTGGCGCCTCGGGGAAGAGCAGCGCGATGAGGCCGAGATGCGTCTCGTTGAGGGGCATCTTGTCGGTGAACCGGCTGGCTCCCACCTTTTGCATGACGCCGAGCTGGCGGACTTTGCGCAGATAATAGTCACGCAACTCATCCAATCCGTCGGCGTGATCTGCCATCCACAGCTCGGCCAGCGCATCGGGATAGCTCAGCGGGCTCTCGAAAAGACGCGGCAGGGTCGCAGTGATCTCGCCGATAATCGGCAGCTCGTCGCCCGCGGCGATGCGTGGGTGCGCCGACAGGATCTGCTCGACGAGCGTAGTTCCCGAGCGGGGAAAGCCCAGGATGAAGATCGGCTGAGGCGCCTCGGCGAGCACGCGGGCGCGCGGCAGGATAGACAGGCGCCCGGCCGTGAAGAACGCCTTGAGGCGGCCGATCAGGAGCTCCGCTTCCTGCGCGTAGTAGCGATTCCCGCCGATCTCCCGCCCCTGGCGCTTGCCCGCCTCGAAAGCGGCGAACGCCTCGTCCGGGCGGCCGATCCGGTCGAGCAGCGCGCCCTTCTCGAGCAACTCATGCGCGGCGAGACCCGACTCGCCGTTCCGGCTCGCGATCGTCGCCAGCACCGCTAACGCCTCCTCGTAGCGGTGTTGGCGTCCGAGCAGCACGGCGCGCGTAAGCTTGAACCGCGCATCGCTGGGAAACCGCGTCTCCGCGCGATCGAGCACGCGGGCTGCCGCCTCGAAGTTGCGGTCCGCTTCCTCGAGGCGCGCCCAACCGAGCAGCGTTTGCGGCACGTCCGGGGACAGCGCGGCGGATTCCTCGTAGAGCTGCCGTGCCTCGGCCATCCTGCCTTGGTTCTTCAGGTTCCAGGCGAGATTGGCAAGCAGGATCGGATCGCGCGTGCCAGACAGCCGGAGCGCCATGCGATAGTGATGTTCGCCGAATTGCGGCTTGTGCGCTTCGGTGAGGACCATCGCGAGTAAATTGTGCGCCTGCGCGATGTCCGGCGCGAGCCGTACCGAGTTGCGCGCGTGGATTTCCGCCTCCGCGAGCCGCCCCGTGTCCATGAGTAGCAGGCCGAGCTCGAGCGCCGCCCCGACGTCGTTTGGGGCAAGAGCCACGACGCGGCGTATCAGCGCCTCGGATGCCTGGCGTAGGCCGCCGGTCTTGCGAATCTGGTAGAGCAAACGCAGTGCGTCCAAGGAGGTCGGCGCCAGTTCCAGCACCGCGACGCACAATGTTTCGGCGGCTTCGCCACCACCGGCTCGGAGCGCCTGGATGGCCCGCTCCACTAGCGGCGGCAGATGCTCGGCCTGAGCCGCCGGAGGCCACTCGTCGAGATCCAACCCGCAGCACCGGGCATGACGCAAGCCGCTGCCGCAGGCGCAGCGATCTGGATCACGAGGACGGTCATTGGGGCGGACCATCGGGATAGGCACGCTCATCGAGACCTCTTGCGCGTGATCGCGGTTCCCTCTGCGCCGTCTGCGACGGCCTTGAACACTTCCCCGGCCGGCATCGCGCCCCGAAACGCGAGCGTGGCGGCGCGTTCCCCATTGGAGATCATCAGGATGCCGACGGAAGGGTCGTAGCTTAGGATCACCTTGGACGGCGGAAACCGGCTGAGCACCACGACGTCGCCGGCGTGAAAGCCCTCCAGCTGCGGTCCGCTATAGGACGGTTTGCCAACGTCGGCGCCAAACATATCCGGAGCGTCGAGCACCAACCTGCCGTCGCCCTGAAACCGGATACGCGCCTTGTCGCCGACCGCGGAGGTTACCCGCAGCTCGGCGCTCGGCGCGATCTGATATAGGCCGTAATCCTGCGAACTAAGCATCGTCGGGACATGAACATTACCGGAAACGGTGATCGTTCCGCTGTTTATGATGGTTTGCGCGCCGGCGCTGGAGTTCAGCGCCCAGATGCCGCCCTGATCGATCTTAAGAACGTCGAAATTGCTGAAGGGCCAGCTATGCCCATTCATGATCACCGAGCCCGTGGCCTCGCCCTGACCTGCGATGGTGCCAGTCCCCCCGGCCAGTTCCAGCGTATTGCCGACCGTGGTGCCGCCAACCACGCTGCCGCTGAATACCGCTGTTGGCTTTGCGACAAGCAAATTGCCGTTGCCCGAAAACCGGATCGCCGCCGTATCGCCCGAGATCGTCCCGTGGTTCGTGACCTTGCCTTGACCGCCGTATACTCCAATGCCGGTGCCGGTGCTGCTGATCGCGGCCGACTGTAGATTGACCACACTCCCACCCACCGTCAGGTCGACGCCGAACTTGTCCTTCCCGGCGATGGTGCCCTGATTTGTGACCGTCCCCGCGCGCCCCGCGACAAAGATTCCAAAGTCGGCGCCTACAATGGATGCGCCACGCTCATTGTTCGCATTGCCACCGCTTTCGATATCGACGCCAGCAGCCCCGGTCGCGTTGATGTGGCCGGCATTGGTGAGAGCCGCTTCGCCACCCGCAAAGAACACGCCCGCCACCTTGCCTGCGATCACCCCATTTGCGGCATTGTCGATGCGGCCACCTTGCGCCAGATCGACGCCAATCCGTTCGCCGCCGCTAATCTTGCCTGCGTTCGCCACAGTGCCGGGGCCACCGGTGATGAACAAACCGAACTGGTCGCCGTGCAATGCGGCTGTCGCGTGGTTCGTGACGGCGCCGCCATCCCGCAGATCGACACCGGTGCCGGTCGCGGAAATCTTGCCCGAGTTGGTGACTGAGCTTGGGCGTCGCTCTATTCGCACCCCGGCACCAGCGCCGGTGATGCTGGCGCCTCCGGCACGAGTCGGTCCGTTGACGATAGTCCCGTTGCCGGCCAGAGCCACACCCAGACCCGCGGACGAGACGATCGTGCCGTCGTTCATGACGACCAACCCCTCCTCGGACTGTCCGTTGACGCCGTCGACGTCTTGGCCAGTCGAGGTAATCGTGCCTGACCCGGTGATGGAGAGCGGGCTATTCGGATGCCCGAGGGTGATTGGTCCGGCGACGCTGCCGCTGATCGTCTTGCCCGATCCAGGAGCCGGCGTGAAGACCTGAACCGGTGTAGCGGCCGCAGCGCTCCGGGGGCCGCTCAGGTTCGATGCGGCCAGAACGGTGCTGAGAAGGTTGTAATGGTTGTATGCCTCCGGATAGATCCCGGTGGCGACGTGAGCGCCGTAGAGGATGGCCGGAACATGGTTGTCGCCATCCGAGGCACTTTCGTCCCAGGTCACGACAAGCAGCGAATTGTGGCTCGTTGCCCAATCCGCATACCCCCCAATGTTGGCCTTGAGCCATTGATCTCCCTGGGAGACGGTTCCGTCATGCATGTCATGGTGCACGCCGGGGATGACGAATGAGACTGTCGGCAGGCTAGCGAATTTGTCGCGCGGGAAGGTGGCGAAATCCTTCTCGACGGCCCGGCCCTCCGGGAATGCTTCCCACGGATTGTGGTCCTGCGAGCGGCCCCGGCGCTCGACATAACCGACGAACGTCTTGCCCGCACCTTGCAGGATCGTCGCAAGGGTCGGGCCGGCGATGTTGTGGGTTCGATCGTCGGAGACGCCGAACGTGCTTCCCGCGTAGAGCGCGAGATAGTTCGGCTCGCTTGGATGGGTGATTCCCCGGTAATTGGAGAGCAGGGCGCCGTGAGCTGCGAGGCTGTTCAGGTAAGGCGCGTCCCCTGCGGCGCCGATGATCTGACCGTAGTCATGGTTCTCCATGACGACGACCACGATGTGGTCGTAGACAGGTACGGCCACCTATTTCTCCCTTCTATGATCCGGCCTGGACTCCGGAGACGATGGCAGACAGGCGCCGGGGCCGTCCACCTTGGACAGCCCCGGCGCTGGATTTAGGTATGGGTAATAAGGACGCCGGTTCCCCCGTCTGTTGCGAACTGGAACTGACCTTGCCCAGGAATGACCCCAAGACTCGAGTTCTGGAAAGAAAGGCTTGCCACTTGGCCAGCGGTGTTTTGTATCGTCAGAAGGCCGCTATGGTAATTCCCAAAGGCACCCGCCGACGAGAACTGCTTCAAGTCCACGATGTCACCGAGGCCGAAACTCTGCAGCTGCGGTCCGGCAGCGGATGACGTGCCGATGTTGGTGCCGAACTGGGTGAAGTCATCGACGATGAGCTCGCTCGGCGCCAGGAACTGCATTTTGCTCGTGCTGCCGATTGCGGCGGCGACTTCGAGCGACCCGCTCGTGAGCTGGAAGATGCCCGCGCTTGCGGGGTCAATCGACGTTGCGATGGCCAGCGTTCCGTTCACGCCTATCGTGCCGTTGTTCAGCACGGTCTGTACGGTATTCGTGCCGCTGAACGTCCAGCTTCCGCCCTTGTCCACGGCAATCGTGTCGAAGTTGCTGTAGGCCCAGCTATTGCCGTTCTCCGTGACGGTTCCCGAATTGCCGGTTGCTCCGGTGATCGTCCCCGTGCCGCCGGCGAACTCCATTGTGTTGCCCGTGGTGGATGTGCTGACCACGCTGCCGAGGAACACGGCGCTCGGCTTCACGACGACCCGATTCGGGCCGCTGCCGCCGAATCGCACGGCATTGAAGCCGCCGGAGATCGTGCCGCTGTTCGTGACGGTGCCGGAGCCGCCGTACACGGCGACCCCGATTCCCGCTGCGGAGATCTGGCCGCCTACGGCGTTGGTCACATTGCCGCCGGCGGCAAGATCAACCCCGAAGCTTCCGGTACTGGAGATTGCGCCGCTGTTGGTGACGCCGCCGCCGCCGGTGAGGAAGATGCCGAAACTGCCGCCCGAGATGGTCCCCGCAACATTGTTGCTCACGGAGCCGCCGGCCTCGATGTCGATCCCGGTGCTGGTCGCGGTGATGTTGCCGTTGTTGATCAGGTTGGCGGCACCGCCGTTGACGAAAACGCCAGAAGTCCCGCCGACGATCGAAGCGCCAAGTCCGTTGGTAATGCTGCCGCCGGCTTCCAACTCGACCGCATGGTCGCCTGCGATGCTGCCGCTGTTGCTTACGGTAGCCGGGCTGCCGGACGCGAATACGCCGGCACTAGCGGCCGAGATGACGCCGCCCACGCGATTGACGATCCGGCCGCCGCCGCCAACGCTCACTCCCGCGGCGGATGCCCCTAGTGCGGTGATCATGCCGGAATTGGTGACGGTTCCGATGCCGCGCGATCCTATGTCGACACCGATCGTCCCTCCCGAGATGGTTCCACCCGCGTTGTTGGTGACGCTACCTCCGTCGGCGAGGGCGACCGCGCCGTACACCTTGCCATTGATGTCACCGTAGCTGCTGATACTGCCGCTGTTGACGACCGCGCCGGCGCCACCCGCGATGAAGACGCCGTGCTGACCGCCGGTAATGAAGCCGCCCAATCGATTGTTGACGCTGCCGCCGCCCTCCATGTCGACCCCGGCGATGGCCGCGCTGACGGAACCAGAGTTGGTGAGGGTTCCGGGCATGTTGCTGAAGAATATCCCCGCCTTGCCACCCGAGATCGCTCCGTACGTTGCGTTGTTGATGCTGCCGCCGGCAGTCATCAGGATTCCGAGGTTGGTCCCGCCGCTTTGTATGGTGCCCCGGTTCGTTACGACTCCGGAGGATCCGGTAATGAAAATTCCCGCCCCGTTGGCGCCTGCGCCCGAGATGAGGGCGCCCGTGCCATTGGTGACGGTGCCGCCAAAGAACAACGCGACGCCATCGTCGACCGTGGCGACGATGGTCGAGTTGTTGACGACGGTTCCGAGCGCGCCCTGGACCTCAATGCCGTCCTCGCCGCCGGTGATCAAACCGTTGTTGGTTACGATTCCACCGGCGCCGAGTGCAACGGCGTATGCACCGCCAGAAATCGCGCCATTGTTCGTAACCCTCCCAGCAATCCCGCGAATGTACACGCCGGAGCCGACGCGGAATCCTGCCCCAATCCCACCGGTTCCTGCGATGGATCCGCCGCTATTGTTGACGACGGTGCCGCCGGCGTTCAGAACAACGCCGTCCACCCCCGAGATTGCGCCGGAATTGGTGACAGTGCCGGCGCTGGCAAGCGACATGCCGAAACCGTTGGTCGAGCTGACCGCGCCAGCATTCCGGATCGTCCAGACGACCGGGAGTTGCGGGGAGGGCGGCAGCGGCCCATCGATCGCGTCCACTCCCACACCCGATGCGTCCACGCCTGAGACGGCTACGGCGCCCGAGGCAGTGATCGTCAAGGGAGTATCCCCCGCTCCTAGCACGACGGGGACGTTTGTGCTGGACGTGATCTTTTTCGACACTGGAACTCTCCAATAATCCGAAGCCGCATGAAACAAAGCTAGAGCACGGCCATTCGGCAAAACGGGCCGGCCACGAGTTTAATCGAATCGAGCCGTCACTTATTTCGATCCTTCTGATAGAAAGCCTGTCAAATGGGAGTAGCGCCAGCGCGCGAGCCCCTATCACCCTGGCTAAACCTTCAGCCACAGCAGATCCCGTTTCGACCGATTCCGTGTGAGACAACTTACCTCGATCTGATTGGGCGGCCCTCTTTGTATTCTAAGCCTCCAATCCGAGTGCAGCCATACAATCGCCCAACTACTCCGCGAGCGTCGCCACAACCGTCGGGGAGTCGACTCGATTACCGTTGCGTGACAATCTCGCCCCTAATGGAAACGGCCCCGGAGAAAGCCTGATTTTGTCTCATTCATCCCAAAATTGGCACTTGTTCAGTTGCGTGCCAAAATCGATTTTACCGGCACGCCGAGGATGAGGAACTAGCCCAAACCAGCCGAAAGTCCGTCGGCAAAAAAGGGGGACGAAATGGCGGATCTAGCCCACGCCCAAGCCGCTATCGAGTCGCGGATCGTTGGTGGCGAGCCCAGTGGATTGAATGCGACCGTCGTGAACGCCAATCTGCTCATCGTCGTGGACCGACGGGAGTTTTCTCGCGGTTGCTTGACGACCTGGCTCACCGAACTCGGCGAGGAGTTCGAGGTGATCGGCATCTCCGATGTGAGACAGTTGCTCGCACGAGATGAGCTGGCCCGTGCCCGAGCCGTCATACTGAGCGTCGGCGCAAACGCGGAAGGGGACACTTGGCTTGAGCAGCAGGCCGAGTGGATCGGCGAGCAGGGACCGGACGTGCCGGTGGTGGCCATCCTTGAACCGAGCGATGCCGCCAAGGGTGACGAGTTGGTGGCGCGACTCTCGCTCCGAGGACATATTCCGACGTCGAGCACCCTGGAAATCGCCAAGGCGGCCCTGCGTTTGATCTTCGTGGGCGGCAGCTACTCCCCTCGGGCGCCCTATGAGGGAGTGCCGCTCAACGGTGCCGCGGCGGGCATTCCGGAAGCTGCCCCGCCATTCGCGCCGAAATTGACGTCGCGCGAGATGCACGTGCTGGAACTGCTCATGCAAGGGATGGCCAACAAGATCATTGCTTATCGCCTGGGCATGTCGCAGAGCACGGTGAAGGTGCACGTCCACAACATCATCAAGAAGCTCAACGTCCGCAATCGCACTGAGGCCGCAGTCACTGCGCGCAACATGCGAACCACGCTCCCCATCGGGCGCTGCTGATCCAGCGCGCCAGGCATCGCAATGGGCGTGGGGCGCCGCGGACAGCCGCGGCGCCCCACGCGCATCGAGGCTTTGCCAAATCTGTACGGGCCAGTATTGTTCCCCTGGACCGGCTGGCGAGATCATTCGGGTCAGGGAGAAGCAGTGCTCGTGCAACTGGATTTGCCGAGGCCCGGTGCGGGCCCCGTGATCTCGCGACGCCTCGTCTTGGGTTTGACGCTCCTTGCCGCTGCGTCCTGCGCGCCGGGCCGCGATCTGCCGCCCCTTCCGCCGCCATCCGATACGGCCTATCGGCTGGGGCCGGGCGACCAGGTTCGCATCATTACCTTCGGGGAGCAGCAGCTGACCGGGGATTTCAGGGTCAGCGACAGCGGCTTGATCGCGGTGCCCCTCCTCGGACCGATCAAGGCGAGCGGATTGACCTCTCGCCAACTCAGCGAGGTCATCGCGGCCGAGTTGAAACGGAGGAAACTGTTTCAGGACCCTAGCGTAACCGTCGAGATTACTGACTACCGGCCAATCTTCATCCTGGGCGAAGTCAGCAAGCCTGGGCAGTATCCCTACCAACCCGGCATGACCGTGCTGACAGCGGTGGCGATCGCGGGCGGCTTCACCTATCGCGCGGTGCAGGACCGTGTCTCGGTGCTACGGAAGGAAGACGGCATCCCGATGCAGGGTCTTGCGACGGGGACGACATTGCTGCAGCCCGGCGATGTCGTGAACATCTTCGAGCGGCGCTTCTGAACCGGTCCCGGTGGCACGGGCGGTTAAACAGGAGAGCCGGAGTTCCGCCGGTGCAGCGTAGCAGGCGATTGCTCGACACGCTCCCACCCGCTCGTGGCTTGGCCGTCGCCGCCGGGATAGCCCTGCTGTGGGCAAGCCCGGCGCGGGCCCAGTTCATCAACCAGTACTTTCCGGCCAACGTGCCCGGCTACGAGAGAGAGCCGGGCGTTACGGTGGCTTCCCGGCTGCGGCCGGCCTATGACCCGCTCGGCGTCCGGCTCGATGGGTTTACCCTGCAACCGCAGCTGACCGAGGGGATGGGATACACCTCGAACGCGGCTGGCCTGCCCCACTCGCCGGGCAGCTTTTTCCTCAATACGGCGCCATCGCTGACGCTCAATTCGGACTGGTCCAGAGACCAGCTGGGCGCCGCCCTCACGCTGGACGACCGGCGGTACTTCGATACTCCAGCCCAAAACTACACGGATTGGACCGCCACAATCGGCGGCGGCTACACGATCGGCCGCCACGATCTCACCGTCGGCTACTCGCATCTATCGCTGCACGAGGACCCGACGCAAGTCGGGTCGGCACCCTCGACCATACCGATCCCGTACTCGGTCGATGATCTGCGTGCCAAATACACCTTCGAGCAGGGCCGATTCTTGTTCACGCCGACATTCGATGTTCAGCGTTATCAGTTCGGTGACTCGACGAGGACGGTCCTCGGCCAGGTCCTCAAGCAGACCCAGAGCAGCCAGAACCGGGTGGTCCTGACTGGCGGCCTCCAGACGAACTATATGTTGAGCGATCAACGCAGCCTCATCTTCGTAGTCAAGGGAATCGATTCCCAGTTTACGGAGGAACCCCCGCGTCGGCCGACCAACAGTTCGAAGAGCTTCCTGGCATTTGGCGGCATCGACTACCAGGCGAACGGGGTATGGCGATACCGACTGCTGCTCGGTGTCGAGACCCGCATCTTCGACGCGCCGCAGACTCCGACCCATACCGCGCCGATCGCGGAGGGCAGCGTGATCTGGACCCCCACGGGTCTGACCAGCGTGACGGGCGTGCTCTCGCGAACCATCGAGGACCCCGCCTCGTCCGGCACCGGCGCATACACCTACACGCGAGCTGCGTTGATCGTGGATCACGAATACCTTCGCAACGTGTTGCTGCAGGGTCGCGTCGGCTTCGAGGCCGCCGAATACCTCAACGGCGGCGGCACGCAGACCGATTTCATCGCCGGCGCCCGCGTCAAATGGTTGCTGAACAGGAACGTGCAGCTCAGCCTCGATTACTCATACCGCAACCAGACCGGCATCAGCGGGACGATCGCGGTGGGGGCGACGACCTTGGGACACTTCTCGGGAAGCGCCAGCCGCAACGTCGCGCTGCTTGCCATCCGGCTCGCGCTTTAGCGCGCCGGCTCCGGCCGGCTCAGTCGACGCTTTCAGGGCTGTAGCAACTCGGCGGTAACGGACCGGGTGCCACCCGACCAGAGGGGGAGATAGGTCATCTTGATCCCGGCACCTCCGGTCAGGACGGGGCAAACGTCCTCGGCGGAACATTCGACCTCGACCTCGGATAGCGCGCGCACCATCCCGGCCTGGATGTCGGCTAGGGTCCAGCCCGCCTTGGCGAAACGATCGAAGATCTCTGGTGGCAGCAGGAGAAATTGCTCGCTGGCTGGGCGAGCGCGGCCGGCGTTGCTGGCTATTTGCGCGCCCCGGATGGCGGCGGCCAAGGGACCAAGCACCCCTTGCGGCGTTGCATCTTCGGAAAGAGGAAGCACCTCCATAGTGCCCGAGACGCCAAGCACCGTGACGGCGCCATGATCGCCGGATAAGCCACGACGAGCGGGCAGGGAAGGCAGGCTCGCATTCCCAGCCTCGGCGAAGCAGAACGTGTATTTCCCCGGCTGGCCCATCGTCGCCATGTCGCCAATGCCCGGCCGAGCGCCGCCGATATTGGTCAGCGCCAGCTGCACCGCCCGGCCGATGCAGGCATTCGCCCGGTTTCCTGGCCCGAGACAGTTGCCCTCAGCGTTCATGCCGAGCGAGCGGACGATCGGCCCATGCACGATCGCTGCAACTGTCGGCGTGCCCGTCGTGGTCTGGATGCCGAGCAGGTTGAATTGCGGCTCCAGGCACGCGGCGACTGCCGTCAGCACGACGCGAAGCTCGGCGGGCACGCAGCCGGCGAGGACGCACTGATAGGCAATGGCGGCGGCGGTCAGGTCGCCGAACAGCGGCGGCACCGGGCCGTACGAGCGTTCGGGGTCGACCACCCCGGCCAGCATCCGATCCATGCGGCGGGCGGTGGGCGGGACAAGCGGTAGTCCATCGCCCAGGCCGAGCGCCTCCAGCTGCGTCTGTGCGTCCTCCCAGGGCGTCGTCTCGGCGAAAAGTGGCGTCTCGGCCGAGTCGATCATCGAGGGTTCAATCCGGCAGTCTGACGCGCACCGAGCAGACCGCCGTGCCGCCGAAGGACGGAATCCACGCGGAGTGCTTGCCCGGGCCGCCGGCGACAAGGATGTGGATGTCCTCCGGCGTGGGCGAGACGGGGTAGCGGCCATCGACTGGGTGATGGCCGGATTCCTCGTATTGCACCTGGTTCTCCGGCGAGACGTCCGACACGCGGACCCGGGCGCGCTCGAACAGCGCCTGCTGCAGCGCCGGGATGGTCCAGCCGTCACGATGCAGGGTCGCGGCGTGCTCCGGCCCGATCGCCACGACATGAGGACCCTTGCCATAGATGGTGTTAGCGCCGGGTTGCGCGATCGACGCGGCCATCGTAGTGAGCAGGCCCTCGCCCGTCGTGCTTGCGTGGTCGTTGATGTTATGTGGCCCTTCGCCCGACATCACCGTGACGACACTATCCGCTGTATCGAAGCCACGGCGGACGTGATAGGGCGGCCACGGGCTGGCCTCTTCGTTCTCGCCGAAGCAGAAGGCGAATTTCGCCGGCGATCCTTGGGTGGAGCGGTCCATGACGCCGGGCTTGGCGCCGCCGACATTCAGCAGGATCAGTCCGAGCGCGCGGCCGATGGTTGCGTTCGCCCGCCATCCCTGACCGAAGCAATTGCCCCCGTAATTGATGCCGAGCCGGTCGCGAAGCGGTCCGTTCACCAGTATCATCGGCGCGCAAGGATGCGTTGTCGCGAGCGTGCCGTGCAGATTGTAGTCAGGCGTCAGCACGCCGCGCAGCGCCGCCAGTAACACCGGAAAATACTCCGGCCGGCACCCCGCCATGACGGCATTGGCGGCGAGACTGTGCAAGGTCGGGACGACCTGGCGCGGCGAGATGGGTGGGAAGGGCTCGTTGTCGCCACGACACACCGACACGAACCTCTCGACCGCGGCTTCGGTTGGAGCGACGAGCGGGAACCCGTCGCTCCAACCTTGCTCGATGGCGTATTCCGTCCAGTCTTCTGGGCCGAGTTCGCTGATTTCGATGACCTCGGCCTCGGATTGATCCGTCATTCGGCCTGCATTTCCTTCACGAGCCCGGCGAAGGCCGCGTCGATCCGCTCGGCAAGTTCGGCTGCATTGAGCCCGCCGACCGGATGCTTGACGACGATCAGGTGGGGCTCGACGTTGCGCGCCTTGGCCTGCGCCAGCACGAGCGGGCGAAACGTCTCAGTGGCGATCACCAGGCTGGCGACGCCGCGCTTCCTCAATTCGACACTGTCGTGGAAACTCCACGACGAGCAGGAGCCTCAGTCGCCGAGTGCCAGCAAGGCCGCGCGATATTTCTGCGCCACCGCCTCGATCATCGCACCCGGCGCCGGCTGGCTTGCGCTGTTCTTGTGGATGTAGTCGACGTTGTCGATGCGCCGCATCGCGCCCAGCTTGGCGCGCACGCCTTCCAACAATTCCCGCGCGTTCGGCTTGTTGTTTGCGAACAGGACGATCGGATCCTCGTTCCAGTTCACCTTGCCGATGATGGTCTGCTCGGCACCCGCCGGGGCTACGCCGAAGCTCGGATTGACGATGCGCATCAGTCAGCGCCCTCCCTGCTGTTCGCCGTCCCGTCCCCGTAGGAGCCGCGCCACCGCCAACCCCGCGCGTCTTCCATCGGCGATCGCCGAGGCGATCCGCTCTGGTGCTCCGGCACGGACATCACCTGCAGCGTATGCCTGCTCGTCACTCGTACACAAGTCGCCATCGACGCACGCGCGGCCGTCCGCTTCCACGGCCAGCAGACCACGGGTGAAGTCCAGCGCCGCGCGCCGGTTGGATTGCACGAACACGGCGCGCGTCGGGTGTCGCTCCTGGATCGCAGCACGTTCGATGACGACCGCCTCCAGCCCCTCCGCGCCTTCCAGGGAGGCGATGCGGCCGGGGATCACGGTCACATTCGTCAAACCGGCAAGCTGCCTGCCGCGCCCGCTCGAGAGTCGTGCCGCTTCGTGCTCAGGGCAGATCAGCGTGACATGCCCGGCCAGAGCCGCCAGATCGAGCGCTTCTTGAGCGGCCCACTCGCCCGCGCCGGCGACCACGACATTCTCGCCTTTGTACAGCGGCCCGTCGCAACTCGCGCAATGGGACAGACCAACCCCGTCGAACCGCTCCTCCTCCGGAACACCGAGCCTTCCTGGGGTCAGACCCGTCGCGACGATTACCGTCCGCGCCTGGTAAGTCTCGTCGTCGGTGACGATCCGCCGGGGTTCACCTCGCTGGAGTTCCCGAACCTCGCCGAACGCCAGCTCGACCCCGGCGGCGGTTGCAGCATCCATCAGGCGCGTCACCAGATCGGCGCCGGTGGTATCGGGCGGAAGATCGGGGCAGTCGTGCAGGAGCCCGAGATTGATGAGTTCGCCCCCCGGACCGAGGCGGTCGATGCAGAGGCAGCTTAGCCCCGACGCGCCGGCGACCTGCGCCGCCGTGAGCCCCGCCGGTCCCGCGCCGATCACCACGACATCCCAGCATTCCGGCATGCAGATCCTCCTAGGCTGGCAAGTATGGGCCGGGGCAAACGGCCCGGCAACGCGGCAGCGGCACGGTCATGTCCGCGCGAGATACTGCCCGACCACGACCTCCAACTGGGCGGCGACTTGCAGTGCTGTGGGGTGGTCGCTGCGGCGCTGGGCCGCCGGCACCTCGATTTGCGTGACGATTCGGGCCGGGCGTGGCGACATGACAAGAATTCGGTCGGCGAGTGCCGCCGCTCCCACCGGATCATGCGTCACGAGCAGCACCGAGGTGGCGCGCTGGCGCCACGCCTCGAGCAGCACGTCTCGGCTGCGCTGCGCCATCTCGGGGTCGAGCGAGACGAACGGCTCGTCAAGCAGCACCAGTTCCGGCGCGATGGCGAAGGCCCGCGCGATCGCGACGCGCCGCGCCATGCCGAGCGACAGCGTCGGCGGAAAATGGTCGCGGAACGGCCAGAGCCCGAGATGTCGGAGCAATTCGTCCGCGGCGGGATGAGCGTACGGCGGCAGGACGAGGATGAGATTCTGCCGCACGGTCCGCCAGGGCAGCAGCCGGGGTTCCTGAAAGATCGTGCCGATCCTCGGCGACCCGGCGTCGGTCCAGGCGATCGTCCCGTCATAGTCGAGGTCCAGGCCGCCGATGATCTTGAGGAGCGTGGTCTTGCCACAGCCCGAGGGGCCGACCAAGGCGACGATCTCGCGCTCGCCGAGGTCGAACTCGAGGCCTTTCAGCACCGGCCTGTCGTCGAACGACTTGTCCCGGATGCGGACCCGCAAGCTCATCGCCGCCACCGCGATGCGCGTCGCTCGAGCGGCTGCAGCAGGGCCCATTCGATCAGCTGCACGACCAAGATGAAGGATAGCGTGTAGGCAAGAATCCCGGTGACGTCGAATAACTGGAAATACACCTGGATCTGGAATCCGACGCCGTTGCTGCGCCCGAGCAGTTCCACGACCAGCACGATCTTCCAGATGATGGCGAGGCCCGAGCGCGCAGCGGCGAACAGATAGGGATAGATCTGCGGCAGTACGACGTGCCGGATGATCGGCCAGCGCCGCATCCCGAAGCTATGCGCCATTTCCAGTAGATCGCGGTCGAGCGCCCGGGCGCCCTCCCGCACCGTCACCGCGGTACTCGGCAGCTTGTTCAGCGCGACGGCGGCGATCGCCGCTACCTCGTTCATGCCAAACCAGACATACATGAGCACGATCACGACGAGTGCGGGCAGGTTCAGCAGTACCGTCAGCCAGCTATCCAGCGCGACATCGACCCGGCGCCAGACCCCCATCGCGAGACCGAGTGCCGTGCCGAGCACCATCGAGGTGACGAAGGCGAGGACGACGCGGGCCATCGTGATGGCAAGATTTTCCGGCAGCGCCCCCGAGGCGGTCTCGCGCGCGATCGCCACGAGCACGTTGCTCGCCGGTGGCAGCAGGGGATTACCCACCAGCCGCGCCACCGCTTCCCATAGGACGAAGAAGCCGAGCAAGGAGAGCAGCCGGCCTGGCGCCGTCCAGGTACGGGATCGCGCCCGTCGGTCACGCGCGAACCCGCTCAGAGTGAGGCTGCCGGCCAAAATGTCCCCGGTGCGATGGCGTTCGCGGAGCCGACCAGTGTCGGCCCGCCGATCTTCGCCAGAATTCCGTAGAGCCGTGCGGCGGCTCGCTGCTCCGCCGGTCCCCAGGCCCTCGGAATTCCACGGCGGTAATGGGCACGCAGGTGCTCGAGCTCGGCCTGATTGGCGGCACCGGTGAGCGGCATTAGCGTTTCCCACTCGGCATCCGAGGTGGCCAGCACATCGCGCGCCTTGCCCGCGGCTGCGAGAAAGCCGGCCAGTGCGGCCGGGTTGCGCTCGGCCCAACCTTGCGAGAACACGTAGCCGATGAACGGCACCTTGGCGTCGATGCCGAGGCCGCGCACGGCGTCCTCGACCGGCAGGACCGTCCGCATGCCGATCGCCTCCGCCTTTGCCGCGAAGGGCCAGAAATTGAGCATCGCGTCGAGCCGCCCGAGCTTCGCCTCCTCCAGCAGCAGCGAGGGCGCGCCGAAGCTTCGCTCGGTCGCCCGGTCGGGATCGAAGCCGAAGCGCTCCTTGGCGTAGGCCCGCAGGATCAGCCAGCTCTTGTCGAGCGGACTGCCCGCGACGCCGAGCCGGCGGCCCTTCAGATCGGGCAATTCGCGAACCGGCGATCCCGCCGGGGCGACAAGTCCGCCGGTGGCAGTGGAGAACGGGACGAAAGTCCAGTCGGCGCCCTCGCTGCGCTGGCGTGATACCCACAGCCAGTCCAGCACCACCATGTCGACCCGGCCGGCTTGCAGCGCCGTCTGAGTGGCTTGAGAGGTGGCGAACTGCACCGGCTCGATCGCGACAGCCGCCGCATCGAACCCGTGCCGTCGGATGACCTCGATCTCCCACGACACCGTGCCGAACCGCAGCAGCCCAACTCGTATGGCTGGCAACGTGGCGGCGTGCAGCGGTGTCGCGACGGCGCCCAATGCGGCGGCGAGCAAGGCACGGCGCGCGATCATCATGCTACCTCCCCCGCCGTTCGGTGCCGGCGAACACGGCAAGCCCTGGCCGGGCGCAGTATCCTCTAAGCCAACAATCGCACAAGCCGTGGTACTCCGGCCGTCCTTCGCTCGGCGGGTCGCCGAACTTTTCGATCCGCGCCCGCATACTGCCCGTGGGCCCGCTTGGCGGATGTCCAACTCGGCTATGTCGGGCAGGAAATCTGTGCCTTGGTCCTGGCGGACGGTTCCCTTACGAACAAGTCGCCCTCGGGTCTGGTGCCCGTGCGCTCCAGCCGAGCAAGGTTTCCGTCGATACCACTTCCGTCCGACGGCAACGGAAAAGGACAGAAAAGCTCCGCGGATCGGGCAGACCCAGCTCATCGACGGTACCTAGGCTGGCACCATACTGCACCCACAGTTTCCTTTCGGCGTGGGCACGTGACCTCCGATGCCAGGATATCAGGTCTTCAGATTTTTGCTGCGGCACAGCTTGACGCTGGTAGATCGTTGGGTTCTCAAGAGACAGCGTCGGTCGGGGGAGTGCCCCCACAACCTTCGCGATCCGAACCGGACTTGGGGCGGTGCGGGACAGTCCTGCACCGCCTCTTCTTAGTGCCGGTCGTAGGCCAGCCCAACTACCTTCCAAATTGCAGAATTATGGTCAAGCCCCTTTCGCCCGAACGTGACAACCCAGCTTTCGACAAGGTAGTCCGTCCAAGGCGGTGGCCATGCCAGCGATCATGGGTCTTGAGCACCTCGGGACCGCCGCTCAAATGCTGAGGTCGAGCAGGTTGTAATCCTTGATGCTCGCCTTGGCCTCGGCGTCCCACCTATAGGTTTCGCCGGCGAGGGCGTGAGGGAGATAGACGAACGGGGCTTCGTCGGCAAACCGGTGCTGCCGCGCGTCGATGGCGTATCCGATCACCCGGGCCCGTTCATGGATGCGCTGTGCATCGTACACCGCCGGCGCGCTGTGGAGGCCGCCGCCCCGAACTCCCATCACCGACTTACGACGATGGAAGCCGAAATTAACGGTCACCCGCCAATCCGGGCTCGTGTTGGCGAAGGAGCCATGCACCGCCTGGCGGTTCGTGATCGCCACATCGCCTGGCTTGCAGATGATCGGCACTGCGTTTGGGAGCCGCTCCGTTCCGGCCGCCGCCGCCAGGGCCTTGATGTCGGCCTTGCCAGTCTTGTGCGAACCTGGGACTACCCAGACTCCGTTGGCGGCCGTGCAGCCGTAAAGTTGCGCCATGAAATTAAATCCATGCGAGCCCTGGTCCCAATCGGGATTGTCCCAATGGGTCACTCCGTCTTGGTGCCAGGCAACCGATGCGCCACGACCCGGCTCCTTGATGAAGAACGCGTCGGTGAACGGCACGAAGTCGTCGCCGTTGACCGCTGCGGCCACGGCGAGCAGTTGCGGGTGGCCGTAGAGACGCAGAGCCGCCTCGGAGAATTGTAGCGATCCGAGGATCAAATAGACGACCTCCTTGGGTGCGTCGGCCGCCGCCTCCGGTTCGAACATCTTTAACGGATGTCGGCCATTCGCAAGGCTCGTGCCGCCAAACGGATCTCCGAGCGGCTTCGACCAGAACAATGTTGGGGCAGTGCAATCGGCCCCGAGCGCGGGGCGGCCCTTTGCGTCTATCGGCGAACCACGCTCGGTCGGCAAGCGATCCAGGATGTCGAACAGATCCGTCTCGATCTCGGCGAGCTCCTCGGCTCGGAGGACGCCCTCGAACACGTAGAATCCGCAGCGCCAGTACGCCTCGAGGATCTCCGGATGCACCTTGCCTTCCGCTGTAAACCGGATGGCGCCGCGGTTGCCAAGCTCGAAGGCGCGCCGCTCGCCATCCCGCAGATAAGCCTGCATCGCCGCTTCCTCCGGTCCGTAGTCGACCGCGGATGCTGCAAGAGCCTTGTTCATCTGATATCCTCCCATGCGACGGGCCGGGTTGCCGAGCCGATCACCCAACGTACTCGGCGCGACCGTTCCGAGCGGACGCCTGGTTCGCCAGCGAGATCGGAGCGGTCCGACCAAGTCTTCCAGTGCGTGAGCGCGAACCAGACCATCCTTGGTTCAATGTGGCGTGCCCGCTCGGCTTGGCGCTAGCTTTCCAGCTCGGTGTCCCAGTACAGGAAATCGCGCCAACTCTCATGCAGGAAGTTGGGGGGAAAGCCGCGGCCCTGGTCCTGTAGTTCCCAGGTGGTCGGCTGGCGCGGGCTCATCCGTGGGAACATGTGGCACTCGCGTGGCAGGCGGGAGCCCTTCCGCAGATTGCAGTCACCGCACGCGGTGACGACGTTCTCCCAGGTCGTCCGTCCACCCCGACAGCGGGGGATCACGTGGTCGAACGTCAGGTCCTGCGCCGTGTGGCGGCCACTGCAGTACTGGCAGACGAAGCCGTCGCGCAGAAACACGTTGAACCGCGTGAAGGCAGGGCGGCGCGCCGAGGGGATGTAGTCTTTCAGCGCGATCACGCTGGGCAGCCGCATGGTGAGGCTGGGCGAGCGCACCTCGGTCTCATACTCGCTCAGCACGGATACCCGGTCGAGAAACACGGCCTTCACCGCGTCCTGCCAGGACCATAGGGACAGCGGGAAATAGGAGAGCGGGCGGAAGTCCGCGTTCAGAACCAGCGCGGGGAACAGTTGGCCGCCGTCGGGCAAACGCCGCTCCTTTCCGTGCGGAGCGCATGGACGGGGCTCAGATCACGAGCGAGCCACCATATGTTGTGCGCCGCCGAGAACCTCCCCGTTTATCGCAGACCGGATTGCGTGCCGCAAGCCGGGCGGCCGCTCATGAGGCGGGATTTCACTTCGCAGTCATGTGGCGAAGGCCCGTTGCAGTGCCAGCGCGCCGAGTGAGATGCCCGCTGCATCAATGCCGTGCGGCAGGCCGGGACACCACAGCGTCTCGACCGGCACACCGGCCGCTCGTAACACCCGCTCGGCCTCGTGGGAGCGGGCGATCGGTACCACGTCGTCATCCTCGCCGTGCACCAGCAGCACCGGCGCGTGATTGCGGATTTGGGCGGCGAGACTCTCAGGTGCGATCAGCCCGCCCGAGAAGGCTAAGATCGCGCGCGGCGCCACTGCCCGGCGCAGGCCGGCGAACAGCACCGTCATAGCGCCCTGGCTGAACCCCATCAGGGCATAAGCGTCCGGCGGCAGTGCCAGCCGTGCCAGTTCAGCGTCGAGAAAGCCATCGAGCGCCTGTGCCGCGCCGCGCACGCCCTGCACCATCCGGGCCGGGGAGCGGTCCGCCACGCTGAACCATTGCCGCCCCATCGGCCCCATGTCGCACGGATATGGCGCGTTCGGCGCGGCGAAGGCGGCATCGGCCAGAGCGGCACCCCAGCCGGGGGCGAGGTCGATGAGGTCGAACCCGTCCGCGCCAAGGCCGTGGCACAGCACCACGAGTTGCTTCGCAGCCCCGCCGGACTTCGGCCCCCAGCGCGGCCCGTTGAGTTCGGTCATGACCTCTCCCCTAGTGCGATGCGACCGGAGTAGTCTGCACTACGCTGCCATGTCTATCGTCACGCGGCCGCTGCCGCCCTGAATTTGCCGAGGCGATCGAGGAGGATCTTGCCTGGCTCGGCCTCAACTGGGACGGCCCGGTCCGTGTGCAATCCCGACACCTCCCCGAATATCGTGCGGCCCTCGACCGGCTGGAGGCGAGGGGTCTGCTGTACCCTTGCTTCTGCACGCGCGCCGATATCCAGCGTGAGATCGAGCAGGCCGCGACCGCGCCGCACGCGCCTGACGGCAGCCCGCTCTATCCCGGCCTGTGCCGCGCACTGTCGACCGAACAACGCATGGCGAGGATCGCGAGTGGCGAGCCGCACGCGCTGCGCCTCGACATGGCACGCGCGCTAGCGTCAGTCTCGACGTCGCTCGACTTCAAGGAATTGGGTGAGGGCCGCGTCCGCTGCCGGCCGGAGCGCTTCGGCGATGCCGTGCTCGCCCGCAAGGACGCGCCGGCGAGCTATCACCTGTGCGTCACGCACGACGACGCGCTGCAAGGGGTGACGCTGGTGACGCGAGGCATCGACCTCAAGCCGGCCACCGACTTGCATCGGCTAATCCAGACGCTAATGGGCTGGCCCGCGCCTACCTACGCTCATCATGCCCTGCTCACGGATCCCACCGGACGGCGGCTCGCCAAACGGGACCGCGCGGCGACCCTGCGCGATCTGCGCCACCAAGGGCGCAGTCCCACCGAGGTCCGCGCGCTTGCCGGCTTTCCGGACTGAGCCGCGGGTCGGCTACAGCACGTAGCGCATATTGTAGTGGGATTCGCAGACCGGCGTGCGGACGGTGAAGGCGAGACGTCCGTTGGCGAGCCGGCCGTCCAGCACCGCGGGCCCGCTCACCGCATAAACGCTGCCGTCCGGCTGGATCGGGGCGATGAACATGGTGTTCGGCAGATAGGCGAAATACAGCGTCCGATCGCCGATCTCGATCTTGCCGAAGCTGTTTCCGGGGCAGGCGGGAGACTGCGCCGCGACCAGACTGGCGGCACCCTTGTAGTTGCCGTCGACCTTGTCGGACTCTGGCGTCGGCAGTTCGGGGGCTCGGCCGTTGGCGAAATTCAGCAACGCGTCGTTGCAGCCGGCGAGGCCCAACGGGAGCGCGAGAGCGAGTAGGACGGCAAGCGGCGTCTTCGGCACGAGAATGTCTCCGGCGGATGCGGCGCGATCAAATCGTAAAGCTAAGGTTCCGGCAACCAGAACATGCTTTTCTGGCCGCTCCATTCCTGCTTGAAGCGGCCCATGACATTCCTCACCGACTTCGCCGATCAGGCCGTGCTGCTGCCCGTGGCGGCCGGCGTCGCCATCGTGCTTGTCCTGCTTGGGTGGCTGCGCGGCGCGATGGCGTGGACCGTCGCGGTATGCGGAACGCTCGCGGTGATGCTGGGGCTCAAGATGCTGTTCACGGTATGCGGCCCGGCGGTGCCGGAGTTCGATATCCGTACTCCGAGCGGTCACGTGGCGGCAGCTGCCGTCATTTATGGCGGGCTCGCCGCCTTGTTCGGCCTGCGGCCGGCGATGACGATCCTGCTGTCCATCGGCGTCGCCCTGCTGGTCGCGGTCTCGCGTGTCACTCTGGAGGCCCACACGCCATCGGAGGCCTTCGTCGGCGGCCTTGTCGGCTGCGCCGGCGCCGCAACCGTGGCCATTCTGGCCGGTCCGAAGCCGCCAGGGATGCGCCATGCTCCGCTGATCGCGGTGCCGCTGCTGCTCGTCGTACTGCTGCACGGCGTCCATCTGCACGCCGAACCGACCATCGGTCGGCTCGCGCATCTGCTCGACACCTGGCCCTTTTCGGCATGCGCGGCGGCGGCGCTTGATGCTGCGAGCGGTTCGCAATAACAAGGGGCCATGCCGGACCCGCACTCGCTTGCCTTCCTTCGGATACCGTTCGACTGGCTCATCGCGCTGGACTACCGGCCGCTGCACTTCGCCATGCAGCCGTACCACCATCTCGTGCGGATCTTGCACATCCTGTCGATGGCGGCGTTCTTCGGCGGGATCGGGCTGCTTGACTTGCGCCTGATCGGCTGGCGAGGGACCGTGCCGCTCCGGGAATTCGCCGAGCATACGCTGCCCTGGCTCTATGCGACCTTCGCCGTGGCAGTGGTCAGCGGGGTGGGGCTATTCCTCTACAATCCAGTCCAGGTCGGCAGCCACGCCTATTTCGTGCCGAAGCTGATCCTGATCGCGCTCGGGCTGGGCAATGCCTTGCAGTTCCACCGGACCAGCTATCTGCGCGCCCTCGCCGTTGAAGGGGTGCTGCCGACGAGCGCCCGCGTCGCGGGAGCGGTGTCGCTCGCGCTGTGGACGGCTGTCGTCATCTGCGCTGCGCTCAACGTCGAAGCGGCGCCCAAGGTGCTGCTGATACGCTGAGCCACTCGCCGTCCGGGGCGCGATCGCGCAGTATGGCTCCCAGCCAGGGAGGACCAGCATGGCCGCCGACACATTCAGCCACCCGCAGCACCTCGTCGACACGGCGTGGCTGCAGGAGCATCTCTCCGACGCCAACCTGCGCGTGTTCGACTGCACCACGCACCTGATCCCCGATCCCAAGATCACCTACACGGTGAAATCGGGCCGCGAGGATTTCGAGCGCGGCCACATTCCCGGCGCGCAGTTCATCGACCTGCAGGCTGACCTTTCGGACAACGCACAGAAGCTCCGCTTCATGCAGCCGAGCGTCGAGCAGTTCGCCGCCGCAATGGGGCGGTTCGGCGTCGGCAATGACAGCCGCGTCGTGCTCTACAGCACTGCCAACGTGTGGTGGGCGACGCGCGGGTGGTGGCTGCTCCGCGTGTTCGGCTTCGACAACGCCGCCGTGCTAGACGGCGGATTCCAGAAATGGAGCAAGGAGGGCCGCCCCGTCGAGACCGGCCCTGGCAAGCCGCGCCAGCCGGCCACGTTCAGCGTGCGCGAGGTCCGCCCGCTAATGGTCGGCAAGGCGGAGGTGCTGGCCGCCATCGGCAACGGCGCGATGTGCACGATCAACGCGCTTCAAGCGCAGCAGCACGCCGGCACTGGCGGCAATGCCTATGGCCGACTCGGCCACATCGCCGGCAGTGTCAACCTCCCGGCCGCGCATCTGCTCGATCCCGAGAGCAACGCCTTCCTGCCGCCCGCCGAACTGCGCCGCCGCTTTGAGGCGATCGGCGCGATGGACAAGCAGGTCATCACATATTGCGGTGGGGGCATCGCGGCGAGCGCCGACGCCCTCGTGCTCACCATGCTGGGACACAATGACGTGAAGCTTTACGACGCCTCGCTCTCCGAATGGGCGAAGGACCCGAACCTGCCAATGGAAACCGGCTGAGGGGCTCGGGGAGGAGGTCAAACCCGGGCCAGCACCGCCTCCCGGAACCGCCGCATTTCGGCGAGTGCGGCGTCCGCGCCGCCGGTCCACTCGAAATCGAAGTCGAGCCCGGTCACGCCAATTTCCCGCAGGTTCCTGAGATCGGCAAGGACGTCCGCATCTGTGCCCGAAAACAGCCGACGCTCGCCGTCCGACGCCTTGGCAGGCACCACCGAGCCATAACGCTTGACGCGGTAGACCACCTGCATCCGCGCCGGGTCGCGTCCCGCCGCCTCGGTCAGCTTGCGCATGCGGACAATGCCAGCCTGGAGGCGGGGCAGGGTGTCGAGCAAATGGCTGTTGTTGCTGCCGATCGGATACCAGGCGTCGCCGACCCGCGCCGCGCGCCGCATCGAGGGGCCGCTCTCACCGCCCACCCAGATGGGTGGGTGTGGCTTCTGCACCGGCTTCGGCTCGAACACCAAGCCGCCCGCGACGTGGACATACTTGCCCTCGAAACGCGGCGAGGACTCGGTCCAGAGGGCGCGGAAGGCGTCGAGGTATTCGTCGGTGACGGCGCCGCGCTCGGCGAAGGGCGTGGTGACGGCGGCGTCGAACTCGGCCTTCAGCCAGCCAGCGCCGATTCCGACCACCAGCCGGCCGCCCGAGAGCACGTCGATCGAGGCAAGTGTCTTCGCCGCGAGCACCGCCGGGCGATGTGGCACCACCAGCACAGCCGTGACAAGACGAATGCGGCTGGTCTTGGCGGCGACCCAGGCGGTCGCGGCGAGCAGTTCGTGCCGGTTGGTCGGCCCGGAGCCGTAGAACTCGCCGCTCTCGGAATATGGATAGCCGGGGGCGTTGGCGTCGGGCAGGATCAGATGGTCGGTCAACGTGAGATAGTCATAGCCCAGCGCCTCGGCCTCGGTGGCGAGCCGAGCCATGACCTCGGGGGCCGACATTGGGCCGCTGATCGGCAGGTTGAAGCCAAATTGCATCGGGGCCTCCCGGCATTCTCGCGGCCATGCTAGCGCGCCCCCTTGAGCGCGCGTCAATCCGGCCGCATTTTAGGCAAAGCTGAGTGGGAGATATCGGTTACGTCAACTTGGCGGGAGGAGAGGGCCGGCGAAATCATCGCGGCGCACCGCGCGCCCAAGGGCGGCGCTTTGCCCGCGCTCCAAGCACTGCAAGCCGAGTTCGGCTTCATCCCACCCGAAGCGGTCCTCGCGGTGGCCGAAGCGCTGAACCTCACCCGCGCGGAGGTCCACGGCGTTCTCACCTTCTACCATGATCTACGCACCGAGCCCGCTGGGCGGCATGTGCTGAAGCTCTGCCGGGCTGAGGCCTGCCAGTCGATGGGTGCCGACGCGCTGGCACAGCACACACTTGGCAGAGTCGGGGTGGAGTGGGGCGGCACGACGCCTGGCGGCGGGCTGACCGTGGAGCCGGTTTTTTGCCTGGGCCTCTGCGCCTGTGCCCCATCGGCGCTGCTGGACGGGGAACCGGTGGCCCGACTCACCCCCGAGCGCATCGACGCGCTGCTGGACGGGCTCGCATGACCACCCGGCTGTTCGTGCCGCGCGATGCCGGGGCGCTCGCCGTCGGTGCCGAAGATGTCGCCGGCGCGCTTGCCGCGGGCTTGCGCGAGCGCGGCCAGGAAGCCGAGATCGTGCGGACCGGCTCGCGCGGGCTCTACTGGCTCGAGCCGATGGTCGAGGTTGAAGCGCCAGGGGGTCGCGTTGCCTACGGCCCGGTGGCGGCTGCGGACGTGCCAGGGCTGCTCGACGCGGGTTTGTTGGCGGGCGGCGCGCATCCGCTGCGGCTTGGCCGGCCCGAGGCGTTGCCCTTCCTGGCGCGGCAGACCCGTCTCACCTTCGCCCGCTGCGGCATCATCGATCCGCGCTCGCTCGCCGAATACCGCGCGCATGGCGGCTATCGCGGGCTGGAGCGCGCCCTGTCGCTCGGCCCGGTGGCAATCGTGGATGAGGTGAGCCGCTCTGGCTTGCGCGGGCGCGGCGGGGCCGGGTTCCCGACGGGGATCAAGTGGCAGACCGTGCTGCGCGCCGAGGGCACCCCGAAATACATCGTGTGCAACGCCGACGAGGGCGATTCCGGCACCTTCGCCGACCGCATGATCATGGAGGGCGACCCTTTCCTGCTGATCGAGGGCATGACCATCGCCGCACTAGCGACGGGCGCCAGCGAGGGCTTCGTCTACATCCGCTCCGAATACCCGCACGCGATCGAGACGATGAACGCCGCGATCAACACGGCACGGGCGGCGGGGCTGCTCGGTGCCCACATCCAGGGTTCGGCGTTCAGCTTCGACATGAGCGTGCGGGGCGGCGCCGGCTCGTATGTGTGCGGCGAGGAGACCGCGCTGCTGGACAGCCTGGAGGGCAAGCGCGGCATGGTGCGCGCTCGCCCGCCGCTGCCCGCTCATCGCGGCTTGTTCGGCAAGCCGACCGTGATGAACAATCTTCTCTCGTTCGCGGCGGTGCCGACGATCCTGGCCGACGGCGCGGAGGCCTACGCGGCGATCGGCATGGGGCGCTCGCGCGGCACGATGCCGATTCAACTCGCCGGCAACATCCGCCACGCGGGATTGTTCGAGGCGGGGTTCGGCATGACGCTTGGAGAACTCGTCTACGACATCGGCGGCGGCACGGCGAGCGGCCGGCCGGTGCGCGCGGTGCAAGCGGGCGGCCCGCTCGGGGCGTATTTCCCGCCCTCCTTGTTCGACACGCCGTTCGACTATGAAGCCCTCGCGGCACGCGACGGCCTGCTCGGCCACGGGGGGTTGGTGGTGTTCGACGACACCGTGGACATGGCGAAGCAGGCGCGCTTCGCGATGGAGTTCTGCGCCTTCGAGTCCTGCGGAAAATGTACGCCCTGCCGCATCGGCTCGGTGCGCGGCATGGAGGTGATCGACCGCATCGTGGCCGGCGAGCGCACGAGCGAGAATCTCGTGCTGCTGCGCGACCTGTGCGACACGATGCGTCTCGGCTCGCTCTGCGCGCTCGGCGGCCTCACGCCACTGCCGGTGATGAGTGCGCTCACGCATTTCCCCGAGGACTTTTCCACTGCACGCCGCGTCGCGGCGTGAGGAGGCTGCGATGCTTATGCTGAAGGAACCCGATCACGGCACGCCGGCCGCCCGCTCCGATCGGATGGTCAGTGTGACAGTCGACGGCTTTGCGGTGAGCGTGCCGGAAGGCACCTCGGTGATGCGCGCCGCCTCGCTTGCCGGCATCCAGGTGCCTAAGCTCTGCGCGACCGACTCGCTGGATGCGTTCGGCTCTTGCCGACTGTGCCTTGTGGAAATCGAGGGTCGCGCCGGCACGCCGGCTTCCTGCACCACGCCAGTTGTCGAGGGCATGGTCGTAACGACGCAGAATGATCGGCTTGCGCGGCTGCGGCGCGGTGTCATGGAGCTCTACATCTCCGACCATCCGCTCGACTGCCTCACCTGCGCTGCGAACGGCGATTGCGAACTGCAGGACATGGCGGGCGCGGTCGGCCTGCGCGAGGTGCGCTACGGCATGGAGGGCGCGAACCATTTCGACACCGCGAAGGACGAAAGCAACCCGTATTTCGCCTTCGACCCCGCCAAGTGCATCGTCTGCTCGCGTTGCGTGCGCGCCTGCGAGGAGGTGCAGGGCACCTTCGCTCTGACCATCGAGGGGCGCGGCTTCGATTCTGTTGTGTCGCCCAGCATGGGCGAGAGCTTCCTGCAGTCCGAATGCGTCTCCTGCGGTGCCTGCGTGCAGGCTTGCCCGACCGCGACCCTGATCGAGAAATCGGTGATCGAGGTCGGGCAGCCGGAGCATTCGATCATCACCACCTGCGCCTATTGCGGCGTGGGCTGCAGCTTCAAGGCGGAGATGCGCGGCGAGGAAGTCATCCGCATGGTCCCCTACAAGGACGGCGGCGCCAATCACGGGCATTCCTGCGTCAAGGGCCGCTTTGCCTGGGGCTACACCACGCATCGCGACCGCATCCTCAAGCCGATGGTGCGCGAACGAATCACCGATCCGTGGCGCGAGACGACATGGGAAGAGGCGATCGGCCGCGTGGCCGACGGCTTCCGCCGCATCCAGCGCGAGTATGGCGTCGGCGCGATCGGCGGCATCACCTCCTCGCGCTGCACCAACGAGGAAACGTTCCTCATGCAGAAGCTGGTGCGCGCCGGCTTCGGCAACAACAACATCGACACCTGCGCGCGCGTCTGCCACTCGCCGACCGGCTACGGCCTCAGCACCACCTTCGGCACCTCGGCGGGCACGCAGAACTTCGATAGCGTCGAGCACGCCGACGTTGTCGTTGTCATGGGCGCCAACCCGACTGACGCGCATCCCGTATTCGCCTCGCAGCTCAAGCGGCGGCTGCGCGCTGGCGCCAAGCTCATCGTAATCGACCCGCGGCGGATCGACCTTGTGCGGATGCCGCATGTCGAGGCGGCATTCCATCTCGCACTGCGGCCTGGCACCAATGTCGCGATGCTCAACGCGCTGGCCCATGTCATCGTTACCGAGGGTCTGGTGGACGAGCCCTTCGTCCGTGAGCGCTGTGACGGGGAGGCGTTCGCCGACTGGGCCGCATTCGTCGCCGAGCCCCGCAATTCGCCGGAAGCCGTCGCCCCGCTAACCGGCGTGCCGGCTGAACTGATTCGTGGTGCCGCGCGGCTCTACGCGACCGGCGGTAACGGCGCGATCTATTACGGGCTCGGCGTTACCGAGCACACGCAGGGCACCACCGCCGTCATCGCCATCGCAAATCTCGCGATGGCGACCGGCAATATCGGCCGGCCAGGTGTCGGCGTGAACCCGATGCGCGGGCAGAATAACGTGCAGGGCTCCTGCGATATGGGCTCCTTCCCGCACGAGTTCTCAGGCTATCGCCACGTCGCCAATCCCGAAGTGCGCGGCATCTTCGAGCGGGAGTGGGGGCTGTCGCTCGACCCCGAGCCAGGCCTACGCATCCCGAATATGCTCGACGCGGCGATTGATGGCTCGTTCAAGGGCCTCTACATCCAGGGCGAGGACATCGCGCAGTCCGATCCCGATACGCGCCACATCATCGCCGGATTGTCGGCGATGGAGCTGGTCGTGGTGCAGGATCTGTTCCTCAACGAGACGGCGAACTACGCGCACGTGTTCCTGCCCGGTTCCACCTTCCTCGAGAAGGACGGCACCTTCATCAACGCCGAGCGCCGGATCGGCATGGTGCGTCGCGCGGTACGGCCGAAGGGAGGGATGGCGGATTGGGAGATCACGCTCGCCATCGCCCACGCGCTCGGCTGCGACTGGCACTATTCGCATCCCTCCGAGATCATGGACGAGATCGCCCGCACCACGCCGACCTTCGCCGGCGTATCGTTTGCCAAGCTCGACGAGCTAGGCTCCATCCAGTGGCCATGTAACGACGCAGCGCCGACCGGAACGCCGGTGATGCACCAGGACCATTTCGTACGCGGGAAGGGCAATTTCGTTGTGACGGAGTTCTTCCCCACCGACGAGCGTACGGGGCCGCGCTTCCCGCTACTGCTTACCACCGGGCGCATCCTGACGCAGTACAATGTCGGCGCGCAGACGCGGCGCACGGATAACACGGTCTGGCATGGGGAGGACCGGCTCGAGGTGCATCCGCACGATGCCGAGCAGCGCGGAATCCGCGACGGCGACTGGGTTCGCCTGGAAAGCCGCGCGGGCGCGACCAGCCTGCGCGCGCAGGTGACGGAGCGCGTCGCGCCCGGCGTGGTCTACACCACCTTCCATCACCCGACGACGCAGGCCAACGTGGTGACGACCGACTACTCGGACTGGGCGACCAACTGCCCGGAATACAAGGTTACGGCTGTGCAGGTGTCGCGCGCCAACGGCCCGACGGAGTGGCAGGAGAGCTACCGCGCACACTCCGAGACGAGCCGGCGCATCCTCGCGGCGGAATGAGCGGCACGCCGCCCGCCCACCTCTCGGTTCCCGTGACGTCATGGCGGGCGAGCGGCGCGGCGCGCGGCAGCCGCGATATCCCCGAGGAGACAGCGATCGCGCTCACCTATGGCCGCATGACCCATGCCGTGATGATGGCGACCCCCGTTGATCTCGAGGATTTCGGGGTCGGCTTCAGCCTCGCCGAGCGGATCATCGCCGCCCCGTCGGAGATCGAGGAGCTGGAGATCGTCGAGGCCGAGCAGGGGATCGAACTCCGCATGTCGGTCGCCGGCGGGCGCATGGACGCGCTGCTGCACCGGCGGCGATTCCTGACGGGCGCCACCGGTTGCGGGCTCTGCGGGATGGAGAGCCTGGCGGAAGCGGCCCGGTCACCGCCTGCCGTGCGCGGGGCATTGCGCGTCCCGGCTGATGCGCTGGCGGTGGCGCCGGCCGCACTCTCGGAATGGCAGTCGCTCAACGCAGCGACGCACGCGGTCCATGCGGCGGGGTTCTGGACGGAACCTGACGGTATCGTACTGGTGCGCGAGGATGTCGGGAGGCACAACGCGCTCGACAAGCTCGCGGGTGCGCTGGCGCGGCGAGGCATTGACGCCTCGCACGGCGTTGTCGTGCTGACCAGCCGGGTGTCGGTCGAGATGGTGCAGAAGACCGCGATGATCGGCTCGCCCATCATCATGGCGGTCTCGGCGCCGACCGCGCTCGCGCTGCGGGTCGCAACCGAGGTAGGGATCACCTTGATCGGGATCGCGCGCGGCGACGGGTTCGAGGTGTTCACCCATCCCGATCGGATCGTGTTGGAGGCGCCGGTGCATGTCGGCTGACAGGCTTGTCACGATGGCCAACCAGATCGGCCTGTTCTTCGCCCATCGCGGCGAGCAGGCGCCGGAACTGATCGCCAAGCATATCCGGCAGTATTGGGACCCGCGGATGCGCTCGGCCATGTTGGCGCATTTCGCCGAGGGGGGCGCCGGCCTAGATCCACTTCCGCGAGCGGCCATCGAGCTATTGACGCCTCGCACCACCCCTCGGGCCGAGCCATCGCCAACCGCCCCGCGATGATCACCCCGCCGCCTTAAAGCGGACACATCCGAGCGCCATTTTCCTCAAGGACAGGAGCCCATCCAGGGCCCTTCTCCCGTGATTGCGGAGGTTTCTCATGACTTCGAGAGCACGTCTGCTGCTGGCGGCGCCGATCGCCGCGGGATTGCTGGCAATGCCGATGGCCGCTCATGCCGACTGGCACGGTCGCGGCGGTTGGCATGGCGGCTGGCATCGCGGCGGCTGGGGCTACCGGCCGCATTACGGCCCAGGGCCGGCGATCGCGGGTGCCTTGCTTGGACTCGGGGTCGGCGCCGTAGTGGCCGGTGCGATCGCGCCGCCCCCGGTGTATTACGCTCCGCCGCCGGTTTACTATGCTCCTCCGCCCGTCTACTACGCGCCGCCCCCGGCCTATTACCCGCCCCCGGTTTATTACGGGCGCTGAGCCTCGGTGGGTCGCGGCTGACATCCGCCCGGCACCCCTCGCGGTGGGCGGAGTTCAGTCCGTTGTCTGCCGCCAGGCTAGCGCCGGAGCCGGAGTGTCCAGTCCCGCAAGCCGGTCAGCAGCGCCGTGATCAGCTCTCGGCTCTTCTCGTCGGTCAGCTTGCCTTGCGAGTCGAAGCGCGTGCCGGCAGCGCTGATCATCACCTCGGGCCGGTTTAGCACCAAGCCATTCATGAACACGAAGGATTGCCGCAGGTGGTACTGCGCCCGGGCGGTGCCGAGCGCCCCGATACTGGCGCCCATCAGGGCAATCGGCTTGCCGTCGAATGGCTGCTCCGGCGGACGCGACGCCCAATCGATGGCATTCTTCAGCACGCCGGGGATCGAGTAGTTGTATTCTGGCGTGACGATCAGGATAGCGTCGGCGGCCTTTATCCGTGCGCGGAAGTCCTCGACTGGCGACGGAAAGCCCTGCGCCCGCACGTCTTCATTGTAAAGCGGTATAGGCGCGATATCAAAGGTCTCCAATGTCACGCCGGAGGGCGCGAGTTCCCCGGCGGCGCGGAGGGTCGCGGTGTTATACGAGCCCTTTCGCAAACTCCCTGAAATGCCCAGGACCTTGACGTCGGACTGACCGCTCATGCTGGCGCTCCCAACCGATGCTTCGCAGACGGGATACAGTACGGGGCGCAGAACGCAAATCGGCCGGACCCGCCGAGGTCCGGCCACACAGTCCGGCGCGACAACCCGGCTCGGGTCAGATCGCTTCCTTGAGCTCCTTCGCGGCCCGAAACGCGATCTTCTTGCTCGCCTTGATCTTGATGGCCTCGCCAGTCGCGGGATTGCGCCCCATGCGGGCAGCCCGCTCACGGACCTGGAGGATGCCGAGGCCGCCAATGCGGATGCGGTCGCCGTTCTTCAGGTGTCCGACAACCAATCCCACGAGGTCCGACAGCACCGCGTCGGTTTGCCGTTTGGCCATCTCGTGGTCCTCGGCAAGTTGTGCGGCCAGGTGCTTCAGCGTTACGGTCGCAGGAGCGGCGGCTGCCTTTGCGCCTCGGGCCGAAGCGGTTGACTTTGCGGCCGACGCCTTCGGGGCAGCCTTCTTGGAGGCCGCCGCCGTCTTCTTCGCCGGCGCGGGTTTCTTCGCCATGATCGTCGCCTCGCTATTCGAATCGGGGCTATGGCCCCTTCCGTCTACAGAATCACGCTTCCCGCCGCCGAACAAGAGATTCGATGCGTTGCTCGCGTCAATCGATCAATTCGTGGCTATCGAGCCAATTCGCGCAGCGCACTGACCACTGGCTCGGGTGCCTCCCTGGGCAGGAAGTGGCCGGCCACTGGGACGACTTCGCGCCGGCGCAGTTGGGGGAAGCGACTTACATGGCCCTCGCTATTGGCCGGAGGGTCCACTCCGTCGCAGGCGCCGTGCAGGATGATCGCCGGCGCGGTGATTGGCGGACGGGTCGCCAGCCGCTGCTCGATCGGCTCCAGCGCCGGGTCGCCTGGGGCCGCGAGGTGACGGTGGCGATAGGACTGGATCACCACATCGACGAAATCGGGGTTGTTGAAGCTCGCGGCCGTGCGCTCGAACTCGGCGTCGGGCACGTCCAGGTTGGGCGACCAGAGCCGCCATAGCAACCGACATAGCGCGCGCCGGTCCTGCGCCAGCCCGGCGCGGCCTCGTTCCGTGTGAAAATACCATTGATACCAGTGCCGATGCTCTTGCTCCGGCGCGGCCGGCCGGCCCGAGGCGGCGATGTCTTGGATATTGTAGCCGTTGATCGACAGCAAACCGCTCACCCGCTCTGGCCAAAGGGCGGCGACGATACACGCGGCACGGCCGCCCCAGTCGTAGCCGGCGAGCAGCGCGCGGGCGATCCCGAGCGCGTCCATGAACGCTAGGAGATCCGCCCCGAGGGCTGCCTGCTGTCCGGAGCGCGGCGTAGCCGGGTCGAGAAAGCGGGTCTCGCCGTACCCGCGCAGCCAGGGGACCAGCACGCGAAAGCCGGTGGCAGCCAGGGCGGGGGCCACGCCGTCCCAGGTCCGTGGGTCGTCCGGGAAGCCATGCAGCAGGATCACCGGTTGGCCATCCGCCGGGCCGCTCTGCTCGTAGGCGATCGCCAGGGTGTCCGTCCGGGTCAGAAGCCGCTCCGCCGCGTGCGTCATTCGTCCGCCCATACTTGCTGTACCCGAGCAACGATTGTGCTCCATCAGCACCAACCCGCACCAGAGGGCGAAACCTATGTTCCTACCTCGCGTTTCTGCGACGCTTGCCCGGAACACGGCCATGCCAAGCCAGGCCGGTCGGGGCCCGGACCACGCCCGCGGCGCGCCGCTCGCGGGCGGATAGAACCCTAGCGCGGAGTTGAACCAGCCGAATGGCCGGATTAGTCCTTGTGACCGGAGGGGCGGGTTTTATTGGTCGGCATGTCGTGCGCGCGCTGCTCGAGCGCGGCGACGCCGTACGGGTCGTCGATAGCCTGATCGACCAGGTGCATCATGGCAGCCCGCCCGACCCCATCCTCGACGAGGTCGACTTCATTCACGGTGACGTGCGTGATGCATCCCTGATGGCACGGGCGGTACGCAGCGTCGACAAGGTGGTCCATCTCGCGGCCGAAGTCGGCGTCGGGCAGAGCATGTACGCGATCGATCGCTACGTGTCGGTGAACGATCACGGCTCGGCGGTGCTGTTCCAGGCGCTGATCGGGAACCCGGTTGAGCGCGTCGTGGTCGCGTCGTCCATGAGCATCTATGGCGAGGGTCTCTATCGCGACGCCAAGGGCGCGCTGATCGAGGACGCCGTGCGCCCCGCACAGCGCCGCGCGCGGACTGGCTGGGACCCGGCCGGGCCTGATGGCGGGCGGCTCACGCCCGTGGCCACCCCGGAATGGAAGCGGCCCGAGCTCGCATCGGTCTATGCAATCACGAAATACGTGCAGGAGCGGCTGACGCTGACCGTTGCGCCGGCTTACGGGATGGAGGGAGTCGCGCTTCGGCTGTTCAACGTCTATGGGCCTGGCCAGGCATTGTCCAATCCCTACACCGGCGTACTCGCGATCTTCGCGTCGCGCCTGCTGAATGGCGAACGTCCGCTGGTCTTCGAGGACGGCGAGCAGCGCCGCGACTTCGTGCATGTCGAGGACGTCACGCGCGCCTTCCTGCTAGCGCTCGAGCGTCGAGAAGCGGCCGGCCGTGTGCTTAATATCGGCAGCGGGCATCACGTGAGCATCAGCGAGGTGGGCGAGGCGGTTGCCGCTGCCATGCGCAAGCCGCACCTCATGCCGGAGATCACCGGGCAAGCGCGGGTCGGCGACATTCGCCACTGCTTCGCCGATATCGCCGCGGCGCGCGCGGCACTCGGCTACGAGCCGCGTCGCTGCTTCGATGACAGCCTCGAGGAACTATCCGACTGGGTGCGTCAGCAGCGTGCGGTCGACCGGGTCGCGGAGGCACGACGTGAGCTCGTCGAGCGGGGGCTCGTGACATGAGCGCCGGCGACCAGGTGCTGATCACCGGCGGCGCCGGGTTCATCGGCAGCAATCTCGCCGACCGGTTGGCGAGCGCCGGGCACGACATTCTGATATTCGATTCGCTCGTGCGTCCCGGGGTCGAGGAGAACCTGGCGTGGCTGCAACGCCAGCATCCGCGCCGGATCACGCCGCTACTCGGCGACATGCGCGACCCGGCGGCAGTCAGCGGCGCCGCCGCGCGTGCCCGCGTGGTGTTCCATATGGCCGCCCAGGTGGCCGTCACGACCAGCATGAATGCGCCGCGCGAGGATTTCGAGATCAATCTGCTCGGGACGATGAACCTGCTAGAGGCGCTGCGTCGCCGCGCCGGTCCTCCGCCGATGATCTTTGCCAGCACCAACAAGGTCTACGGCGATCTCGACAACATCGCGCTGGTTCGTGCCGGCGAGACCTATCAGCCGCGCGATGCCGGCTTGCGCGCGCATGGCATTAGCGAGGATTGCCGGCTGAGTTTCCATACGCCGTACGGCTGCTCGAAGGGTGCCGCGGATCAATACGTGATCGACTACGGCCGGAGCTTCGGCATTCCGACGGCGGTGTTGCGCATGAGCTGCATCTACGGCCGGCGCCAGCGCGGTACCGAAGACCAAGGCTGGGTCGCGCATTTCCTGCTGCGGATGCTGCGTGATGAGCCGATTACCATTTACGGCGACGGACGGCAGGTGCGGGACATCCTCTGGGTTGACGACGCGGTCGACGCCTACATCGCGACGTGGCAGCGCATCGGCGACGTGCGTGGCCAGGCCTTCAATCTCGGTGGCGGCCCGGCAAACGCAGTAAGCTTGCGGCAGGTGATCGCGCGGATAGAGGAACTGCTCGGCCGTCCCGCCGTGCTGCGGTTCGAGGATTGGCGGCCGGGAGACCAGCGCTATTTCGTCGCCGACACGCGACGTGCACGCGCCGCGCTCGGACTGCGGCCGGCGCGCGATTGGCGCCGCGGGCTGTCGCTGCTGGCCGATTGCTTTGGCCGCGAGCGCGGCGCACTGCCGCGGGTCGAGGCGGCGCAATGAGGGTAGCCCTCGTCAACCCGCCCTGGAGCTTCGAGCGCAGCATCTACTTCGGCTGCCGCGAGCCGCACCTACCGCTGGAACTCGGTTACGCGCGGGCCTTGCTGGAGCGCGATGGCCACGATGTGCTGATGCTCGACGCTCATCTGTTCCGGCAGGATATGGCCGAGCTCGCGACAGAGGTGGCGGCATTCCAGCCCAACATGACGGTGATCCCGACCGCGCCGAGCTATCTGTTCTGGCGTTGCGCGCCGCCCGAGCTGCGGGTGCCGCGCGCGCTGCTCGTGGCACTCGATGGACGAGGCGGCACCACGGTCGCCATCGGTCCGCACGGCTCGGCGACACCAGGCGCCACGCTGCGCAAGCTTGGCGCGGACATCGCGGTGCGCGGCGAATCGGAGCAGGTAATTGCGGCACTTGCCTCCGGCGCACCGCCCGAAGCGGTTCCGGGGACCGCGGTGTTGCGCTGCGGAGAGGTTCGGGTCAATGGTCCGCCGCAGGCGACGCGCTTTACCGACGTCCCGGCACTGCACTGGCCGAGCGAATGGGTCCGTCGGCATCGCCACCACCACCACCGCTTCGACACGACGCCGGATACGCCGGGTGCCGAGGTCGAGGCCTCGCGCGGCTGTCCGTACTCGTGCTCCTTCTGTGCCAAGATCGACTATCGCGACCGCTATCGCAGACGCGATTTGGCGCCGTTGATAGAAGAAATCGAATCCCTGCGTGCGCAGGGCGTGACCTATCTCTATTTCATCGACGAGATATTTCTTCCGCACCGCGCACTGTTGGAAGCACTGGTACCGCTCGGGCTGCAATTCGGCGTGCAGACGCGGATCGACTTGTGGACGCCGGAGCTGATCGCGCTGCTCGGGCGTGCCGGCTGCGTGTCGATCGAGGCCGGGGTCGAAAGCCTCACAGAGGACGGCCGCGCCGCCCTCGATAAGAAATGTCGGAAGACCACCAATGAGCTCGCCGAGCTGCTCATCCTAGCGCGTCGGAATGTTGCGTTCGTTCAGGCAAATCTGTTGTCCACGGCCGGCGACGATCCCGCGCTGGTGCAGCCGTGGCGCGAGCGGCTGTCGCGCCACGGCGTATGGGCCAACGATCCCGTGCCGCTATTCCCGTATCCCAGCGCGCCGGACTACCGACGCCTTTGGGGCGCCCCCGATGATCTCGCCTGGGAGCGCGCGCACCGGCACTATCTCGCGCAGTTCGATCGTTTCAGCGACATCCAGGACGAAACGCCGCTCGCCCTGCAAGAACTGGAGGCCGAATGCCTGCCGTGAGCCCGCGCCGCGTGATGCTTACCGCCGACGCGGTAGGCGGAGTATGGCGATACGCGCTGGAGTTGGCGGGCGGGTTGGTGGCGCACGGCACCGAGACGGTATTGGCGGTGCTGGGTCCGCCGCCGACCGACGCACAGCGCGCCGAGGCGTGTGACATCGTGCGGCTGATCGAGACCGGCCTTCCGCTCGACTGGACGGCTGACAATGAACAGGCACTTGCACGAGCCTCTAGCGAACTTTCCGGCCTCGCGTCGTGCATCGGGGCAGAGCTGGTGCAGCTTCACGCCCCGGCTTTCGCGGGACTGACGCGCTGGCCGGTGCCGGTGGTGTCGGTCGCGCATTCCTGTCTCGGCACGTGGTGGCGCGCGGTGCGCGGCACCGATCTGCCGGACGATTTCGCCTGGCGCGTGGCCGCGACCGCGCGTGGTTTGCGGGCGTCGGAGGCGGTGATCGCACCGAGCTACGCATTCGCTGACCTGCTCCGCGCAACATACGGCGACGATATTGTGATCACGGTTATTCATAACGGTCGCCGCGCGCCACCCGAGACGCGCGCGACGCGGCAACTCGCGGTTCTGACGGTTGGGCGGTTGTGGGACGACGGAAAGAATGTCGTGACCCTCGACAGGGTGGCGAACCGCCTTCACGCGCCCATCTACGCGGCCGGACCGATGAAGGGGCCGAATGGCGCTGCGGTTTCGTTCCAGAACCTGCATTGGCTTGACGAACTCGATGAGGCGACATTGCAGGCACGCTACGCTGAAATGACGATATTCGCCGCACCCGCGCTCTACGAGCCGTTCGGCCTCGGCGTGCTTGAGGCCGCGCAGTCCGGCATGTCGTTGGTGCTGTCGGACATTCCGACCTTCCGCGAGTTGTGGGACGGCCCGGCGCTGTTCGTCACGCCGCGCTCGGAGGACGAATGGCTGCGCAGCCTGGGGCGATTGATCGATGATCCGGAAATCGCCGCGCGACATGGTGCGCTCGCGCGCGAACGCGCGCGGAGCTACACCGTGGAGGCAATGGTCGAGGGAACCGAGGCGGTTTATCGCGCTGTGCTGCCACGCAACCCAGTTGCGTCGGTGGCGTAATGCGAATCGTCGTCTTCGCCCACTCGCTGGTGTCCTGCTGGAACCACGGAAATGCACATTTCCTGCGCGGGATCACGCGTGAGTTATTGGCGCGCACCCATGAGGTGCGCGTGTTCGAGCCGGTCGACGGTTGGAGCCGCGTGAACCTGCTGGCGGACCACGGGGCCGCGCCGTTCGAGCGGTTCGCGCGAGACTTTCCCGAGCTGCGCTCGACGCCGTACGGGCCCGAATTCGATCTGACGGAAGCGACGCACGGGGCCGATCTGGTTATCGCGCATGAGTGGACCGATCCTTCGCTGGTCGCGGCTCTCGGCCGGCAGCGCAAGCGCGGCGCCCGCTTCACGCTGCTGTTTCACGACACCCACCATCGCGGCGTCAGCGATCCGGCGGCACTCGATGCACTCGATCTGACGGGTTTCGACGGTGTTCTCGCCTTCGGCGCGTCGCTCGCGGAGGTGTATCGCAAGCGCGGATGGGGAGCGCGCGCGTTCGTCTGGCACGAGGCGGCGGACACGAGGCTGTTTCGGCCGCCGGCAAACGAGGGTGTGCGTGCCGGCGCGGTATGGATCGGCAACTGGGGAGACGGGGAGCGGACCAGAGAGCTGCGCGAATTCCTCCTGGAACCGGTCGCACGGGCCGGCTTGCTGCTCGATGTCCACGGCGTGCGCTACCCCGAGGACGCGCTGGCCTCTCTGGTGCGATTCAGCGCGCGTTATCATGGTTGGCTGCCCAACGCGCGGGCCCCGGAAGTGTTCGCGCGTCATATGGCGACCGTGCACGTGCCGCGCCGCTACTATGCCAATGCGTTGCCGGGCATCCCGACGATTCGCGTCTTTGAGGCGCTCGCCTGCGGCATCCCGTTGCTCTCGGCGCCGTGGCAGGATTCCGAGGAATTGTTCCGGCCTGGCCAGGACTATCTCGTGGCGAAGGATGGCGACACCATGCACCACCATTTGCGGGCGCTGACCCACGACCCCGGCTTGCGTGCCTCGCTCGCCGCGAGCGGGCTGGAGACCATTCGATCGCGGCACACCTGCGCGCATCGTGTGAGCGAGCTCCTGCGCATCGTCGCACAGCTCCGCGAACCGGTGGCCGCCTGATGAACATTGCATTCTACGGTTCGAGCCTGCTGTCGTCGTATTGGAACGGTGCCGCGACCTATTATCGCGGCCTGCTCGGCGCGCTGGCGCGGCTCGGTCATCGTATCACTTTTTATGAACCCGACGCCTTCGAGCGGCAGCAGCATCGCGACATCGAGCCGCCCGATTGGGCACGTGTCATCGTCTACGAGGCGACCGAAGACGCGCTGCGGCGCGTGATGGCAGAGGCCGCGTGGGCCGACGTGGTGGTGAAGGCAAGTGGTGTCGGCGTGTTTGATGACGAACTGCTGGCGGGCACCATCGCAGCGGCCGCGCCCGGCGCGCTACGCGTGTTCTGGGATGTGGATGCACCGGCGACGCTCGCCGCGCTGCGCGCCGATCCCACGCATCCTCTGCACGAGGCGCTGCGCTCGCTCGACATGGTGCTGACCTATGGCGGCGGGCCACCCGTGGTCGCTGCCTATCGCGGCTTCGGCGCGCGGACCTGCGTGCCGATCTACAACGCGCTTGATCCGGAGACGCATCATCCGGCGCGTCCCGAGCCTGCGTTCGCTGCCGACCTGTCCCTGCTTGCCAATCGGCTGCCGGACCGCGAGGCGCGGATCGATGCATTCTTTCTCGATCCCGCCGTCGCACTCCCCGACCGCCGCTTCTTGCTCGGCGGGGCCGGCTGGGGCGACAAGGCGATGCCGGGAAATGTCCGTGCGATCGGCCACGTGCCGACCGCTGCGCACAATAGTTTCAACTCCTCGGCGCTTGCGGTGCTCAACGTGGCGCGCGACAGCATGGCGGAGGTCGGGTTTTCGCCGGCGACGCGCGTGTTCGAGGCCGCCGGCGTGGGGGCCTGCCTCATCACCGACGCATGGGAGGGGATCGAGCTGTTCCTGCGGCCCGAAGAGGAAATCCTGGTGGCGCGCGATGGTGCCGATGTCGCCGCCCATCTCGACACTCTTACGTCTGAGCGCGCGCGGCGGATCGGTACGCGCGCCATGCGACGCGTGTTGGCGGATCACACCTACGCGCAACGTGCCGAGACCGTGCATCGACTGCTGACGGATGCGCTGGCGCAAAAGCGCGGGGCGGTTGCGGCATGAGGCAGAGGCTGCGCTTCGTCTTTCTCGGCCTGAGCCTCAGCTCGTCCTGGGGCAACGGTCACGCGACGACCTATCGCGCGCTGCTCCACGCGCTCGCTAGCCGGGGCCACGACATTCTGTTCCTCGAACGCGAGCAGCCCTGGTACGCCGAACATCGCGATATGGCGCGGCCTGATTTCTGCGAATTGGCGTTCTATCGCGAGGTGGCGGAGTTGGATCGCTGGCGCGAGGCGATCGCGACCGCCGATGCGGTGGTGGTCGGCTCCTATGTCCCGGAGGGCGTCGCCGTCGCGGAGCTCGTGCAACAACGTGCCGGCGGGGTGGTGGCATTCTACGACATCGACACGCCCGTTACCTTGGCGAAACTGGTGGCGGGCGATCACGAATATCTCGCGCCCGCTGCCATTCCAGGCTTCGATCTGTACTTGTCTTTCACCGGCGGCCCGACCTTGCGTCGGCTGGAACGCCAGTTCGGCGCTCGCAGCGCGCATGCGCTGTATTGCTCGGTCGATCCCCGGCTGTACACGGCTGTCGAAGCGGCCCGGCGCTGGGATTTGGGTTATCTCGGCACCTATAGCCCCGATCGCCAACCGGTACTCGATCGGCTGCTGCTGGAACCGGCACGCCGCGCGCCGCGTCGCCGCTTCGTGGTCGCCGGGCCGCTCTATCCCGCCGATATCCAGTGGCCGGAGAACGTCGAGCGCATGGAGCACCTGCCTCCGGCGGAACACGCAACCTTCTATTCGAGCCTTGGCTGGACCTTGAACGTGACGCGCGCGGATATGGTGGCCGCCGGCCATAGTCCGAGCGTGCGGCTGTTCGAGGCGGCGTCCTGTGGGGTGCCGATCATCTCCGATCCGTGGGACGGCCTGGACACACTGTTCCGGCTGAGCCGCGAAATCGTCATCGCGCACACGCCCGAGCAGGTCCTCAGCGCGCTGGCACTGCCCGAGCAGCGGCGGAAGGCGATCGGCCTTGCCGGACGAAAACGCGTGCTGGCCGAGCACACCGCCGCGCACCGGGCGCGAGATCTCGAACGCCTGGTGCTGGAGCGGGCTGAGCGTCGGGCCGTGGCGGTGGCCTGAACGTCAGGCCTGCCCTGTTCCTTTCCGCCGGAATGGGCGACAAACGGCGTGCTGGGCTTCGGAGGGACGACAATGGCACGCTATCTCAAACGGGGCCGCGACGCGGCCGCGATTGTCGAGGACGATGCGCGGGTGCGCGCCACGGTCGAGGGCATTCTCGCCGATATCGCCGAACGCGGCGATGCGGCGGTGCGCGAGCTCTCGGTGAAGTTCGATGGCTGGAACCGGCGCGATTACCGGCTGACTGACGCCGAAATCCGCGATTGCCTTGCCGCGCTCACCCGGCGGGAGCTTGACGACATCCGCTTCGCGCAAGCCCAGGTGCGCCGTTTTGCCGAGGCGCAGCGGGCGGCGCTGCGGGATGTCGAGATCGAGACGCTGCCGGGGGTCGTGCTCGGGCACAAGAACATCCCGGTGGGTTCGATCGGCTCCTACGTGCCGGGCGGGAAATACCCGATGGTTGCGTCGGCGCATATGTCAGTCGTCACCGCGAAGGTCGCCGGCGTCGGGTCGATCGTGACCTGCGCGCCGCCCTACCAGGGTAAGCCTGCGGCCGCCATCGTGGCGGCGCAGCATCTCGCAGGGGCCGACGTGATTTATTGCCTCGGCGGCGTGCAGGCGGTGGGCGCGATGGCGCTCGGCACCGAGACGATCGCCAAGGTCGACATGCTCGTCGGGCCAGGCAACGCCTATGTCGCGGAGGCCAAGCGGCAGCTCTTCGGGCGGGTCGGCATCGACCTGTTCGCCGGACCCACCGAAACACTGGTGATCGCCGACGACACGGTAGACGCCGAGATGTGCGCGACGGACCTGCTCGGCCAGGCCGAGCACGGCCCGACCTCGCCGGCGGTGCTGCTTACCACGTCGGAATCCTTGGCACGCGCGACGATCGCCGAGGTGGAGCGGCTGCTCGCTATCCTGCCGACCGCGCCGATCGCGCGTCGTGCGTGGGAGGATTGCGGCGAGGTGATCGTCTGTGAGGATGACGCGGAGATGGTGCGCGAGGCGGACCGCATTGCCTCCGAGCACGTGCAGGTAATGACGCGCGATCCCGAGTATTTCCTCGCCAATATGCGCAACTACGGCGCGCTGTTCCTCGGGCCGCGGACCAACGTCGCATATGGCGACAAGGTGATCGGCACCAATCATACGCTGCCGACCAAGAGGGCGGCCCGCTACACTGGCGGGCTCTGGGTAGGCAAATTTCTCAAGACCGTGACGTATCAGCGCGTGCTCACCGACGAAGCCTCCGCGATGGTCGGGGAATATTGCTCGCGGCTCTGCATGTTGGAGGGCTTCGTCGCTCACGCGGAGCAAGCCAATCTACGTGTGCGTCGCTACGGCGGGCGCAACATCCCGTACGCGACGGCGGCCGAATGAGCCCAGATCGCAAATTGCCGCGCACGCCCTCGTTTTGCCTCGATGGCAAGCGCGCATTGGTGACGGGGGCTGGGCGTGGCATCGGTCTTGCCGCCGCTGCTGCGCTGGCCGAGGCGGGCGCGCATGTCACCTTGGCGGCGCGCACGATCGGCGAGATCGGCGCGGCGGCCGAGGCGATCCGTGAGGAGGGCGGGGCGGCGGAGACCTTGCTGCTCGACGTGACGGATGTCGACGCGGTCACGCACGCGATCCAGGCGGCGGCGCCGTTCGACGTGCTGGTGAACAATGCCGGCACCAATCGTCCGGCGCATGTGCTCGACGTACAGGTCGAGGACTACGACGCGATCATGGAACTCAACGTGCGCGCGGCGTTCTTCGTGGCGCAGGCGGTGGCGCGAAAGCTGGTCGCGGCCGGCAAGGCGGGCTCGCTGATCAACGTCTCGTCGCAGATGGGCCATGTCGGCGGGCCGCTGCGTACGGTGTATTGCGCATCGAAATGGGCGTTGGAGGGCATGACGAAGGCGATGGCGATGGAACTCGGGCCGCACGGCATCCGGGTGAACACGCTGGGCCCTACCTTCATCGAGACGCCGCTCGCCCGCACCTTCCTCGCTAATCCCGAGTTCCAGAGCTACGTGCTGTCGAAGATCAAGCTCGGGCGCGTCGGGCAGGTGGAGGATCTGATGGGGGCCATCCTGTTCCTCGCCAGCGACGCCTCGGCGCTGATGACCGGGGCGGCGCTGGTGGTCGATGGAGGGTGGACGGCCGGCTGATCTATCCCACCTGGCGAAGATCATCGGCAACGACGAGTTCCGCCCCAGTCCTGGCGCGCACCTGCTCGACTTCGATCCCCGGCGCGATTTCCAGCAGCCGGAACGCCGTCCCGACCGGCTCGAAGAGGCCGTAATTGGTCATCACCTTCTTCACCACGCCGCGCGCCGTTGCCGGAATCGCGCATTCGCGCACCAGACGGGGGGCGCCGTTACGCGTGGTGTGCTCCAGGATGAGAAACACGTTCTTGGCGCCTACCGCCAGGTCCATCGCGCCGCCGATGCCGCCGCCCTTGGCGCCGGCCACCTTCCAGTTGGCGAAGTCGCCGTTGCACGCGACCTCGTAGGCGCCGAGCACCGTCACGTCGATGCGGCCGGCGCGGATCATCGCGAAGCTGTCGGCGTGGTGCACCACCGCGGCACCCGGCCGCAGCGTGACGTATTGGCCGCCGGCATTGACCAGGTGCAGGTCCTCTCCGCCGGCGGGCGCGATCGGACCGTAGCCGATCACGCCATTCTCGGAATGATAGATGATATCGGTCTCGCCAATATCCGTGTTCGAGCACAGCGTCGGCATCCCGACGCCGAGATTGACGATCCAGCCATCCTCGAAAAGATGTGCGATGCGGTCGGCCATTTGCTGGCGGGTCAGTCCGATGCTGTCGCTCATCTCAATGACTCCCAGGCTGCTGCGGCCACCATCCGTCAGGCGCGGGCGGAATGCGCACCACGCGGCCGACGAACACGCCGGCGGTGTGGACTTGATCGGGGTCGATCGCGCCCAGCGGCAGAATCTCCTCCTCGACCTCGGCGACGGTGATCCGAGCGGCCATCGCCAGCACCGGATTGAAATTCCGCTGCGAACGCCGGTACTGCAGATTGCCGAACGTGTCGGCCCGCCAGGCCCGCACGAAGGCGTAGTCGAGCGGCAAAGCCTCCTCGAGCAGATATTCCCGCCCGCCGAATATCCGCGTCTCGCGCCCCTCGGCCAACTCGGTGCCCACGGCGGTCGGCGTGTAGAAGGCCGGTATCCCGGCACCGGCGGCGCGCATCCGCTCAGCCAGCGTGCCTTGCGGGACCAGCTCGGCTTCGACTTTGCCCGCTTCGTAGAATTCGGTGAAAGGCAGCTTCTGCGAGGCGCGCGTGGCGGCGGTGAAGGCGCAGATCGCCTTGCGCACCTGCCCGCGCGCCACCAGCATCCCGATGCCGGGGTCGTTGCGCGTCCCGCCGGTGGTATTGGCCACCAGGGTCAGGTCCTTCGCCCCTTGTTCGGCCAATGCCAGGATCAGGTTGCCGGGCAGGCCAGGGAGTGCGAAGCCGCCGAAACCGATGGTCGCCCCATCCGGGATGTCGCGGATCGCCTCCAGGAAACCTGGATGAACCTTGTTCTTCAGCGCCATCGTCCCCCCGCCTGGCTGCGCGACGGCATTGCACGGGCGGGCGTCCGGGGTGTCAAGCGGTGGGACCGATTGTGTCCCCGGCGCCGATCTGGTCCATAATCCGCGGGGCAACGCGCTGGAGGACGTAAGGTGCTGGAAGTCGAGAAGCCGGCCGACATGGCGGCGCATATCGGAAAGGACATCGGGACCAGCGAATGGGTCCTGATCGACCAGGCAATGATCGACCTGTTCGCCGATGCGACCGGCGATCACCAATGGATCCATGTCGATGTCGAACGCGCAAAGAAGGAGATGCCTGGCGGCAAGACAATCGCGCACGGCTTTCTTACGCTGTCGCTGTTGCCCCGGCTCTCGACCTTCCGTATCCGCAAATCCTCGCGCGGCATCAATTACGGCTCCAACCGGGTGCGCTTCACCAACCCGGTGCAGGTCGGCTCGCGGGTGCGGCTGAACCAGAAGCTGAAGGCGGTCGAGCCGATCGAGGGCGGCCAGCGGCTCATCTTCGACAGCACGGTCGAGATCGAAGGCCAATCCCGACCTGCGCTGGTCGCCGAGACAATCTCCCTCGCTTACGATTGAGGAATTCGCCATGCCCGATGCATTGACCGACACCAAGGCCAGCCAGCCCGACGCCAAGACGATCGCGGAGCTCGCGGCGCAGCTCGATCAGCTGCTCCGCCTGCGCACCTTGCCGATCGGAATGAAGCTGTTCGAGAGCCGCGAGGAGATGGAGGCGGTACCGGGCCTGCGCCGGCCGCCGAAGGGCAAGACCTTCTCGACCTGCCAGCTGGTCACGCAATCGCGCATGGCCGGGTTCACCCTAGGCATTACCACCGAGAATGTGCCCGAGTTCTCCAACTGCAGCGGCGTGATCGGCCTCAGCCAGCCGAGCGAGCTGTATCTCTCGGGGCGCAAGATGGAAGGCGTGTGGTTCGAGAACCGCGAGGCGTCGGCGGCGCATCAGGCGGGAATGCCGCGCGTGCCGGCGGGCCGCTACAACGGGCTCGCCATCTCGCCGTTGCGCGGCGCGCGGCTCGATCCGCCGGACATCTGCCTGTTCTATGGCAACCCAGCGCAGATGATCCTGTTCATCAACGGGCTGCAATGGAAGAACTACAAGCGATACGATTTCAGCATCACCGGCGAGAGCGCCTGCGCCGATAGCTGGGGCCATGCGCTGAAGACCCGCGAGGTCAGCCTGTCGATCCCCTGCTTTGCCGAGCGGCGCTATGGCGGCGTCGCCGACGACGAGATGCTGATGGCCTGCACGCCGGCCGATCTCGCGCGCGCGGTGCAGGGCCTGCAGGGCTTGTCGAAGGCCGGGCTGCGCTACCCGATCATGCCGTACGGTCCGCAGGCGGAACCGGCGGAGGGCATGGCCAAGAGCTACGCTGGCAAGAGCTGACCGACGAGCGACTGCCGTTAGGGGCGGATAGCGGACACTCGGATGGATCTGCCGTCGATCCTCGACCGTATCATCCTGCCCGTCTTGCACGCGGGCGACATGGTCCGGGCCGAGTTCCTGCGCCCCGACGGGCCGCGCGGCTCGGGGCACAAAGCGCCGGTCGATACCGAGATCGAGATTTTCCTCTGCGAGGCGCTGCGGGACGTGCTGCCCGTGCCGTTCGTCGGCGAGGAGACGCCGCCCGTGTTGTGCGGCGATCCGACCTGGTGCTGGCTGGTCGATCCGCATGACGGCACCTCGGAGTTCCTGCGGGGCGCACGTGGTTCCTCCGTGGCGGTCGCGCTGCTGCGCGACGGCGTTCCGGTGCTCGGCGTGGTGTACGCACCACTTAGCCCCGATCGAGGCTCCGACCTGATCGGCTGGGCCGAGGGCATGGATCATCTGGTCCGCAACGGCGTGGCGATCCGCCCGGACCTCGCCTGGCGTGGCCTCACGCGCGACGAGATCGTGCTGTTGGCTTTTCGCTCGTACGCACGACCCGCGACCAATATGCGGCGTGTGGCGCCGGCTCGGTTCGTCTCCAGTAATAGCATCGCCTATCGGCTGGCGCGCGTCGCCGCGGGCGATGCCGTGGCCACCGCCTCGCGTCAGTCCCGGTTGTCCGCCTACGATTACGCGGCTGGGCACGCGCTGCTGCGCGGCGCGGGCTGTATCCTGGTCGACGGCGTGGGAAATCCGCCCGTGTACGGACCCGATGGTACCGGCGGGATGGATAAGTGTTTCGCCGGCGCCGCATCGGCGGTACGCGAGCTGATGGACCGCGACTGGTCGCTCGGCGAGCATCCGGAGACGCCGCTGGTCGAGCGCGTCACGCTGACACCGCCCCGATCGGAGTGCGGACTTGATCGCGCAATCGGCTGCCTTGCGGGGCTTGCGATCGGGGAAGGGCCAGGGTCCGACGGCCTCCCCGGTCAACCGGGCCCCGGAATGGAGCTGGCGGTGAGGCTTGCGCGGCGGCTGATCGGTGGCGGGGAAGGGGGCTTTGTCGATGTTGAGCCGGTGCTCTGGTGCGCGCCGCTGGCGATAGGGACGGGGCCGGACGAGGCGGCCGCGCTGGCGGTCGCCGAGGCGCGCCGGGCCAATCCGGATGTGACCTCCGCGTTAGCCTGCGCGCCGCTGGCCGCCGCGATCGCGGCTGGAGTCGGCGGCGGGTCGCGCGACGACATGATGCATGCGGCCCGCGAGGCGGCGACGGGGTGGCCCGACGCCCGCGTGCAGCGATCGTTGCTGGCAGCGGAACCACAATCCTCGGTATCCGACCATCGAGCCGTCAACCTATTGCGCAACGGGTTCTTTCACTTGCTGCGCGGCACCGATCTCACCGAGCTCCGCGGAGTGGGTCCGCTTGCCGGCGCCTTGCTGGGCGCCGGCGGCGGCAGGAGCGTGCTTCCGCCGTGCGACTTCCTGGAGCTGCTATCCTGCCGCCCTCTCGCCGCGTTTGGCGCGCGACGGCCACGCCCTCCGGAATACTGGGCCGACGATCTGCCTTTGCTCGCCGAGGCGTTGCTCAGCCGCGTGAGGCAGCAAGCGCCTGATCGAGATCGCGGATGATGTCGTCAGCGCTTTCGAGCCCGATCGAGAGGCGGATCACGTCAGGTCCGGCCCCCGCCGCCTTGCGCTGCTCGTCGGTGAGCTGGCGGTGCGTGGTGGAGGCGGGATGGAGGATGAGGCTGCGCGTGTCGCCGATATTGGCGAGATGCGAGAACAGCCGGACGTTCTCCACCATCCTGATGCCCGCCTCGTAGCCGCCCTTCACGCCGAAGGTGAACACGGCACCCGCGCCGCGCGGCAGGTACTTTTGCGCCAACTCGTGGTACTGGTTCTCCGGCAGCCCGGCATAGGACACCCAGCCGACCCGCTCGTGCGAGGCCAGGAATTCCGCGACCTTCTGTGCATTCGCGACGTGCCGGTCCATGCGAACGGGCAAGGTCTCGGTGCCGGTGAGCGTGAGGAAGGCGTTCATCGGCGCCATCGTTGGGCCGAAATCGCGCAAGGCGACGGCGCGGGCCTTCATGGTGAAGGCGAAGTCGCCGAAATTCTCGTGGAACTTGAGCCCGTGATAGGCGGGCTCCGGCTCGCTGAGCGAGGGGAATTTGCCGTCAGCCGACCAGTCGAATTTGCCCGACTCGACGATCACGCCGCCCAGCGAGTTGCCGTGCCCGTCGAGGAATTTCGTCGTCGAGTGGCAGACGAGATCGGCGCCCCAGTCGATCGGACGGCAAAGATATGGCGTCGCCAATGTGTTGTCGACGATCAGCGGCACGCCCGCAGCGTGCGCCACGCGGGCGATTGCCTCGAGGTCCACGACGACGCCGCCCGGATTGGCCAGGCTCTCGACGAAGATCGCCTTGCACCGCGAGGTGAGCGCGCGGCGGAAATTCTCGGGGTCGTGCGGGTCGACGAAATGGCAGGTCCAGCCCAGCTTCTTGAATGACAGCCCGAACTGCGTGAGCGATCCGCCGTACAGGTTGCGCGACGCCAGAAACTCGTCGCCCGGTTCAAGCAGGGTCGCGAAGATGAGGAACTGCGCGGCATGTCCCGATGCGGCGGCGAGGGCGGCGCGTCCGTTCTCGAGGCTGGCGATGCGCTCCTCCAGCACCGACACCGTTGGATTGGTGAGACGGCCGTAGATGTAGCCGAAATTGTGCAGGTTGAAGAGCGACGCGGCATGGTCCACGTCGTCGAACACGAAGGCCGTCGTCTGATAGATCGGCGTGTTGCGCGCGCCGGTGGTTGGGTCCGGCGCTGCCCCGGCATGGACCGCGCGCGTCTCGAAGCCGTAGGAGAGATTGTCCGGCGGCAACTCTACGGGGCGTGCGCGCTGCGCGGTCGGCGGCGCGGCGGCTCGATTGCGGATGATGCTGGAATTGACGCCGCTCCACGACAACTCGCCCCCGAGACGGCCGAACTCGATCTTCGGGCAGCGGTTCATCACCACTTCGAGCCCCGCCGCCTCGGCGCGCGCGCCCGCCTCATCATTGCGCACGCCGAGCTGCATCCACACCACCTTGGCGCCGATCGCGATGGCATCGTCGACAATCGGGCCTGCCTGGTCGGAGGCACGGAACACGTCGACCATGTCGACCGGTTCGGGAATGTCGCGCAGCGAGGCGTAGGCGCGTTCGCCAAGCAGTTCCTGGCCGGCGAGACCAGGATTCACCGGGATGACGCGATAGCCCTTGTTCTGCAGGTACTTCATCACGAAGTAGCTGGGGCGATTCCAGTTCGACGACGCGCCGACCAGCGCGATGGTGCGAACGGAGGACAGAATCCGGCGCAGCTTGGCGTCGGCGTAGGGGATCGCGTCCAACGGGGCCATGTATCGACGCTCCTTGCTCAAGCGAGCGCCTTGTAGACCTCACCCTCGAAAGCGTCCAACAGGCCGAGTACCGCGGGATCGCCGAACGGCAGGATCTGGGTCAGCAGCACGCCGGCAACCTGCTTCTTGGGGTCCAGCCAGTAATAGGTGTTGCGCAAACCCGCCCAGCACAAGCTGCCGGCGCTGCGCCCGGTGGGCGCGTCCTTGGTGTTGATGAGGAAGCTCAGACCCCATTTCTTCGCCATGCCGGGGAACAGTTCGACGTCGTTCGATGCCGCGGGCTCGGCGGTGCGCATCGGCAGCACGTTAAGCGCGCCCATGTGGTTCTGGCCCATCAGCGCGACCGTCTCCGGCTTGAGCACGCGCGTGCCGTCGAGGCTGCCGCCGTTCAGCAGCGCGCGTAGGAAGCGCAGATAGTCGTGTCCGGTCGAGAACAATCCGCCGCCGCCGGGGTAGAATTCAGGGAAGCTCGGTTTCTGATACGGCATCGCCGTGAGCGAGCCGTCGGGATCGCGCACGTGCATTCCCGCGCCGCGTGCCGCCTGCGCGTCAGTCGGCACGAAGCCAGTGTCGCGCATTCCGAGCAGATCAAAGAGATGCGCGCGGAAGTACGCTTCGAGGTTCTCGCCGCTGATCGCTTCGACCACGCGGCCGATCCAGTCGATGTTGATGCCGTATTCCCAGCGTTCGCCGGGATCGAACGCCAGCGGCGCGTCCAACCCGGCGAGTAGACCGGTCCGCGCTCCCGGCTTGCCCGTCACCTCGGCATAGCGGTGCAGGTCGGCGTTCCACACGTCGTATGAGAAGCCGGCCGTGTGGGTCATCAGCTGGCGCAAGGTGATCGGGCCGCGCGCGGGGCGCAGGCGAGGGGCGCCGGAGGCGTCGAATCCTTCCAGTACCTGCGGCTCGGCAAGCTGGCGCGCGAAACGGCCGAGCGGTTCGTCGAGCGTGAGCTTGCCTTGTTCGACAAGCTGCATCGCGGCCGCGCCGGTGATCGCCTTGGTCATCGATGCGATCGAAAACACCGTATCCAGGGTCATCGGCTGCGCGCCGCCCTGCATCCGCTTGCCGAACGCGCCCTCGTAGAGGACGCCGCTTTCGTTGGCTGCAACCGCCACGACGCCGGGGATACGGCCGGCCTCGGTCGCTGCTCGCAATACGGCGTCGATGCCGCTGGACTGGATCATGGTTGCTGCTCCCCGCTTCTGCGGCGATCCTAGCATCAGGTCCGCCGCCGGGTGGAGTGCCGCGACTACCCCCAGCGCGGCTGCTCGTCGAGGCCGACGCCCAGTGTCGTCTTGCCGACGATCTCATGCACCAGCGCGGCGTTGGCCGGGTGGAAGCGTCCGCATCGTGCATCGCGGAACAGCCTTTCCAGCTCGTTGTTCCTGAACATGCCCGCCCCGCCGGAAACTTCCATCGCGAGATCGGCGATGCGCCAGCAGGCTTCGACTGCGTGATGCTTCGCCGAGACGATCCTCGCGGGCCACGCCGCGCCGTGATCGACGCCTGCCGACCAGTCCTTCGCGACCTGCTCAAGATGCGGAATGATTGGGTCGTAGGTCAGCGCCATTTGCGCCACGGCGTGCTGGATTTCGGGATGGTACGCCATCGACCGGCTCACAGCGAGCGACGTCTTGCTCCGCGCGCCACTGACGGCCAGATCGATCGCGCGCTTGGCCATCCCGCAGTAGATATTCGCCCATCCGATGTCCCCCCAGGCGTACATTGCGAGCAGGAAGTCGTCCACGGCGCCCGCCGGGACAATTCGCGCGATGTACTTGTCGGGGATGAATGCGCCCTCAAGCCGCACGTCGTCGCTGCGCGTTGCGCGCATTCCCAATGTGTCCCACGTCTCCACGATCCGATAACCTTCGGCATCGCGCGGCAGGAATCCGTGGACGATCTTTGGCCCGCCCTCGGCATCGGCCCACAGGGCGTGTATCCCATAGCGGGTCCACACGGGCGCAAGACTGCCGAACATCTTGTGACCCGAGAACCTGAAGCCGCCAGATACCCGATCGGCCTTGCTGGTCGACAGCAGAACGGGAAGATCATTGCCGCGCTCGGCGTGTCCTGACGCGAACACCTCGCCGGCGGCGGCCTCGCGCAGCATCCATTCCAGCGACTTGTCGCCTCGGCGCCAGAGATCCGCTGCCACACCGAGCCAAAAGAGATGCATGTGTGTCCCGAGCGCGGTGGCAGGCGCGTAATAGGCAAGGCGGCGTTGTTCTCGGCAGAGTTGGGCAAGGTCGAGACCTCTCCCGCCAAACGCCTCGGGCACGGTGAGGGCGAGATAGCCCGCGGCCCGGAGATCCGCGAAATCCTCGTCGAAGAACCGATTGTCCCGATCGTAGCCGTTGCAACGCCCGGCGAAGCGGCTCAACGTTTCATCCGATAGGACGTGCTCGTGCGTCTGCATGATTGCACTCCTTTTGAGTGGGCTGCCGCCGGCGTTGTTGCCGGTTCGCGGCGGCGGCACGGTGGCAAGGTGACGGTGCCGTCACAAGTTCGGAATATGAACTTGTATCCGCCCGCCGCGACGGAGCTATCGTGGCGGCGGGCCTCGATGGCAGGCGGAGGGAGAGATGGAGACCTATGGACAGTTCTGCCCGGTGGCCAAGGCGCTGGACGTAATCGGTACCCGATGGACGCCGCTCGTGCTCCGTGAGCTGCTCGCGGGCAGCCGCCGGTTCTCCGACGTGCAACGGGGCGTGCCGCTGATGTCCCGGGCCTTGCTCGCGCAACGGCTCAAGGAGCTTGGAGATGCCGGGCTGATCGTCGCGACGGAGAAGCAAAAGGGGCGCGGCCACGAGTACAAGCTCACCGAGTCCGGCGCGGCGGTGCAGCCGGTGCTGGAGGCGTTGGGCGACTGGGGTGTCCGTTACGCGCAGGGGCGCATCGGACCGGAGGATTGCGACCCGGCGCAGATGTTCTGGGCGATGCGTCGGCACGGCGACCGCTCGGCCTTGCCGGACCGACGTTTCATCATCCGCTTCGAGTTCCGCAATCTGCCGCCAAGCAAGCGCAGCCTGACGACCTGGTGGCTGGTTTGGGACCGTGGCGAACTGGAGCACTGCCTCGACAATCCGGGCTTCGACGTCGATCTGGTGGTGAATGCCGCGATCGACGCGCTGGCGAAGCTTTGGATGGGCGGGCTGGGTCTCACCGAAGCGACGGCGTCCGGTGCCGTCCGCTTTGAAGGCGCCGCGCCGGCCCGCGCGGTCTTCGCGCGGATGCTCGACCTACGGCCCACCCGATGCGTCAAAACGTTCCAATACGCCTTCGCGGCCTAGCCCCGAGGATCACAGCATCTCCACTTCGAGCGGGAACAGCGCATCGAGATCGTGCGCGCGCATCAGGTGGTAGATGTTGAAGCGATACGCCGGGCCGATTGACACCTCGGGTGGCGTGAACGGAAAGGCGAGATTGCCGGCCGTCGATTGCCGGCCGGGATAGCCGTGATGCAGCAGGTACTGCTTCATCGTGCGTACCACCTCGGCGGCGCGGGCGCGGGTCGGCGCGATGCACTCGCCGAGGATAAAAACCTCGTTCGGCGGCGCTTCGCCCGGAGGCACCGACGCGCGCACGCCGTTCGCACCGTAGACGCGCCAGAACAGCGAGTAATCCTGCGGCGTGTTCTCGCACACCAGCTCCCGCACCACCTCGGCGACCTCGGCGAGGATGGTCTCGGCGCGGGCGATGAAGCGTGGGTCGGCCGCCCCGGCCAGCAGCACCGCGCGTTCGCCCACCAGCCGCGCGCCCTCCAGCTTCACCCAATTCTCGCTGGCTTCCTGCCAGCGCGCGCCGGTGACGCGGGTGCGGCGGTCGTCGATCGCCTCGTATCGTGCCTCACGCAGGTCGAGCCGACCCTCGGGTTCGGATACGGTGTACGGGTCGCCCTGCTCGTAGAGGCTGTGCGCGGCGACCGAAACCGGTGTCGCGCGGCGCTGCGGCGCCATGCTTTCGAGCTCGAAGCCGTCCTCGTCCAGTGTCGCGAGGATCGAATCTCGCCCGCCTGGCACGCAGCACAGCGAGGCGCACTCGATGATCTTCGCCATGTGCACGGCCAGGCCCATCGGGAAGCCGATCATCCCAGGCAGCGAGGCAAAAATCGCCGTGTCGCAGGCGCGGCCGGCGATCACCACGTCCACGTCGGCGGCGAGTGCCCGTTGCATCGCGCTGGTGCCCATCTGCGCGACGATGTTGCTCGCCGCGTCGATGTCCTCCTCCGTCAGCGGCGGGGACGCGTCGAACGAGCGCACCTCGCCCGCGCGCAAGGCCGCGTGCAGCACCGGCTTCGGGATATCGGCGCGCAGCACGCCCAAGCGGAAATGCAGCCCCTCGGCGCGCGCGATCTCGCGCACGATGGCGAGCGTTGCGTCAAGATGCGGGGCGGCGCCGGCTGATCCAGCCGAGCCGATGACCAGCGGAATGTTTTTCCGCCGCGCCCCGAGCAGCACCTTCCGCAGATCGCGCCGTGTCGCGTCCGGCGCGGTCGCCATCTCGCCGCGCCCGAGATAGCTCGGGCCGATATCGGTCGAGCCCATGTCGCAGCCGATCAGGTCCGGCTCGCGCGCTAGCCCGGCCTCGAAGGCGGGCGTGGGAATGCCGTAGCCAAGCTGGCCCGAGGCTCCGAGCAGGCGGATGCTCCGCCGCCGGCCGGCGCCCTCGAATTGGGCGCGAACGCGGGCGACGGCGCTCACAGCTCGATCCCCAACAGGGGGGTGTGCTGCTGCGCGCCATATACGTCGCGGTCGCCCGGATCGCCCGAGGTCAGGCGGCGCGGCATGGTGATCTTGATGGCGCGGCCGAGCGGATACTCGATCACCGCCACATCCTGCGCCTCCAGGCCGTACAACGTGGCGATGCGGCTGGCGTTGAGCGCGCCGGAGCTGGCGACGCGGCGATAGTCGGCGTCATCGGCGAACATCACGTCGAGCGTCAGCTTGCGCGGGCCGGCGTTCTTGCTGCGGATGACCTGGGCGATGTCTTGCAGGCGCATGTCGATCACGGCCGATGCTCGACCGTCTCCTCCTCGATGGCGTAGTGCTCGTCGAGCCCGATGATGTCCTCGATGGCTTGCCGCGCGCGGACGAATTCTTCCCCGGTGATGCTGGCGACCGCGCCGGTGTCGCGTAGCTCGCGCAATGTCCGCTGCATGGCGATGAACGCCGCGCCGAGCACCACCTGGGCGTCGATGCAGGCGGCGTAGCCCATCTGCTCCAGTTCCTGGCGGGTGAAGATGGGGCGGCCGTCGCGGTTGCCGCGGCTCATCACGTAGACCAGCGGCACGCGGCACGCGCGCGGCGCCTGCTCGGCCTCGGCGGGGCTGCGCGGGAACAGCAATCCCATTTCCGCGCCAGCGTCGGCGGCACGGTTGATCCGGTCGGCGGCTTCGTCGAGGCCGAGTTCGCGGCAGGTGTCGGTGCGGGCGATGATGAGGAAGTCGCGGTCGACGCGGTCGCGCTCGCGGCAGGCGTAGCGGATCTTGGCGACGAACTCCTCGGTGGGGACCGCGTGCACCTGGTATTTGTGATAATGAGCGCGCTTCGGGAACAGCTGGTCCTCGATGTGGATGCCGGCGATCCCGGCGCGGGCGAACTCGCGCACCGTCCGCATGGTGTGCAGCGGCTCGCCGAAGCCGGCTCCCGCGTCGGCGATCACCGGGATGGTCACGCTGGAGGCCACGTTGGCGGCGATCGCCACCTGCTCGGTCATGGTCAGCAGCGGCTCGCTGATGGCACTTGAGCCGCCGCTGACATAGCCGCCGACATAGGCCGCCTCGAAGCCGGTCTGTTGCACCAGGCGCGCGCCGATCGGATCGTAGACCGAGGGCATGTGCAGAAATGTCCTGGATGCGAGCAACGCCCGCAGCGCACCGGTTTGCCCTGTCATGCCGTCCCTCCCGTGGCCAGGGAGAGTGGGAGCCCGGCGCCGGTCGTGTCAATTCGCGGAGGTTCGGGCAGTCTGCCAGAAAATGTGAAAAATCCGACCCGATTCGCAACTTTGGATTGAAGTACGGCCGCACTCAACCTTAGGATGAATGCCGCAGCGAAGCCGCCATCGCAAGCTGAGAACGAGGGTAGACGATGTTGGTCGAGGCGCGTACTCCGTCTTCGGAGAATTCGGCGGAATGCCCGGCGCCATCGGAGCTCGCGCCCCGGCAGAAGCTCAGCGTGTTCGTCGTCTCCTATAACCGCGCGCCGACGTTGCGCACCTGCCTTATGGCCCTGGGCTTCGCGGACGAGGTCATCGTCGTCGATAAATCCTCGACCGACGACAGCGCGGCGGTGGCGGCGGGCCTCGCCGATCGGGTCATCTCGGTTCCCTGGTCTCCGACAGTCGAGGAGACCCGCGAGTTCGCCCTGTCCCAGTGCTCGCATCCTTGGGTGCTGTGCCTGGACGATGATGAATGTCTCAGCCTCGAGGCGATTGAGTTTATCGACGCCGAGCTGCGGGCGCCGCGCGCGGACATCTATTTTCTCCCGCTGCGCCATTACATCCTGGGGCGGCATGACGAGCGGGCCTATTACTGGCCGGAAACCCACCCGCGGCTGTTCCGTCGAGGCTGCGTCTCCTTCATCCCTACCGTGCACGCCGGTATCGTCCGCCATAGCGAGCGGTCCTTCGAGGCTCCGGCGGAGCGCGGCGTCTGCATCCATCACCTCTCGTATAACGACGCGGCCGAGTGGGTGGCCAAGACCAACCGCTATACGTCGCGGCCTGATCGCGCCCGTCCGTCCGAGGACGAGCGGGATTTGGCGGCATACGCGCACCAGCGGATCGATTTCTGGACGACCCGCACGCGCGGCGAGGGCGGGGACGACTACCCGGCGGCCGTCGGGCTCCTGCGGGCGGTCTACGACATGGTCGATCGGGTCAAGGTCTGGGAGGAGACGGCGGGGCCGGGCGGCGACTTGCTGTTCCCGCGCATCCGCCGCCGGCTGGAGGCGAGCTACACCGGACGGCTTGCTCCGCCGCGGCGGCTCCATCGCGCCCGCTTCCTGGAAAGCGCGGTTTTGCGGCCGGAGGGGGCCGCGGAGGAAGAGGTCGCCAGGCTGCACCGGACGATCGAGGCCCTGCGGAGTGCGCTCGCCCGTGCCGAGGCCGAGCGGGAAGCGTCCGGCCGGCAGTGGGAGGAGCAGCGCGAAGCGGCGGCGCGCCAATGGGCCGAACGGCGGGAGACGGAACACCGCGAGTGGGAACGCCAGCGGGAGGGTGAGCGGGCCGTGGCGGCGGAGCAGCTGGAACGCACCCGAGCCGAACTGGCCGTGCTGCGCGCGAGCACGCTCTGGCGGCTCACCGCCCCGCTCCGGGCGCTGGGGTCCCGTTATCCGAGACTGGTCCGGTTGGCCCGTGTTGCGCTGTGTCTCGCCGGACAGGTCAGACGAGGGCTTCGGCGGCAGCTAGTCGCGCCGGTGTCAGCGCTGGAGCCGAGGCTGGCGCAGCTGCCGCCGCCGAGCGTGGCCATGATGGGTCCTGTCGGGACCAGCGTGTTCGGGGAAAGCGAACCGAAGCCCGGCGTTCCGAAACCCCTGGCACCCGAAGCGGCGGCTCCGCCGTGCGCGGCACTGACGCTCATCGAGACCGTCGAACCGGAGGAAATCGTTTTTCCCGAACAGCGCGCCGGGATCGTCGTCTCGGTGATCGTTCCGGCCTTCGGCCAGGTCGGCTACACGTTGCGCTGCCTTGCGTCGATGGCGCGAAACCTGCCGGAAGCGCCGATCGAGGTGATCGTCGTCGATGACGCCTCACCCGACCCGGAGACTGAGCGGCTGTCGCGGGTGAGTGGCATTCGGCTCGTCGTCAACCAGGCGAATCTCGGTTTCCTCCGGAGCTGCAACGCGGCGGCGCGGCTGGCGCGCGGCGAGTTCGTGTTTTTCCTCAACAACGATACCCAAGTGCTGCCGGGCTGGCTCGATCCGATGGTCGGGCTCATGCGCGCGCGCGCCGATGCGGGGGCAGTGGGGTGCAAGCTGCTGTTCCCGGACGGCCGCCTGCAGGAAGCCGGCGCTATCGTGTGGGACAACGCGACCGGCTTGACCTACGGCCGCGGCGACGACCCCGAGCAGCCAGCGTACAATTATGTCCGTGAGGTGGACTACGCCTCGGGCGCCGCCTTGCTGGTCCGGAGTGCGCTGTTCGCTCGGCTCGGCGGCTTCGATGAGAGGTTCGCGCCCGCCTATTGTGAGGATTCAGATCTCGGCTTTCGCATCCGCCAAGCGGGATTCAAGGTGCTCTACCAGCCGCGGTCCCGCGTCGTGCATTTCGAGGGAGTGACGAACGGAACGGATCTGACGCAGGGGATCAGGCGGTTTAACGAAGTCAATCAGCCGAAGCTGCGGGCGAAATGGTCGGATCAGCTGGCGACCGAGCACTATCCGCCGGATGTCCACGTGACACGCGCCTGCGAGCGGGGACGCAATCGCCGCATGGTGCTGGTGCTTTCGGAGCGCGCCGCTCCGGCCGATTTGCTGCGGCTGCTCCTCGCGGGCGGCCTGATGGTGAAATTCGCCTCCCTGGACGAGGTGATTGATCGCGCGGCGCTCGAGCAACTTGGCGTCGAGGTCTTATCCGCCGGCGCCGCCGGGGTCCGCGCATGGCTCGCGAAGCACAAATCCGAGCTCGATGCTGCCATCCTGACCGACCCCATCGCGGCTGAGGCGCTGATCCCCACGCTTCGCCTGGAGAGCCGGGCACGGTTGATCTACCAGAGCGCATGGAACGGAAGGGGCGCCCCCGAGTGGCGCGAGCGCAGTATCTGGCGCAGCGTCGAGGCGGTGCTACACGGTTCGGAGGGGGCCGCACGCGAAGCCGAATGGCTGGAACCCGCCGCCGATGCCGGCGTCCTCGGCTCTGCGCCGGAGACAATCGCGGCCTCGCTGGGGCTCGACCTGGTTGACCCGCCGGCCGACGAGGGGCACGTCGCCGGCATCGAGGCGGCGCTGGCGGCCTGATCAGGCTGCCAGCGCCCGGCGCCAGCTGGCGATCAGGCGCGTGATCGCGCCCTCCCAGGTGAACGTCGCGGCCCGCGCCAGTCCCAGGCGCCGCAGGGGGGCGGCGCTCGAAGGATCTTCGAGCAGGGTCCGCAGCGCGTCTGCGATCGAGTGTTCATCGAGCGGATCGACCAGCAGCGCCGCATCGCCCGCGGTCTCGCCGGTCGCCGTGGTGGCGGCGGCGACCACTGGCGCGCCGCACGCCATCGCCTCGATCACCGGCAGCCCGAACCCTTCGTACAGGCTCGGGAAGGCGAAGGCGGAGCATTGGGAGTAGAGCGCGACCAGTTCCTCGTCCACGACATGCCCGAGCAACCGCAGATGCCCTGCCCGCAGCGCGCGTTCCGCCTGTTCCCCCTCGAGTGCGCTGCCCCATCCGGCGCCGCCGGCGATTGCCAGCGGGTGCCGCTCGCGCAGGGCGTCCGGCAGTAGCGCGTGGGCGGTGAGCAGGCGGTCGAAGTTCTTGCGCGGCTCCAAAGTGGAGACGGAGAGCACGAAGCCGCCGGCGCGGAGACGGTGCGAGTGCAGCGTCGCCTCCGCCTCGGCTTGCGGGAGCGGGCGGAACAGGGCCGAGGGGGCGAGCGGCACCACGTCGATGCGGTCACGCGGGATGCCGAGCTCGCGCGTCATCTCGCCGGCGGTGAAGGCCGAGATCGCGACGAAGCGGGTCGCTTGCGCGATGCTGCCGGGGAGGCGGCGCTCGATCCAGGCGGCGCGCCGGTCGGGATGGAAACCTCGGTCGACGCGCCAGGAGAGATCGTTGATTGTCAGCACGGTGGCCCCGTCGAACGGGCGGGCGATGAGGTTGGGCTCATGGTAGACGACCGGCTCCGGCAAGCCCCGCGCGGCTCGGTTCAGCCGCCGCCGCAGCCAAGCGGAACGCAATGTCGCCGCGCCCGGAACCCGACCGACCCGATCCCGCACGCCGCTCTTCGCCGAGGTCGGCGCCTCGCCGTCCTGCTCCAGCCCGTCGAGCCAGTCCGGCGGCAGAATGCTCGGCCCGGCCAGCAGCCGCAGGGTGCCGATTTCCGGGTGTTCGCGCGCGTGCTGGGCGATTTGCCAGGTCATGCGGCCGACGCCCGAGCGGCGGCCGAGCAGGCTGTCGGCACCGAGCAGAAGGGTCAGCTCGGCGGCGGACATGGAGAGGAATCAATCATTTCGCGCACGTGAAACCCGCTTGAAGTAGGCGGCCGGTTGAGGCCAAGTTCGTCGGAGCCCGATAGCACGCGCTTTGGAGCAAGGGGATGATCGTCCGACGGGACCGTGCGATGACCGCCGTGTCCATTATGCTGGATATCGCATTTCACGCCGGGCGCTCCGGCACGGTGAGCGCCGCCGACATCGCCGAGCGGCTGGGACTTGCCCGGCGCGGCATGGAGCCGCTGCTGCAGTCCCTCTCGCGCGCAGGGCTGCTCGACAGTGTGCGCGGGCCGCGCGGCGGCTACCGGCTGGGCCGGCCGCAACGCGACATCCGCCTGGCCGAGATCGTCGCGGTCAGCCTGACCGAGGACGACGAGCAGCCGGCGCACGGGCCCGGCGGCAAGCTGCAATCCGCCGTGGTGGACCCGCTATGGGCCGACCTCGACAACGGCCTCCGCACCAGGCTGCAGGAACTGTCGCTCGACGACCTGCTGCGCCGTGCCGCTGCCGCGGGATTGCGTCGCCCGGCGGCCGAGCCCATCACCTTTGCGATCTGACGTCGCGACCTCATATCCGCGCCAGGTCAACGCAGGAGGCACGCGATGTCGATCCAGCTTGGGCAGATCGCCCCGGACTTCGAGCAGGACAGTACGGCCGGGCCGATCCGGTTCCACGAGTGGCTGGGCAATTCCTGGGGGGTCCTGTTCAGCCATCCGAAGGATTACACCCCGGTCTGCACCACCGAGCTCGCGGAAGTCGCTCGGCTGAAGCCGGAATGGGACAAGCGCAACGTCAAGGCCATCGGCCTGTCGGTCGATCCGGCCGCCAGCCACAAGGGCTGGGAGAAGGACATCGAAGAAACCCAGGGCCAAGCGCTGAACTTCCCGGTGCTAGCGGACCCGGACCGGAAGGTGTCCGACCTCTACGGCATGGTGCATCCCGAGGCGGACCCCACCATCACGGTGCGTAGCGTGTTCATCATCGACCCGACGAAGAAGGTGCGGCTCATCCTCACCTATCCTCCCAGCACCGGGCGCAACTTCGACGAGATCGTGCGGGTGATCGACAGCTTGCAGCTGACCGACGCCCACAAGGTCGCCACCCCGGTCAACTGGACCAACGGCCAACCGGTGATCATCTCGCCGAGCGTGTCGGACGAGGCCGCCAAGCAGAGCTTCCCGCAGGGCTGGAAGACGCTGCGGCCGTATCTGCGGGTGGTCGACCAGCCGAAGCTGGCGCACGAGAAGACCTGATCCGATCCGGCCGATGATCGAGTCGAGGGGCGCTGCTCCTGGTCGGAGCGGCGCCCTTGCTTTGATTGCGCCGGCGAGCCCGGATCGGACTCACCCATTCCACCGGAAGCTGCGCATGATAAGGGCTGGGGAGGCGGACCGGAGGCCGATCGTGGAAGACGCAACCATCGGACGTGGCGGCGTGCTGGCGCGATGAGCGTGATCCCGCATATCAACCCGCTGTATTCGTTGTCGGGTTTCGTCGTCGGCGTCCTGGTGGGGCAGACTGGGGTCGGCGGCGGCTCGCTGATGACGCCGCTGCTGGTGCTGCTGTTCGGTGTGCATCCGGTCACGGCGGTAGGAACCGACCTACTGTTCGCCTCGGTCACGAAATCGGCAGGCACGCTCGTTCACGGGATGAACAAGACTGTCGACTGGCGGGTGACGGGCCGGTTGGCGCTGGGTAGCGTCCCGGCAACGGTGATCACGCTCTATCTGATCACGCGCTTCGACCTGATCGGCAAGAGTTCCGCGAGCTTGATCTCGACGATCCTCGGCTGCGCGTTGATCCTCACCTCGGTCGCCCTGATATTGCGGCGGCGGCTGACGGCCTATGCTGGGGCGCATCTGGCTGGGTTAAGCGAGCGCAAGACCGCGATCCTCACGATCCTCACCGGAGCCGTGCTGGGCGCGCTGGTGTCGATCACCTCGATCGGCGCGGGTGCGCTCGGCGTCACCGCGCTGATCTTGCTCTACCCACGCCTGCCGATTCCCACCATCGTCGGCTCCGACATCGCTCACGCCGTGCCGCTGACCCTGGTGGCCGGACTTGGGCACTTCATGCTGGGTTCGGTGAATGGTTCGATGCTGGTATCGCTGCTCGTCGGCTCGCTGCCCGGCATCGTGCTCGGCAGCTACCTGTCGGCCCGGCTGCCCGACGTCGTGCTGCGCGGCGTCCTCGCGACGGTGCTGGCGCTGGTCGGCGCCAAGCTGGTGTTCTGACCGAACCGGAGAGATAAACAGCGCATGAGCGCCAGCACCGGCCCGCGCCGCCGCCCCACCGAACCCTCCCCCAACGCCGTGCCCGCCCGGGGGCGGGTGTTCGGCAGCATTCTCGAGACGATCGGGGCCACGCCGCTGGTCCGGCTGCCTCGGCTGATCGCGGCCGAGGGCCTGCCCGCCGACCTGGCCATGAAGCTGGAGTTCTTCAATCCGCTCGGCTCGGTGAAGGACCGCATCGGCCTCGCGATGGTCGAGGCCGCAGAGCGGGCCGGGGAGATCAAGCCGGGGGTGACGACCCTGGTGGAGCCGACCTCCGGCAACACCGGCATCGCACTTGCCTTCGTCGCGGCAGCGAAGGGCTACAACCTTGTCGTGGTGATGCCGGACGGCGCCTCGATCGAGCGACGCAAGATGCTGCGGCTGATGGGGGCGACGGTCGAGCAGACGCCGTCCCGCCAGGGCATGGCGGGGGCGATCGCCCGGGCGGAGGCGATCGTCGAGCGCACCCCGGGTGCCTGGATGGCGCGGCAGTTCGACAACCCGGCCAACCCCGACGTCCATGCCGCGACCACGGCGGAGGAGATCTGGATCGACACCGAGGGCCGTGTCGACATCGTCGTCGCCGGCATCGGCACTGGCGGCACGGCCACCGGCATCGCCCGCGCGCTAAAGCCCCGCCGTCCCGAGTTGCGGGTGATCGGGATCGAGCCGGCCGAGAGTGCCGTACTGTCCGGCGACGAGCCCGGCCCGCACGCCATCCAGGGCATCGGCGCCGGTTTCCGCCCGAAGGTGCTGGAGCTCGAGAATCTCGACGCCATCATGCGCGTCACCGAACGCCAGTCGATGGCCGCCGCCCGGCGCTGCGCCGAGGTGGAGGGACTGCCGATCGGCGTCTCCTCAGGTGCGGTGCTGCACGCCATGCTGGAGCTCGGCAAGGAGCCGGAGAACGCCGGCAAGCTGATCGTAGGAATCGCAGCCTCGTTCGCTGAGCGGTATCTGTCGACCGCGCTGTTCGCGGGATTGTAGGAAGGAAGGTGCTGGCGCTTTACTTCGCTCCCGGCGCCAGCTCGATGGCGGCGCACATCGCGCTGCACGAGGTTGGGACGCCCTTCGAGGCGCGGCCGCTTTCCTTTCACCGCCAGGAGAACCGAACGCCGGACTATCTGGCGCTCAATCCCGAAGGCAAGGTTCCGACGCTCCTCATCGACGGCCGGCCGCTGACCGAGGTCGCCGCGATCCTGTTCTATCTCGCCCGACAATTCCCGGCGGCCGGCCTGCTGTCGGAGAGCGCCGAGGCCGAAGCGCAAGTCGTGTCCTGGATGTCCTTCGCCGCCTCTACCCTGCATTCGGCGCGGCGGCGCGGGCTCGAGCACGCGAATGAGGTGTGGAGCGTTGCCGATCGCAAGCTGGGGCGAACGGCAGTGGGCCGTGGGACGCTATTCCGTCGCCGACATTCATCTGTTCCGCCTCTATTGGCGGTTCAATGCCGCGCGGAAGCCTGCGCCTGGTGCGTTCCCGCATTTGTCCGCCCATCACGATCGGATGCTGGCCCGTCCCGCGGTCGAGCGCACGATCCGCGCGGAAGCCGCGATCGGCTACGAGTTGCCGGCCTAGCGTGTGATCGCCGCCGTTCGATGTGCGTCATCAGCGCGAGGCACTCGCGACGCAGCGATCGCGCGGCCGCGACATGAACGCGATGCCGCTCAAGAACGATGCGCGGCGACGAGACCATTGAGCTGCAACGATCACGTTTCGGCGCACGGGGAATAGTTGCAGCGTAGTATTTCATTAGAAAACATCTCGAAATTTTTCGTGCGGGTGTGAACTGCTTCACTCCGGGCCGTCGGGTCGTCCGCATACAAGCGCCTGCGGATTGCCAGGTCGGACGACCCGGAGGAGCCAATGCGAGCATCCTGATCTGAAGAAATCGGTGGAGATCCAGTGCGGCGAGACGAGTCGCGCGATCCGCCTCTCACAAGCAGCATGATTTCCGGCCGAGGGCCGGATCAACAGACGTGCGCGTCTCGCTGAGGCGTGCCGGATTCTGGAGGATACCCCTATGCCTGCGACCCCGGTTGTTGGAAATGAAGTCATCTTCTCGACCGACCCGCTGGCGGAAATCCCGCGGGTCACGGCGCTTGCCGATGACACTTTCGTGCTCGCCTGGGAGACCGCCGCGGGCGATCTCGTCGCCCGTCATCTCAACGAGACCGGCAATTTCACGAGCGGCAATTTTCTCCAGCAGCTATCAACCTTCAATCACAACGTCTTTGGCGGTCCCTCGACAACGCCGCTCATCGTTCAGGAGCGCAGCGGCGCCATCATGACGGATTTCGGATTCACTCCTGCCGGAGGTGCGCCCGAGATCGGTCTGCACACGGTCGACGCCAATTTCACCAACACCAGCTTCCCCGTCATCGTCCCCAAGGCGTCGAGCGCGGGTGAACCATTGGTGGACGCGGTATCGACCTTTCAAGGGACGGCGGTCTCGTTCGAGCGGCAGGAGGGTACGGTCTTTCATACGTTCCTCCGCTGGTACGGCCCGGACGGCACGCCCAGCCCCACCGATCAGCAACTCGGGAATCCGGGCGATACCGGCTCTCAGATCAACGCGAAGCTCCTCTCGTCCGGCACCGACCTTGTCTACACCGTCTTCACCCATTTCGACCCGGCGACGGGGAATCGCGACATACGCTTTCAAGACCTCACGCCGAACGGCATCAATGGCAACGCCATCAGCCTGAGCGGTGTCGCAGGCACCCCGGACTTCGCCGACATCGCGGATTTGGGCGACGGCACGTTCGTCGTTGTCTGGCAGGATGCCGGGGGCGTCATCATCAAGCACATCCTGTTCAATGGCATCACGCTGGAAACCGCCCGCATCGGCGAAGCGGTGGGCGGCTTCCTGCCCAAGGTCGTGGCGCTCCAGGACCATAGCTTCATCGTCGCCTGGACGGCGGCCTCCGGCACGGAAGCCGACGGTTCGCCGAATGAGGACATTTTCCTGCGCCACTTCGTCATCGTGCCGCAAAGCCCCGGCTCATCGACCAACATCATCGCCAATACCGGGAGCCTGGTACACCTGACCGAGCCCGGCGATCAGGGCCTGTTCCAGATGAGCATGAAAACCTTGGCCGATGGGCGCGTGCTGCTGGCCTATGCGAGCGAGACGGGCGACGCCACCAATCTCAACAATTTGGTCTACCGCATCATCGATCCTCGTGACCCGTTGCTGAACGGAACCGCGAACAACGATGTCATCACCGCCACTCCGAGCGCCTCGACAATCAATGGCCTCGGGGGCGACGACAAGCTGATCGGCCTCGGCGGCAACGACGTGCTGAACGGCGGCGACGGCAACGACACGCTCGACGGCGGCCTCGGCAACGACACGCTCGATGGCGGCGCGGGGGTCAACACGGCCGCGTTCAACCATCTGTTCCAGTCCGTCACCGTCGACCTCTCCAGGGGTTCCGCGTTCGGCCAGGGCTCGGACGTCTTGCGGAATATCCAGAATGTCACGGGATCGGACGCCAACGACATCATCATCACCAACGCCGCCAACAATGTCATCGACGGCGGCGGCGGCGTCGATTCGGTCAGGTTCAATGCCGTGGCGGCGGGGGTCACGGTCAACCTCGTCACGGGTACCGCAACCGGCCAAGGCAATGACACCTTGCGCAACGTCGAGAATGTCGTCGGGTCGAGCCTTGCCGACACCATCACCGGAAATAGCGGGAACAATGTCCTCGACGGCAGGGGCGGCGCCGATGTCCTCGCCGGCTTGGGCGGCAACGACACCTACATGGTCGACAACACCGCCGACGTGGTCAAGGAAGTGGCCGGCGCCGGCAACGACACGGTGCTCACGAGCGTCAACTATACTCTGGGTGCTGGCCAGTCGATCGAGACGCTGGCGACCGCCTCGGCCACTGCCGGGGCGATCCGCCTTACCGGCAACGAGCTGAGCCAGGCGATCATCGGCAACACCAGGGCGAATTTCATCAACGGTGCTGGCGGCAACGACACGCTGACCGGCGGAGGCGGCGCGGACACTTTCGTGTTCAACACCGCGCTGAGTGCCACCGGGAATGTCGACCGGATCACCGATTTCGACCCCACGGTCGATAAGATCAGCCTTGCGAAGTCGATCTTTTCGGCGCTGGGGAACACCGGGGTCTTGTCCGCTGCCGCGTTCTTTCAGGGCCCGGCGGCGCACGACGCCGATGACCGGATCATCTACAACTCGTCGACCGGTGCATTGAGTTATGACAGCAACGGCAATGCCGCGGGTGGTTCCACCGTATTCGCCACGCTCGCGCCAAACCTGACGCTGCACGCTGCCAACTTCCTGGTCAGCTGAAGCCCAAGCGGAGGGGCGGCATTCGTGCCGCCCTTCCTTACGACTCGGCCTGGCTTGGTTGCAGCCGCCGAAACAGCCCGTTCAATTCCCCGAACGGGATCGCGTCGGCGGCGAATCCGAATGTGCCGTGCTCGTGCATCTCGCGCGCCGCCGCGAGGAACGCGGTCAGCGCCACGCGCGAGAGCGCGCTGCCCACGCTCACGCGCTTGACGCCGATCCAGCCCAATTCGGTCAGGCTCGGCCGATAACTCGACAGCCCCATGATGACGGCGAGCGGCCGGTCGAGGGCACTCGCCAGTGTTTCGATCTCCTCCTTGTCGGCCAGACCGGGGGCAAGGATCACGTCCGCGCCCGCCTCCTGGAACGCCTGGGCGCGGCGGATCACTTCGGTCAAATCCGGACGTCCGTGCATGAACTGGTCGGCGCGGGCGGTGAGCGCGAATGGGAAGGGCAGGGCGCGCGCGGCCTCGGCGCCGGCGCGGATGCGGGCGACGGCGTGGTCGAACGGATAGATCGGGTCGGAGCGGTCGCCGGTCGCGTCCTCGATCGAGCCGCCGACAATGCCGGTCTCGGCGGCCAGGCGGATGGTCTCGGCGACGTCCTCGGGACGATGGCCGAAGCCGTTTTCGAGATCGGCGATCACCGGCACGTCGACCGCGCCCGCGACCGCGCGGGCGTTGTCCAGCATGAGCTCGCGCGAGGCCAGGCCGTCGCCGTCCGGCCAGCCGCGCGCGAACATCACGCCGGCGCTGCTCGTCTCCACCACGTCGAAGCCGACATGCGCGAGCAGCCGCGCGGTGCCGGCGTCCCAGCAATTGCCGGCGAGGAACGCGCCCGGCGCGGCGTGCAGATCGCGCAGCCGGGCGGCCTTTTCTGCCTGTGTCACTCGGCGGCGGACTTCTTGGCTTCTGCCTCGCGCGCGCGGGCGGCGCGGGCGATCACCTTGTCGCGCACGGTGGCTGGCAGGCCGTTGGGGTCCATCGGCATCCCCCACACCAGCTGATTATGCGTGTGCATCATCTGGTGCAGGCTGAACACGTGCATCTGCGCGTTGCGCCGCCCCTGCACGTCCTGCACGTGATTGACCGCCGCTTTGGTGGTCTTGAGCGCGAACAGCGGCTTCTTGGCGATCTTCTCGGCGAGCGCCAGTGTCTCGGCCGAGAGCCGGTCGCGCGGCACCACGTGGTTCACCATGCCGCACGCGCGCGCCTCGGCGGCGGTGAGCTCGTCGGCGGTGAACAGGAATTCCTTACCTTTGCGGATGCCGAGCTCCCACGGGTGCATGAAGAATTCCACGCCGGGCATCCCGAAATCGATCACCGGGTCTTTGAACGTGGCGTCCTCGCTCGCCATGATGAGGTCGCACACCCAGGCGAGCATCAGCCCACCGGCGATGCACTTGCCCTGCACCTCGGCGATGGTCGGCTTCGGCAGGTTGCGCCAGCGCTCGCACATTTCGAGATAGATCTCCATCTCGCGGCCGTAGCGCCCCTCCGCACCCTTGGCATCGAAATCCGTCCAGGTGCCGACCACCGGAAAATCGCGCCAGGTTTTTCCCCCGTCGCCCGAGAGGTCGTGGCCGGCGGAGAAATTGCGCCCGTCGCCCGCCAGGATGATGACCTTGATTTCCTCGTCCTGCGCCGCGCGGTCGAAGGCGGCGTTGAGCTCGTAGGTCATTTGCAGGCCTTGGGCGTTGTGCGCCTCCGGCCGCGCCATGACGATGCGCGCGACATGCGGCGCCGGGGTCTCGTAGCGGACCTGCCCTGTGGCGAAGTTCTCTTGCGTCATCCTCTTGTCCTCCTCGGCCGCGCGTGCTTTGCGATCGGGCGAGGGTAGCACCGTACTATCCCGCGCCAATAACGGGGGGAGCGATGGACGAGCTTGCGCATTGGGCGGCACGGCAGCCGGAGAAGGCGGCCTGCGTCTTCCCGGATACCGGGGAGACGCTGAGCTTCGCCGAGCTCGACGCCCGCGCCAACCGGGTCGCGCAATGGCTGATCGGCCGGGGCCTGCAGGCCAACGACCGGATCGCGCTGCTGCTGGAAAATCGCCCCGAGGCGCTGGAGCTCGCCTGGGCGGCGCGGCGGGCGGGTGTCTATTACGTGCTGCTGAACACGCATCTGAAGCCCCACGAGCTCGAATACGTGCTGCGCGACAGCGGCGCGGCGCTGGTCCTCGCCAGCCGCGCGCTGGCCGCGACCATGCCGGACGCGCTCCGAGCCGGCATCGCCGTCGCTTGCGTGGATGGATCGGCACCCGGCTGCACCGACCAAGCGGCCGAGCTCGCCGCATACCAGCCGGCGCTCCTGCCCGAGCGGCCGGTGGGCCGAGAATTCATGTATTCCTCCGGGACCTCGGGTTTTCCCAAAGGGATCATGCGGCCGCTGCAGCCGGCGAGCCAACGCGGCCAGCCGGCGCCCGGCCGCGAGATCGTCGATCTCGTGCTGGCCGGCGACGAGAGCGGGACGTATCTCTCCCCCGCGCCGTTCTATCACGCCGCGCCGCACGGTTTCTCCATGAGCGCCCTCGGGCGCGGCATGACCGTGGTGATGCTGCGCCGCTTCGACCCCGAAAAAGCCCTCGCCGCCATCGAGCGCTACAAGGTGACGCACAGCCAATGGGTGCCGACGATGTTCGTCCGCCTGCTGGCACTGCCCGATGACACGCGCCGACGCTACGACCTTTCCTCGCACCGGCGCGCCATCCACGCCGCCGCGCCTTGCCCGGTGCATGTCAAGGAGCGGATGATCGAGTGGTGGGGGCCGATCATCGTCGAATACTATGGCGGCTCGGAGAGCGTCGGGCTGACCTTCATCGATTGCGCGGACTGGCTCGCCCACAAAGGCTCGGTCGGTCGCCCGACGGCGGGCACGCAGGTTCACATCTGCGACCCGGATGGGCGGGAGCTGCCGGCGGGCGAGGTCGGCGGCATCTGGTTTTCCGGCTTTCCCGCGCCGTTCGCCTATCACAACGCGCCGGAGAAGACCCAAGCTGCCTTCGACGCGCGCGGCTGGGCGACCTATGGCGATCTCGGCCATGTCGACGCCGAGGGATTTCTCTATCTCAGCGACCGGCGCACCGATCTGATCCTGTCGGGGGGCGTGAACATCTACCCGGCCGAGATCGAGAGCGTGCTGCTGCGCCATCCGGCCATTGCCGACGCCGCCGTGATCGGCGTGCCCGACCCCGATCTCGGCGAGGCGGTGCAGGCCGCCGTCGAATTGCGCGGCGAGGCGGAGGCACCGGAGCTGCTGGCCTTCTGTCTCCATCATCTCGGTCGGCTGAAATGCCCGCGCGCCATCGACATCGTCGAGAAACTGCCGCGCACCGAGGCGGGCAAGCTGCTGCGGCGGGAACTCAAGGAGCACTACAAGCAGGCTAGTCAAGCGGCGCGCGGTTAGTCACAGTCGCGTCAAGTAACCCCTCACCCCGGCCCTCTCCCACAAGGGGAGAGGGAGAAGAAAAGCCCCCTCCCCTTGTGGGAGGGGGTTGGGGGAGGGGTCCGGCAGGGAGGAAGCACGAATGCCAAGCCAGGACGCGCCAGCGCGCCGCCGCGCCTGAACGATGGACCTTTCCCTCTTCGGCAATGCCATCGTCTCCGGCCTGCTGCTCGGCGGCTTCTATGCGGCGGTGACGGTCGGGGTGTCGATCTCCTTCGGGATGCTCGATATCGTCAACATCGCGCATCCCGCCTTCATCGTCCTCGGCTCCTACGTCGCCTACATCGCCAGCGCACAGCTCGGCATCGATCCGATCCTTGCCAGCGTGATCGCGATTCCCGCCTTCTATCTGCTGGGTGTGGGCATCTACTGGGTCTACGACGTCGCGTTCGAGCGGCGCGGCGACCAATCGTTGCAGGGGCTCGCGTTCTTCTTCGGCCTGCTGTTCATCACCGAGGTCGCGCTCGTCCTCGTGTTCGGCGTCGACTATCGGCTGGTCTCGGCCCCCTATATCGGCCCGAGCCTCCATCTCGGCGCGCTCGACCTTCCGCTCAGGCTGCTGGTGCCGTGCGCCGTCTCGCTGGCGATGATGGGTTTGTTGCAACTGTTCCTGTCGCGCAGCTTCATCGGCCGCGCCATCCTGGCGGTGGCGCAGGACCAGTTGGCACTCCGGCTGATGGCGGCCGACCCGCGCCGCATCAAGCGGATCGCTTTTGGTCTTTCCATCGCGACGTGCTCGGTCGCGGGCGCCATCCTTATCGTGATCCAGCCGGTCGAGCCTTCGATCAGCCGCGACTATATCGGCCGCGTGTTCGCGATCTGCGTGCTCGGCGGCATGGGGAGCTTTCCCGGCACCTTGGTTGCGGCGGTCACGCTCGGCATCGTCGAGAGCCTGACTTCCACCTTCTACGGCCCCTCCTGGTCGCCGGCCGTTGCCTTCGGCTTCCTGCTGCTGACCCTGGCGGTGCGGCCCGCCGGTCTGTTCGGGCGGTAGGCCGTTGCGCAACGCGCTGTTCTTCGTGCTGCTGGTGATCGCCGCCGCCTGCGTGTTCGGCGCGGCGCACGCGGTCGGCAACCCCTACGTCTACTTCGCCGGCTATGTCGTGCTGCAATACATCGTGCTGGGCACCGCGTGGAACATCCTCGGCGGCTACACCGGTTACGTGAATTTCGGCACGGCGGCGTTCTTCGCGCTCGGCGCCTATAGCTCGGTGGCGCTGCACAAGCTGGTGCCGTTGCCGATCCCAGTGCTCATGCTGATCGGCGGCGCCGTCTCCGGCCTGATCGGTCTCGGCACGGGATACCTGACCCTACGATTGCGCGGCGTGTTCTTCTCCATCGCGACATTGGCGCTCGCGGTGGTGGTGCAGACCATCATCACGAACTGGGAGTTCGTCGGCGGCTCGCGCGGCGCCTACGTCGTGCGTCCGCGCGCCGCTCCCATCCTCGGCGGCAGCTACATCGAATACCTGTTCCTGATGATGCTGGCGCTCTGCGTGGTGGTGCTGCTGGTCGCGCGGATCATCGAACGCTCCCGCCTCGGCTACGGCTTCGCGGCGATACGCGACGATGAGCAAGCCGCCGAGGCATCGGGCGTACCGACCCTGCGGCTCAAGCTGCTGGCAACCGCGTTGTCGGGCGCCTTCATGGGCATGGCGGGCGCGCCGTTTCCCTATTACGTGACCTATCTCGATCCCGCCTCGGCGTTCAGCCTGACCTACGCGGTGAACAGCATCGCCATGCCGCTGATCGGCGGCACCGCGAGCTGGCTCGGCCCGGTGATCGGCGCGGTGCTGCTGGGCACGCTGCAGCAGGTTGCAACCGTGACGATCTCCTCCGCCCTCAACCTGCTGCTCGTCGGGGTCCTGCTGGTGCTGTTCGTCATCCTGGCACCGAACGGCATCATCGGGCTGGTGCGCGCGCGCCGGCGGGCGCGGCCGTGAGCGCGCTTCTGGAGATCGCCGGCGTGGGCAAGCGGTTCGGCGGCTTCGTCGCACTCGACGGCATCGCAATCGACGTGCCGGCGGGCGAGCGGTTGGGGCTGATCGGCCCCAACGGCTCCGGCAAGAGCACGCTGGTCAACTGCGTCGGCGGCACGTTGCGTAACGAGCAGGGCACCATCCGTTTCGACGGCCGGACGCTGCAAGGACTATCCGCGCATCAGCGCACGCGATTGGGGCTGGCGCGCAGCTTCCAGCTGCCGCGCCCCTTCGCCAGCCTCACGGTCGCCGACAATCTACGCATCCCGATCGAATACACCGTCAACGCGCGCAAGGGCCTGCTCGCCGCCGATCCGCGCTCCATCCCCGAGCAATGCCGCGAGGTGCTACGCACGGTCGGGCTGGAGGCGAAAGCGGACCGGCTGCCGCGCGACCTCACGCAAATAGAGATGCGGAAGCTCGAACTGGCGCGGGCGATGGCCACACAGCCGCGCCTGTTGATCGCCGACGAGCCGATGGCCGGGCTCTCGCACGGCGAGGTCGACGAGATCCTTGCCCTGCTGATGCGGCTCAACGAGCAGGGCATGACCGTCATCCTCATCGAGCACATCATGCGCGCGGTGATGCATTTCTCGCAGCGCCTCGTCGTGCTGGTCGCCGGTCGCAAGATCGCCGACGGGCGGCCGGATGAGGTGGTGCGCAACCCCGAGGTGGAGCGCGCCTATCTTGGCGAATAGCCTCCGCATCGAAGCAATGAACGCCGGCTACGGCGCGGTGCGCGTGCTGCACGAGGTGTCGCTGTCGGTCGGCTCGGGCGAGACGGTGGCGCTGCTCGGCACCAACGGCAACGGCAAGAGCACCTTGATGAAATGCGTCATGGGCATCGTGCGCCCGAGCGGCGGCAGCATCGTCGCCGAGATCGACGGCGCGCGGCACGAGCTGGTCGGGCGCGCGACGGAGGAGATCGTCGAGCTCGGAATCGCCTTCGTCCCCGAGGGCCGCCGGCTGTTCCCCAAGCTGTCCGTGACGGAGAACCTGTTGCTCGGCGCCTTCCGCCGCGCCGCGCGCGCCTCGATCGAGCGCAACATGGAGTTCTGCTTCGAGACCTTCCCGCGTCTCAAGGAGCGCCGCCGCCAACTCGCCGGCAGCATGAGCGGCGGCGAGCAGCAGATGCTGGCGCTCGCCCGCGCGCTGATGACGGCACCGCGCATCCTGCTGATCGACGAGCCCTCGGTGGGCCTTGCGCCATTGCTGGTGCGGCGCACGATCGACAAGATCAAGGAGCTGAAGGACGGGTTCTCGCTCACCGTGCTGATGGCCGAGCAGAATTTCACCCAGGCCATCCGCATCGCCGACCGCGGCTACGTGATCGTCCACGGCAAGATCGAGTTCGAGGGCCGCTCGGCGGACGAGCTGAACAACAACGAGCTGATCCGCCAGTTCTATCTCGGGCTGTAGCGCGCCTTCGATGCCTGTAGTTACAAATACGTAACATTAAGGACGCGCCAAGGTAGCCGCGCCCTGAGCGCTATCGCATGAACAATCGGCCGATCCAGAGATAGTCGCGCGGTGGTCGGGCCGGCTCGGGCGGTTTGGCTGTGTCGCCCGGCGGCGCAGGTGCCGGTTCCGGGAGCTCGACCGCGCGGGCGCGGACGTGTCGCGGCGGCGCAGCCGTGAGGAAGGGACGGCACGGGATCGGCTCCCAGCTCATGGTCCCGTCGGACAAGCGCACCCGGCGCAGCCCCGGCGGACCGCTCGCCGCCGTCGGCCTGGTCCTCGGCCGGCGCGGCCGCGGCGGCAGGCGGAGGATTTCCGGCAGCGGTTCGGTGGTGAGCCTGCGCCACAAGGGCCGCAGCAGCCGCCCGGCCTGCGGCACGGCGGCGAGGAAGGCCCGCATCTCGGGATCGTCGAGCAGCCGGCCCAACTCCAGATCGTAGGCCCGCATGCCATACTCGATGAGCACCGGACCCGGCGGGATCGCCGGCGGCCGACGCTCCCGGTGCGGGCGCCCGGATGTCGGGCTAGCGGCCGGGCGCCGTCGTGGCGCGGGCAGCGTGCCGGCGAGGAAGCCAG
>JAFKFI010000064.1 GCA_017307285.1 Alphaproteobacteria bacterium | reverse complement strand
CGCACAGGAGCGACACCAGATGGTCGCGGCTGCTGAAGCCGCGGCACCGCTCATCGGCACGATGTTGCGCCACCAGGCGGTCGAACCTGCCCCAAGGCAGCGCTTCGAGCGCTTGCTCAAGCAGTGTAGGGTGATGGCGCACGGCGTTGGTCCCGCAGCGGTGGAAAACGTTGGCGAACGTCTCTTCCGCTTATGAATCAACGCCGTGCGCCCCTCCAAGCAGTTTCCGTGCCGGACAACAGTGGCCTGCGCCGACCATCCACGACTTTGCTTGGTCGCGTCAAAGTCGTGGATGACCGGCCTGCGCCGGTCATGACGGGGTTTATTGCCTATTGCCTCAACACTGCGTCATGATTGCCCAATCACCTCGCGCAGCTTGCGCGCCAACGCATTGAAGGTGAACGGCTTGGCGATGAGCTGGAAGCCGCGGTCGAGCAGGCCGTGATGGATGACGGCGTCCCGGGCGTAGCCGGTGGTGAACAGAATCTTGAGTCCTGGCCGCCGCCGCATTGCTTCGTCTGCGAGTGCGCGGCCATTCAGGCCAGGCAGACCGACATCGGTGAACAGGAGCGCGATCTCAGGATGTTGCTCGATGACGCGTAGAGCTTCCTGCCCATCGGCGGCGACCAGCACAGTGAATCCGAGTTCGGCGACCGCCTCGGACGTGTAGCTACGGACCTGGGAGTCGTCGTCGACCACCAGCACCGTCTCCCCTCGCCCGACCGGCTCGCCGGCTGCCGCCTGCGAGGGCGCCGCCTCCGCCGGTGCCTCGCCGAAATGACGTGGCAGATAGAGGCTCACCACGGTGCCCTGGCCGGGCTCGGTGGCAAGCTTGATGTGCCCGTCCGACTGCCTGATGAATCCGAAGACCTGGCTCAGGCCGAGCCCGGTACCGCGGCCGTCGGTCTTGGTGGTGAAGAACGGCTCGAAGGCGCGGGAGACCACGTCTGGGGACATGCCGGTGCCGGTGTCCGACACGGCGATCAGCACGTATTGGCCAGGTGCGACGTCGCTGTTCATCGCGGCGTAGTCGTCATCGAGATAGGTATTGCCTGTCTCGATGGTGAGCCGACCGCCTTCGGGCATGGCGTCGCGGGCGTTCACGGCAAGGTTGAGCAGAGCGTTCTCGAGCTGGTTGGGATCGACATTGGTCGACCATACGTCCCCGGCCAGCACCATCTCGATCGCGACGCTCTCGCCCAAGGTCCGGCGCAGCAGCTCCGAGAAGCTACTGACCAGCTGGTTCACGTCGGTCGGCTTGGGCTCCAGCGTCTGCTTGCGGGCGAAGGCGAGCAGGCGCTGGGTCAACTCCGCGCCGCGCTCGGCAGCAGCGCGCGCGGTAGCGAGAAAGCGCGCTGCGTCCGCCCCGCGAAATGCCTCGCGGCGCTGCAGCAGTTCGACGCTGCCGAGGATCGCCGTCAGCAGATTGTTGAAATCATGCGCGATGCCGCCGGTAAGCTGGCCGACCGCCTCCATCTTCTGCGCCTGCGCCAGTTCCGCGCGAGCCTGCTCCATCGCCTCCTCGGCCTGGTGCTTCTCGGTCATGTCGCGGGTGATCTTGGCGTAGCCGACCAGATTGCCTTCCTGGTCGCGCAGCGCGTCGATCACGACATTGGCCCAGAAGCGTGAGCCGTCCTTGCGGACGCGCCACGATTCGGCCTCGAACCGGCCCTCGCGCGCGGCGGTCTCAAGGGCCCTGAACGGCACGCCCGATTCACGATCCGCCTCGGTGTAGAAGCGCGAAATATGCGAGCCCAGAATCTCGCCGGCGGTGTAGCCCTTGATCCGCTCGGCGCCACGGTTCCAGGTCGCGACACGTCCCTGCGCATCGAGCATGAACAGCGCGTAGTCGGTCACGCCATTCACCAGTAGCTCGTAATTGCGCTCGGAACTCCGCAGCGCCTCCTCCGTGCGGTTCTGTTGCGCGACGGTCGCATCGAGGGTTCGCGATACGCGCCGCAACTCGGCTGGCGTCGGCATGGCGAGCACGCGGGGGATCAGCGGCCACAGCAGGATCGCGGTCATGATCGAGGCCACCGCGGTGATCGCCTTCACCACGCCCTGCAAACCATACACGGGCTGCCAGAGCGCCCAAATCTCGATTGCGTGCGTAAGGCCGCAGGCCAGGATGAACAGGGCGAACATCCAGAACATCCAGCCGAGTGCCAGGTCGTCGCGCCGGCTGACAAACACGGCGAGGGCGGCGGCGATGCCGAAATAGGCCAGCGCGATCACCGCGTCGGAGCTGACGTGCAGCCAGATCAGCTCGGGTTGCCAGGCCAGGCAGAAGCCATGCGGAGAGAGAGCGTTGTCGCTCAGGAAGGCGAGCAGGCGGTCCATCGGGGATCCTCACGCGGGCGGCACGCCCGATCCGGGCAGACCCGCGGGAAGATATATGCGCCGTGGATCACGGCCGCGAGAGGAAGCCCTCAGTAGGTGCGGAAAATCCGCTCGATCTCGGCGGGCTCGCTCGTCACAGTCAGCGCCAGGGCCAGCAGGATCCGGGCCTTTTGCGGCGAGAGATTGTCGGCAGTCAGGAACCCCGCGTCGCGCAACCGCTGGCCGCGAAAGGTGCGCCCGCTGCCGGCGCGGGTGGACTGCACCACGACGACGCCCTGCCGCGCCGCCTCGCGCAGCGCCTCGGTCTGGCCCGGCGAGGTGAAGCCGGGCGCGAATCCGGCGGAGACGATGCCCCGCGCGCCGGCCTGCACGAAGGCGCGCACCGCGACCCCGTCGGCCCCCGCGTGGGCGTAGGCGATGTCGACGCGGGGCAGCGCCGGCAAGGCGCGGACGTCGAACTCGGTGTCGGGGGCGGCGCGGCGCAGCGGCCGGCGGTAGAAGGCGACCGCGTCGCCGTCGGCATGGCCGAGCACCCCGAAATCGGGCGTGCGGAAGGTCTGCACCCGCAAGGTGGAGGTCTTGGTCACATCGCGCGCGGCCTGGATTTCGTCGTTCAGCACCACGAGCACGCCCATGCCGCGCGCCTCGGGGCTCGCCGCGGTGCGGATCGCATTGACCAGGTTGAGCCCGGCGTCGCTGGAGAGGGCGCTGTTCGGCCGCTGCGCGCCTACCAGCACCACGGGGACGCTCACCTTGACCGTGAGGTTGAGGAAATAGGCGGTCTCCTCCAGGGTCGCGGTGCCGTGGCCGATGACGATGCCGGCGAGGTCGGGATGCTCGGCCACCAACTGGTCGCAGATCAGCACCAGCGCCTGCCAGTCTGGGCTGTCGATGGCGGGACTGGGGACGTTGCGGTAGCGCACGGGCAGCACGTCTGCGACCAGCGCGGTCTCGGGGAAGCGCGCGAGCAGCTCGTCGGCATGCAGCACCGTGCCGGTAGCGCCATAGTCCTGCAGGTCAAGCGGGTCGCGCCCGACCGAGGCTATGGTGCCGCCGGTGCCGATGAAGGCGACCTTTGGCTTGCTCATCGGGCGGCGAGCACCGGCGGACGTCGGCGATGCCAGTCGGTGTCGCGCTGGTAGGCGTCGGCCACCCGCAGGATGCGTGCCTCGGCGAACGGCCGGCCAGCGATCTGCAAGCCGATCGGCAGGCCGTTGGCGTCGAACCCGCACGGTAGGCTGACCGCCGGGAGACCGAGGTAGTTGAACGGGCGCGTGTAATCGGATACCGCCATGAACCGCTTCTCCGTGCCGGGCGGCCCCTTGTCGATGTCGGTATCCGCGAGGGTTGGCAGGCAGAAGCGGATGGTCGGCGTCGCGAGCACGTCGACGGCGGAAAATACCTCGGCGGCGAATGCCTTCAGGATGGGTCCGCGCCGGCTCAGCGATTCCACGTAATAGGCGCCGGGGATCGCGTAGCCGCCGTACAGCCTCGCGCTGAGATGCACCGCGTAATCCTGCGGCGCTTCGCGCATCCAACGCGCATGGATCGCCGCCCCCTCGACGCGCGAGACGATGCCGCCATAGGCCAGGACGGCGTCCATGTGCGGCAAGGCGATCCGGTGAACCGTGGCGCCGCGAGCGGCCAGCACCTCGGTCGCGCGCTCGACCGCTGCAAGCACTTCGGCGTCGGCATCGTCGCGGAAATGGTTCGTCGGCAGGCCGATGCGCAGGCCGCGCAGGTCGCCATCGAGTCCCGCCTCGTAATCCGGCACCGCTATGCGCGCGCTGGTCGGGTCGCGCGGATCGTGGCCGGCGATAACACCGAGCACGCGCGCACAATCCCGGGCGGTGCGTGCCAGCGGACCAACGTTGTCGTGCGAGAAGGAGAGCGGCATCACGCCGGCGCGGCTCACCCGCGTCTGCGTCGGCTTGATACCGGTGACACCGCAGGCCGACGCGGGCAGCCGGATCGAGCCGCCGGTGTCGGAGCCGAGGGCGGCGTAGGTAAAGCGCGAGGCCACGCCGGCGCCGGAGCCCGAGGAGGAGCCGCCGGTGATGTAGGGCAGGTTCCAGGGATTGTGGCAGTCGCCGTAATGCGCGTTGTGGCCGGTCGGGTTCTGCGCGAACTCCGCCATGTTGAGCCCGCCGAACGTGAATGCCCCGGCGGCCGCCATGCGTTCGATTACCGTCGCCGTGACGTCCGGCACGAAGTCGCGGCGCAGCGCCGAGCCGCAGGTGCAGGGCTTGCCCGACTGGTAGTACATGTCCTTGTGCGCGAGCGGGATGCCGTGCAGCTTGCCGAGCGGCTTGCGGTCCCGCACCGCCGCGTCCGCCGCCCGCGCGGCCGCCGACGCACCCTCGCGGTCTAGCCAGATCGTCGCGTTCACCTGCGGGTTCGCCGCGTCGATGTTGGCGAGGCAGGCGTCGAGTAGCTCGGTCGCGGTCGCGTCGCCGTTGCGGACCGCATCGACGGCCTCGGTGAGCGAGAGGTCGGCGAGGTCGGTCATTGCGGCTGCTCCATCGTCTCGATCAGTGCCGCCTCGAAGCTCGAGGGTTCGTCCTCGAAGCGCGGCAGGTCGCGCACCGCCTCGAATGCTGCGATGGTGCTTGCGAGGTCGGCGGCCATGCGGCGCGCCGGCTCGTTGGGGGCGGCGATGCCGTGCCATGCGGCGATCATCGCCTCGGTGCGGGAAAGGAAATCGTCCATCGCGGTGTCCTCGCCGATTGCTGCGTTGCAGTATGACCCGCAACGACCGCTCGGGCGCAACCATCAATTCCGCGCTCCGTTGCGCGATGACATTTGCAGGACCGCTCCATGCCCGACGACCCCGCCGCGCCGCCGCCCCGGGACGCCATCTTCCAGACCGACGTACCGGCGCGGTTGGACCGCCTCCCGTGGGCGCGTTTCCACTGGCTCGTGGTGGGTGCGCTCGGTATCACCTGGATTCTCGACGGGCTGGAGGTCACGCTGGTCGGCTCGCTATCGGGGGCGATCGCCGAGAGCCCGACGTTGCGCCTCTCGGGCGGCCAGATCGGCATTGCCGCGAGTGCCTATCTGACGGGTGCGGTAATCGGAGCGCTGTTCTTCGGCTGGCTCACGGATAGGCTCGGACGCAAGAAGCTGTTCACCGTCACGGTGCTGATCTATTTGCTGGCAACCGTCGCGACCGGCCTTTCCTGGAGTTTCTGGTCGTTCGCGCTGTTCCGCTTCATCACCGGCGCCGGCATCGGCGGGGAATACGCGGCGGTGAACGCGACCATCCAGGAACTCATTCCGGCACGCCGGCGCGGCTTCACCGATCTCTGCATCAACGGCAGCTTCTGGCTCGGCGCGGCGTTCGGCGCGATCGGCGCACTGGTGGTGCTCGACCCGGCCGTGATGCCACCCGAGATCGGCTGGCGGGCGGCATTCATCATCGGCGGGGTGATCGGCTTCATCATTCTGTTCCTGCGCCGCTTCATCCCGGAAAGCCCGCGCTGGCTGATGACGCACGGCTACCCCGACGAGGCGGCCAAGGTGGTAAGCGCGATCGAGGCGCGCGTCGAGCACGAGACCGGGAAGAAGCTTCCGCCGGTGCCCGAGCAGCATCTGACGTTGCGGAGCGACATTCACGAATGGTTCGGCCCGGCGGTGCACGCGCTGTTCTCGCTCTATCTCAAGCGCACCATTCTCGGTACCGCGCTGATGGCGGCGCAGGCCTTCTGCTACAACGCCGTGCTGTTCACCTACGCGCTGATCCTCACGACCTTCTACGACATCCCCTCGGGAAAAGTCGGCTGGTTCATGCTGCCCTTCGCGCTGGGCAATTTCGCCGGCCCGCTGCTGCTCGGGCGCTTGTTCGACAGCCTCGGCCGCAAGACGATGATCACCGCGACCTACGCGCTCTCCGGCGTGCTGATGGCGGGGACTGGCTGGTTGTTCGCGGCCGGCGTGCTCGACGCGGTGCAGCAGACCGCCGCCTGGACGGTGATCTTCTTCTTCGCCAGCGCGGCGGCGAGCTCGGCCTATCTGACGGTCGGCGAGAGCTTCCCGCTGGAGGTGCGCGCGGTCGCCATCTCGCTGTTCTACGCTTTCGGGATTGCGGTCGGCGGGATCGCCGGGCCGGCCCTGTTCGGGGCGCTGATCGAAACTGGGTCGCGGCACGAGATCCTGTGGGGCTACGTGCTCGGCGGCGTGCTCATGGTGATCGCGGCTGGGTTCGAGGCCGTGCTTGGGATCAACGCGGAACGCCGGTCGCTAGAAGATGTGGCCCCCCCTCTTTCATCGGCAGTTGCGCAACCGGCGAGGCGCGCCGCCGTTGGATAGACAGGCAACATCCAAAGGAGGAGCCGCTTGGACAAGGATCGAGTCGAAGGCGTTGGCAAGCAGGCCAAGGGTGCCGTCAAGGACGCCTGGGGCAAGGTCACAGGCGATGCCAAGACACAAGCCGAGGGCAAGGCCGAGAAGGCCGAGGGCAAGGTCCAGAACGCGGTCGGCGGAGCGAAGGACGCTGCCAGAGACGCGATGGACAAACCCTGACCGACCTGTCTCGTTGGTTATCGAGGGCGCCGCGGGAAACCGCGGCGCCCTCGTCTTGTGCGGGTTTTGCCGACCGCCAGCGGATGGTCCATACTGCCCGGTAGCAAATAGGTTCCCAGCACACGGAGTATGGCGTGGCGGTCAGCAAGGAAGCCTACCGGGAAGCGATGGCCCGCCTCGGTGCCGCCGTGAACGTGGTGACATCGGACGGGCCTGGGGGTCGTGCCGGGTTTACTGCCTCGGCGGTGTGCAGCGTCACCGACACACCTCCGACCCTGCTGGTCTGCGTCAACCGCACGAACGATTCCTACCCGCCGCTGGTGCAGAACCGGGTGTTCTGCGTCAACACGCTGGCAGGCGGGCACGAGGATCTCTCCACGATCTTTGCCGGCCTGACCGAGCACGAGGCCTCGGCACGCTTTGATACTGGAACTTGGCACACGCTAGCGACCGGCGCACCGGTGCTGACGGACGCGACAGTCGCGTTCGACTGCCACATCACCGAGCAGGTCGAGGTCGGTACACACACCGTGTTCTTCGCCGAAGTGGACGCGATCCAGGTGGGCGATACGCGTGAGGCGCTGATTTATTACAGCCGCAGCTATCACCGTCTGGCGTAGCGAGGTCGCGAGAAGTGCGGAACTATCTCCGGCTACCTCGGTCCCGTACCCACCGGGGTCGCGACCAGCGGCGGTAACGGACCGCCACCCGTTCCGGCAATTCCGCTATGCGCGGCGATTAGGCTGTCAGCAAGCGCCTTGGCGCGTGACAGACGTGCCATCCAGCCAGCGCCGAAGTGATCGAATGTCGGCAGCGAATGGTAGAAATCGCCACGGTCCTTGGCGATCGCCGCGACGATGGCTGTCGGGTTGCCGGCTAGCGCAGCGGCGACGGTTTTCGGCCCTACGGAGCCGTCCTGTTCGGTACCAACCGCCGCCTGCAGCATCTTCGCCGCCCGACCCGGCCCGAGATTGACCGCGGAGTCGAACTCCATCAGGTCGACCCCCGAGGGAAGCTCGCCGCAGCGGGTCGTGTTCCAATAGCGCGCGCGGTAGATGGCGCCCGCTTCGGCCTTGGTGAGGTCTCGCACCTCCTGCTTCGTGACGGCGGTGTGTCGCCATTCGCTCAGCACACGCAGCGTGATGCCAAGATTGGTCGCACCGCCTGGATCGCGCGGGTCATCGACATAGCCGCCCTCGGCAGCCAGAACGAATGCCAGGCACGTGTCGAAGTTCGCGTCGGCCATCTCGTCCTCCGTGGCGATCAACGGGATCACAATGCCAGACATGTTATGAATGGACAATAAGAATGTATGCGTTACCTGATCACGGCGGGCGGCTGCCGGACTTCTGGATGCGTTCGAGTTCGGCGGCGCGGCGCGCGGTCTCTGCCAGCGTGCAATCCGCCGCGATCAACGGCGCCGCCGTGCCGCCTGCCGCGAACAGGTCGCCCTCGGCCTCGCAAGCCTTGTCGCGAAAAACCAGCCAGGCGCGTTGCGCGTCACGCAGCTCGGTCTTGCCGCGCACGTCGAACTCGGCCGTCGCGAGGATCGCCCGGTAGGCGGCATTCAGCCTTGCGTCCCAGTGCGCGCGCTCGGCCTCAACGCAGCGATGCATCGCCGCGTTAGAGTCGGCGTGCGCCAGGCATTGTTCGTATTCTGCCGAGAACGTGACGCCCGGCACGCCCGCCGCCTGCTGGTCATGCGCCGATTGGGCGTGCGCCGAGGACGCGCCGCAGAGCGCGGCGGCGAGGACCCATGCCAGCCGGGACCTCATGACCTGCTGGTCAGCCGGCGCCGGGATCGGGGACGAAGCCGGCCGCCTTGATTCCCGCGAGAGCCGCCGCCTCGTCGTTGTCGGAGGTGTCGCCGGAGATGCCGACGGCGCCGAGCAGCACGCCGGTCCCGGTGTTGATCAGCACACCGCCCGGCACCGGCACCAGCGAGCCGCCGACCGCGTGGGTGATCGCGGCGACGAAATGCGGGCGCTCGGTCGCGGCGCGGGCGAGGGCGCGCGAGCCCATGCCCATCGCCACCGCGCCATGCGCCTTGCCCTGCGCGATCTCCGCCCGGCGGAGCGGCGTGCCGTCCTCCGCCGCGAACGCCTTGAGCACGCCGCGCGCATCGAGCACGGCGACCGCCAATGGTTTCATATTCGCGCCACGCGCGTGGGCCAGCGCCGCCGTGACGATCGTTTGCGCTTCCCCGAGGGTGAGTTCCGGCATTCCGCGACCTCCCATCCGTTGCCGCCAAGGTGACGCGAACCGGGCCGCTTGAACAGCCCGCGTTACTTCGCGTCGAGTGGCACCGCCGTCACGCTGTTGAAGGCGCTGCCGCCGGTACTGAGCGTGACGGTGGACCAGACCACGTAGACCAGAACGCGCTTCTCGACGTCGAACAGGCGGGTGACGCGGACCTCCTTGAAGAACGGGCTGGCGGAGGCGCCGAACACCACCGCCTTTTCCGGCAGCTTATCGGGCACGCTGACCGGGCCGGTGGCGCGGCAGGCGATGGAGAAGCGGTTGGGGTCGGTGGCGAGCCCGAAGGAGCCCTTCACGCCGCCGGTTTCGGCGCGTGAGACGTAGCAGGAAACATTGGAGACGGCGGGATCGTCGTAGCGCTCGACCAGAATGCGGTCGTTGCGGCCGAGCACGCGGAACGTGGTGTCGATCGTGCCGATCTTGGTTGGGTCGGCCGCAAGGGCAGGCACCACCAATATCATCAACAACAGAGCGGCGAGGAGGCGGGATGCGTTCAAAGCGGAATCGCAACCAGCGTGTCAAACCGCGAGCTGTCGCACACCACCACGCGTTCCGCGAAACGCAGCACACCGCCATCGTCGCGCACGCGGTCGAGATAGGCGCCGGCGACGAACAGGTCCATCCGCCCGTCGCGCAAGGTGCGGACCACGAGGAAGGACGTCTCGGCGACGATGTCGCCGGCGGCGTCGAGAATCGACGGCATTCCGACGATGTGGCGGTAGCATTGACGCTCGAAGATGTTGGCGTTGCGCAGCGCGGCGATGCGGTCGGCGAGCATCGCCCGGGAATCGGCGTAGACGATGCCGGCGGCCTGGCCGCGTCGGTGATTCTCGGCCGAGGTGACGCGGTAGATGCAGCGTTCGAGGAAGAAATCCGGCCACTCCTCCAGCCGGTCGGTGTCGATCGTGCGGGCGTAGGCGGTGTTGAGCGCGGCCAGCCGAAGCAGGGTCTCCGCGTCTCCCATCGGCGTCAGTGCCCGACCATGCCGCGCCACAGCTTCCAGAAGCCGCGCACCGCCGCCTCCGTGGTGCGCGTGTCCTGGGTCTCGGTGCCGGTGCCGCCCATCTCCAGGATCGCGGTCTCGTCCGAGGCGGCCGCCGCGCCGCGCTCGACAAAGCCGCCGATGCAGCCATCCTCCATCGAGACGAAGCCGGCGGGGCCGACGAGGTTGAGCTGCTTGAGGCGCCGCGTGCGCATCTCGGGCGTATCGTCGGCATAGCCAAGATAGATCCAGTTGAGATCGGTCTCGCTGGTGCCGCGCGGCAGGAATTGGCGCACCGCGATGGCATTGTGCGTCTGCTGGATGACGAAGTTCGGAAACACCGTCAGCAGCTGTTGCCGGATGCCATCCCCGTTCTCGTCGACGGTATCGAGCAGGCTCGGGTCGGCGAGCTTGAAGCCATCGTCCACCGAGCGCATCCCGTCATAGGCGCGATCGACCGTCTCCGTTGGTGCGTAGGTGGCGGAGACGTGGCTGCCGCCGTTCGGGCTCACCATCACGCCGCCGGGCTGGCTCAGCCGGGTGATCTTGAAGGTGGCGAAGAACATGTGCAGCAGGCTGGCGTGATAGGTGTCGCGCACGTTCTCTGCGTAAAGCTTCCAGTTGTTCGGCAGCACTTCCGTGTACCGGCCGATGACCTCGAGGCGGCGGTTGCCGGCGACGCGATGCAGTCGGCCGATCACCTCGGGGCCGAGGAAGGTCTCGATGTCGGGCGTGTCGTCCGACATCGTGCCGAACACGATGCCGCAGATCGTGGTGACGCGCAGCTTGCGCGGCCCGCGTCCCTCGACGCGGAAATCCTTCGGCATCCCGCCCTTGCCGTTCACGCCGTGGCGGAAGGCAACGGATTTGAGGTTGCCGCAGAGATCGTAGCGCCAGGCGTGATAGACGCAGGTGAAATCCTTCGCCCCACTGCCGGCATCGTCGAGGCAGATCAGCGAGCCGCGATGGGCGCAGCGGTTCTCGAACGCGGCGATCCCGCCATCCTCGGTGCGGACCGTGACGACGGGCATGAGGCCCAGATGCGTCGCGCGCCAGTCGCCGGGATTGGGGATCTCGCTCTCGAGGCAGAGATAGTTCCACACCGGACCCTCGAACACGCGGGCCTGCTCGGCGCGGAGCACGGCGGGGTCCTGATAGACCCAGTAGGGAACGCGGGTCAGTCCCTCCGGCCAGGCCGGGGACGGATCGGGATGGAATGAAAGAGCGGCGGCGTCATCAGGCATCGCGACCTCCCTGCTCGGGGGCGAGCCTCGCAGGAATCGCCCGCCCTCGGCAAGAACCCTTGACGCTGGCGGCGTCGCGGCGTCGATTGCCCGACCCCGCAACGCACCCGGCGGTAATCCGATGCCTCCCCAGAACATCTATGACGATCCTGAGTTCTTCGCCGGCTATGCGCGGTTGCCGCGCTCCGAGCAGGGGCTCGACGCGGTGTTCGAGTGGCCGGCCTTCCAGCGCCTGTTGCCGGCCGCGCTGGAGGGCAAGCGCGTGCTCGATCTCGGCTGTGGCATGGGTTATCTCGCGCGTTGGGTGCGAACTCAGGGCGCGCGGGAGGTGGTCGGGGTCGATCTCTCCGAGCGGATGCTGGCCGATGCCCGCGGGCGCACAGCCGATCCGGCCATCACGTATCTGCGCTCAGAGCTGGAGAGCTTCACGCCGGAGCCAGCCTCGTTCGACCTCGTGGTCTCGACCCTGGCCCTGCATTACCTGGCCGACTTTGCCGCCCTGGCGCGCCGGGTCGCCGTTGGCCTGGTGCCCGGCGGGCGGTTCGCGTTCTCCGTCGAGCATCCGATCTACACGGCGAACGGCACGTGGGAGTGGCACAAGGGGACGGGCGGGGAGTTGCTGCACTGGCCGGTGGACCGCTACCGCGACGAGGGTGCCAGGCCCTCGCACTGGTTCGTCGATGGCGTGGTGAAATATCACCGCACGATGGAGACCTACGTGAACGGCCTGCTCGACGCAGGGCTCCGGCTGGTGCGATTGGAGGAACCCGAGGGTGAGGGCGCGCTGCGCGCCATGCATCCCGAATGGGGCGACGAGCGCCGCCGCCCGCCCTTCCTGCTGATGGCGGCCGACCGGCCGGGGTAGAGCTCGCCCGTCGCGCGGAACGTCAGGCGACGCGCGAGAGCGCCGTCGGCCGCACTTGCGTCAGGCCGTGCACGCCGACCACCTGGCGCAAATTGCCCTCGACCAGCGACACCATCTCCACCGGCATTGCCTCCAGTGCGATCTCCACGTGCACGACCGGGCCATTGCGGTGCGACCACATGCGGTCGGGGGTGAGATCGCGCTTGGCGAAGGGCTGCAAAAGGCGCGGCAGGAGACCGGGCGACGCATCTGCGTCAAGCATGAAACGGACGGCGACGTCGCAAGGCGAGGGATGAAGGTCGGACATTGGGAGGGAACTCCGGACGAGACGCGAAGGGGAAAGGCGCGGTCGAGCCCCGGCTGCTAGGCAGCCGGGCCGCTAATTCGCGTAATGTTCATCCGGGTGGTCATTGGCGGAGCATAGCGCCGCCGCGCGGAGTTGGGAAAGAGGAATCACTCCGGCGGCCAGAGCAACTCCGGGATGCGCGCGAGGGGGATCTGGCGGATCGACAGTGTCCGGTCCTGCAAGGTGAGCGGCACCTCGATCTCCGGCCTGCCGCCGTCCGCGGGAATGCGGGCGATCAATCCGGCAAGCGCCTTGGCTGCCATCGCGGCCTGCTTGGTAATGGCGCCCGACGCGGCGAGCGCGTCCAGCGTCTCGGCGTAGCCGACGATCCGCGCGGTACCTGTCCCCATCGGCTGCAAGCGCATGTCGAGCGCCAGGGTGGCGCTGCCGGTTAGGCCGAGCGGCCCCCAGCCGAGCGCGAGTCGCTGGATTGCCAGGCTGCCCCCGCCGTCGCGCCAGGCCGTCGCGCGATGGACGAGGCCCGGCACGCGCGGCAGCGGGCCGTTCAACGCCCCGTTGATCGACAGCGACGAAATCCGGCTGCCCAAGGCCCAACGCACATCTGGCGGAAGGCCGATGGCTTCGGCGCTGGTGGTGAAGGCGAGCACCGGCTCGCCCTGCGGCGCCGCCGGACGGACCTCGCCGTGCACCTGCAGCAGCCCGATGGTGAGGCCGCTCGCCGCCTCCTTGCCGGATGGCATCCCGGCGCGCAGGTCCCGCGCAACGATGTCGGCCACATGCGCCGGAACGCCAGGCTCGAACGGCACGTCAGCGTGCAGGCGATCGGCGGTGTAGGGGATCTCCGGCAAATCACTCAGACGGAGACGTTGGTTTCCCTCGGCGGAGATGGACAGCGACCGCGGTTGCAGTAGTCGAACGGACAACCGCACGCGCTCGGCGTCCCACGCGAAGCCGTCGGGAATATCGTTCTGGCCACCCTCAACGTGGAGCCCCGGCACGCTGACGGTCGCGGCAAGGGGCCAGCCGCCACGCCCCGGCTCGCCGGCGCGGACCACCCAGCCATGCGCCCGCCGGTCCGCCGCCCAGGCCAGGAAGCCCTGTTCGAGCCGCTGCGTGGCCCAGCGCCAGTACAACGCGTGCCCGGCCACCAGCACCAGCACGAATACGAGGATCCATAGCCCGAGACCCCGCCCACGGCGGCGCCCGAGCCCGACAGAGCCACTCATCCCCATTCTCCGCAACCGACGGCGCCGCAACATCGGAGTGGCATAGTCTTAGGTCTGATCAAGAGGTTCTCGCTTTCGGCTCGCGCTGTCTGCGAGCAGGTCAGCCGCTGTGCCCACAGAGTTGTCCACAGGCACCCCGGCGCGGTAGATCGCCTCCAGCCGCTCCAGAAGCTCGGTGCGAGGCAGCCGGGGCGGCAGCGCTGGCTGAATGGCGATGCGGATAACGCCCGGCCGCTTGCGGAATGCACGACGGCCCCAGAGCCGACCCGAATCGGTCGCCACCGGGATAACCGGCAGACCGGTGCTGGCCGCGAGCGCCGCGACCCCCGGCAGGATCGGCAGCACGCTGCCGGGTGCGGCGCGGGTGCCCTCGGGGAAGATGACGATCTGCCGCCCTTCTGCTCCTGCCCGCTTGCCGTCGCGCATCAGCCCGCGCATCGCCGCCGCGCCGGCGTCGCGATCGACCGAGATCATGCCGGCGGGCCCCACGATGCCGCCGAACAGCGGAATGCGGGTAAGCTCGCGCTTCAGCACGTAGCTGCATCGCGGGGCCAGCAGAAACCAGATTACGGTGTCAAACGTGGATTGGTGTTGCGAGGCGATCAGCGCGGCGCCTGGTGATAGATGCTCCAACCCCGTTACCGAAAAGCGGATACCGCACAGCACCCGCGCTGCCGCGACCTGGAGTTGCGCCCAGAACACCACGAGGCCATAGGCCCGCTGCGGGGCGACGCGGCGCAGCACGGCGCCATACACGGACAGTACGAAGGTGGTGGCGAAGAAGAACAGGTTGAAGACGGCCGAGCGCAGAAAGGTCATGACTTGGCGCTCGCGTGGGCGGTGCGGCCGGGGACCGCCTCATGCGGCGGCCCGAGCGCCGAGAGGCCAAGGGTGCTGGCCAGCCACTTGGTGTATTCCTCGGCCAGCAGGCGGAGGGTCGCGGCATCCCTCACCCCGCCCGGCCCCTGCATCGCCGGCGGCATCACCGGCACTGGATACAGTGCCACGTCGGGCATCGCATGGCCGAGCTCGGTCAGGGCGCGCGGCATATGGTAGCCGGCCGTCACCACGATCAGCGAACGGATTTCGTGCTCGCGCGCCCAGGCGGCGGTCTCCGTCGCGTTGCCCCGCGTGCTGGTCGCGTTTCGTCCCAAGGTGACGCGGCCATCGAGCGGCGCCGGGTCGAGCCCCGCTCGATGGGCGAACTGCGCCAGTTCCGCACCGCCGCCAATACCCGAGAGCAGCGCGATACGCGCCCGCCCCTCGACCAGCAGGCGCAGCGCCATCTCCACCCGCCCCGCCCCGCCAGTCAGGGCGACGATCCCGTCCGCGCGTGCCGGCGCGTTACCCGCCAAGTTGGCGCGATGCACGAACCAGGCGAAACCGCTTACCCAGACGAGCGCCAAGGCCGCCAGCACGCCTGCCGCCGCCATGAGCCGTCGTTTCAGGACCGGCCGCCTCATGGCAGCCGACGCAGCCAGCGGCGCACGGTGCCCTGCGCCGCGAGAAAGCCGATCGCCGCAGCGGCGAGCGGCAGGCCGGGTAGCGCCAACCACAGCACCGGCGGCAGGACGCCGAGCCCGCCTTGTCCGCCCTCGTCCGGCTGCAATCCGGCGAAGGGAGCGGTCAACGTGGCAAGCTCCAGCAGCACCGGCAAGGCGGCAATCGCGCCGACAAGCCCTCCCGCCGCCGCCAGCCGGGTGGCGCGGAAGGCGAAGCGGGCGGCGATGTAGCTATCGGTGGCGCCCAGGCCGTGCACGATCTCGATTGCTTCGCGCCGTGCCGCCAAGCCCGCGCGGGTCGCCACCGCGATCACCGCCGCCGCGACCGCGGCCACCACAATCAGGGCCATGCCGGCGCAGGCCTGGAGGCTGCGCGCCAGCGCGGTCAGCCGGCCAACCCACACTCCGTGATTCTCGACCAGCGTACCGGGTGCCGCCGCCTCCAGGCGCGGCGTGAGCCCGCCGAGCTCGGCCGTGGCGTCGGCCAGCCGCACTTGCACCACGGCGGGCAGCGGCAGCGACAGGCGTTCGACCCCGCTGCCAAGCCAAGGGCGCAGCAATTCGGCGAGCTCGTCATCGGTCAGCGCGCGCGCCTCGCGGATGCCCTTGGTGTCCCGCAGCAGCGCCAGCACGGCCGCGAGCCGGGTGCCCGATTGCCCGGATGCCGGCGCGTCCCCGCGCGGCACCTGCACCGTGAGCGAGGCGCCGGCGCCCTCACGCCAGTGCCGCGCGAGCGAGGCCGCGCCGACCGCGCCGGCCAGGGCGAGTGCGGCGAGAAAGGCCATCGCGGCGACCAGGAACGGCAGCATCCGGTCTGACAGCGCCCGTCGGAGGCCGAGCTCGTCGAAGCCGGCGGGCCGCAGCAGCGCCCGGCGGCGGCGGAACAGGCGCGCCATCTCAGGCGCTCACCAGCCGGCCGTGATCGAGCCGCAGGGACCGGGCGACATGCCGCGCGACCATCGCGTCATTGTGGGTCGCGACCACCACGGTGGTGCCGATCCGGTTCATCTCCTTGAGCAGCTGCATCAGCCGCTCGGCCTGCACCTCGTCGAGGTTGCCGGTGGGCTCGTCGGCGAGCAGCAGGCGGGGCCGGCAGATCACCGCGCGGGCAATGGCGACGCGCTGCTGCTCGCCGCCCGAGAGCTGCGCCGGGCGTTGGGCGAGCTTGTCCAGCAGCCCGACCCAGCGGAGCATCTCCATCACGTCGGCGCGGATCTGCCCCTCCGGGCGGCCGGCGAGGCGCAACGGCAAGGCCACGTTGTCATAGGCCGAGAGATGCCCGAGCAGGCGGAAATCCTGGAACACCACGCCGATCCGCCGGCGCAGGCCGGGCAGCGCACGCCGCTCCGCCCGCTCGATATCGGCGCCGAGGATCGAGAGCCGACCGCGCGTCGGGCGCACGGCGAGGTACATCAGCCGCAGCAGGCTGGTCTTGCCCGCGCCAGAGGGGCCGAGCAGCCAGCGAAACCCCCCTTCGGGGATCGCGAAGCTCAGGTCGTGCAGCACCTCCGGGTCCGCCTGACCGGCGCGACCATACCGCAACCCAACCGACTCGAATCGAACCATCCGGCTCCCGGTCCCGTCCCGCCGGCATTCTTGCCACTCCAGGCGCGCCGCCGGAACCCGCTTCATGGCGACGTTCCCGCTCTGGGCTCCCCCGCTGGTGTGCATTGCAACGGAGTGCGGCATTGAGCGACCATCGCGCGACTTCGCGATGGAGCTTTCCCTGAATGCGGATCGTCTGCCCGGCCTGCTCGGCCGCCTACGAGGTGCCAGACGCGCTGCTCGGCAGTCCTCGGCCGGTCCGCTGCGCGCGGTGCGGGCATGAGTGGCAGCCGGAGCCGGCGGCGGAGTCTGGACCCGCCGAAACGCACTCGACGGGAGCGCTGCACGAGCCGCCTCTTGGCGGCTCGATGGTGGAGCGCCTGGGCGAACTCCCGGAAAGCGCGACAGGGCTCGCCGTCTCGGTGGTCGAACCGCCGACGCGGGCTGCCCCGAAACCGTTCGCGCCGGCGACGGTCCAGGAGCAGGAGCCTATTCCGGACCCGGCACTGGCCGTATCGGCCGAGCAGGCCCCGATCGTCGAGCCGACCAGGCGCCGCGAGGCCACGCTGCTGCGCCTCGCCTGGGGCGCCAGCGTGCTGATCCTCGTGCTGCTGGCCTGGGCGGCCTATGGCTGGCGGGCGGAGATCATGCACGCCTGGCCGGCCAGCGAGCGGCTCTATGCGGCCCTGGGATTGCTGCCGGCCGGACCCTGAGCGCCGGGTCAGAACTGCTTCAGCAGCCGGTCGATGTAATCGAGCTCCGGCTGCGGCCGGGCGCGGTCGGCGCCGCGGCGGCGGAGCTCGTCCTGGATCGCGCGGGTGCGCTGGCGCTCCATCTCCTCCGGCACCCGCACCGCGTCGCTCTCGTCGGAGCCGGCGGAGCCTTGGCCGAGCTGGCGCCCGAGTGGGTCGCGCTTGTCGCCGCGCCCGTGCTGGCCGGGGAGCGGACCCTCCGCCATGCCGTTCTGGTCCCCCCGCCCGTCCTGCAGGCTCATGCCCATGTTGCCGTTCGGGTCGCCGCCCTGGTCGCTGTCACCGGACTGGCCGGGGCCGAACTGCTTGGCCATCTGCTGGCTCATCTCCCGGCCGCCCTTTTGCAGCGCCTCGATCGCCTGCTGCTCGGACTGGCCGGCGGCGCCGTCTTGGCCTTGACCCAGCGCCTCACCCGCGTCGCGCATCGCCTGGTCGGCCTCGCCGAGGCTTTGCGGCACCTGCCCCGTCAGGTCGCCGAATTGCTGCATCAGCTCGCCGAGCGCCCGGCGCAGCGCTTGCTGCACCCGCCGGTCGGCCTCGCGGGCCGCATCCTGATTTCCCTCCGGCGATTGGCTGCCCGGCTTGGCGTCGCGCCGGCCGGTACGCGGATCGCGGGGCTCGCTGCGCTGGTCTGTGGGTTGTCCCGCGCGACTCTGCGCTCGGTCGAGCAGCCCGCCCTGGCGGCCGATCATGTCCTGTAAGGCGCCCATCTGCTGTTGGCCGCGCTGACGCTTCTCGGCGTTCTTGGCGTCCGCGCGGCCCCGCTCGGGCCGGGCGTTGCGCAGCTGGTCGAGCATGCGTTCGAGCTCGGCCATGCGCTGGCGCGCCTCGTCCATCTTGCCCTGCTTCGCCGCCTCGCGCGCCGCCTCGGCCATGCGCTGCAAATCCCGGCTGTCGAGGTGCTGCGCGTCGGGATCGAAGGAGAGATCGGCGCCCTCGCGCTTGGCCTGCTCCAGCAGCGCCTCGAGGTGCTGGCGGATCGCGTTCTCCAGCTCCTTCAATTTCTGATCCAGCTCGGCGCGATTCTTTTCGCTGGGATTCGCGGTTGCCCGGTCCAGCGCCTGGCGCACCGCTTCGCGCGCGGCTTCCAGGGCACGCGCGCTGCGTTCCGCGCCGCCCTCCTCGAGATGCAGCGCCAGCTCCCACATCAGCTGCTGCGCCTGCTCCACCGATTCCGGTGAGCGGCCGCGGACCAGTCGGTAATAGATATCCGCCAGATTGAGGAAGGCGCCGGTATCGTTGCTGAGCGCCTCCGGCGCCAACAGCAGCTTGTCCAGTATCGCGACCGCGCTCGCCCGGTCGTCCGGGTCACGGCTTAGCTGCTTGCGCACCGCGATCAGCGCCCGGGCGACGGGATGATGGAAGCTGCGCTCGGGCAGGGTGAACCCCGCATCGGGGCTCGACCCGGTCAGGCCGGCGGCGTCGTGCCCGACCAGCCGCGCGACCACCGGCAGCCCTGCCCAGGGATTCGCGGTGAGGTCCTGCAGATTGACGCCCTTGGCGGATTTGGTCGAGCCGTTCGGGATCGGAATGCTCAGCTCGATCGGCGGCGCGGCCGGCCGCTCGCGCAGCCTGAGCTCGGCCCGCAGCTGGACCACCCCGTAATCGTCCGACACCTGCCAGGGGAGCCGGGTCTGCAAGCTCTGCGACGCCGGGCCGGGCGGCTCGGCCCAGGCAATCGCTGGCGAGCGGTTGGCCAGCACCGACAGATCCCATCCAGCGAGTTCGTGCCCGCCGCGACGCACCACGAGGCGGCCGCCGCCGGTCAGATCGAGGTCGCCTTGGAAGCTCGCGGCGTCGAGCGCCCGGAACGACTCGGCGTGGCCGTTCAGCGCGAGCGTGGGCGCGGCGCCCTCGCCGCCGGTCAGGCTCGCGGTGAGATGCGAGCCGGACGGCACCGAGACCGCGCCGCCCTCTTGCTTGAGGAACAGCGGTGCCAAGCCGGTGTAGGGCGGCGGCGTCACCCAGACCTGGAGCTGCGCCGCTTGCGGGGTGGGCGCGATCGGCAAGTTCGGCGTCATGGCATCGGCCAGGCGAGCCGGGCCGTCCGAACCGGCGATGACCAGCGCGGCGACCAGCGCCACCACGAGCCCGCCGCGCAGCGCCCGCCGGTCCCGCCGCGCCAGCCCCGGCCGCGGCACGCCCACGCGCAGGCGGCGGACCTGACGCACCGCGCGGGCGACATGGGCCGCCCAGAGCGCATCCGCCGCCGGGCTGCTGCTCGACGGGCGATCGGCGAGCACCGAGAGAGGCCGATGCCGCAGGCCCGAGGCAATCTCCAGCCGCCGGTCGGCCGCCGCATTGTCCGGCGGCGCGAGGCCGCGGAAGCCGCGCACCAGCAGGACGACGATGGCAAGGGCCGTGAGGGCGAGCAGCAGTGTGTGCGCCCAGGGCGGCAGCAGTTGCGGCACACCCAGCAATGCGAGGCAGACGAACAGACCGGCAATGCCGAGCGGCGGCCAGAGCGCGGGCCAGATCCGCTCGAACAGCAGCGCCAGCCTGGCAGCCTCCCTTCGGCCCCGCAGCCGGCGCAGCAGACGGTCCGTTTCTCCGGCTCCCTGCCCGCTCTCCGGGCGTTCGCTGTTGGGCGGTTCGCTCATCCGTCCCCGCTTGTCAGACCCAGTTCGGCACGTGCTCCCCGGCCCAGAGCGCCTCGACCGGTTGCCGGGCGCGGATCGTCGCCCATTCGCCGTCCGCGACCATCGCCGCGGCAGCCAGCGGCCGGGCGTTGTAGGTGGAACTCATCACCGCACCATACGCGCCCGCATCCAGGATCGCCACGCGCGCGTGCGGTGCGAGCGGCGGCGCGGAGCGGTCCCGCGCGAACGTGTCCCCGGTCTCGCAAACCGGCCCGACGATGTCGGCGGGGCTCGCCGGGCGGGCGGCGTCCACCGCCGAGAGCGGCACCATGCCGTGCCAGGCCTCATACATCGCCGGCCGCACCAGATCGTTCATCGCGGCGTCGAGCACGACGAAGCGCGTGCCCTCGCTACGCTTGACCAGCACCACCGAGGCAAGCAGGACGCCGACCGGCCCGACCAGCCAACGGCCCGGCTCGACCACCAGCTTGAGATCGAGGCCGCCGAGTGTCGCGCGAATGGCGCCAGCGAGCGCCGCCGGGCTGGCAGCCGGCTCGTTGCGGTAGCCGATGCCAAGACCGCCGCCGCAATCCATCGTGTCCACCGATTGCCCCGCCGCGCGCAGGTCGCGCACCAGCTCGGCGAGGCGGGCGAACGCCGCCCGGTATGGCGCCACCGAAAGAATCTGGCTGCCGATATGCACGGCGAGACCGGCGGGCGCGATCCCTGGCAGGCCGGCGGCACGGGAGTACAGCGCCACAGCCTCGCGATAGGGAATGCCGAACTTGTCGCGCGCGCGGCCGGTGCTGATCTTGGCGTGGGTGCCGGCCTCGACATCCGGGTTGACCCGCAGGGCGATCCGCGCCGTGCGGCCCATCCCGGCGGCGATGCCGGAGAGCATGTCGAGCTCCTCGGCGCTCTCGACATTGATTTGGCCGATCTGTCGTTCGAGAGCGAGGCGCAGCTCCGCCGCGCTCTTGCCGACGCCCGAGAACACGACACGCTCGGGCGCAATGCCGGCCGCCAGCGCGCGCAGCAGCTCGCCACCGCTCACCACGTCGGCCCCGGCCCCCTCGGCGGCGAACACCCGCAGCACCGCGAGATGGTCGTTGGCCTTCACCGCGTAGTGGATGTGCGCCCCGAGCCCATCGAGCGCGCCGGCCAGCGCCCGGTAGCGCGCGCGCATCGCGCCGGCCGAGTAGACCCACGCCGGCGTGCCGAGCGCATCGGCGACGCGCGCAAGCGGCACGCCGTCCATCATCAGCCCATCCATCGCGTGCATGGACAGATGCGGTCGCGCGGCGATCAGCTCCGCGATCGTGGGTTCCGCGGTGTCGGTCAGTCGATCGGGTTGGGGAGCGTGCATCGCTAGAGAATAGAGCGTGAGATCGAGCGGGACCACGGCAGCCGCGCGGCGCCTCGCTTGGCCGTCGGGATTCTTTACAGGGCGAAGGCGGAGCCCGCGGCGACCGTGCCGACTCCCCCGGCGAATCAGGCGGTTACGTCCGGGGCATGACGTTTGCATTAATGAGACGCGGCGCAAATTCGCCCGGCCGCAACTGACCCTGTGAGAGAATTCGATGTCCCCGAGAAAGAGCCTGCTGATCATCGGAGCGGCCATTGGCGCCCTGCTCAGCGGTAACGCACATGCCAGCATCATTCCGATCGGGCCGCTCTATTCGATCCAGGGAACCAACGCGCCCAACGATTTCGGCCCCGTCCTGGTCAGCTTCGACCTTCAGCCCAAAGTGATCGATGGCGGTCTGCTGACGGTTTCGGAGACCCAGGTGCCGACCGGACCGAACGGCGAATGGGACGTGTTCAACGTCTCGACCACCGGCGGCGGGCCGCTCGCGGGCGATCTCAACGCCAACTGGAATCTCGGCTGGAGCTTCTTTCTCAGTCAGCCGGCATTGTTCGATGGGGTCTCGTTCTGGTGGACGGTGAACGGCGCCGCCGTCAGCTCGATCGTCGATTTCGGCGGCATCTGCTGCGCTGGGCCGAACCCGATCGACCCGACCCTCGGAGAGTCCTTCTCCAGCAGCTTCCCCGGCGTGCTGCAAAACGGCGTGGTGACGTTCGTTCCGAGCATATTCGTGGACCCGTACAGCTTCATCGCGGCCGCCGGCATCGACCCGACGACTGTCAACGACTTCCACTTCGGGTTCCACTACACCCTGCCGAACCCGGTGCCCGAGCCCGCCGCGCTAAGCTTGCTCGGAATGGGGCTGGTCGGGCTGGGCTGGACGATCCGCAAACGAACCTGACCACCGCGTCAGCGGCAAAATCTGCCGGGCCGGCACGCCCATCCGGCTGAACCGGCACATTCTGCCGCACGGACTGCTCCTGAAACGGCGATTCGGCTGGCCCACCGTTTGCGTAGACGGCAATGGGGCGCAGCTCCCGCGAAAGGAGAACTATCCCATGTCGATCACGAGCGTATCCCAGTCGCCGTGGTGGCCCACCACGAACGGCACCGCCGCCGCCAATTCCAGCACAAGCGCGTCGGCATTCCCTACCAACACGTCGGCGACGACGGCCAGCACGCCGGCCGCGTCAACGCCGATCAGCTCCGGCGACCCCATCCAGCAGCTCAGCGCCGAGCTGCAGGCGTTCCTAGTCCAGCTGCAGGGTGGCGGGACGGCCGCGCCGGGCACTGCCGGCACCCAGGCTGGGACTAACAGCACGACCACGGCGAGCACCGATCCGGCCGGGACCGGCACCGTGTCCGGCGCGCGCCATCACCATCACCACCAGCCACGTGCCGGCGCCCCTGCGCAGAATCCGGACGCGAGCGGTTCGAGCACGGGTGGCGCGACATCCGGCACCAGCGGCCAAAGCGGCGCGACGGGATCGGTCCAGAGCTTCGCCAATTCGCTGGTCGCGGACGTCGCCCAGGCGCTGCGATCCTACGGGAGCGCCGCGGCATCGGTCGCCAGCTCGACGGCGGCGATGTCCTCGGGTCTTGCTCTCGCCGCCTGAAAGCCGCGGCCCGCTCAGCGTGTCGGGTAAGTCCGCGGATAGATGATCTCGTTCGGCGGACCGGGCGGGGATGGCGGCCCCTTCTTGCCGCAAGCGGCGAGCGGGACGAGTGCCAGGAGCGCGAGGAGCAGGAGGGCGGCTCTCATGCCAGCGCCGCCCGCCAGCGCCGCGCCTGCTCCACGACGTTCGCCGGTGCCGTGCCGCCGTAGCTTGTTCGAGACGCGACCGAGGCGTCGACCGTCAACACGGAAAAGACCGCGTCGGTCATGCGCGGCTCCACCGTCCGCATCTCCGCCAAGCTCAGCCCGGCGAGGTCCGCGCCCTTCGCCTCGGCCATCGCCACCAGCCGTCCGGTGACGTGGTGGGCGTCGCGGAACGCCAGGCGCGGCACCCGGACCAGCCAGTCGGCGAGGTCGGTCGCGGTGGCGAACCCGCTGCCGGCGAGCTCGCGCATCCGCGCGATGTCGGGGGTCATGTCGCGCACCATCCCGGCCGTGGCGGCGAGCGACAGCGCCCAGGCGTCGGCGGCGTCGAACACCGGCTCCTTGTCCTCCTGCATGTCCTTGGCATAGGCGAGCGGCAGGCCCTTCATCACGGTCAGCAGCCCCACCAGCGCGCCGGTGACACGCCCCGCCTTGGCCCGCACCAGCTCGGCCGCGTCCGGATTGCGCTTCTGCGGCATGATGGAGCTGCCGGTGGTGAACGCGTCGGACAGCCGGATGAAGCGGAACGGCGCGCTGCACCAGATGACGATTTCCTCGGCCATGCGCGACAGATGCATCGCCGAGATCGCGGCCGCGGAGAGGAATTCGAGGGCAAAGTCTCGGTCGGAAACGGCGTCCAGCGAGTTCGCCGTCGGCCGGTCGAAGCCGAGCGAGGCGGCCGTCATGTCCCGGTCGATCGGAAAGGAGGTGCCGGCGAGGGCCGCCGAGCCGAGCGGACACTCGTTGAGCCGCCGTCGTCCGTCGGCCAGCCGTCCCCGGTCGCGTCCGAACATCTCCACATAAGCCAGCAAGTGATGGCCGAAGGTGACGGGCTGGGCCGTCTGCAGATGGGTGAAGCCGGGCATCGGGTCGGCCGCGTGGGCCTCCGCCCGCTCGGCAAGCGCGCGCATGAGATCGGCGAGCTGCGCATCGAGCCCGTCGATCGCGTCGCGAACCCACAGCCGAAAATCTGTCGCCACCTGGTCGTTGCGGCTGCGCGCGGTGTGCAGGCGCTTGCCCGCCTCGCCGACGCGCTCGGTCAGCCGCGCCTCGATGTTCATGTGGATGTCTTCGAGCGCCTCGGCGAAGGGGAAGCGCCCGGCCTCGATCTCGGCGGAGATCGCCGCGAGCCCATCGCTGATCGCCCGCTCGTCGGCGGCGTCGATCAGGCCGATCCGCGCCAGCATCGCCGCGTGCGCCAGCGAGCCGCGAATATCCTGGCGCCACATCTTGCGATCAAAGCCGATCGAGGCGTTGATCTCCTGCATGATGACCGAGGGACCAGCAGCGAACCGGCCGCCCCACTGCCTGTTTGCCTCGCTGTTGCGGCGCTCCGGCGTTTCGCTCAAGTCCTGTCTCTCACTGACGCGTCTCTCACTGGAAGGCAGCCCGAAATGCAGTTGATGTCTCGCCGGCTGGTGCTCGCGGCGGCCGGGACCGTAGCGATGGCCGCCCTCGCGCGCAAACCGCGCGCCGCAGGTGCCGGCAGGTCGGAGTTGGGCGATCTCTCCGCACTCAAGCCGACCGATCCGCCCAAGCAGCTGCCCGAGATCACCTTCGTCGATGCCGAGGGGCAGGAGCACCATCTCGACGAATTCCGCGGCCACGGCATGGTGATAAACCTATGGGCGACGTGGTGCGTGCCCTGTGTGGCCGAGATGCCGGCGCTCGCCGGACTGGCGAAGACCTTGGCGCCAGACGACATCGCGGTCCTGCCGCTGTCGTCGGACCGAGGCGGCGCGGCGGCGGTGCGCAAATTCTACGCAGCCCACGAGATCGGCTCCCTGCCGGTGCTGCTCGACCCCAAGAGCGCCGCAGCCCGGGCGTGGGGCGTACGCGGCATCCCGACCACCATCATCGTCGACAAGCAGGGCCGCGAGCGCGCCCGGCTGGAAGGTGCCGCGAATTGGTCGACCCCGGCGGCGGCGGCGAAGGTGAAGGCGCTGATCAGCGGCTGATCGCGGTGCTTGCGGGAATGTTGTTCGGTTCGCTACGATTGTGAAATCGAATCGAGCAACGCAAGGCGCCGACGATGCCATTCGACCGGAGTGAGCCGCCTGAGTCCTTGATCAACAAGTGGTTCCTGACCGCGCCGGCCGCCCCGCCCCGCACCTTCGAGTTCGCCCTCGTGCTGGGCGGTACCGTGTCGGCCGGGGCGTATACCGCTGGCGCGGTCGATTTCCTGATCGAGGCTCTGGACTGCTTCACGACAGCCCGGGCCAACGGCGCCGCCCCGAAGCACGATGTGATCCTCAAGCTCATAACGGGCACCTCGGGCGGCGGCGTCAACGCAGCGATCGCGGCGCGGGCCCTGGCGTACGATTACCCGCACGTGACGCTCGCCAGCCCGATCGGCGAGGCGCTCACGGGCAATCCGTTCTACGACATCTGGATCAAGACGCTGCGGCTCGACCGCTTCCTCAAGACCAACGACATCACCGATCAGGTGCCCTCACTGCTGAATGGCGAGGCCATCGATGCGGGTGCGAACTACATCGCGAGCTTCGAGCATGGGCCAGCAAAGGCGCGAGCCTGGGTCGGCGATCCGCTCCGCGTGATCCTCACGCTGACCAGCCTGCGCGGCGTGCCCTATAGAACGCAGCTCGGGACGAGGCATAGCCAAACCTATATCGATCACGCGGATTACGCGCGCTTCGCCTTCGTCTATCCTGGGCGAACCCTCACCGAAGAGGAAGTGCGGCCCGACGAGCAGGTGCTCGGCTTCGGCACGGAATCGCTACCGCAACCGATCGCGTGGAGGCCATTCAGCGAGTTCGCCAAGGCGACGGCGGCGTTCCCCGCCGGCTTTCCGGCGCGCGCGCTCAGCCGCCCGACCAGCCATTACCGATGGCGCGTCGTGCCCTACCCGCCGGTCCCGGAAAGCAAGAAGACCTACATGTGGGTGCCTCCGGATTGGGCCGCGATGGCGCCGCCGGGCGGCGACGTGCCGGAGATGTGGGACTTCCTCGCCGTGGACGGCGGGGCGACCAACAACGAGCCCATCCAGCTCGCCCGCACCGCCCTCGCCGGCCTGCTCGGACGCAGCCCGCGCGACCCGGCCACCGCGAGTCGCGCCATCTGGCTGATCGATCCATTCGCAGGCCGCGCCGCCCTCGGCCCAACGAAACCGGCTCCGTTCGCCAGCGAGCTCGGCGCCATCGTCACCACGCTCACGCAGCAGACCCGCTATTCCACCGCCGACGTGCTGATGGCGGCGGACGAGAACGAGTTCAGCCGCTACATGCTATCGCCCTATCACGACGGACGGACCGGGGAGGACGCGATCGCGAGTGGCGGGGTCGGCGCCTTCATCGGCTTCGCCTGTGCCGATTTCATGCGCTTCGACTATCTCCTTGGGCGCTCGAATTGCCAGGACTACCTGCTCAACGAGTTCGTGCTGTCCAACAACAATCCGCTGTTCGAGGGCTGGACCGATGACGAGCGGAAGAAGTTCGTCGTCGCCTCCGATCCGACCATGCTGCCCATCGTCCCGCTGGTCGGCAGCGCGGCCGCGCCCCAGCCTCTGCCGGACTGGCCCAGGGGCAAGCTCGATCCCGACACGCTGCGCGGCCCGATCGAGGCCCGCTTTCGCGCGGTGTTCGCCAAGGAGCTGTCGGGTGATCCAATCAAGGCCGTGCTCGGCATCACCGGCGGCTATCTCATGCAGCGCACCGTGGCCGACTATGTGATCGACACGATGAAGGCGTACCTCGCCAAGGCCGGCCTGGCCTAGGCGGATTTCGCCTCGGGAGCGGGGCTGTCGTTCCCCGACCTGCCATCTGGCACGCCGGCCAGGCGCAGCCCGGCGGCAAAATGGTCGCGGTCCTGCGGGCGCTCGAAGGGGCTGGTCTCGAGGAAGCGGGCGACCGTGAAGTCGGGCTCGATCGCCAGCAGGCGCCGGCGCACCACGGCGGCTTCCTGCATCTGGCCGAGATAGCCCAGTGCCGCGAGATACGGCTTGCAGGCGGCGGAGAAGGACGGGTTCATCTCGCTCACCGCGCGGCCAAAGGCGACGGCGCTCTCGTAGTCGCGCTTGAGCAGGGCGACGATGATGAAGGCGGTGTCGAAGAAGAAGGCGTGCGGGTCCAGCGGGGAGAGCTTCTTGTAACGGGTGATCCGCCGCTCCGCCTCGTCCCACTCGCCGAGATAGGCATAGGCGACGCCCGACAGATTCCACGCCATCGCGAGGTTCGGGTTAGCCGACAGGGCGCGCTCGTGCAGCGCGATTGCCTCGCGCAGCCGATGATGCAGAAAGGCGCGGACGTGGCCGGCGATGGTCAGGGCGCGGGCGTCTGACGGATCGAGCGTCACCGCCTGCTCGGCGTGCTGCCCGGCCGTCCGCAGCGCGTTGGCCGCGTCCTCAGCCCAGCCCTGCCCGACCAGGAAGACATGCCAATAGGCGTACCAGGCATGGGCACCGGCGTAGTCCGGTTCGGCGGCGATCGCCTCCGAGAGCAGCTCGCCCGCCTGGATGAACGGCGCGTGCTCCATGCGGCCGATCAGCGGCAGGGCGCGCAGCAGCAGGTCATACGCGGTGGGATCGTGCGGCGGCCGGGCGGTAACGCGCTTGGCCTCGATCAGCAGGATCTCGGGGTCGATCTGCGCCACCACCTCGGCGGCGATCTCGTCCTGCAGAGTCAGCAAGTCGTGCGTCTGCCGGTCGAAGCGCCGCGCCCACACCACCTGGTTGCCGGCGCGGAGGTCGAGCAGGCGCAGGGTCACACGCAGCCGGTTGCGCACCTTCTGGATGGTGCCGTCGAGCAGGAAGTCGAGCCCGAAGGTGCGGCGGATTTCGTCTTCATCGCGGCTCTCGGCGGCGAACCGGCCGAGCGAGTTGCTGGAGACCAGGAACATCCAGCGGAAGCGGGCGAGGGCAGTGGTGATCTCCTCGGCCAGACCTGGGGCGAGATGCGCCTCCTCCTCGCCCGTGCCGACCAGCTGGAGCGGCATCACCCCAAGCCGGGCGCCGCCGCGCGCGGCCGGGCGCGGTTCCGGCTTGACCTCCTGCGCCGGCGGGGTGGGCGGTGGCTCGGGTGCGTCCGGCGGCGGCCGGGACGGGCGGAATGCCATCCGACTGCCGCCGCCGCGAATTTCGGCAAGCAGGCGCTGCGTCTCGGCCGAGGGGGCAGCGTCCAGCAGGTCCGCCAGCACCCCGCGGCAGCGCTCGTAGGCCTGGATCGCCATGCCGCGCTCGCCGCGCGCCGCGTGCGCCCGCATCAGCGCGCGCCAGGCACCCTCATGCGCCCGGTCGATGGACAGCAGCTGCTGGGCGGCGGGGATGGTCGCCTCGGGCTCCACCTGCTCGCGCAGCAGCGCCTCGGCGAGATTGCGCGCCCGGTCGCGCAGCCGCTCGCGCTCGGTGGTGAGCCAGGTGTCGAAGGCCGGGTCCACCCCGTCCAGATCCTCGAGCAGGTCTCCGTCGAGCAGCGAGAGCGAGGCGGGCTGGGCGGTGGTCGCGCGCATGACCTCTTCCACGTCCACCCAGAAGGCGCCGGGCTTGAGCGAGAGGTGATCGCGGGTGATGGACAGGATCTCGGCGCCGGCCGGCGAGAGGGCGTCGAGCAGGCGATGGATCTCCTGGCGCAGGGAGGCGCGCGCCTGCTCTTCCGGGCGGCGGCTCCACAGCAGTTCCGCCAGCCTGCCCCGCAAAGCCGGGCGCGGCGCGGACAGGGCAATCACCGCGAGCAGGGCGCGCGTCTTGCGGCCAGCGGGCAGCACGCTCTCGCTGGTCAAGGTCCACGCTTCCATTTGCCCGATCAACCGCAAACGGACGGTGACGGGTCCACTGGCGCCAGGCATCACGACCTGCCCCTGCAGACGCTGTACGGCACCTACATTCATATGCTCATATGGTCGGAACGTGACGGCATAAGCAAGTTCTCCGGCACGCTGCGTGCCAGGAGATTGCTGAATCGGACGCTAGATCGCTGCCTCGGCGAAAATCGGGCGCACGTTCCCGCGCCATTCGCCGTGATATTTCGCCAGCCAGCGTTCCGCCTGGGTCGGTCCGCCGCCAATGATTTCCTCGAGTGGCGCGAGATAAATTGTTTCATCGTGTCCCGACGCGTCGAGCCGGCGACGGGCCCGCAGCCCGTCCCGCGCCACGGCCAGCGCGTCACGCGCCAATCCGTGCAGGTCTCGGTTTCCGCCCGGCGTTTCGAGCCGCGCGTCGAGCCCCTGACGCGGCACCGCCGCGCGCAGCGCGACCGTATCCTGCCAGCTCTGCCGGCGCACCAGCGCCTCGGCGGCCGCGAGAGCTGCATCGTCATAGAGCAGCCCGACCCAGAAGGCCGATTGCGCCACCATCATGTCCGGCCGGCCCGCATCGGCGCCGCGCATCTCGAGAAAGCGCTTGAGCCGCACGTCGGTAAAAGCCGTGGTCATGTGATCGGCGAAATCTCCCACCGTCGCCGTCTCGCCGGCGAGCTCCGGCACGCGGCCGGCCATGAAGTCGCGAAACGAACGGCCAGCCACGTCGATGTAGTGCCCGCTTCGGTAGACAAAATACATCGGCACGTCGTCGACCAGCCATCGTGCGTATCGCTCGAACCCAAAGCCGTCCTCGAACATCACCGAGGGGATCCCGGAGCGCTCGTTGTCGGTGTCCGTCCAGACCTGGGCGCGAAAGGATAAGAAACCGTTAGGATGCCCCTCCGTGAAAGGTGAATTCGCGAACAGCGCGGTGGCGAGCGGCTGCAGGGCGAGCGAGACCCGCAGCTTGCGCACCATGTCGGCCTCGGAGACGAAATCGAGATTGACCTGCACGGTGCAGGTGCGGGTCATCATGTCGAGGCCCATCGTCCCGACCTTCGGCATGTAGGCGCGCATCACCGCATAGCGGCTCTTGGGCATCCAAGGCATCGCGGCGCGCGTCTCGGTCGGGTGGAAGCCGAGCGGGGCGAAGCCGAGGCCGAGCCCGGCGGAGACGGCGTCCACCTCCGCGAAATGCGCCTCGAATTCCGTGCGCGTGTCGTGCAGCGTGGCGAGCGGCGCGCCCGAGAGTTCGAGCTGCCCGGCCGGCTCTAAGGAGATTGACGCCGCGCCCTGCTTTAGGCCGATGATGCGGCCGTGGTCGCGGATCGGCTCGCCGCCGCCAGCGGCCATGCCTTCTAGTAGCGCCTCGATGCCGCGCGGCTCGTAGGGTGGCGGGGTGAGATCGGTCCGCCGGAAACCGAACTTCTCGTGCTCGGTGCCGATACGGAACGCCTCCGGTGGTTTGCAGCCGGCCGCGAAATAGTCGGCCAGCTGCCGCATCGACGTGATCGGGGTCGCGTCGGCATCTCCGGGGTTGGACATCGGGCTCCCAGGGTTTCGGACGTTCGGCGTGTCCGGTCATCTAATCGCCAGCCTGCAACAGGGCCAGACCGACGATGCTGGCCGTCTCGGCCCGCAGGATGCGCGGCCCCAGGCTGACCGGCACAACAAAGGGTCGGGCGCGCAGGGCGTCAAGCTCCCGCTCGCTGAAACCACCCTCCGGCCCGACCAGCAGCGCCGCCGCGCTCCCGCCCTGGCGCGGTCGGAGCGGCGCGGCGCCCGCCCGCTCGATGGCCGCGAACAGCGTCCGCCCGGCCGGCCAATGGACGAGCAGGTCGGGAAGGCGCTGGAGCGGTGCGACGCGCGGCACCGTCAGCCGCTCGGATTGCTCGGCGGCCTCGGTAGCGATCGCGATTATCCGGGTCGCGTTGACTCGCTCGGCATTGGTCCGCTCGGTAATCACGGGGACCAAGGCGGAGACGCCGAGCTCGGTCGCCTTCTGCGCGACGAGGTCGGTCGCGTCGCGTTTCAGCACGGCGAAGGCGAGCCACAGGTCAGGCTCCGCCGCCTGCGCCCGGAGCGGCGTCTCGACCGCGAGCACCGCGCGATCCCGCTTGATGACGGTCAGCCGCGCCTGCCACTCGCCGTCCGCGCCGTTGAACAGCCGCACCGGGGCGCCCGTGGCGCGGCGCATGACGGTGCCGAGATAATGCGCCTGGCCTGGTGTCGCCTGGACCTCCACCCCCTCGGCCAGGGGGGCGCTCACGAACAGGCGGATTGACCCCGACATGCTGGCGGGCAGATTAGCACCATGACCGCCCATACCGACATCGCCGCCGGAGGCTGGGTCGCCCGGCTGCCGGCGCGCTGGGTGCCCTACGTGCTGCTGGCGCGGCTCGACCGGCCGATTGGCGTCTGGCTGCTGTTCCTGCCCGGCCTGTGGGGCATCCTGCTGTCCGGCCGCGACGTGGCGGAAAGCGTGCGGCTGATCGTGCTGTTCGCCATCGGCAGCCTGGTGATGCGGGCCGCCGGCTGCGTGGTGAACGATCTGTGGGACCGCGACATCGACCGGCAGGTGGCGCGCACCGCCGGCCGGCCGCTGGCGTCGGGCGCGGTGCGGCCGCGCCCCGCGCTCGCCTTCCTGGTCCTGCTGCTGCTCGCGGGGCTGGCGATCCTGCTGCAGCTGCCGCCGCTCGCGCAGGCGCTGGGGGTCGCCTCCTTGCTGCTGGTCGGGCTCTATCCGCTCGCCAAACGCGTCACCTGGTGGCCGCAGCTCGTCATGGGGTTCACCTTCGGCTTCGGCGCGCCGCTCGGCTACGCGGCGGGGGCGGGGCGGATCGACGCGGCCTGGCTCGCGATCTATGCGGCGGCGATCCTGTGGGACCTCGGCTTCGACACGATCTACGCGCACCAGGACCGCGAGGACGACGCGCTGGTCGGCGTGCGCTCCACCGCGCGCCTGTTCGCCGAGCGCACGCGCCCGTTCCTCGCCCTATGCTACGCCGGCACGATGGTTGCGCTGGTGTGCGCCGGCTGGCTCGCCGGGTTGTCCGGCTGGTTCTATCCCGCGCTGCTGCTGCCGGCCCTGCTTCTCGCGCGACAGATCGCCGTGCTCGACATCGACGACCCGGCGAACTGCCTTCGCCAGTTCCGCGCCAATCGCGAGGCGGGGCTCGCCGTGGCACTCGCGCTGCTGATCGGGTGGATGTGAGCGAAGAGGAAGCGTTCGTCCGCCGCAACACGCTGCTCTCCCGCGCCCCGCTGGTGCCGGAGATCGCGCTACACCTCGCGAGCGAGATCACGCCGATCTGGCAGGCCACGGAAGAATGGCTCGCAGCCAACAATGTCGAGCCGCCGTTCTGGGCGTTCGCCTGGCCCGGAGGGCAAGCGCTGGCGCGACACGTGCGCGATCATCCCGCGCTGGTTTCCGGCAAGCGGGTGCTCGATTTCGCGGCGGGTGGCGGCGTCGCCGCCATCGCCTGCGCGCGGGCAGGCGCGGCGCTCGTGGACGCAGCCGAGATCGACCGGCTGGCCGCCGCAGCGATCCGGTTGAACGCTCGCGCCAACGCGGCCGAGGTGCGCGCGCTCGCCGAGGACGTGGTGGGCTCCGATTGCCGCTGGGACCTGATCCTGTGCGGCGACGTCTGCTATGAGGCGCCGATGACCGGGCACATCCTACCGTGGCTGCGAGCAATGGCGCGGCAGGCCGAGGTGTGGGTGGCGGACCCCGGCCGTGCCTACCTGCCCCGCGAAGGCCTTTCCCGCTTTGCCGAGTATCGGGTCCCAACCACGCTGGAACTGGAGGACCGCGTAGCGCGAGACGTGGTGCTCTACCGCTTGGGCGCTGGCTGAGACTGCGACGGGTGGGACGGGCGTTTGGGCGGCGGCGCCGGCGGCTGACCGCCGCCGGCCAGGCTGGAGATGTCCACCCCGTTCACCGTGGCGCCTGATTCGCTCGCCACCACGTCCCAGACCAGATGGTCGCCCTCCGGCTTCGCCAGGCCGCGCGCCAGGATGAGCACGGGTGCCACATCATGCAGGTTCGGGTCGTCCTGCGCCTGCGCCATCAGCGCGTCGAAACCGGTCAGCACCAGCTTCGCCCGCCCGGCATAGCGCTCGGGTCCGCGCACGACGACGCTGCCGGTGGCGTCGAGCCGCGAGGCGGGAAGCTCGATCGTCAGGGGATCGATGCCGATAGTGACACCGGGGCCGTTGAACAGGGCCGCGAGCGCGGCATCCGTCGCCTGGTCGTCGGGCGGTGTCGCTGTTGCGGCGAGCGCCAACCCAGTCAGCTCTGCGACACCCATCCCGGAAATCACGGGATGCAGCACGATTCGGCGCGGCACCCACGGCATGAGCCCCGGCGGCAGCGAGGGAACCTCGAGCCCCGCCATCTCCAGCCCGATCGAACCGGCGAGCCGCCCCTCTGGCGCGTCCGCCGCGAAGGCGAGGCGCAGCGTGCCGATCGTTGCCTCCTGCCCCGCCGCCGCAATTTGCAGGTGCTCGAAGCTCTCCTCGATACGGCCGGAACGCACGCTGTCGCGCAAGGCCTCCACCAGCCGATGCAGCGCCGCGCGCGTCACCGCCTCGTCGCCCTCCTGGGCAGCGGTCAACGCGAGAAAGGCGCGCACCACCGGCGCGAGCCGGTCGGGGTTCAGCCCGTCGAGCCGACCGTTGGCCCGGAGCGCGCGGGCCTGCAAGGCGAATGGCTCTCCCGAGGCCGGCTGCGCCGCGATCCGCCAGCCCTCGATGGTCGCATCCTGCACGAAGTCGAGCCGGCCGCCGGCAACCGGTGTGGCCGTCCCGTGCGTCTCGTAGCGGTCCATCTGCTGGTGCTGCTCTTGCCCGCCACCCGCGACATCGAGCCTGACGCCGCGCAGCCGAGCCTCGAAGCTCGACGGGCTTGCCAGGCTCGGGTCGAGCAGCATCCGGCCGTCCTGCCCGCCGAGGCTCAGCGTCGCCTCGGCCGGGACCGTGTGCGTGGGATCGTCTGGCGCGGGCACCCGCATGGTGAAATGCGAGGTGGGCGGCAGCACGAAATCCTCTATGGCCCAGCGGCCGCCATCGAGCGGGCGCAGAGCGGCGGAGATCGACCCGGCCTTGTCCCCGGCGCCGATCGGCAGGGCCGCGCGGTAGTGATCGCCCTCCGGCGTGATCCGCAGCGGCAACTCCGGCACTGCGACCCCGGTGAGCCCGGACAGCCATGCGCGGAGCTGCTGTTCAAGCGACGGGTCCGGCGCCGCGGCCAGTGGGCCGACGGCACCGCATGAAAGAGCGAAGCCAAGCGCCAAGCGTCTCGCCAACCGCACGACCTCGTTCCCCCACCGTTCAGAATCCGACCATAGCGCGGGACGGGTTAACAGTCAGTTGGCAACCTCGACCAGGACCAGCTCGGTGTCATCGACGGCCTTGATGGTCAGCTCGCCCTCGTCGCTCACGGCTGCCCCGTCGCGCGTGGCTACCGTGACGCCGTTTACCTCGACCGCGCCGCTCGCCGGCACGAGATAAGCGCCGCGCCCCGGCGCCAGCGCGTGCCGCACCGTCTCGCCCGCGCGCAGCGTGCCCGCAAGCACGGCGGCATCCGCATTCAACGGCAGCGCCTCGCCGCCCGCGTCCTGAGCCCGGCCACTCGCCAGCACCGACAACCCGCCATTCGCCTTGGGGAACTCGCGCGTGCCCCAGCCGGGTGCCGCGCCGCGCCGGTCGGGCAGAATCCAGATCTGGAACAGCCGCGTCGGCGTGTCCTCGCGGTTGTACTCGGCATGGACGATGCCGGTGCCGGCGTGCATCACCTGCACGTCGCCGGCCTCGGTGCGGCCCTCGTTGCCCAGGCTGTCGCGATGGGTGATCGCGCCCTGCCGGACATACGTGACGATCTCCATGTCCCGATGAGGATGCGGGTCGAACCCCTTGCCCGGCCCGATCTCGTCGTCGTTCCACACGCGCAGCCGCCCGAAGCCCATGCGGGCGGGGTCGTGGTACTCGCCGAAGCTGAAATGGTGCCGCGCGCTGAGCCAGTCGTTCTGGAACCGGCCAAGGCTGCCGAAGGGACGCACTTCGATCATCGTGATCTCTCCCGTGCTATTCGTTCGATACCGAACGATCGGCCGGGAGGTGGGCCTGTGCATCAGCCGGTGCAAGATGCGGCCGATCCTCGCTCGAAGCAGCCATGCCGAGCTTGCGCAGCAGGCGGCCAAGCTCGGCGAGTTCCTTCGTCGTCAGCCCGCCCATCGCCTCGGCGATGTCGCGCGCGTGCTTTGGGAACAAGCCCTCGATCAACGTTCGCCCCGCCGGGGTCAGCGCGACGCGGACGCTGCGCCGGTCGCCCGCCACCCGCGAACGGCAGACCAGCAGGCGGCCTTCCAGCTTGTCGATCAAATCCGTCATGTTGCCGGCGCTGGTGAGCACCTTACGGCCGAGCTCGCGCTGGGTGAGCGGGCCCTTGTGCAGGATGGCTTCCAGCACACCGAGCTGCGTCGCGGTGAGGCCGCGGGCCGCGAGGCGCGGCTCGATGCGAGCGACCACCGCCTTGCCGGCGCGCAGCAGCTTCACATAGGCGCGCAGTGCCTCCAGTGTGGCGGGGTCGTCGACGCCCGCCGGCGGCAACGGCATGCCGGCCTCACGCGCTGGCCGTCAACGGCACATCATCACCGGCAAGGTCGCGTTCTCCAGCACGTGCCGCGTCACGCCGCCGAGGATCAGCTGCCGCAGCCGCGAGTGCGAGTAGGCGCCCATCGCCAGCATGTCGGCCCCGAACTCCCGCGCCGCCGCCAGCATCCCTGCGCCGACGTCGCGGTCGATGGGCCGGAACGTCGCCAGCTCCGCGCGCACGTCGTGCAGCGCGAGATAGGAGGCGAGGTTCTGCGCGCCGGGGCCGCGCCGCTGATACTCCTCGGCCGAGAGCACCCGCACCGCCTCGGCGCGCTTCAGCCAAGGCAGCACCGCGTACACCGCCGCCGCCGACTCGGCCGTGCCGTTCCAGGCGACGCAAATCCGTGTGCCGATGGTGGCGGGCGCCACCTGCGGCGCGATCAGCACCGGGCGTCCGCTGTCGAACAGCACCGCGTGCAGCGCGTCGGAGGAGGACACGTCCTCGCCGGCCTCCGGGTGCGGCACCACGGTCAGGTCGGCGAGCCGCGATTGCTGTGCGACCAGGTCCTCCTCGCGCCCGGTGACGGAGGCGAAGCTCGCCGTGGCACCCTCGAGGCCGACGCGCCCGTCCGACACCGAAACCTGGTTCTCGGCGACGAAGCGGTCGAACATGGCGCGCACCGCGTGGGCACGGTCGTTGCTCTCCTTCTCGGTGGCCGACATCATCTCCTCGATCATCGCGCCCGAGAGACCCTCGCCGGCCAGCGGCGCCACGTCGCGCGAGTCGACTCGCACGTGCAGCGCTGTCACATGGGCGTTCCAGATGCGCGCGATCATCAGCGCGGTCTGCAGCGCGGCCCCCCCTGCCGCGGTGCCGGTCAACGGCAGCAGGATCTTGCAGATTTCCATGATCTCGTTCTCTCCGGTGACGGAAGCCAAGCGAGCCTAGCACGTCGGCGCGCGGCTGCGGACAGCCTCGCGCGCGCCGGCCAGCGCGACCTCCCGCTCGGCGGCGTCGAGCACCAGCCAGGCCGGCCCGAGCCGCTGGGCGACCTCGGGGTTGGCCCGCGCCGAGGCGTGCAGCGTCTCGATGGTAGCGTCCGACGCATCGCCGCGCCGTGCCGCGACCCGCGCTTCCAGCTCGGATATGTCGGTGTCGAGCCACAGCCCGATGAACGGCACGCCGGCCGCGCGCGCCTCGGCTTCGATCTGAACCCGCAGCGGCGCGTCGAGGAAGGTTGCATCCGCAATCACCGAATGTCCGCCCCTCGCCACGTCGCGGGCGGTCGTGGCGATCTCGGTGAACACCGCGACCGTGACCTCGTCGGCGTACGCCTCAGCCGGGAGACGCTGCTCCGGCGCGAGACCGTAACGCCGCTTGCGGATCTCGTCGCTGCGCAGCACCAGCGCACCCGGCGCGCGGCCGAGCTCCGGGGCGAGCGCGCGGGCCAAGGTGGTCTTGCCGGTGCCTTGCAGCCCACCCACCGCGACGATCACCGCCTCGTGGCGCCCGAGATGCTCCCGCGCGGCACGCAAATAGCCGAACGCCGCGTCCCGCCGCTGCCGCGATGCCTCGACATGCGCGCGGATCAGCGCACGCAACGAGAGAAACGCTGGCAGCCCGCGCGTCAGCGCCGCGTCGCCGGTGCGCGCGACATAGCGGTTGAGCACCCGGTTCGCCTGCGCCCGTCCGACCCGATGGTCGAGGTCCATCAGCAGGAAGGCGAGGTCGTAGCCGAGGTCGATCGTCGCCAGCGCCTCGTCGAACTCCAGCGCGTCGAACGGCACTGGCGCACCCCGCCAGAGGCACATATTACCGAGATGCAGGTCGCCATGCGCGCGCCGGACGAAGCCGTCGCGTGCGCGCCCACGCTGCCACTCCGCGATCGCCTCCAGCTCGGCGAGGCACGCCCCGCGCCATGCCTCGATGGCACCCAATGGCAGTCCGGCGGCGCGGGCCGACGGCACGTTGCCCTCCGCTATACCGCGCATCGCCGCGACCGGGTCGGTGCCGTGGACCGGTGGCAGACCGCGATGGAACGCCGCCACCGCGTCGGCCGTGGCGACGAGCAGATCGGGCGTCAGGCCGCCCTCTTCGGCGATCCGGTCGAGGAAGTCTCCCGGCGGCACCCGAGCCATGCGCAACACCCACTCGACGGCGCGGGCCGCATCCGCCGCATCGCCGAACCCGAGGCTTCCGTCCGGCGCGCGGACCAGCGGCACCACGTCGCGGTAAAGTCCGGGCGCCGCACCCCCGTTCAAGGCGAACTCTCTCTCGGCGAAGTGGCGACGGGCAGCGAGCGAGGAAAAATCGAGATACGGCAGCCGCACCGCCTTCTTGAGCTTCCACACCGTGTCGCGGCCGACGAAGACCAGGGATATGTGGGTCTCGATCGGCGCCGCGCCCGACAGCGCGCGGAGATACGCGCAGGCCTCCTCCTGCTCGGCCGGGATGCTCACGGATAGAGTTTTCCGACCGTCCAGCCTCCGTCCGAGCGCGTGTAGGTGGTGCGGTCATGGAGGCGGAACGGCATGTTCTGCCAGAACTCGAAATGTGCCGGCACTACCCGATAGCCACCCCAATACGACGGGCGGGGAATCTCTTCCCCTGGATAGCGCGCCTCGTATTCCGCGAGCCGCCGCTCCAGCTCGGCGCGCGAGGCCAGCGGGCGCGACTGGTCCGAGGCCCAGGCGCCGAGCCGCGACACCCGCGCCCGCGTCGCGTAATAGGCATCCGCCTCGGCGTCGCTGGCGTGCTCGATGGCGCCCTCGATGCGGATTTGCCGCCCCAGCGTCTTCCAGTGGAACAGCAGCGCCGCGCGGGGGTTGGCGGCGAGCTCGCCCCCCTTGCGGCTCTCCCGGTTGGTGAAGAACACGAATCCCCGTCGTGCGGTGCCCGCCGGGTCGATCCCCTTGAGCAGCACGATGCGCGCCGAGGGCACACCGTCCGCCGTCGCGGTCGCCACCGTCATGGCGTTGGGATCGTTCGGCTCCGATTGCTCGGCCGCCGCCATCCATTCGTGGAACTTCGCGAACGGGTCGGGCTCTGGCATGGTCGGGCTCCTTTGGGCGGCAATCTGCCGTCCAACCGGCGTCAAGGCCAGAGCGTCGGCCCTTGCCCCCCGCCGCGCGCCTGTGCCACCACCCTCCGCTCCGCTCGCCACCAAGGATCGATCCCATGCCGAACAGTGCAACCCAGCCCACCGGCACCCTGATGGCCGGCAAGCGGGGCCTCATCATGGGGGTGGCGAACGATCGTTCCATCGCCTGGGGCATCGCCGCCGCCTGCGCCGCCCAGGGCGCGGAGCTCGCCTTCACCTTCCAGGGCGAGGCGCTGGAGAAGCGGGTTCGTCCGCTGGCGGCGAGCGTCGGCTCCGATCTCGTCGTGCCCTGCGACGTGGGCGACGAGGCTGGGATCGATGCCGCCTTCGCCGCCGTTGCCAAGCAATGGGACCGGCTGGACTTCCTGGTCCACGCCATCGGCTTCGCCGACAAGCAGTATCTGCGCGGCCGCTACCTCGACACCCCGCGCGCCGCCTTCCTGCAGGCGATGGATATTTCCGCCTATTCCTTCACCGCCGTCTGCCAGCGCGCCGTACCGATGATGAGTGCCGGCGGCTCGCTGCTCACCCTCACCTATCTCGGCGCCGAGCGGTGGATGCCGCACTATAACGTCATGGGTGTCGCGAAAGCCGCGCTGGAAGCCTCGGTGCGCTACCTGGCCGCCGATCTCGGCGTCAACAACATCCGGGTGAACGGGATCTCCGCCGGCCCGATCAAGACCCTCGCCGCCAGCGGCATCGGCGACTTCCGCTACATCCTGCGCTGGAACCAGCTCAACTCGCCGATGCAGCGCAACGTGACCACCGACGAGGTGGGCGGCGCCGGCGTCTACCTGCTCTCCGATCTCTCGACGGGCGTGACGGGGGAGGTTCACCACGTCGATTGCGGCTACCATCTGGTGGGCATGAAGAACCCCGCCGCGCCCGACATCGCCATCGTCGAGAGCGGCGGCGAGGGCTGAGAGCGGGCGGCGCATGTCGCACAACAGTTTCGGCCATCTGTTCCGCGTCACCACCTGGGGCGAGAGCCACGGGCCGGCGATCGGCTGCGTCGTCGACGGCTGCCCACCGCGCCTCGCGCTCTCGGAGGCCGACATCCAGCCCTGGCTCGACCGCCGCCGCCCCGGCCAGTCGAAATTCACCACCCAGCGCCAGGAGCCCGACCAGGTCCGCATCCTCTCGGGCGTGTTCGAGGGCCTGACCACCGGCACGCCGATCGCGCTGCAGATCGAGAACGTCGACCAGCGCTCGAAAGATTACGGCGAGATCGCCCAGCGCTTCCGCCCGGGCCACGCCGACCTGACCTACGAGCTCAAATACGGCATCCGCGACTATCGCGGCGGCGGCCGGTCCTCGGCGCGGGAGACCGCGATGCGGGTCGCCGCCGGCGCCATCGCCCGCAAGGTGCTCGGCCCGGAGGTGCGCATCCGAGGCGCCCTGGTGCAGATCGGCCCGCATCGCATCGACCGCGCACGTTGGGATTGGGCGGAGGTGGACAAGAACCCCTTCTTCTGCCCCGACCCGATCGTCGCCGCAGAGTGGGAAAAATATCTCGGCGAGGTGCGCAAGGCCGGCTCCTCGGCCGGCGCGGTGATCGAGGTGGTGGCGGATGGCGTGGCGCCGGGTTTGGGCGCGCCGATCTACGCCAAACTCGACGCCGATCTCGCGGGCGCGCTCATGTCGATCAATGCGGTGAAGGGCGTCGAGATCGGCGAGGGCTTCGCCGCTGCCGCGCTCTCCGGCGAGGCCAATGCCGACGAGATGGCGATGGACGAGGGCGCCATTGCTTTCGCCTCCAACCACGCCGGCGGCATCCTGGGCGGCATCTCCACCGGCCAGCCGATCGTCGCGCGGTTCGCGGTGAAGCCGACCAGCTCGATCCTCACGCCCCGCCGCTCGGTGGACCGCCAGGGCCACGACGTGGAGGTCTTCACCAAGGGCCGCCACGACCCCTGCGTCGGCATCCGCGCCGTGCCGGTGGGCGAGGCCATGCTGGCCTCGGTGCTCGCCGATCACCTGCTGCGCCACCGCGCCCAGAACCCGGACGCCCCGAGCCGGACGGCGATCCCGAGAAACTAGCGGCGTCGCGTATTATTGCTACATAGCAACGTTTATAGCGTGCCAAGGCAGCGGTGCATTGGGCGCTATCGTATGAAGAGCTTGCCGATCCGGAGGTAGTCGCGGGGCGGGCGGCCCGGCTCCGGGAGCCTGGGTGGGTCCGGCGGCTTCTCGGCCGAGAGGAAGGAACGGCAAGGGATCGGCTGCCACGCTGTGGCCCCGTCGGGCAACTTCACCGGGCACGGCGGGGGCGGCGGGCGCAGGATGTCGGGCAGCGGCTCCGTGGTGAGCTTGCGCCACAACGCCCGCAAGATCCGCCCGGCCTGCGGCACGGCGGCGAGGAAGTCCCGCATCTCGGGGTCGTCGAGCAGCCGGCCCAGCTCCAAATCGTAGGGCCGCATGCCATACTCGACGAACACCGGCCCAAGCGGGATCGCCGGCGGCCGGCGCGCCCCGCGCACCCGAGCCGGGATCGCCCCCTCGGTGGCCGAGGGTGGCGTGGCTCTCGGGCGCGGCGCCCTGGGCAGCGTGCCGGCAAGGAAGCGTGCGTGCAGCGCGGTGAACCGCGCCAGGGTGCGCCCGAGATAGCCCCGCAGCACATCGGCCAGCGGCACCAGCCACGCCTCCCCCCAGCCAAACCGCCGCTGCCGCTCCAGGCTGTCGCCCAAACCCCACACGATCGCCCCGATCAGCCCGGTGAAGCGGGCCAGCAGGCCGCTCGGGGGTGAGGGGGATGCGGTGGAGAGCATGTCCCCTCTATACTAGTCTGTTAGTATATCTGTCAAGTGACGATGCATAGCTCACGTGCCTTGATCTGCAGCGCGAGCACCTTCGAGAAGATGCGGCATTGCGCGAGGCCGCCGGCATGGAACCACAGCCCCTTCTGTCCGGTCGGACGCCACATGCCGTAGAGCTCTCCTTCCTCGTCGAAGCCCCACACGCGGCCCGTGCGCTCGCCCACCGCATCGCCGAGGAGCCGTCGCGCCGCCTTCGCCTGGCCCTCGTAGCCGGTGGCCAGCACGATGAGGTCGGCCGGCCGCACGCCGCCGTCCTTCATGATCGCCCCCTCCGGGCCGAACCGCTCGATATCGCCGAACTGGATCAGCCCAATGCGTCCGTCGACGACCATCTCCGAGCAGCCGGCATCGAAATAGTACCCGCCGCCCCGGCTCTGATACATGATCTGCCAGCCGCTGCCGTCCTCCCCCGAGGTCAGGCGGAAGCCCCGCCGCTTCAGGCCATCCAGCAGCTCCCGGTCGGCCTCGCGGTTTTTCGCGGTGATGAGCTGGTGCGAGCGGCGATAGACCGGAAAGGGAAAGGAGGCGGCGATCAGGTCCTTGTCCTCGAACGGGATGTCCTCGTCGTAGAGCGCATAGGGTGCCTGCGCCTCCTTCAGGCTGACGATGAGCGTCGGGCTGCGCTGCACCAGCGTCACCTCCGCCGCCCCCGAGACGCAAAGGTCCTGCGCCACGTCGTGGCCGGACGTGCCGGTGCCGATGACCAGCGCGCGCTTGCCCCGCCAGTCGAGCCCGCTACCATAGCGCCCGGAATGCCGCACGGCGCCGCCGAACGCCTCGAGGCCCGGCAGCTCCGGCATGATGGGCGTGGTGCTGACGCCGTTGGCGAAGACGATGTGGCGCGGCCGCATGCGCCGTTCCGTCCCGTCCTCCCGCGCGAGGCGCACGTCCCAGCAGTCGGCGGCTTCGTCCCAGGTGCCGCCAACGAGCTCGGTCTGTGTCCAGACGTTGAGTTCCATCGCCTCGGCGTAGATCTCGAACCAGTTGGCGAGCATGTCCTTCGGGATGAAGACCGGCCAGGAGGGCGGGAAAGGCATGTAGGGCAGGTGGTTCACCCGCGTCTCGTTGTGCAACGTCAGCGCGTGGTAGCGGCGGCGCCAGCTGTCGCCGATCCGCGCCTCGCGGTCCACCACGAGCGTGTCGACGCCGAGCAGCGTCAGCCGTGCCGCGATGGTGAGCCCGGCCTGCGCCGCGCCGACCACCAGCACCGCAGGGTCGCGGTCGGCATAGGCGCGCGCCCGGTTGCGCCGGTCGAGCCAGTTCTCGCCGCCGAAATTGCGCTTCCAGTCCACGTCCTGCCAACGCGCGCCATTGGCCGGGTCCTCGTGCCCACGGATCTCGTCGAGCGCGGTCATCAGGGTCCACGCGCGCGTTTCGCCGCCTTCCGAGACCAGCCGCACCACGCCGTTGCACGGCCCCACCGAGCTCTCGAAGCGGAAAATCGCCTCGATCGCCTCCGTGCCGGCACGCTGGACGCGCCGGGGCGGCGTGCGCTCGGCAGCGAGCGCTAACCCACGCGGCGCCGTGCGCCCCAGATTGGCAATCAAGCGCTTCGCGATCTGCGAGGCGCCGGAGGTGGTGTGCAGGTCCCAGGTGAAGGCGAGGATGTCGCGCCAGTGGCACTCGCCGGCGAATAGCGCCGCGATCTGGGCGGCATCGCCGGCGGCCAATGCTGCCTCGAAATCTCCGAGCCAGGCTCCGGTCGTCGCCGCCAACGGAATGTCGGTCGAAATGCCGTCCATGCGTCGCTCCCGTGCTGTTCCGCTCGCCCGGTGATAGGCGACCTCAATGGGACCGTCGAGAACCCCTCCGCCGATGTCGCCGTCCAATCAGCCGCTCGTGTGTTGCCGGATCGACGCGATCGGGACAGACTGCGGTCATGCTGCATTGCAGCGAGCCGCACCGCCACTCCCGGAGATGACCTCGTGACCGGACTGATCGACAGCTCTGCCCTGGATGCGTTCGTCGCCCTGGTCGGCGAGCGGCCGTGGACCGAGCGGTTGGCGGCGATCCGCGCATGGTCCACCGGCGGCACGCGGGCCGGCCGGGCCTTGCTGCAGTACCACGCCGTCGAACTCGCCATCGAACGCTTGCGCGCACGGCAGAACCGCCCACCATCGCCGGCGGAGCTGCGGTTAGCGGCGCTCGCGGGCGATGCCGCATCCCTCGCCGGGCAGCTGACCCGCCGGGGCAAGGAGCGGCTGCGCAAGACGCTGCGCGCCGCGCTCGACGCGAACGGCACGCTGGTGCCGGCCTTCCACCTGCTGCGCACCGCCTCGTTGCAACGCTCGCGCGGCTTCGCGGTCCGCTTCGCCGGCTTCGACGATGGCGCGCCGTTCGATCTGCTGATCGCACGCGGCGGCATCGAGGCCGAGGTAGCCTGCGACATCGTCTCCGCCGAGGCTGGCCGCGACGTGCATCGCGGTGCCTGGTTCCGCCTCGCCGACCAGATCGACACCGACCTGCAAACCTGGCTGGCGGCGCACCCTGGCCGCTACGTGCTGAAAATGACGCTGCCGCTCGGCCTGCGCGGTGGGCTGCGGCAGGATCGGGCGGAGGACAACGCGCTCGCCGCGCTGCATGAGCGCATCCGCGCGATGCTCGCCGAGCAGCGCCGCGCCGATCAGGACGAGGCGCTGGTGCTGCGGCTCGACCCGCTGCTGCTGGCGGCCGCGCAAGCCGACGAGCTCGGCCTGCTGCCGTCGCTCCGGCGCGAGTTCGGCCCCGAGGCGCATCTCTCGGTCACCGCCGCGGGGCAGGGTGTGTTCGTCATGGCCGCCCGCGCGGGCCGGGAGAACGAGGTGGCCGTGGCGATCCGCAAGCGCATGGAGGCCATCGCGCCCGCCCGACTGACGGGCACGCGGCCGGGCATCCTGGCAATGTTCGTCGAGGACACCGATCGCGCGGAATGGCGCTCCTTGCGCGAGAAATTGGAGCTCGAGGGCGAGGCGCGGCAGTTCCTCACCCACGCCGAGGCGCGCCCCGTGGTCGCCGTGACTTGCGCTTCCCGTCTCGAGCTGTTCGGCATCCCCGCCCCCGACGCGGCGGAGGAGGGCGAGTTGCGCTTCCGCAATCCCGCCCATCCGGCAGCGAAAATGCCCGCCCTAGCGCCGGCGGTGGCATCCTCGGCCTGATTGACGCCAACGTCGCTCCCCGGCGCCATACCGTCATGACCGGCGAAGGCCGGTCATCCACGACTTTACCGTTGGCCAGCAAAGTCGTGGATGGTCGGCCTCCGCCGACCAAGACGAGTACTTGATCGAGCGCGGAACGGGACGTCGGATCATTTGAATTGATAAAACGGTTGAAGCGAGTACGGCCGTGTGATGGACTGTCACAGGCTAGAAACGAAGATGGGCGTCCGGCAGAATGGTCGTAAGAGCACTGACGCGCTCGACTTTCCTGGTTCTGTTCTTGGCCTTCAGCGTAATCGGAACCGCTCGCGGCCAATCAGCGGCGGCGCCGGCGCCAGCCGCTTCCGCCAAGCAAAGTCTTGGCGCGCTGCTTGAGCAGGCCCACACCGCCGCTGTCGTCATCCGCGACGACAAGACGCTGCCGGACAGCTTGCGGCCGTCCGTCGACAACCTGAACACGCAGCTCGACCAGGCCCGCGAGCTGGTACGAACAGACAACCAGTGGGAGCGCAACTACGCGATGTGGGGTCTGCTCGGCCTCACCCTCGTTTTCCTGCTGCTCAGCGCGGTGGCACTCGCAACTCTCGCGCTGAAGACGCAGAAGATCTTCTGGCAAACCACCGCGAACCGGGTTCCGCCCGAGGACGCCTGGCGCAACTACCTGATGCAGCTGCCTCTCGGCGCGCCGGAGGGCTCGATCCGGGGGCTCATCTCGTTCTACGTCATCGTGTTCGGATTGCTGGTGCTGATCTTCCAGAACCAGCTCGGACTGCAGAACGTCGAGGTCATTGCCGGCTTCATCGGCATCGTCATCACGTTCTACTTCACCGCGCGCACCACCGATCAGGCGAACAAGGCCGTCACCAGCGCGGTGGACGCCGCGAACAAGGCCACCGAGCAGGTCCAGAACACCGTCTCGCAGGTGCAGGACACGGTGAAGGCAACCCAGCAGCAAGTCGAGCAAGCGGTCGGCGCGGCGAGCGATGCGACGAAGACGGCGCAAATCGCCGCGACGGCGGCGCAGCAGGCGACAAGCCAGGTCGGCGCGGCGACGGGTGCGCCCGACCCGCAAGTCGCCGCGGGTCAAACCAAGCTGCAATCCATCAAGGACGATCTGCAAACCGCGACGCAGGTGATCGGCGCGCTCGGCAGTCTCGGCGTCGGCACGGGAATCCTGGCGAATGCCGGCGCGCTGACCAAGACGGCCGGCGGGCTGCTCGACGCGATCGATCCGTTGCTCAGCGGCAGCCCCAGCGTATCCAAGATCGGGGACGTCATCGGCAAGGCGGAGACGGCGCTCGACGGGCTGGACAATGCCGGGCTGCCTGGCGTGCTGGGCGACGCCATCGCCGGTATCAGCGGCACGCTCGGCGCGCTGACCCCGATCATCTCGGGCATCTCCGGCGGCCCCGCCGGGATCGTCTTCGGCATCGTGATGAGCGGCATCAAGCTGCTGCAGCAGAAGGAGAAGTTCGATGCCTGGAAGGCCGCCCTGCTGCGCACGCCGATGAACCGCGCGCTCATGCCGCCGACCGTGGACGGCACCGTCGCACTGGCGGCGTTGGACCCGGCGGTCTCGCCGCTGATGGCGGCGCGGCTCGGCAGCGTGCCGCCGGCCTTCGCCACCGAGCTGATGCGCGCGATGCTGCGGACCGGCCCCTCCGGCGACCCGCTGCCCGCCGAGACGCTCGCCACCGAGCTGTTCGCGCCGGGCCAGGAGCTCGGCCTCCATGACAAGTTCAAGGACGAGAAGGAACTCGCCGAGGCGATCACCGAGTATCGCAGCGGCATCGTGTTCGTGAACGCCCGCTCGCAGCTGCAGGGCAACATCGACATCCCCGCCGGCGGCGGCCAGCCCGCCAGCAGCATCAATCTCGGATCGCTCCTCACCAGCGCGGTCAAGCTCGGCACCGACCCACGCTCCGCCTCGGATGTCGAGAAGCTGGTCTACGTCGTCGAGGCCTTGGGCAAGCTCGGGCTGAGCCCCGACAAGCTGGTCGGCCTGGCGCAGGTGGCGCTCACCAAGGGGATGGATCTCGCGCAGGTCAACCGCCAGCAGTCGGACCAGCAGCAATGAATTTTTGTCTTCGGCTTCTCCCCGCTCTGCTGCTGGCCGCATTGCTCGCCGCTTGCGGGCACCCGACCAGCGCCGATCTGACGCAGCTGCAAAGCTTCCAGACCGCCAACGACCGCACGGTCGCGACCGCCACCATCGCCTGCGACAGCGCGGACCCGGTCTGCGTGCGGCTCAACCTGCAGCAAGGCGCCGCGTGCGAGCGGCTGACCGAATCGCAAAGTGCGACTGAGCGCGCGGCGATGCGCGCCTGCGCGCTGCGCGCGTTCCGTCAGGCGCGCGCGCTGCTGCCATCCAATGCCAACGACGCCGACCGCCTCGCCGCCACGCGCGGGCTCGCCAACGCGCTGAAGATCGCGCGCGACAACGAGATGAACGCGGCGACCAGGCAGCAATACGAAGCCGAGCTCGACCAGCTCCTGCCCGCCCTCGCAGCGGTGCCCGGCGGCGCGCCATACGCCGGCTACTACCGCGCCGACGCCGCGCTCAACCGCGTGCTGGCCAAGGAGATCGACGGCGCCGCCACCTGTCCCGCGCTGCGCTCCGCCCAGGCGGACCTTCCCGCCGCGCCGCTGCCCGCCGATCTCGCGCAGCGCGTGCCAACCCTGCGCGGGCTGATCGAGGGCACCATGCGACAGAGGAGCTGCACCTGATGCCCGAGATGAGCAGGCAGATCTGGCTCACCTCGCCGATGATGCGCGGCGACGACGTGATGGCGGTGCAGCAGCAGCTGCACGCGAAGGGCGCCACCATCGACATCGACGGGCTGTACGGTCGCAGCACGCGCGCCGCCGTCGTCGATTTCCAGAAGCGCTCCGGCCTGGAGGCGGACGGCATCGTCGGCCAGGCGACCTGGGGACGATTGTTCGAGGCGCCCGGCGCACCCGCCGCCGTGAGCCTGCCGCTGATGGACGCGCACGCCGTCCTCCCGCCGGGCGTGCTCGACGCCCTGAAGACCCCGCATCAGCACTACAAGGATAGCTGCGTCTGGAGCCTGACCGCGCAGGGCGTGAGCGTGCAGGGCGGCGGCGACCAGCCCTCGGACTCCGAGCGGGCGCTCGCCGCCAACGTGCTGCAGCGCTTCGCCCAGCCGCTCGCCTCGGTGCTGTCGGCGCAGCTGACCAACGTGCCGATCGAGCTCGCCGTCGCCTGCATCTGCGCCGAGAGCAGCGGCAACCCGACCGCGCTGCGCCGCGAGCCGGGCTGCGACACCAACAACCCCGAGCGCACCCCCTCGCGCGTCTCCCTCGGCCTGATGCAGACCCTGCTCAGCACCGCGCGCACCGCCCTTGGCGATCCCACCCTGCCGCTGCAGAGCCTCGCCGATCCGCAGAAGTCGATCGCCGCCGGCGCCGCCTACATCTTTCTCCAGGGCCGGCAGACCAAGTTCGATCCGCCGCTCGTCGCCGCCGCCTACAACGCCGGCGGGCTCTATTACGAGGGCACGCCGGCCAATCGCTGGCGGCTGCGGCAATACCCGATCGGTACGCCGAACCACGTCAACCGTTTCATCCGCTACTTCAACGGCGCGTTCGCCGCACTCGACGTCGCCGCACTGCCCGCGACGGTGCCGAGCTTCAAGCGGATGCTGGCGCCGACGAGCTAATCCCCCGCCGCCTGCTCCAGCCGGAACCTGGCACTCGGATACACGCCGAGCACGCGCACCTCGGTCGAGAAGAACTGCAGCTCCTCGAGCGCGCGGCGCAGCGGCGGCTGCTCGGGGTGGCCGTCGACGTCGCAGAGGAACTGTGTCGCGGTGAAATGACCGCCCACCATGTAGCTCTCGAGCTTCGTCATGTTCACGCCGTTGGTCGCGAACCCGCCGAGCGCCTTGTAGAGCGCCGCCGGCACGTTCCTCACCCGGAACACGAACGTCGTCATCGCGCCCGGCGCGCTGGTCGGCGGAATGGCTGGGCGCGGCGCCATCACGTAGAACCGCGTGGTGTTGTGCGCCGCGTCCTCGACATTGGCGCGCAGGATGTCGAGCCCATAGATCTCGGCGGCCAGCGAGGAGGCGATCGCGGCGTCCTCGCGGTTGTTCCACTCGGCGATCAGCTGGGCGGAGCCGGCAGTGTCGCTCTCCACCACCGGCCTGAGCCCGAGCTCGCGCAGCACGCGACGCACCTGGCCGAGCGCCACGGGATGCGAATGCGCCCGCCGCAGCCCGTCGATCGTGGCACCGGGCGGCGCCAGCAGGCAGTGCTCGACCCGCTGGAAATGCTCGCCCACCACGAACAGGCCGGAGCCGGGCAGCAGATGGTGAATATCCGGCACACGCCCCGCGAGGCTGTTCTCGCAAGGGAGCATCGCGAGCGCCGCCTGCCCCTCGCGCACCGCCTCGATTGCTGTCTCGAATGTCTCGCAGGGCAGCGTCGTCATCGTCGGGAAGGCGGCGCGGCAGGCGAGGTCGGAATAGGCTCCGGGAATGCCCTGAAAGGCGATCAGCCCCGCTTTGCTCGGCGTCATGCATGGTCTCCTGCGGGGGGCGCGAGCAGCCGGCGGGCCCGCTCCAGATCGGCCTGGGTATCGACGCCGAACGGGCCGAAATCGACGCGCGCGCAGGCGATCCGCATGCCGGCCTCGAGCGCGCGCAGCTGCTCTAGCTTCTCCCGCTGCTCGAGCGGCGAGGGCGGCAGCGCCACGAAGCGCGCCAGCGCCGCGCGGCGATAGGCATAGACGCCGATGTGATGCCACAGCGCCCCCTCGCCCCAAGGGATCGCGACACGGGAAAAATACAACACCGGCGCGGTGGACCGGTCGGGGGCAAAAGCGCAGGCGGCCTTCACCACCGATGTCAGCGCGGCTTCGTCAGCCGTGTGGATCGGCGCCACGAGCGTGGAAATATCCACCGCCGGGTCGTCGAGCGGCGCCAGCAGCGCGCGGATTGCGGCCGGGTCGATGGTCGGCAGGTCGCCTTGCAGGTTGACCACGACGTCGTGCCGGCCCTCGGGGTCGAGCGTCGCCAGCGCGGCATGCACCCGGTCGGAGCCCGACGGCAGTTCCGGGTCGGTCAGCACCGCGACCCCGCCCGCCTCGCGCACGGCGGCCACGATCTCGGCGTCGCCGCCGGCCACTGCGGCCGGGCCGATCGCCGCCTCGCGCGCGCGGTCCAGCACATGCGCGATCATCGGCCGGCCGTGTATGTCGGCCAGCGGCTTGCCCGGCAGCCGCGAGGCGGCCATGCGGGCAGGAATCACCACGATCGGGTTCAACGTGGATCAGCCCGGCGCGGATGGGAGAGCAGGCGCGGCACGGTGGGTTGAAGCGGCAAGGTTCGTTCCCTATGGTGCGCGGCGTTTTTAGGTAGGCACGGGGCTGGGCGCAACGCCGCCCGGTCCGGTGCCTCGCAGCCGTCGTGTCAGTCCGAGGAAGTTCCGCCCGCATGGATACTATGGAGGTCAACAAGGCCGTTGCCGCGGTCCTGGTCGCCGGCATCGCCTTTTTCATCACGGGCACGATCGGCATGAGCCTGGTGCACCAGTACGTGCCGGAGAAGACGGCTATCAAGATCGAGGGCGTGGCGGCCGCGCCGGCCGCCGGCGCCGCCAAACCGGAGCCGCTGCCGCCGATCGCGCCGTTCCTGGCCAGCGCCAACGAGGCCGCCGGCGAGGCATTCGCGAAGAAGGTCTGCGCCGCCTGCCATACCTTCAATCAGGGCGGCAAACCCGGCGTCGGACCCAACCTCTACGGCGTGCTGGGCGGCCCGCACGCGCACGAGCAAGGGTTCAACTACTCGGAGGCCCTCAAGTCGAAGAAGGGTCCCTGGACCTACGACGAGCTGAACGAGTGGCTGCACAAGCCGAGCTCCTACGCGCCCGGCACCCGCATGGCCTTCGCCGGCATCCCGAGCGAGAAGGAGCGGGCGAACGTGATCCTCTTCATTCGCTCGCTTTCGCCCAACCCCGAGCCGCTGCCGCCCGTGGAGCCTGCCGCCGCGACCACCGCGCCGACTCCCGCCGCAGCCGCCCCAGCCGGCGCGAAGCCGACCGGCAGCAGCGAGGGCACGCAGCCCTCCGCGACAAGCAACCCGCCGGCCGAGGGCTCGCCCACGGCGAACCGCGCGCAGGAGACCAAGCCGGCTCCGAACCTTGGCGCCGGCGGTGCGGGCACCCCGGCGCCTGCCGCCAAGTCGCCCTGATCGCGGATGCATTGATCGCGGCGGCCGAGCAGGCCGCCGATGCGGCCGGGGCGGTGATCCGGCCGTATTTCCGCGCCGGCCTCGCCGCCGACCTGAAGGGCGACCAGACCCCGGTCACGCTGGCGGACCGCGAGGCCGAGCAGGCGATGCGGGCAGTGCTGTCCCGTCATTTCCCCGAGCACGGCATCCTCGGCGAGGAATTCGGCCTCGACCGGCCGGAGGCCCGGCTGCGCTGGGTGCTCGACCCGATCGACGGCACCCGGGCCTTCATCACCGGCCGGCCGATCTTCGGCACCCTCATCGGCCTGCTCGACGGCGACACCCCCATCCTCGGCATCATCGACCAGCCCGTCACCGGCGAGCGCTGGATCGGCGCCGCTGGCCGACCCACGGCATTTCGCGGACCGTTCGGCGGGCGCATCGGCTGCCGCCCCTGCGCCGCTCTGTTCGAGGCGGAGCTCTCCTGCACCAGCGCGGACATGTTCTCCCCCGCCGACCGGCCACGCTGGCAGCGCCTCTCGGCGGCGGCGCGGCGGGTGAGCTTCGGCGGCGACTGCTACGCCTACGGCCTGCTCGCCCTCGGCCAGATCGACGCCATCGCCGAGGCCGACCTCAAGATATGGGACTGGGCCGCCCTCGCCCCGGTGATCGCCGGCGCCGGCGGCAGCCTGACCGATTGGCAAGGCCGGCCCCTCCGCCCCGACGGCGACGGCCGCGCCCTGGCGCTGGGAGACAAGGCGCTGCTCGCCGAAGCGATTGCGCTGCTGGCCTGAACCCCTCACCCCGGCTCTCCCGCAAGGGGAGAGGGAGAAGAATGCCCCCTCCCCTTGTGGGCTTGGGCCGCGAAGAGTGGACCAAGGGTTGGGGGAGGGGTCGGCGCGGACGGGCCCCCGAATCCTGCCCCGCCTTACGCCGATTTCAGTATTGTCGGTCGGCACGGCAGGATACTGCCGGCGAAAAGGGAGACGTCCGTGCGCGCTATCATCGCCATGCTGGTTGTCCTGCTGCTCGGCCTCACCTCCGGCCCGTCCGCACGCGCCGCCGACGCCGAACCGACGACGCGCTCGCACGCCGTGTCGATGCTCGGCAAGCCCAAGCTGCCGGCCGATTTCCCGTATTTCCCCTACGTCAACCCAAATGCACCCAAAGGCGGCGAACTTGCCGAGTCCGCCCTCGGCAGCTTCGACAATTTCAATCGCTTCATCGTGCGAGGCACGCCGGCGGCCGAGATCGGCCGGGTCTACGACACCCTGCTGATGCCCTCCGCCAACGAGGCTGCTACCGCCTACGGCCATCTCGCCAAGACCATCGAGATCCCCGCCGACCGCATGTGGGTCGCCTTCGAGCTGCGGCCCGAGGCGCGCTTCAATGACGGCACGCCCGTCACCGCCGAGGATGTCGCCTGGACCTTCAACACGCTCCGCAAGGAGGGCCGCCCCTACTACCGGCAATACTACGCCGACGTGGAGAAAGTGACGGTGGAGAGCCCGCAACGCGTGGTGTTCCACCTCAAGTCCAATAAGAACCGCGAGCTGCCGTTGATCCTGGGCGAGATGCCGGTGCTGCCGAAGCACTGGTGGGAAGGCCGCGACTTCTCCCGCCCGCTCACCGATCCGCCGCTCGGCTCCGGCCCTTACAAGGTGGACCATTACGAGTTCGGCCGCACCATCGTCTACAAGCGGGTCGATAATTGGTGGGGAAAGGACATCCCAACCGGCAAGGGGCTGGATAATTTCGACACCATCCGCATCGAGTATTTCCGCGACGCGACGGTTGCCCTGGAGGCATTCAAGGCTGGCCATATCGACTTCCGCCTGGAGAACGTCGCCAAGCAATGGGCGAACGCGTACGACTTCCCGGCCCGCCAGGAAGGGCTGGTGAAGCTCGAGGAGATCAAGCACCGGCTACCCACCGGGATGCAGGGCTTCGCAATGAACACGCGCCGCCCGATGTTCAAGGACCCGCGCGTGCGCCAGGCGCTCGCCTGGGCGTTCGATTTCGAGTGGGCGAACAAGAACCTGTTCTACGGCGCCTACAAGCGCGACCTCAGCTATTTCGGCAACAGCGAGCTCGCCTCCTCGGGCATCCCCAAGGGCGCGGAGCTCGCATTGCTGGAGCCCTTCCGCAGCCAGTTGCCGCCCGAGCTATTCACCCAGGAGTTCAAGCTGCCGGTGACGGACGGCTCGGGCAACAACCGCGAGGAGCTGAAGCGCTCGCTCGAACTGCTCAAGCAGGCCGGCTATCAGGTGAAGGACCGCAAGCTGGTCGGTCCCGACGGCCAGCCGCTGAGCTTCGAGATCCTGCTCAACGAACCGGCCTTCGAGCGCGTGGCGCTGCCCTACTCGCAGACGCTGGCCAAGATCGGCATCGACGCGCGCGTCCGCACAGTCGATCCGTCGCAGTACCAGCACCGGCTGGACAACTACGATTTCGACATGGTGGTCGCGTCGTTCGGCGAAAGCGACAGCCCCGGCAACGAGCAATCCGCCTACTGGACCTGCGGCTCGGCGGCGCAGGAGGGCGGCGAGAACATCATGGGCGTGTGCAGCCCGGTCATCGACGCGCTGGTGGACAAGGTCATCAACGCCCCCGACCGCGAGACGCTCGTCACCGCGACACGCGCGCTCGACCGGGTGCTGCTGTGGAACTGGTACCTCGTACCGAACTGGCACCTCGACTATTTCCGCGTTGCCTACTGGAACAAGTTCAAGCGCCCCGACGCGGTGATCCGCAACGGCTTCACGCTCGACGACTGGTGGGTCGACCCCAAGCTCGCCGCCAGCACCGACGCCGGCAAGGCGAGCGGGAAGTGACTCCTTTCCCGCTCGCGAGC
>JAFKFI010000171.1 GCA_017307285.1 Alphaproteobacteria bacterium | reverse complement strand
GGGCATATCGTGATGCGCAAGGTCGATGGTTGGCAAACCCTCGCCGAGCAGCCTTCAAAGCAGACAATTGACCTCGCAGCCTGATCCGCTCACCGTCATCACGTCGGAGACGCCGACCAGGCAATTTCAACACAACTCGCGACGGCACCCGCTCGTATCGCGAAGCAATCAACTCGAACAACACGCTGGCCTCGGCTTGGTCGCGGCGCACGTAGCAGAGATCATCGAGGATGATGAGGTGGTACTTGTCCAGCTTCTCGATGGCACTCTCGAGCGACAACGCCTGCCGGGCGGTCTGCAAGCGCTGCACTAAGTCGGTGGTGCGGGTGAACAGCACGCGGTAGCCGTTCTCGACGAGGGCGTGACCGAGTGCTGCCCCGAGATGCGACTTGCCGGAACCGCTCGGCCCGAACAGCAGAATGTTGGAACCCTTGTCCAGCCAGGCATCGCCGCTGGCGAGCGCGGTGACGTGGGCGCGACTGACCATGGGCACGGTGGCGAAATCGAAGCTGTCGAGCGTCTTGCCGGGGGGCAGGCGCGCCTCCAGTAGGTGGCGCTGGATGCGTCGCTGGGCGCGTTCGGCGAGTTCGAGTTCGGCGAGTGCCGCCAACAGACGTGCGGAGGGCCAGCCCTCGCGATCGGCGCGTTCGGTGAACTGCTGCCACAGTCCGGCGACGGTGGGCAGACGCAGTTCCCGCAGCAGCAGCGGCAGCCGCGCGGTGTCGACGGTGATGCTGTCGCTCATGATGTCGCTCCCATCGCCATCCCGGGCAGCAGCGCGTCGTAGCTGGCGATCGGCGGCAGGACGACGACGATGTCCGGCACCGTGGTGGTCGTTGGGGCGAAACGCGCGCGTAGCCGACTGAGGTCCGGCAAGCCGTCATCCTCGATCTGCTCGGCGAGGGCGGCAGCGAGTTCGGCCTCGCAGCCGCGGTCGTGGGCGAGCGCGAGCAGTCCAACCATGGTTCGGCAGGCAAGGCGCGCGTCGCCCGCGGCGAGCAGCCGCTGCCATGCGTCGCGGAAGGCCGGGCGCGGGAACAGTGCATCACGGTAGACGAGATGAAGCAGCGCCATCGGCTTGCGGCGCAGGCTGTGGATGATGTGCCGGTAGTCGACCACCTGGACGCGACGTCCATCGCCCGGTGCGCGCCCGCGCGGCAGGCTCAGCACCCGGCTCTGACCGAGGAAGCACTCCAGCCGATCATCGTAGATCCGCAGCTTCAACCGATAGCCGATCAAGCGGGACGGCACGGTGTAGAAGACTTTGCGCAGGATGAAGCCGCTGCTGGAGGTCACCAGTACGGTGGCCTCGTCATGGTCGGTGGTACGCCGCGGCGGCAACGGGCGAAGCTGGGCGCGCTCGAGTTCGACGAGCTTGTCGCGCCGTGCGTTACGGCGACCGACGAGGTCGGCGATCCAGTCGCGATAGGCGTCGAAGCTGTCGAAGTCGGTGCTGCCGCGCAGCATCAATGCCTGGGCGACGGCGCGCTTAAGGTGGCCGTGCTGGCTCTCGACCGCGCCATTCTCGTGCGCCACGCCGAGGTTGTTGCGGGTCGCCTGCATGCGATAATGGGCACACAGGGCCTCGTAGCGCCGGGTCTGATCCTCAGCGGCATCGCGGTCGAGATTACGGAACGCGGCCGAGAGGCTGTCGGAGCGATGCTCGGCCGGGGCGCCGCCGAGCGCCCACAGGGCGTTCTGCAGGCCACAGGCCAAGGCCGTGAAGCTCTCGCCGCCCAGCACCGGCTCGGCATGCTCCCAGCCGGAATAGGCCAGGACGAAGTGATACAGCCGGTAGGCGAGCGGCTCACCGGCGAGATGGACGCCAAGATCGGCCATGTCGGTGAAGTCCGACAGGCCCTGCCGGCCCGGCGGGTGATCCTGGCGGAAGATCACCTCGTGCTCCGGCCCGTGCTCCGCGCGCCAAGCGCGAACGCGGCGCTCTAGCGTGCGACGCAGGCGGTCCCAGTCCCGATCGGGATGGCGGAGGTGCATCGCCTCGATCAGCGTGACCGGCCGCAGGCCAGGGCGACTGGCGAGTAGTGGCAGGATGTCGCTCTCCCATAGCCCGCCGAGCGGATCGACGGTCTGTCGCCGCAGCGGTCGCTCGGCGGTCTTCTGGGACGGCAAACGCGGATCGCGCTCGATCCGGCGGCCGGTGCGTTCGCTCAGGCCGGTCTTGGCGGCGGCGATGCGCTGGATGTGGTGGCGGCGGGACTCCATGTACATTCTCACCTGCTGGTCGGTGGCGGGGCGTCCGGGCAAGACGGGCCTCTTCCTGGAAGTCGAGGAACCAATCCTGCCCACACACACACCGCGACCAGAGGCGGGATCAAACCCGCGCCGGTTGGGCCGGACTACGGCCGGGCTATGCCCGTCCTCCGCTCGGCCCAACCGGCCAACCTATGTGTCGCTCGCCGGCCAAGGCTGCTGTCGCGCGATATGATGACCTCGCGCGGCCGGGCAAGACGCCGGACAATTCCAGCGTGCCGCCCTCGAAGGGGCAGAAGCCGAACCGGCCGGACAAGATCAAGCGCCAAGGTCCGCGCAAGGGCAGTCTCGGCCGCGTGGGCGGCGGCCGCGCGCTGACCGCCGATCCCGACGAGGTGATGCAGGCCAAGCCGGCACGGTGCCACTACTGCCAGCATGCTTTCACCGACGCCGACCAGACGCTCGACGCGCGGTATGACAAGATCGACCTGCCCCGCGTGCGTCCGATGGTGACGCGGGTGGAGCGCTATGCCGCCCAGTGCCACTGCTGTGGTGCCACCACGCTGGCGGCGGTGCCGGAGGGGCTGGAGCCGGGCACGCCGTTCAGCCTCAACATCGTGGCACTCGCGATGTATCTGCGTTTCGTGCATGCCGTCAGCTACCGGCGGCTGGCCCGGCTGCTGAGGGAGTTGTTCGGCCTGGCGATCAGCGAGGGCGCGCTGGATGCCGCGTTCCGCCGCGGCAAGCCGCGGTTCGATGCCGATGTCGCGGCCATTCTCGCTCGGCTGCGGCGTGCGCGCGTGGTGTATTCCGACGAAACCGGCGTGCGCATCGATGGCAGCGGCCACTGGAACTGGGTGTTCCAGAACGCCGAGGTGGTGATCCATGTCGTCCGCCGCAGCCGTGGCGCGGACGTGGTGGCCGAGGTGCTGGCCGGGCATCGGCCGGCGCTGTGGGTGTCAGATCTTTATGGAGCCCAGCAGGGCCATGCCGAGCTGTGGCAGGTCTGCCTCGCCCACCAATTGCGCGATTGCCAGTATGCCATCGACGCTGGCGATGCGGTGTTCGCGCCGCGCATGAAGGCGCTGCTGCTGCGCGCCGTGGTGCTGGCGCGGCGACACCGCGGTCTGGCCGACAGCACGAGGCGCGAATACCGCCGCCGTCTGGAACACTCGCTCGATGCCGTCATGGCGCTGGCACCGGTCAATCGCGACGGCCAGCGATTGCGCAAGCGCTACGCCCGGGTTCGCGACCACCTGTTCACCTTCCTCGATCATCCCGAGATTGCCGCCGACAACAACAGCAGCGAACGCGAACTGCGCCCGACCGCAACATACCGCAAGGTCACTGGCGGCTTCCGATCCGACTGGGGCGCCGACCTGTTCGCCGCCGTCCGCTCCGTCATCGGCACCGCCGCCCGTCGCGGCATCGACGCCTATCAGGCAATCCGTAACACCCTATGCGGCCAAGCCGTTCTCGCCCCGGGTTGAGCAGCTACCGCCGTCAGTTTCGTGTCAGCTACGCGGGCCACAAGTGCCGCGCTAGCAACTAGGATAGCGGGGCTGTGTGCAGTTCCTCATCGGATTAGATCCCTCCCATCTGGTCGCTGCTTACGGTTATCCGGCCATCGCTCTCGTTATCGCCCTGGAAAGCATGGGGCTACCGTTGCCGGGCGAGACGATGCTGATCACCGCGGCGATCTACGCCGGCGCCACCCACCAACTCGGCATCGTGCTCGTCGTGCTGGCGGCAGCATTCGGCGCGATCCTCGGCGACAACGCCGGGTTCTGGGTCGGTCGCCGGCTCGGGTTCCTACTTCTGCGACGGTATGGACACTTCGTGGGCATCGACGAGCAGAGGCTTAAGCTCGGTCGCTACCTGTTTGCCCGACACGGCGGCAAGGTCGTGTTCTTCGGCCGGTTCACCGCCCTGCTGCGCGCCTTGGCGGCGCTGCTCGCGGGCGCAAATGGCATGCAATGGCGTCGCTTCCTCCTGTCGAACTTGGCTGGCGGCGTGCTCTGGGCGATGTTCTACGGTGGCGGAGGCTATCTACTGGGTGGCGCCATCCAGAGGATCGCCGCCCCGGTCGGCATCGGACTCGCGGTGTTGGCTGCAGCCGCGATGGTCGCCGGCGCGCTGTTCCTCCGTCACCACGAGGGCCAACTCGCGGCTCGGGCCGAGCGCGCCTTTCCTGGTCCGCTCGGGCCGCCCGCGCGGCCGGGGGTGCGTTGATGCCCAGGCCCTTCGGCGGCGGCTGCCGCCTGCGCGCGCTCCGTGGTCGCTACATAATCGGTAGCGATCGCGTCCGGGCGGTGAAGCGATCGCCGAGACGGCCGTGCTGCGGGCCCGTGCGGGAGGGCGTGGGTTGGTCGTTCAAGCTGGCCATCGTCGCATGGGTGAGCTTGGCCCTTGCCGGCTGCGCTAGCTTTCGGCCGGAACCTCTCTCGCCCGCGGTCAACGCCGACGCCCTCGACAGCCGTGCCCTCGACGACCCGCGGCTGCAACGTTTCCTACTCGCGAGCTTGCCGGAAGGCGCAAAGGCGGCATCGGGACCAGCTTGGGGCTTGGACAAGCTCACGCGGACTGCCCTCTACTACAATCCTGACCTGATGATCGCACGAGCCAAGCTCGCCGTGTCGCGGGCGGGCGTCATTACGGCTCGCCAGATCCCGAATCCCACACTCAATTTTACCGCCGTGCTCGGTTCCGCGGCGACTGCCGGTGCTTTCCCGCCCGGCGCGGCTCCGGTCACGGTCGGGCCGGTGGTGAATTTTCTCATCGAGACGTTCGGCAAGCGTGCGGAGCGAACCGCGCAAGCACAGCATCTTGTCGAGGCCGCCCGCCAGGACCTCGCCACAGCGACGTGGCAAGTGCGCGGGCGGGTGCGGACGGCGCTGCTGAACCTCTGGGCAGCTCAGCGGCGACTCGCATTATCGCGCCAGCAAATCGTACTGCGACAGCAGCTCGTCCGGCTGCTGGAAGAGCGCTTTGCCGCCGGCTATGCACCAGCTCTGGATGTCACACGCGAGCGCATCGCACTGGCCCAGACCGGTCTCGGCATCCAGGACTTGAACCGCCTGGAGGCAGAGGCCCGGGTGCAGCTGGCGGCCGCGATCGGCGTCCCGGTTCGCGCCCTTGATGACGTGCGGCTGTCCGTGGCCGCATTCGACTATCCTGGCACGCCGAATCCCGGCTTGGCCACCGGCGCGCTTCGCCGCCGGGCGCTCAGTGGGCGCAGCGACGTGCAAAGCAGTCTGGCCCAGTACGAGGCGACGCAGTCGGCGCTGCAACTGCAGATCGCCAACCAGTATCCGAACCTGCTCCTGGGACCGGGCTATGATTACGATTTCGGCACCAACAAATTTATCCTTAATCCGGCGGTGGACTTGCCGATCTTCAACCAAAACCAGGGCCCGATCGCCCAGGCGACGGCCAATCGGCGCGAGGCGGCGGCAAGCTTCACCGCGCTGCAGGCACGGATTATCGGCGCGATCGACGCCGCCGTGGCGGCGTATCGCAGCACGGCGCGGACCCTGGGCACGGCCGACGCGCTCCTCGCCGACGAGCAGGTCCGCCAGAGGCAGGCCAAAGCGTCGTTTGCAGCCGGGGAGATCGACCGCCCGACCCTGGTCACGGCCGAGCTCGAAGCGGCGGTGATCCGGTCATCGCGATTCGACGCTCTGGTCCTGCAAAGACAGGCGCTCGGCGCCCTGGAGGATGCCCTGCAGCAACCGCTCTTTGGCGCGTTCATGGCGCTGTCAGTCCCGAACGCCGACCCACGACCGGCCACAGAGCCTGTTCCATGACCTCGCAAGAGCGATCCGTTTCCGGCAAACAGCTGCTGCGATACCTGCTCGCAGCCATCGTCGTGGTGGGGCTTGGCGGCCTGGTCGTCTGGGGGTTCATCGAAGGCCGCGGCGAGGCGGCGAACGAGGCTCAGCGCGAGCGCCCGGTCAAGGCGCCGCTCCGGGTCGCCGAGGTGGACGGCCAACCGGCCGTGAAGCTCGATGCTGAGACCTTGACGAACAACGGCATCGAGGTCGCCGCCCTGTTGCCGGCTTCCTATCAGGACCAGCTGCGCGGCTACGGCATGGTGCTCGATCTGACCCAGCTGACGGACCTGAGCAACAGCTACGCCAGCGCTCGCGCCCAACAGCAAGTGGCGCAAGCCAAGCTGGCCGCCTCGAAGACCGCATTCGAGCGCGCACGCAACCTCTACCGCAACCAGCAGAACGTCTCACTGGCGCAGTTTCAGGCGGCCGAGGCAGCGTTCCAGACAGATCAGGCGGCTCTCGCCGCGGCAGAATCGCAAGTGCGCACTCTGGCCGCGACCGCGCAGCAGACTTTTGGATCCGTGGTCGGCAAGGCTCTCCTGGACGGCTCTTCGCTGATCACGGACCTGATTGAGCGGCAGGATTTCCTGCTACAGGTCACACTGCCGCCTGGCGTCACCCTGCCTGCGCCGCTGCGGACCGCGACCGTTCAGGTGGAGGGCGGGCTGCCCGCGACCATCACCTTTGTCTCGCCCGCGACGAAGACGGACCCCCGTCTCCAGGGCAAGAGTTTCTTCTATCTCGCGCCCGCAAGCAGCGGCGTGCTGCCGGGCATGAACGTGCTCGTCTCCCTGCCTTCGGACACGCCCAGCACCGGAACCGCCATCCCGCCCTCGGCGATCTTGGAGACGACGTCGTACG
>JAFKFI010000063.1 GCA_017307285.1 Alphaproteobacteria bacterium | reverse complement strand
ACCCAGACCCGCAAGGCCGCCGTCACCCCGCTCGCACAAATCCGCGCTCACCTGTTCACCCGCAGGCCCCTCGCCAACCTGCTCGACCCGCCGCCACCCCCGCCGCCAAAACCAACACCACAACTCGCCTTCTGGCCAAGCAAATGACGTGCCGGACAACAGTGGCGAAGGCCGGGCATCCACGACTTTGCTCGCTCGCCCGAAAGTCGTGGATGGTCGGCCTTCGACCATGACGAGGAAGGGTCAGAGCCTCGGGCGGTTAGTATCAGACCCGTGTGTCAAACCGGAGCGTTGCCCGATAGCGTGGCGACCTTGTCTTGCAGGCTCTGCACCAGGGCCGGGCCACCGCCGCGCGCGAGCAGGCTGCGGAAATCGGAGCGTTGCGTCGCAACCCGGCTGATCGCGCCGTCGGCAAGGATGTCCACGGCCTTCCAGCCGGACGGGGTCTGCCGCATGACGTAGGCCAGCGTGGTGGGCGAGCTGCTGGTCGGGATGATCTTTGTCGTGACGATCTGGTCACCGTTCGACAGGCTGCGCGGCTCCGGGTTCACCTGGATCGTCTCGCCCGAGTAGCTGTCGAAATTCGCGGCGAAGTTGGCGATCGTGTAGCGGCGGAACGCGTGGCGCAGCGCCGCCTGCTGGTCGGGCGACATATTGGCCCATTGCGGCCCGACCGAGGTGCGCAGGATCACATCGAGATCGAGCGCGCGGTCCACCGCAGGCGCCAGCATGGCATAGCGCTGCGTGAAGGACATGCTGGAGCCGGCGCGCATCGACTTCAGCAGCGCGTTGGAAAACGTCTCCACGCTGCCGGCGGGGTCGCCGCCGCCCTGTGCGCGCGCTCGCCCCGCCGCAAGCGCCGCCGTGACCAGGCCGAGCCAGCCAGCGCGCAGAACGGCACGACGCCCGGTGGACGAGACCGGCATGACGTATTCTCCCCTCACGATCGCCGGGGACAGGATCGCGCCCCCATGACTTGCACCCACCCGAGATATGCGCCGGCACCGGCTCGGGGACCACCCGGTCGAGCCGATTTGTTGGGCTCGGCCGGGAACGAAGCCCCTACCCGGTCGGCTGATCCACTACTGTCGCGGCGCCGATGACGCTGCCGTCTTCCGCCTGCAGGATCGCCGCGACGCGCTCGCCGCGCGGCAGGGGCAAGGAAACATGCAGGGGCGCGCCGGTCCAGGCCCCGGCATCCACGATGTCGCGGACGATATTTGCTTCCAGCAAGGTGTGCCCGCTGTTCTCGCCACGGCCGATCGCGGTGCTGTGCTCGCGGTCGTAGCCGATCAGCCACAGGGTCGCGCGGCCCTGGCCGGCGCCGGCGTCGAGCGTGATCGAACCGGCCTCGCGCGCGAGGTGCAGCGTCGGCCCGGTGGAGACCCTGGCGGCGGCGGCGCGGATGGCGGAGAGCGCGGCGGCGCGGTCCGAGCCGACGACGTCGCGCTTTCCGTCGACCACCATCTGCGGTGTGTAGACGCCGCCCATCCCGAACAGGGCTGCATAGTGGCGGTGGCGCGCGGTGGCGGCGTCGAGCGAGAACGGGTCATGCCAGCCGAGGCGGTTCCAGTAGGTGATATGGAAGCCGAGCGGCAGCACGTCGGTGCGGTCGCGGGCGAGCTCGGCAAGGAAGGCGTCGGCGGGCGGGCAGGACGAGCAGCCCTGCGAGGTGAACAGCTCCACCACCACGGGACGATGGGGCGGCTCCGCGGCGGCGGCCGACAGCGGCGCAAGCAGGATGGCAACGAGCAAGGCCATGCGGTGCATCGGCGTGGGACCTCCCCATCAGGCGTGGTCGGCAGCCTCCGGCTGGAGCACGGCGGCGCCGGTCAGGTTTCCCGCGCGCAGGTCAGCGAGCGCCTGGTTGGCACGCGCGAGCGGATAAAGCTGCGTCTCGGTGCGGACCGGCACCTGGGGCGCAAGGGCAAGAAACTCCTCGGCGTCGCGGCGGGTAAGGTTAGCGACCGACCGGATGGAGCGTTCCTGCCACAGCCATTCGTAGGGGAAGGACGGCAGGTTACTCATGTGGATGCCGCCGCACACCACCACGCCGCCGGGTGAGAGCGCCCGCAGCGCGGTGGGAACGAGCGCGCCCACGGGGGCGAAGATCAGCGCGGCGTCGAGTTGGTCGGGCGGCGCCTCGTCCGAGCCGCCAGCCCAGCCGCCGGTGATGCGGCGGGCGAAATCCTGCGCCGCGACGTCGCCGGGGCGGGTGAAGGAGAACAGCTCCCGCCCCTGATGGCGCGCCACTTGCGCGACGATGTGCGCCGCCGCGCCGAACCCGTAGATCCCGAGGCGGCGCGCGTCGCCCGCCATGCGCAGGCTGCGGTAGCCGATCAGCCCGGCGCAGAGCAGCGGCGCGGCCTCGATGTCGGTGTAGGCGTCGGGGATCGGGAAGCAGAAACACTCGTCGGCGACGGTGAAGCCGGCATAGCCGCCGTCGATCTGATAGCCGGTGAAGCGCGCCCGCTCGCACAAATTCTCGCGGCCGGATCGGCAATAGGCACATTCGCCGCAAGTCCAGCCGAGCCAGGGGACGCCGACACGGTCGCCCTCATGGTACCGCTCGGCGCCGGGGCCGTTCGCGACCACGCGGCCGACGATCTCGTGGCCGGGGACGAGCGGCAGCTTCGGGTTGGCTAGCTCGCCATCGACCACGTGCAGATCGGTGCGGCAGACGGCGCAGGCGGCTACCTCGATGAGTACCTGATGCTCGCCGGGACGCGGGAGCGGGAGGGTGGCCTGCTCCAGCGGCCGCCCGGCTCCCCTGAACAGCATCGCGCGCATGTCCGCACGATAGCCGATTGCCGGTCGGCCGTGTACATGACCAGAGAGATCTGCATGATAATCCGACCCGCCCGCCCGGAAGATCGCCCGTCCATCTGGTCGATCATCGGCCCCACGATCCGGGCCGGGGAGACCTACACCCTCGATCCAAGCCTGAGCGAAGCCGCAGCGCTCGCCTATTGGCTCGGGGCCGATAAGGAAACCTTCGTGGCCGAAGCCGACGGTGCGATCCTCGGCACCTACTACATGCGTCCGAACCAGGCGGGCGGCGGCTCCCACGTCTGCAACTGCGGTTACATGACAATCGCTTCCGCGACGGGCCGAGGCGTGGCGCGTGCGATGTGCGAGCACTCGCTCGCACACGCGAGATCACGCGGCTACCGAGCCATGCAGTTCAACTTCGTCGTGAGCACCAACGAGCGAGCGGTGCGTCTGTGGCAGACAATGGGATTCGAGATCGTCGGCCGGCTCCCGCTCGCCTTCCGTCATCCGAGGCTCGGCTACGTCGACGCGCTGGTGATGTTCCAGCCTCTGTAACCCTGGCCTGCGCCAGGCATGACGAAGTGGCCGATCCGGGTCGCAATGCGAGGGGAGCGGCAGCCGCACGCGGCCTTTCCGCGGGGAGCAAACCGTGTTCTGCTCGCATGGCGTCGAGGCAATCTCGCGTGAGTTGCGAAGGAGGAATAGAGTGTTCAGTCACGTCATGGTCGGGAGCACCGACATCGACCGATCGAAGAAGTTCTATGATGCGCTGTTCGGCGCGATGGGCGGCAAGCCGGGCGTGCGAGACCCCAAGGGCCGGCTGCTTTACATGCACAATGGCGGCCTGTTCATGGTGACGACACCGATCGACGGCAAGACCGCGACGCACGCGAACGGGGGCACCATCGGCTTTTCGATGAGCGGCCCCGAGCAGGCCGATGCATGGCACAAGGCCGGGGTCGCCAACGGCGGCAAGGCGATCGAAGATCCGCCGGGCGTGCGCGAAAGCGGCGCTGGCCCCCTGTATCTCGCCTATCTGCGCGACCCGGACGGCAACAAGCTCTGCGCCCTGCATCGCGTGCAGAAGGCGTGAGGCTGTCGCGATAGACGGAAGGACCGCCCCCTCGGCGGTCCTGACGCGCGCTTACGCGGACGCAAGCAACCGGGCCGCCGCGCGCGCGATCACTAGCTCCTCGTCGGTCGGGATCACCCAGACTTGCACCCGGCTCGCCTCGCTGCTGATCCGCTCGCGACCGGCGCGGTTGGCGGCGTCGTCGAGCGCCACGCCGAGCCAGGCGAGATGGGCGCAGATGCCGGCGCGCACTTCCGGCGAGTGCTCGCCGATGCCGGCGGAGAACACGAGGCCGTCGAGCCCCCCGAGCGACACCGCGAGGCCCCCGGCTTGCCAGGCGGCGCGGAAGCAGAACAGCGCCACCGCCTCGCCGGCATGCGGATGATCGCTCGCTGTCAGCGCACGCATGTCGCTGGAGATGCCGGAGACGCCGAGCAGACCGGATTGCTTGTAGAGCAGCGTCTCCACCTCGGCGGCGCTCATCCCGCGCTGCTGCATCAGATAGAGCACGACGCCGGGGTCGAGCGCGCCGGGACGCGTGCCCATCACCAAGCCGTCGAGGGCGGTGAAACCCATCGTGGTGTCGACGCTTCTTCCGTCGCGAAGCGCGCATAGGCTGGCGCCGTTGCCGAGATGCGCGGCGATTACCCGGCCGCGCGCAAGATTCGGCGCGCGGTCGCGCAGGGCGCCGGCGAGGTATTCGTAGGACAGACCGTGGAAGCCGTAACGGCGGATGCCGGCTTCCTCGGTGAGTGCGCGGGGCAAGGCGATGTGGGCTGTGAGATCGGGGAGCGCGTGATGGAACGCGGTATCGAAACAGGCGATCTGCGCGAGACCGGGACGCAGCTTGGCGACCGCGCGTATGGCGGCGAGGTTATGCGGCTGATGCAGCGGCGCAAGCGGCACCAGGGCCTCCAGCGCGTCCATCACCTCTTGCGTGACGCGCACCGGGTCGGTGAAGCGCGTGCCGCCATGCACGATGCGATGGCCGACGCCGACCAGCTTCGCGTCGCCGAGATAGGGTTCGACGGCGCCGAGGAACTTGCCGAGAAAATCCTCGTGGGTCTGCCGCTCGCCCTCGCTCCAGCGCTGCTCGGCCAGCACCTTGCCGCCGGCGTCGCGGGCGATGAGGTGCGGCGCGGTGCCGATGCCCTCAACCTGGCCCTTGCTGTGTAGCGCGAGGCCGTCGGCGCCGCGCAGATAGACGGCGAATTTCAGGCTCGACGAGCCTGCGTTCAGGGTGAGGATCGCGTCGTCGGCCATGACCTGCTCCCGCGCGAGTGCGTGCGATCAGTGCGACATCAACACCGGGATCGTCATGCGCTGCAGGATCGTGCGGGTGACGCCGCCCATAACCAGCTCCCGCACCCGCGAATGCCCGTAGCCACCGATCACCAGAAGGTCCGTGCCGTTGTCGGTGGCGTAGTTCAACAGCACGTCACCGGGGCTGACGCCGCCCGAGGGAGTGTGCGCGGCCGTGACCTTGATGTCGTGGCGGGCGAGGTGCCGCGCGATGTCGGCCGCCGGCACCTCGCCGTGGCCCGCGAGGCCGCCCTGCGGATCGATCGCCAGCACGGTGGCATTATCCGCCGCTGCAATCAGCGGAAGTGCGTCGGCCACCGCGCGGGCGGATTCGCGCGTCGCACTCCAGCCGATCAGCACGTTGCGGCCGACCGTGTCGAACTTGCCGGCATATGGGACGATGAGAAGCGGCCGGCCGGAGGAGAACAGCGCCTGCTCGATCACCGCCCCCCAGCCGGAGAAGCGCGGGTTCTCCGGGTCCTGCTGGCCGAGCACCACGAGGTCCACGTAGCGGGCGTGCAGCGTGATGGCGTCGGCGGTGCGGCCCTCGGCGAGACGCCACTCGCCGACGATGCCGTCGGCGCGTAGGCACTCGCGGAATTTGGCTTCGAGCACGCCGGCCGCCTGCTGCGCCTCGCCGCGCGCCTGGTCGATGAGCACGGCGAGACCGGAGGCGTCGCCGTACAGCATCGGGTCGTTGAGGATCGGATCGATCACGTGCAGGCCGGTGAGATGCGCCGAGTGTTGGCGCGCGAGTTCGGCTGCGACGTCGAGCCGGACGGCGGATTGCGGCGTGCCGTCGAGCTGCACGAGGATGTCCTTGAGCGCCATCCTTGCTCTCCTGTTAGCGGCGGGGCGCGGCGGGGCCGGAGCCGTTGCGGCCTCCGTCGATCACCAGCTGCGTGCCGGTGATGTTGTCGGCGAGATCGGAACACAGATAGATCACCGCGTTCGCGACTTCCTCGGGCGTGGCATAGCGGCCGGTCGGGATGCCGGCGCGGTAGGCGTGCGCCACGGCTTCGGGATCGGACGGATTCCGCTGCGCCTCGAGCGAGCGCATCATGCGCGTCTCGACCGGACCGGGACAGACCGCGTTGACGCGGACGCCGGCGCGGGCGACGTCGGCGGAGGCCACCTTGGTCAGGCCGAGCACGCCGTGCTTGGAGGCGACATAGGCCGGCATCCCCGGCCCGCCGGTGAGCCCGGCGACCGAGGCGGTGTTGACCACGGCGCCGGAGCCCTGGCGCAGCATCACCGGCAAGACGTGGCGGAGGCCGAGGAACACGCCCTTAAGGTTGACCGCGATGACCTGGTCGAACACCGCCTCGTCGTATTCGTGGATCGGCGTCACGCTGCCTTCGATGCCGGCGTTGTTGAAGAAACAGTCGATCGCGCCGTAGGCGTCGAGCGTTTCTTGCACGTAATTGCGCACGTCGTCGGATCGCGTGACGTCGGCGCGCACGAAGCGGACCTCGCCGCCCTGCTGGCGCACGATGCCGGCGCTTGCCTCGCCCGCCGCCCCGTCGTGATCCACCACGACCACCTTGGCCCCGCGCGTGGCGAAGCCCAGCGCCGCGGCGCGCCCAATGCCGCCGCCACCGCCCGTGACGAGCGCCACCTTGCCAGTGAAATCCATTCTTCTATCCCTTCTCCCCTGCCCGTCCTCCGGTATCGCATTCGCCCGCCGACTTGCACAGAGCGGTTGCGGCGTCAGACACTCGGCGGATCGGGAGAGGGTGTTCGGGATGGATGTGACGGAAATCGCCTCGGGGCTGCAATTCCCCGAGGGGCCGGTGGCGATGGCGGACGGCTCGGTGATCCTGGTAGAGATCGCCGCCGGGGCAATCACGCGAGTGCGGCCGGACGGAACCAAGGAGACGGTGGCCAAGCCCGGCGGCGGGCCGAACGGCGCGGCACTCGGCCCCGGCGGGGCGCTCTACGTCTGCAACAACGGCGGCCTGGCGTGGACCCGTCGCGAGGACGGCCGGCTGATCCCGGCGCACAGTGCCGAGAACCACGCGGGCGGGCGGATCGAGCGCGTCGATCTCGCGACCGGGCGGGTCGAGGTGCTCTACGAGCGCTGCGCCGGGGTTCAGCTGAGCGCGCCCAATGACCTGGTGTTCGACACGCAGGGCGGATTCTGGTTCACCGATCACGGTGCCACGGTCGGACGGATGCGGGTGCGCGGTGCGGTCTACTACGCACGCGCCGACGGGTCGCATATCGAGGAGGCCAGCTTCCCGCTCGAGGGGCCGAACGGCATCGGGCTGTCGCCGGACGGCAGCGAGCTCTATGTCGCCGAGACGGTGCCGTGCCGGCTTTGGGCCTACCCGGTCACGGGGCCAGGGAAGCTCGGCCGGCGGCGCTTCGTCGGCAATCCGGGCGGGCTGCAATATTTCGACTCGCTGGCGGTCGACGCGGCGGGGAATGTCTGCGTCGCGACGATCCTCAACGGTGGGATCACGAGCATGTCGCCGGACGGCCAGCGGATCGAGCACTTCCCGGCGCCGGACCGGCTGACCACCAATATCTGTTTCGGCGGCCCCGATCTCAGGACGGCGTTTCTCACCCTGTCGGGGACCGGCAAGCTGGTGTCGATGACCTGGCCGCGCCCGGGATTGCGGCTCAACCACGCCGACGGCTGAGCGGGCCGGGCGAGAGCCCGGATCCGGGTAAAACAAGCTGCCCGATGAGCCCGGATCCGGGCAATATTGGTGCGGCGGAGAGCCCGGATCCGGGCGATGTTCGGCGCGTCCCGCCGGGTGCGGCGAGGCGCATAGTATAGCCGAACGGGCCGTGCCTGAGCGAGCCGAACCGGGCTCGCCGAACCTTGTCAGCCGGGGCGGGCGTAGCTGCCGACGAGCGGTATCCAGCGGAAACCGTCGGGGCGCTGCACCAGGACGATGATGACCGGACGCTTGTCGCGCAGCGCGTCGCTGAGGCTCTGGCGTGCGGCGTTCGGGCCGTTGACCTCGGTGGTCTGGACGCGCAGCACGAGGTCGCCGGCGCGGAAGCCGCTATCGGCCGACGGGCTGTCGATCGCCACCGCCGTGACGACGGCGCCGGCCTGGTTGCTGTCGAGATGCAGCTTGCGTCGCACCTCCTCGGTGATCGGCCCAAAGCTCAAGCCATAGTCGATCATGTCGGCGCGCACCGCGCGGACGGCGGGCGTGCGCTCCATGCCGCGCATCGGATGGTTCTGCCACTCGCCGACCTTGACCGGGAGGGTAAGCTCTTTGCCCTCGCGCCAGACGACCACCGGCACAACGTCTCCAGGCGCCCGCTCGGCGATGGCGCGGGCCAGCGCACGCGAGTCGGAGGGCTCGCGAGCGGCGAATTTGAGGATCACGTCGCCGTCCTGCAATCCGGCGGCGCTGGCCGGGCTGTTGGCCTGCACGCCCGCGACGATCGAGCCGCGCGGCGGCGCCAGCCCGACGGCGGCGGCGATCTGCTGGGTCACGGTCTGCGCATTGAGGCCGATCCAGCCGGCGCGGATCTGGCCGTAGCGCAACACCTGGTCGACCACGAATGCCACGTCGTTGGACGGCAGGGCGAAGCCGATGCCGATCGAGCCGCTGGTCGCTGTCGGCGAGTAGATCGCGGTGTCCACCCCGATCACCTCGCCCCGCATGTTGACCAAGGGGCCGCCGGAATTGCCGTGATTGATCGCGGCGTCGGTCTGGATGAAATTATCGAAGGCGCTCGACATGATGTCGCGGTTGAGGCCGCTGACAATGCCGGAGCTGACCGAGCCGCCGAGCCCGAGCGGGTTGCCGATCGCCGCCACCGGATCACCGATCTGCACCTTGTCGCTATCAGCGAGCTTCAGCGTGGGAAGCGGTTTGCCGGCGTCCACCTTGAGCAAGGCGAGGTCGATCTGCATTCCCGCGAAGACCGGCCGCGCGGGCACCGTCGTGCCATCGCGGAACGCCACCCGAAGCTCCGTCGCGTCCTCGATGACGTGACGGTTGGTGACGATGAGGCCGGTCGGCTCCACCACGAAACCGGAGCCGAAACCGTCGATCCGCCGCACGCCGCCATTGTTTTCGGGGTCGGGGACGAATTTGACGGTGGTGACGCTGACCACCGCCGGCAGTACGGGGGCGAGCCAGTTCGGCCTTGTGTTGTCCCCGGCGATGTCCGCGTCGGCGGCGCCGGCCGGTCGCGCGACCGCGCCCGACAGCGCAAGGCCGCCACCGACCGCGAGCCCCGCCGAGAGGACCAGAGTGATCAGAGTGCGGGCGGCAAGGACGGCCAAGTTGGAGCTCCTGATACGATCGATACGTTCTGTATAGCGAGCCAGCGCGGCCCCGCGCCAGAATCTTCGCACGAGACAGGAGCGGCGCCGTCGAAACGGCGCCGCTCCATCGTTGCAGCCTTGCTACGGCGGTCCCGCCAGTCGGCGGGACCCCGAGACTTATTGCGGGCGGTAATTCGTGCCGACGCCGGTTTGCTCGCCGGCGGTCGGGCGATAGTTCACGCCCACGCCGGTCTGCTCGCCGGCAACGGTCCGGGCGAGATAGTTCGTCCCGACACCGGTCTGCTCGCCAGCGGTCGGACGGTAGTTCACACCCACGCCGGTCTGCTCACCCGCCGTCGGACGCGCGCTGTAGTTCACGCCGACACCGGTCTGCTCGCCGGCGGTCGGGCGATAGTTCACGCCCACGCCGGTCTGCTCGCCGGCCGTGGGGCGCGCGCTGTAGTTCACGCCGACACCGGTCTGCTCGCCCGCCGTCGGACGATAGTTGGTGCCGACGCCGGTCTGTTCACCCGCGGTCGGGCGGTAGTTCACGCCGACGCCGGTCTGCTCGCCGGCGGTCGGATGGGCCGCGTGCGGGATGCCCGACATCGGCCTGGCGCCGGTCATCGGGGGGGCGACTGTCATGGGCCCTGCGGGGTTTGCCGGGTTCGCGGTCAGGCCGGCAGGCGACTGGGCCCAAGCGGGGACTGCCAGGGGGAGTGCCAGGGCGAGTGCCGCGCTGGCCCCTAGGGAAAGTAGTTTCATCGTGATCTCCTTCCGTGTGGTTCCGACAGGACCGGCTCGGACCATCCCCGCCTAGCTAGGAACGATCCGGCGCAAAACAATCATCGGCGGCCGCTTGGCTGGCAGCAAGTCGCGCTGCCAGCCAAGCGTATAGCCTTTCACGTTCCTGTGCCAAACACACTACGTTCGAAAAGGCCTGTTCGATACACCGCCCGCGGATCACCGGCCGGCACTGGGCGCGCTCACGCCGCCCGCACATCGGCGACGAACCTGCCGACCTCGCCCGCTAGGTCCTCGGCCTGGCGGGAGACCTGGCCGGCCGCGCCGAGCACCTGGTTGGCCGCCTCGCCGGTCTGGTTGGCCGCCTGGCTGACGCCTGCGATGTTGCTCGTCACCTCGTAGGCGCTGGAGGCGGTCTGCTGCACGTTGCGGGCGATCTCGGCGGTGGCGGCACCCTGCTCCTCGACCGCCGAGGCGATCGACGCGGCGATCGCGCTGACCTCCTCGATCACGCCGGTGATGCCCTTGATCGCCTCCACCGCCTCGCCGGTGGCGCCTTGAATTTGGGCGATCTGCGCGCCGATCTCCTCCGTGGCCTTGGCGGTCTGCTGGGCGAGGTTCTTCACCTCCGAGGCGACAACCGCGAAACCCTTGCCAGCATCGCCGGCACGCGCCGCCTCGATCGTCGCATTGAGCGCCAGCAAGTTGGTCTGTCCGGCGATGTCGGTGATGAGCCCGACGACGTTGCCGATCTTCTCCGCCCCCTGCGCGAGCGCCCGCACGATCGTGTCGGTGTGGCGCGCGTCCTCCGCCGCCTTGACGGTCATGCGGGCGGATTGCGCGACCTGGCGGCTGATCTCGCCGATCGAGGAGGTCAATTCCTCGGCGGCGGAGGCCACGGTCTGCACGCCGGCACTCGCCTCCTCGGCGGCGGCGGCCACGGTTGCCGCCTGCTGGTTGGTCTCGGTTGCGGTCGAGGACATTGATTGCGCGGTGGCTTCGAGCTGGGTCGAGGCGGCGGCCAGGGTCGCCACCAGGTCGCCCGCCTTCGCCTCGAAGCCGTGAGCGATTGCCTCCATATGCGCCGCACGCTGCTCCTTCGCCGCCCGCTCGGTCTCTTGCTCGGCGGCGAGCCGGTCGGCGTTGACCAGATTGTCCTTGAACACCTGCACCGCCGCCGCCATCGCGCCGATCTCGTCGCGCCGCTCGGCGCCGACGATCTCCGCCTCGAGGTCATGCGCGGCAAGCCGGTCCATCGTTGCCGTCATCCGCCGAATCGGCCCGGACACGCCCTTCACCAGGCCGTAGCCGAGCAGCAGGCAAATGATCCCCGCCCCCGCGATGGCGCCGATGAGCACGAGTCGGGTGTTGACGTAGACGGCGGTTCCCTTGTCCGCCACGCCCTTGCCGGCGGCGACGTTGAACTCGAGGTCCTTCTGCAGGGCGGCTGCCGCCTTCTGGAAGCTCGCATGGTTCTCGTCGTTGAACAGCTCCCAGGAATCCGTGTGCTCGCGCTTGAAATACTTGTCGGCGATGGCCTTCTGCTCGGCCCACGCCTTGTCGAACTCGGCGATCTGCCGTTGCTCCTCGGTGCCCTCGTTGATCAGCGGCTGGTATTGCGCGCGCATCCGGTCGATCGCCGCGATCGCGCTCTTGAGATTCTTGGTCGAGGTGTCGACGTCGCTGTCGGTAAGTGCCAGGATGAAGCGGCCCTGCCAGACGCCGTATGACTCCAGTGCGCTCGACATCTCGCCGGCGAGGCCGGTGCTTGGCAGCCAGTTGTCGCGGATTTCCGCCGCCCGATCGTTGATCGCGGAGAGCCGGTTGATGGCGACCAGCCCCAGCGCCACGACGACCAGGAATACCAGGCCGAACGCGGCGAACACCTTGGTGCGGATGGAGAGATCGCGAATCCTGCGGATCATGTGGTGAGCCCCTGCAACGTCACTTCGCCACAGGGTATGCGCTGCAAATTCTTGCCAAATCGTGCGCGGGCGGAGACCATCGACCGATATTGCCGCCGGCTCGGGGAGAGGATGATGACCTATCAATCCATTGAGGTGCGCAAGTTGACGCCGACGATCGGCGCGGAGGTGTTCGGCGTCGATCTCGGCGGGCAGATCGGCAACCAGCAATTCCAGGAAATCCACCAGGCCCTACTCGACAACCTGGTCATCTTCTTCCGTGACCAGTCGATGACGGTGGAGCAGCACAAGGCCTTCGGCGCCCGGTTCGGCAAGCTGCACGTGCATCCGAACGCACCGAGGGCGGTCCCCGACCATCCGGAAATCCTGGTCATCAAGGCAGACGAGAACTCGAAGCGCGTCGCCGGCGAGGTCTGGCACTCCGACGTCTCATGCGACGAGGAGCCGCCGATGGGCTCCATCCTGCATATCCACGAGGTCCCCGCGAACGGCGGCGGCGACACGATGTTCGCCAGCATGTATGCCGCTTACGACGCGCTATCCGAGACGATGCGAGGGTTCCTCGCGGGCTGCACGGCGGTCCATGAGAGCCTGAAATCGGCCAACCACCAATATCGCGACAAGACCGCCGAGCAGCGCTTCCCGACGGCAGAGCACCCGGTGATCCGCACCCATCCCGAGACCGGCCGCAAGGCGCTGTTCGTCAACCGGGGCTTCACCACCCGCATTCCGCAACTGTCGAAGACGGAAAGCGACGCGCTGTTGGAGATGCTGTTCCGCCACGCTGAGACGCCCGCGTTCAACTGCCGCTTCAAGTGGCGGCCCAACTCCGTGGCGTTCTGGGATAACCGAGCGGCGCAGCATCAGGCGCTGTGGGACTACTTCCCGCAGCGGCGCTTCGGCTATCGCGTGACGGTGTGCGGCGACCGGCCGTTCTACCGCGCCTGACCGACCGACGGGGCCGCGTGGGCGGCCCGCGCGCCGGCGAGTTTGCGCCGGGTCCGCTCATCGGCGGCTGGTCCAGGCGCTGAGCGAAAGGCGGGCTCGGCGAGCGGGCGGCCGGTGTTGCGGTCGACCAGGATCGGCTCGGCCGGCTGGCCGGTGGCGCTGTCGACCACCATGACGCTGGCGCCCTCGGGGGCGAAGTGCTTGTTGCCCCAGGCGAGCATGGCCCACGGCACGGGCCGGAAATCACGGCCGCGCTCGGTCAGCAGGTATTCGTCCCGCGGCGGCCGCTCGCTGTAGCGGTGCCGTTCCAGCAGCCCAGCTTCCACCAGGGCGTTTAGTCGCCTCGTCAGCATGTTGGGGGCGATGTCGAGGCTCTTCTGGAACTGATCGAACCGGGTCAGCCCGTGGAAGGCGTCGCGCAGGATCAGGATGCTCCACCACTCCCCCACCCGCTCCAAGCTGCGGGCGATCGGGCATTGCATCGTGTTGAAGCTCTTACGTCGCATGGCTGCCTCGCAAGCCGGGTTTCATGGTCCTTCGTGCCATCATGGGAGTCACATATTGGTCGCCCGAGGGCGGGAATGGAAGGGCCGCCGGGCATTAGTGCGCCTCGGCCGACGGGCGGGACGGAGCCGCCACCTTCCGCAGCAACGGCACGGCGAGCGTCGCGATGGCAAAGCAGACCATGATCGCCAGGAAGGCATCGGCGAAGGTCTGCGTCTCTGCCTCCCGCATGACCAACGACCAGAGCTGGTGCAGCGCGGCGGTATGGCCATGCACCGCGTCCCCTCCCCCGGCGGCGGTCTCGGCCGCCGTCACCCGGTCGAGCAGGCCAGTCAGTGCCGGGTTCGCGCTGTTGAGATGCTCGGCGAGGCGCAGGAAGTGCAGATTGGTGCGGTCGTTGAGGATCGTCGCACAGGCGGCGATGCCGATGGCACCGCCGAGATTGCGCATCAGGTTGAACAGCCCCGAGGCAGGCTTGAGCCGCTCCGGTGCCAGGCTGCCGAGCGCCAACGTCACCACCGGGGCGACGACAAATTGCTGCGAGAAGCCGCGGAAGGCCTGCGGCACCAGCAATTCCCGCCAGCCCCAATCATGGGTGATCCAGGTGAAATTCCACATGCTGAGGGTGAAGCAGACGAAGCCGAACATGGTCAGCCAGCGCAGGTCGATGCGGCGCGCAAGGAAGGTGTAGAGCGGGATGGCGCAGACCTGGAAGATGCCGGTCGAGAACACCGCCCAGCCGATCTGCAAGGCGCTGAAGCCGCGCACCCGGCCGAGGAATAGCGGCGTCAGGTAGATCGTGGCGAAGATGCCGACGCCGCCGACGAAGGAGAACAGGCAGCCGAGCGCGAAATTGCGTGTCCGCAGCGCGCTGAGATCGACCACCGGCCGGCTGAAGGTCAGGCTGCGCCAGATGAAGGCGACGCCCGCCACGGCCGAGACCCACGCTGTCGTTCGGATGGTGTTGTCGCCGAACCAGTCCCAGCGCGGCCCCTCCTCCAGCGTGTATTCGAGGCAGCCGAGGAACAGGGCCATCAGGATCATGCCGGGATAGTCGGCGCCGCGCAGCAGCGACAGGTCCGGCCGGTCGATGCGGACCAGGATGGGCACCACCACGGCCACGAACACGCCGGGGACCAGGTTGATGAAGAACAGCCAGTGCCAGGAATAATTGTCGGTGATCCAGCCGCCGACGGTCGGGCCAAGCGTCGGCGCCAGCGAGGACAGCGCGCCGATGGTCGCGGCGGCGACGACCACCTGCTGGCCGCGGAAATAGATGAACGCGGTGGTCAGGACGGTCGGGATCATCGAGCCGCCGAGGAAGCCTTGCAGCGCGCGGAACACGATCATGCTCTGGATGTTCCAGGCCCAGCCGCAAAGCAGGCTGGTCGCGGTGAAACCGACCGCCGAGGCGCAGAACAGCCACCGCGTCGACATCACCCGAGACAGCCAGCCGGAGAGCGGGATGACGACGATCTCGGCGATGAGGTAGCTGGTCTGCACCCAGGCGGTCTCGTCGGCGCCGGCGGACAGGCCGCCGCCGATATCGCGCAGCGAGGCGGAGACGATCTGGATGTCGAGCGTGGCGATGAAGAAGCCGATGCACATGGTGGCGAAGGCGAACACCTTCGTCGCGGTGGGCAACTCGCCGGCTGGCACATCCGCAACGCCGCTCGCGACCGTGGCGCTCATCGGGGCGGCTCGCCGCGCTCGTCCACGTCGGCGGTGACGGACAGGCCGGGACGCAAGGTACCGAGCCGGGCGGCGTCGCCGTCGAGCCGGATACGGACCGGGACGCGCTGCACGATCTTGGTGAAGTTCCCGGTGGCATTCTCCGGCGGCAGGACGCTGAACTCGGCGCCGGTTGCCGGGGCAAGACTGGCGACGTGGCCGTGGAACACCCGGCCGGGCAGCACATCGGCCACGACGGTCGCCGGCAATCCGGGGTGCAGGCGGCCGAGCTGGTTCTCCTTGAAATTGGCGTCGACCCAGAGGCCGTCGGCCGGCACGATCGAGAGGAGCTGCGCGCCCACGGTAGCGAAGGCGCCGGCGCGGGCGCTGCGGTTGCCCACCGTGCCGTCGATCGGCGCCCGCAGCTCGGTATATCCGAGGTTCAGCCGAGCCGTGTCGCGGTCGGCGATGGCGCCGGCGAGATCGGCCGCCGCCTGTTGTTTCTGCGTGTCGATGACGTCGAGCTTGCGCCTGGCCGCCTCCAGGGCGGCGCGCGCCCGCTGATCGGCGGCGAGCGCCTTCTTGTGGTCGGCGTCGGCTTGCTGGAAACGTTGCGCCGAGGCGAACTGGTCGTGCGCGAGCGCGCGGTAGCGGTCAACATCGTATCGCGTTCGCTCGATCTCGGCGGCGGTGGCGGCGAGTTCCGCCTCCGCCTGCTCGACCATTGCCTCCTGCAGCAGGCGCGTCGCGTCGAGATTGGCGAGGGTCGCCCGCTGGCCCGCGACGGCCGCCTCGGCTTTCGCCAGCGACGCCCGGTAGTCGCGGTCGTCAAGCTTGACGAGCAGGTCTCCGGCATGGACCGCCTGGTTGTCCTTAACCGCGACGGTGGCCACGATGCCGGCGACCTTGGGGGCGATGACCGTCACGTCGCCCCCGACATAGGCGTCGTCGGTGCTCTCGATGAAGCGCCCGTTGGTCCACCAGTCATAGCCGTACCAGGCAGCGCCCAGCCCTGCCAGGAGTGCCGCGGCGGCGACTCCAAGCCGCTTCCGGGATCGACCCGCTTGGCGCGTCGTCGGCGGCGTCAGCAGATCCCGCCCGACGATCGTCGGCGCCGCCGCGCCAAGCGCCCGCTCGCTCACGACACGCCCCCTGGCCGAGCGATTGCGGAACTCTTACGCATGGCGGGTCGCCCCATGTTGCTTCGTCGATGCGGGCCAGATGGGGGGGTAACTAGCATTATGCAAGTATTAGCTGGCGAACACTGACGTGGTTGCGCTGGCGCTCCCGACGCTTTGCGAGCTGGCTTGGGTGCTGTCCCGCGACTACAAGGTCCACCCTGCCGATATCGCCGAAACGAATCCGACGACTGGCCTATGGCGCGAATGGCTTGGTGAACCGGCCGGCGGTGGAAGCTGGATTGGGTCTGCTGATGGCCGGAGGCGACTTTGCCGATGGCGCGATCGCCTATGAAGGGCGCTGGGTCGGCGCGGATACCTTCATCTCTTTCGACACGAAGGCCGTGAAGCTGATGCAGGCCCGAGGCGAGGCCGCTCGCCTGTTGTCGTAGAACTTGGCGCGCCCTGCTGGATTCGAACCAGCGACCTACGGATTAGAAGTCCGTTGCTCTATCCAGCTGAGCTAAGGGCGCGTGCCAGCTCTTCTGAGGCGCCGGGTCAGTGGGTCCAGTTCTCCATCCGGCCGAAACGGAAATTGTCGGCGTAGGCCTTGGGCTTGAACTCCCGGGTCTGCGGCAGCGCGAGATCGTAGGCGATGCCCTCCTTGTCGGCGTAGGCGACCGCCTCCTCGCGCGTGGCGAAGCGTAGGATCACCTGTGCCTGGGTATCGGCGCTGCCGATCCAGCCCATCAGCGGGTCCGGGCGGCGGGGCGCGGCGGGCTCGAATTCCAGCACCCATTCCTCCGTCGCGGCCCAGCCGGACTGCATCGCGTTCTTGGGCGGCTGATAGATCCGGGCGCGCATCCGCACATCTCCTGCATCGACTGGTCGGGGCGGCCGGATTCGAACCGGCGGCCTCGTGTACCCAAAACACGCGCGCTAACCAGGCTGCGCCACGCCCCGACGCGCGGAACCTATTGGCCGGTCCCCGCCAAAGCAAGGACCGGGAATGCAAGCCTCAGCCCCCCGCCGCCTTCCGCCCGGACTCGCAGCCGAGGGACCAATCGCGCCGATTGGCGACCGACTGCTCCGGCGTGTCACACGCCGCCCCCGCGCCCTTCGCGCGACCGAACTCGAAGCCACGCGTCCAGTCCGACTTTCCCCCCGAACCCGGCGGCGCGCCGGCGACGCGCGCCGTGCCGGCGCGCTGCCCCGAGGCGCATCCCAGGGCGAAATCCGCCTTGTTGGCGATTCCCGCCGGGGGTGCGCAGCTGCCCCCCTCGCCCACCGCCTGTCCGTGCTCGAAGCCCCGTGTCCAGTCGGATTTTTCCCCCACACCCGACCCCGGCAGAACCCGGCCCGACGCGGCAGCGCGGGTCGGCGCGATGCGCACACCCATTTGCTCGAGCTCGCCGCGCGTGAGCCACGCCATCTGGCCCGGCGCGGTCGTGACCATGCGGCCGGTGATGGCGGGCGGCACGCCGTATTGCGCCGCCTCCCGCGCCATCAGCGTGGTGACGCCGAGCGTGTCCATCGTCTCGTTGCCGCCGGCGACCGAGGCGCTGTGCACGCCGATCATCGCACCAGGTTCGGCCACCCGGTCGCGCCCCGCCGCGAACAGCATGAAGCACGCCGAGGCACAGACCGCGCGGTCCGGCACCACCACGGGCACACGCAGCGCGCGGATCGCGCGGGCCATGTCGCGCGCCTCCAGCACGCTGCCGCCGGGGCTGTTGAGCAGCACGGCCGAGAATTTTTCCCCCCGCAGCGCCTGGGTCAGCCGAGCAGCGTCGCCCTTCACGATGCGGCCCTGCAATAGCAGCGCCGGCACATCGCTGCCCTTCACCGGAATGCGCTGCACCGTCATCGCCCGGACGGAGACGGCGATCAGGCAACAGGCGAGCGCCATGCCCGCCGCGCGGGCGAGAAGGCTAACCGGCGTTGCCAAAGATGCGCTGCTTCACCTTGTCGCCGACCCGGATGTCGAGCCTCGCCGTGGTGCCGGCGGCGAGTTCCAGGGTCGCGCGGACCGGGCCGTGGCTGTCGACTTCGGCGAGGCTCTGCGGCACGGTGTTTTCGGCAATCGAGTCGATCGTGCCGTCGGGCTTGATGAACACCATGTCGAGCGAGGCGATCGTGTTGCACATCCACATGCGGGATTGCTGGACGGTCGGCCACTCGAACAGCATTCCGCCGTCGGCGGGCACGCTCGGGCGCGACATCAGCCCGACCTCCTGCTGCGCCGGCGACAGCGCCATCTCCACGTCAAAATGATGCTGTTTGCCGTCGCGCGTGACGATGACCAGCGGCTCCTTCGGCAACGGCGGTTGCGGCGCGTGGAGCGACGGCGGCGAGGCGCAGCCCTGGGCGAGCGCCGGGCTCGCGCCAAAAGCCGCGAAGGCGAGCGGCAGAAGAAACAGCCGTCGGTTCATGCGGGCAAGGTCTCCATCAGAGCGAGTTCTGCCAGATGCTTGACCGGCGCACGCACCGGCCCGTCGCGAGGTGCGTCGCGCAATGTGGTAAACCAGTGCGCCGGCGGGTTGCGGCCGGCGGCACGATCGAAGCGTAGCTCACGCAGCACCGCCTCGGCGGCGGGCGGCAACTGATCGGGGATGGGAGAATCATTCAACGTGGCCCAGATGCCGGTCCAGCAGCGGCCGACCGTCCACGGATTGTAGCCGCCGCCCCCCAGCACCACCAGTCGCGGCGCGAGGCCGCGCACCGTCCGCACCACCGACCAATGCGCGTTGTTGGACAGCGCGAGCTTCGCCAGCGGGTCTTCCTCCAGCGCGTCGGCGCCGCATTGCAGCATGATGGCTTGGGGCCGCCGCGCCCCGATCAGCGGCAGGATCGCCCGCTGCATGAGCAAGTCGAGCTCGCTGTCGTTGCAGCCCGGCGGCACCGGGAAGTTGCGCGCGGCCCCGCCCGCGCGGTCTTCGGCGGCGCCGGTGAACGGCCACCGACCGGCCTCGTGCACGCTGATCGTGAGCACCCGGTCGTCGCCGTGGAAAGCATCCTGCACGCCATCGCCGTGATGCGCGTCGATGTCGAGATAGACGATGTTGTCGAGCCCGGAATCGAGCCAGGCGTAGAGGCCGAGCACCGGGTCGTTGATGAAGCAGAAGCCCGAGGCGCGATCAGGGCGGCCATGATGCGTGCCGCCGCCCGGGCAATGCACCACGCCGCCGTCGCGCGTGAGGCGGGCGGCGAGGATCACGCCACCGGCGGAGATGGCGGGGCGACGGAACATTTCCCGGTAAATCGGATTGCCTTCGGCGCCGATGCGGAAGCGGGCGCGGTCCTCGGGCGAGACCGACTGTGTCGCCTCAGCGCGGCGCAGGGCGGCGACGTAGGCCGGATGGTGAAAGCGGGCGAGTTCCGCGTCGGTCGCCATCGGGGCCTCGACAAAGCAGGAATCAGGCAGCCAGCCGAGCGCCCGGCAGAGATCGGTGCAGGTGGAAACGCGGGGGATCGCCAGCGGGTGCTTCGGGCCGTAGCTCGAATTGCGGTAGATCTCGCTGCCGATATAGACCGGCGCGAGGCGCGGATCGGGATGCATCGCGCCAGCAAATGGGCCAAATCCCGGTGCCGGCAAGTGGGCATTGCCGGAAACATCGTACTTGTATCAGGATAGCGACAACGCCCGCTTCAGACGGGCGGACGGGAGGGTGGGATGACGGCCAGCAGCATCGCAGGTGCCGCTCCGGCGCCTGGCATTCTCGATCGTGAGCGCATCATCGCCGAACCGGGCTTCAACCGATGGCTGGTGCCCCCGGCCGCGCTGGCGATCCATCTCTGCATCGGCATGGCGTACGGCTTCAGCGTGTTCTGGCTGCCGCTGTCGCGCGCGCTGGGGGTGCAGAAGCCGGTGGTCTGCCCAGGGCTCTCCCTGGTCTCGGCGCTGTTCACCACGAGCTGCGACTGGCCAATCGCCGACCTCGGCTGGATCTTTACCCTTTTCTTCGTGATTCTCGGCGCAGCGGCCGCCGTATGGGGCGGCTGGCTGGAGCGGGCCGGGCCGCGCAAGGCGGGTGTGGTGGCCGCGATCTGCTGGTGCGGTGGGCTGCTGATCGCGGCGTTCGGCATCTGGGTGCATCAGCTCTGGCTGATGTGGCTCGGCTCCGGGATCATCGGCGGCGTCGGCCTCGGCCTCGGCTACATCTCGCCCGTCTCGACATTGATAAAATGGTTCCCCGACCGGCGCGGCATGGCGACCGGCATGGCGATCATGGGCTTCGGCGGCGGCGCGATGATCGGCGCACCGCTCGCCAATCACCTCATCAACGTGTTCCACGGCCCGGTCCAGGTCGGCGTGTGGCAGACCTTCGTGGCGCTGGCGGTGATCTATTTCGTGTTCATGATGGCGGGGGCGTTCGGCTACCGGGTGCCGCCGGAGGGCTGGCAGCCGGCCGGATGGACCCCGCCCGACGCCAAACGCGCCATGATCACCCACGGCAACGTCGCCCTCGAAGACGCGCACCGCACGCCGCAGTTCTGGCTGATCTGGGGGGTGCTGACGCTGAACGTGAGCGCCGGCATCGGGGTGATCGGCATGGCCTCGCCGATGCTGCAGGAGATTTTCGGCGGCAAGCTGATCGGCCACCCGGAGATTGGTTTCACCCAGCTCGATCCCGGCCAGCGCGTCGCGGTTGCGGCGATCGCTGCCGGCTTTACCGGGCTGCTGTCGCTGTTCAACATTGGCGGACGGTTCTTCTGGGCCTCCTTGTCGGACGTGATCAGCCGCAAGGCGACCTATGCGTGCTTCTTCCTCATCGGCATCGTGCTCTACGCAGGCGCGCCCTGGGCTGCCCATCTCGGCAGCCGCGCGCTGTTCGTGGCGATGATGTGCGTGATCCTGTCGATGTATGGCGGCAGCTTTTCCACCGTGCCGGCCTATCTCGCCGATATTTTCGGCACCCGCTACGTCGGCGCCATTCATGGAAGACTGCTGACCGCCTGGTCCACCGCCGGGATCATCGGGCCGGTGCTGGTCAATTACATCCGCCAAGGCGAGATCGCCGCCGGCGTGCCGCGCGACCAGATCTACAATGTCACGCTCTACATCCTGGCCGGGCTGCTAGTGCTGGGCTTCATCGCCAACCTGCTGGTCCGCCCGCTTCCGCCACGCTGGTTCATGGCGGAAGAGCCGATCCCCGCATCTGCCGCACCGCCGCCGACCCGCGCTTCGGGGGTTGGCAGCGGTGGGTTCAGCGCCGTCACGGTGCTCGCCTGGCTGGCTGTCGGCATCCCGATCGCCTGGGGCGCGTGGGTGGCGCTATCGAGCGCCTTCGTGCTGTTCCGGTGAATTCCCCATGCTGTGCGATCGGTTTAGCAGCGGCCGCGGTCGGACGAACGGCAACCTGCGAAATTGCCGAATCGCTCTGCTCCTCAGCCTGACGACGAGGGGCCGCACAAGCCGGGCGTGCGTCTGCCGCGCGGCGAATATGACCAGAGCCCGACGGGGTGACCAATCCGAGCCGGTGGCGGCGACATAGCCGCGGTGGTATTTGCGGTAGAAGTACCGCGTGTTGCGAATGACACAATAGAGGGCGTAGACAGCATTGGTTCTTGCGCCGCCCGTTGCTGTATCAGCAAAGCTCAGGTGGACGGTATGGGCATCATTGGTCATTAGGAGCTTGTAGCCGTGAACAAAAGCATTCATTTGGCAATCGCTCTCTTCACGCCAGCCGGTCCGAGCTGAATAATAGCTATCGAACGGCATTCGCAAGATGAGAGATTTTCGGGTCAAGATGGCATTGTTGGCGACAGGCACGACCACATCACCCGTTACCCGCGCACCCATCACGGCGTCCAGCGTGCGGGGGTCGAATGGAGGCGAGTCGGTGATGCCTTCTCCGAACCGCGCAATGCCTTCCTCCATTGTCTCGTTGCCAAGCAGGTTGACCATCCGTCCACAAACGATATCGGCGCCCGCGTTCAGCTTGCTGTAGCATGTGGCCGCGTATCCTGGGCTCAGATACTGATCGTCGTCGCAGTACAAGACGAATTCATTGCTGGCGGCCTGGGCCCCGACGTTGCGGCAGTGGGCAGCGCCGGACCGGCTCGGGTTGCGGACAATCTTCAGAGCGACGGACGGATAGCCGCTGGCGATCGACCGGACCAGTTCCTCCGTCCTGTCGGTGCCCGCGTCGATCACGAGGATGATCTCGGAGACGAGCGGCTGCGAGAAGAAGCTGGGCGCAACCTTCTCAAGGGTGAACGCCCGATTCCTGGTGGGGATGACAAGGGTAATCACGACGACGCTTCCTTATTTCGGAAGCGCGCATTTTGTATCTTTTATGTAGCTATGTCCACTTTTTTGGATAGGGTTTCGCGTCTACCGCTGCGGCATCGCCTCCGGGATAACCGTCTTCACGATCGAGGCGTCCAGTTCCTCGTAATCGTGATAGCCGATCGCCGCGTAGAGCTCGGCGCGGGTCTGCATCCGGTCGACCATCGTATGCGTGCCGCCGTCGCGGCGCAGCGCACGGTAGAGTTCCTCCTGCGCCTTGTTGGCCACGCGCAGGCTGCTTACCGGCCAGATCACCATGCGGTAGCCCATCGCCTCGAACTCGCTCGCGGTGAAGAATGGCGTGCGGCCGAACTCGGTCATGTTGGCGAGCAACGGCACGCCTTCCATCCGGCGGGCGAACTCGCGGAACATCTCGGCCGTGGTCAGCGCCTCGGGGAAGATCGCGTCGGCGCCGGCCTGCACGAACAGCTTGGCGCGGGCGACGGGGCCGTCGATCCCCTCGCTCGCCGCCGCGTCGGTGCGGGCGACAACCACGAGATGGCGGCGAGCCTTCGCGGCGGCGGCGATCTTGGCCGCCATGTCCTGCGCGTCCGCGAGCTTCTTGTCGTTGAGGTGGCCGCATTTCTTGGGGAGCAGCTGGTCCTCGATATGGACGGCGGCGGCACCGGCATCCTCGAAGGAGCGGACCATGTGCATCACGTTGAGCGCCTCGCCGTAGCCGGTGTCGCCATCGACCAGCAGCGGAAGGCCGGTCGCCCGGGTGATCTGGCGGACGAAGAAGCACACCTCGTCGACGGTGATCATGCCGAGATCGGGAATGCCCATCGAGGCGGTCATCGCCGCGCCCGAGAGATACAGCGCCTCGAACCCGGCCGCCTTCGCCTGCAAGGCGGCCATGCCGTTATGCGCGCCCGGCATTTGCAGGATGCCCCCGCGTGCCAACAAGGCGCGGAACCGCTCGCCGGCCGGTTGGGTCGGGAGGTCTGCGGCAACCAGGTAGGTCATGGCGGGGCTCCGGTCTGCTCTGTCGCGCAGGGCATAGCCGAACCCGCCGGCTACCGGAAGAACACCCAGCTCAGGAGGAGAAAGCCGGGGAGCAAAAGCATCGCCGAGAGCCCCATGTACCCGAAGAAGCCGGGCATCCGCACGCCCCGGTGCGAGGCGATGGCGCGCAGCATCATGTTGGGCGCGTTGCCGATATAGGTGAGCGCCCCGAAGAACACGGCGCCGGCCGAGATGGCGGTCAGGACATGGTTGAGCGGCCCGGTGAGATGCACCGGATCGCCGCCCGCGAGCTCGAAGAACACCAGATAGGTCGGCGCGTTGTCGAGGAAGGCCGACAACACGCCGGTGAGCCAGAAATAGGCCAGCGGCAGCGGCTCTCCAGCGGCGTTGGCGGTCAGCCGGAGCACCGGCGCGAGCGGGCCTTCGAGCCCGGCCGCCAGCATCGCGAGGACTGGGCCGATGGTGATGAAGATGGCGGCGAACAGGGTCGCGACCTCCGCCATCGGGTGCCAGGAGAACATGTTGCCCTGACGCACGGCACGCGGCGTAATCGCAATCGAGGCGAGTGTCACGGCCAGGAACACCGCGTCGCCGGTCAGCCGCGCGATGCCCACGGTCTGGCCCAGCAGCACGACCTCGCCCGGCTGCCACATTCCCGTTCCTAGAACCGTCGCAACGGCAATGCCGATCAGGGCGATGTTCGGCAGGCCGCGGACATGGAACCGCTCGCGCGGACCGGGGGACGGATCTGCGGCAGCCAGCCGCCGGTCCAGCCAAAAGAACGCGATCAGCAGGGGAGCCGCGAGCACGACGAGGGGGCCCGTGAGATGCGTCACGGGCCAGAAGAACGGCACCCCGTGAAGGAAGCCGAGATAGAGCGGCGGATCGCCGAGCGGGGTCGTCGCGCCTCCCGCGTTCGCCACCAGGGCGATGAAGAACACCACCAGATGGGTCTTGCGCGTGCGGTGGGCATTGGCGTGCAGCAACGGGTGGATCAACACCATCGCCGCCCCCGTGGTGCCCATCACGCCGGCCAGCATCGTGCCGATGACCAGCAGCCCAGTGTTACCAGCGGGCGAGCCGATCGGCCCGCCCCGCACGAGAATACCCCCCGCGGCCGTGTACAGCGCCAGCAGGAGGGTCACGAATGGTAGGTATTCGATCAGAATGGCATGCCAAGCCGACTCTGCTGCCACATGGACGCCGGACGTGAGCGCAAGCGGTACCAGCAGCGCGGCACTCCAGCCCAGCGCGACCATCCCCATCCGCCGGTGCCAGAAGCGCGGGGCAAAGATGGGCAGGAGGGCTATGGAGAGCAGGACACCGATGAACGGCAGGCTCCAGATCGGGCCGGGCGCGGGTCCGCCCGAGGCGGCCCAGGCAGGGGCCGGCGTCAGGAGGGCGGAACCGACTGCCAGCCCACGCATTGCTGTCATGGTCCGCCGCATTGCGCCGGGCCGTCGGAGGTGGCTTGGTTGCATGGCACGGACCCTGCAAGTAACGTCCGCCGCACGCAACGGAGAACAGGCTTCATGGATATGACCGGCGAGCGGCGCATTCCGGCGCCGCGCGAGAGGGTCTGGAACGCCCTGAACGACCCCGAGGTTCTGAAAAGCTGCATCCCCGGGTGCGAGTCGCTCGAAAAGACCTCCGAGAACGAGATGAAGGCGACCGCGTCGGTGAAGATCGGGCCAATCGCCGCCCGCTTCAACGGGAAGGTTCAGCTGGCTGACCTCGACCCGCCCAACGCCTACACGATCAGCGGCGAGGGCCAGGGCGGCGTTGCCGGCTTCGCCAAGGGCGGCGCCAAGGTCAACCTCGCCGATGATGCCGGTGCCACCTTGCTGAAATACGCCGTGCAAGCGCAGGTGGGCGGCAAGATCGCGCAGCTCGGGGCGCGGCTGATCGACGCGACGGCAAAGTCGATGGCCGACCAGTTCTTCGACCGCTTTACCGAGCGCCTGACCCTTGGCGGGGTCACGCCGCCCGTAGCGCCATTGGCGGCTGAGGTGGCGCCCCGCCCTGCCTCGCCCCCGCCCGCGGCGATCAGCCCGATGTCGCTGATCCCGTGCGAGCCGTTCGGGCTGCCGATCGTCGCCTGGGTCGGCATCGCAATCTTCATTTTCATCCTGGTGTTGTTGTACGGAACCTCGCTGTAGTGCCGGAGCTGCCTACCTCGTCCGCCGCGCAGCTACCCTCCTCGGTCGAGGAGACCTCCGCGCTGCTCGCCGGCCAGGGCTACATCGCCGACCGGGAGCTCGCGACGACCGCGCATCTCGCGCTGTCGATGGGCCGGCCGTTGCTGCTGGAGGGCGAACCCGGAACCGGCAAGACCGAGATAGCCAAGGTGCTCGCCTCGGGCCTGAACCGACGCCTGGTGCGGCTGCAATGCTATGACGGCATGGACCTCTCGGCGGCGGCCTATGAATGGGACCACGCCCGCCAGCTCATGGCGATCCGGCTCGCCGAGGCGGCGGGCGAGACCGACCGCGACGTGCTGGCGCAGGACATCTACGCCCGCGAGTTCCTGCAGACCCGCCCGCTGCTCTCGGCCATCGACCCCGACCAGCCGCCCGCCGTGCTGCTGATCGACGAGCTCGACCGGGCTGACGAGCCGTTCGAGGCGTTCCTGCTAGAGGTGTTGGCCGATTTCCAGCTCACCGTCCCGGAATACGGCACGATCCGCGCCAAGACCCGGCCCGTGGTGGTGCTGACCTCGAACCGCACGCGCGAGGTGCATGATGCGATCCGGCGGCGTTGCCTATATCATTGGGTGGACTACCCCAACACGGCCCGCGAGCGCGCCATCCTTGCGGTTAAGGCGCCGGCCGTGCCGGAGAAGCTATCCGCGCAGGTCGTGGCCTTCGTGCAGCGCCTGCGCACCGCCGACATTTTCAAGCTGCCGGGCGTCGCCGAGACGATCGACTGGGCGAACGCGCTCAACTACCTCAACGAGCATGAGCTCACGCCGGAGACGGTGAACGAGACCTTGGGCGTATTGCTGAAATATCAGGACGATATTGCGAAAGTCCGCGGGGCAGAGGCCGCTCGGCTGGTATCCGAGGCGGCCGCCGACGCGGCCTGACGGTCGCGGCAACGGTGCCGCCGTGGACCGGCAGCGGTCTTAATCCTACTATCTCTGCGATGGGCAGTGAGGATCGCATGGGAAGCCTCTATCGCCGGGATATTTACCTCTGGAGCCAGGAACAATCGGCGGCCTTGCGCAAGGCGGCGGGCGCGGGATCAAACCTGCCCGTCGACTGGGAAAATGTCGCCGAGGAGATTGAGAGCGTAGGCAATTCCGAGCGGCTCGCGCTCACTAGTCAGATCGCACGGATCATAGAGCACCTGATGAAGCTGGACGCCTCGCCAGCGCAGGGTCCGCGGCGTGGCTGGATTAGCACGATCCTCGACGCACAACGCGAGATCGAGGATGTCCTTGAAAGCAGCCCCAGCCTGCGCCGGGAGGTACCGGCGATCGTCGCGAAGCAGATCCCGCGCGTCCGGAGGTCGGTTGGGATCAAGCTCAAGCTGTACGACGAGACTCCCACCGTCGATCTGGAGACGCTGAGCTACTCCCCAGAGCAGGTGCTGGGCTGGCATCCCGACCCCTGACACATGCCATCGACGCTCGCCGCCAACGTGATGCATTTCGCCCGGCTGCTACGGCGTGCCGGACTGCCGGTGGGGCCGTCCGAATCGATCGCCGCGCTGCGCGGGCTGTCGCTGATCGATCTCGGTGACAAGGCGCAGGCCCGCACCGCCCTGCGAGCGGCGATGATCCATCGGCACGAGCACCAGGAAGTATTCGACCAGGCCTTCGCCCTGTTCTGGCGCGACCCGACCGCCGCGCGTCAAGCGGCGATCATGGGACTGATGGAGGCGCGGAAGGAGAAGAAGGCGGAGCGCGCGCCGCCGGCCGGGCGGCGGGTTGCCGAGGCGTTCGCGCAACCGCGCGACACCAGACCGAAGCCGCGCGACGAACCGCCGCTGACCGACGCCGTACTCACCGTGAGCGACCGCGAGCAGCTGCAGCAGATGGATTTCGAGGCGATGGGAGCCGCCGAGATCGCCAACGCCAAGGCGGAAATTCGCAAGCTGGTGCTGCCGCTCGATCTGCGCCCGACCCGCCGGCTGCGGCCCGACCCGCTTGGCCCGCGCGTCGACCTGCGCCGCACCATCCGCGAGAACCGCCGGCAGGGCGGCGAGATCTTGAGCATCGCCCGCTCACGTCGCCAGACGCGGCCGCCGCCGCTGGTCGTGCTGTGCGACATCTCGGGATCGATGGCTCGCTATGCGCAGATATTGCTGCATTTTCTCCACGCGGTGACGAATGAGCGGGACCGCGTGAGCGTGTTCCTGTTCGGCACGCGCCTGACCAACATCACCCGCCAACTCCGCCACCGCGACCCCGAGGTCGCCTTCCAGATGGTCGCGCATGTCGTGCCGGACTGGTCGGGCGGCACGCGGATCGGCGAGGCGCTGGAGCGGTTCAACCAGGATTGGGCGCGGCGCGTGTTGGGCCAGGGCGCCGTCGTGCTGCTCATCACAGACGGGCTCGACCGCGACGGCGCGCGGCATCTCGCGGAAAACATGGATCGGCTGCATCGCTCCTGCACAAGGCTGATCTGGCTCAATCCGCTGTTGCGCTGGGCCGGCTTCGAGCCAAAATCCCAGGGGATTCGCGCGATGCTGCCTTACGTGGACGAGTTCCGCCCCGTGCATAACCTGGCCAGCCTGCGCGAGCTGGTCGACCTGCTCTCCCGCCCGGCGCCTCCGAGACGCGCGGGAGAAGCCTGGAGGATCGCCTCATGAGTTTGCTCGAAGCCGAAGACGTGTTGTCCGTCGCCGCCAACTGGCGCGCCGCCGGGGAGCAGGTGGCGCTCGCCACGGTGACGGAAGCCTGGGGCAGCTCGCCGCGCCCGGCCGGCAGCCAGATGGCGGTGACGAAATCCGGCAAGATGGCCGGCTCGGTGAGCGGTGGTTGCATCGAGGGCGCGGTCGCCGAGGCCGCCATGAAGACGATCGACACCGGCAGCCCGCAGCTGCTCGATTTCGGCGTGACCAACGAGCGTGCCTGGGAAGTCGGGCTCGCCTGCGGCGGTAAGGTGAAGGTGTTCGTGGAGAAGCTGACGTGACACCCGAGCTGCTGGCCGCCATCGAGGCCGCCAAGCGCGAGACAAGGCCGGTGGTGCTGGCCACCATGCTGCCCGGCGGCGAGCAGTTCCTCCTGCCCGACCCGGCGCGGCCGGCGGCGCTCAATGAGGCAGCCGCCACAGCGTTGCGCGAGGACAAGAGCCGCACGATCAAGACCGGCGACGGCGATGTGTTCCTGCAGGTCCATAACACCCCGCTGCGGCTCATCGTCGTTGGTGCCGTGCACATCGCGCAGGCGCTGGTGCCGTTCGCTGAGCAGATCGGCTTCGCCGTGACCGTGGTGGACCCGCGCCGCTCCTTTGCCTCGGACGAGCGGTTTCCCAACGTGACGATCTCCAGCGAGTGGCCGGACGAGGCACTGGACGCGCTGAAGCCAGATGCCCGGACGGCGGTGGTGACGCTCACGCACGACCCCAAGCTCGACGATCCGGCGCTAGACCGGGCGTTGAAGTCGAACGCCTTCTACATCGGCTCGCTCGGCTCGCGGCGCACCCATGCGGCACGGCTCGGCCGATTGCGCGAGCTGGGACACGACGACGCCTCGCTCGCCCGTATCAAGGGGCCGGTTGGGCTTGATATTGAGGCGGTGACGGCGCCGGAGATCGCGCTCTCCATCGTCGCCGAGCTGGTCGCCGTGCGTCGTGGCGCCTCGCTCTCCTACATGCACAAGCAGGCGGCATGAGGTTCGGCCCTACCCCTCTCGCGGAGGCTCGGGGTGCGATCATGGCGCACACCACGCGGCTGCCGGATCGGGTGATCCGCAAGGGCTCGGTGCTCGACGAGGCGGCGATCGGAGCACTGCGCGATGCCGGCATGGCCGAGGTGATCGCCGCCCGGCTCGAGCCCGGCGACGTGCCGGAGGACATCTGCGCCGACCGCCTCGCCGAGCCGTTCGTCGGGCCGTTGCTCGCCCGCTCCCGCGCCGGGACCGGCCGAGTGAACCTGACTGCCGAGGCGCCGGGAGTGCTGCGCGTTGCTCGCGAGAAGATCGAGCGCATCAATGCGGTAGACGAGAGCCTCACCGTCGGCACGCTGCACGACTACAGCGTGGTCGCGGCGCGGGACATGGTGGCGACCATCAAGGTTATTCCTTTTGCCGTGCCGGGCGCGCTGCTCGACGTTGCGGTGGCGCTCGCGCGCCAGGGACCGCCGGCGCTGACCCTCCATCCATTCCGGCCGCTGAAGGTCGGGCTGGTCGCGACGCAGCTTCCGGGCCTCAAAGAGAGCGTCACCGAGAAGACCATCGCGGTGACTGAAGCGCGGGTGACGGCGCTCACCGGCGAGTTGCTGCCCACGCTCCGCACGCCGCACGAAGAACCGGCGATCGCCGAAGCGCTCGACAAGCTCGTGGCGCAAGGTGCGGAAATGCTGCTGGTGATCGGTGCCTCGGCGGTAGTGGATCGCCGCGACGTGGGGCCGGCGGGCATCGTGCGCGCCGGCGGCGAGATCCTGCATTTCGGGATGCCGGTCGATCCGGGAAACCTCATCTGCCTGGGACGGATCGGTACGCGGCCGGCGCTGGTTTTGCCCGGCTGCGCCCGCAGCCCCAAGCTCAACGGCTTCGATTTCGTGCTGCCCCGGCTGTTCGCCGGGCTGCCGGTGGGCTCGCGTGAGATCGGCCGCATGGGCATTGGCGGATTGCTCATGGAAATCGAATCCCGACCGCTGCCGCGCGAGAAGGCGCCGGCGACGCCGCGGGTCGGCGCCGCACCGAAGGCCGCGCCGACCATCGCGGCGGTCGTGCTGGCCGCTGGCCGCTCGCGGCGGATGGCGCCGCACAACAAGCTGCTGGTCACGGACCGCACCGGCAAGCCGATGATCGCCCGCGTCGTCGACAACGTGCTCTCCAGCCGGGCGCGGCCGATTCTGGTGGTCACGGGCCATCAGGCCGAGCAGGTCGAGCAAGCGCTTGCCGGCAAGCCGGTGCGCTTCGTTCATGCGGCAGATTATGCCGAGGGGCTGTCCGCCAGTCTCAAGGCCGGCATTGCCGCGGTGCCGCCGGAATGCGCCGCCGCGATCGTCTGCTTGGGCGACATGCCGCTGGTCACGGGACGGATCATCGACCGGCTGCTCGCCGCCTACAGCCCCGACGACAACCGGCTCATCGTGCTGCCGACATTCCGCGGCAAGCAGGGCAATCCGATGCTGTGGGACAAGCGGTTCTTCCCGGAGATCCTGCAAATTTCGGGCGATAGCGGCGCCCGCTTCCTACTCGCCCGCCACACCGACGCGCTCGCCGAGGTCGAGGTCGCGGAAGACGCCGTATTGCGCGACTTCGACACCACGGAAGAACTCGCCACCTTGCCGGGCCGGCTGCGGCCGCCCGGAATCGAGACGGGACAGATCGCCACGGTCACGGAGCCGGGCTGATGCCGGTCTGCGAGGCCGATCCGTGGCGGATGCAGTATTTCGACGGCATCCCCTGCCCCGACCACGTGCGCGTGCCGACCGAGGATGCCGATGCGTGGTGCTGGTATCCCGAGCATCGCTGGATCTACGACAAGCTCGCCGTCGCCTTGTCGCAGGGCCTCGACGCCGCGCCGCATGGAGTGATGCCGCCGAGCTTTCCGGTGTTCTCCAAGCCGATCATCAACCTGCGCGGCATGGGCGCCGGGAGCCGGCCGATCGCCGACGCGACGGAATACGCCGCCGCGCTCACCGGCGGGCATTTCTGGTCCACCTTGCTCACCGGCGATCACGTCAGCACCGACGTCGCGCTGGTGAATGGCGAGGCCCGATGGTGGCGCCACGCGACCGGCGAGACGGCGCCGGGCGGCACGTTCGACCATTGGCACATCGCGGCGGCGCATCGGCCTGCACTGGAGGAGTATTGCGGCGACTGGGCGGCGCGGAATCTCCCCGGCTACACGGGGATGGCCAATTTCGAGACGATCGGTGGACGCATCATCGAGGCGCATCTGCGGTTCGCCGATCAATGGCCCGATCTCTATGGTCGCGGCTGGGTCGAAGCGGTGATCCGGCTGTACGAGACGGAACACTGGTCGTTCGACGACAGCGCGCGGGCCGATGGATACAGCGTGGTGCTATTCGGCCCGCATGACCGCGAATACCGCCACCCACCGTCAGGCCTGGTCGAGGAAGTGCGCGCCGTGCCGGGCGTGTCGAGCGTGCAGATCACCTTCCATGAGGACAAAGCAGCGGCGCATCACTCGATGCCCCCAGGCGGTTTTCGCCTCGCGATCGTCAACGCCTGGAGCCTGGAGGCGGGCGCCGCCGGGCGGGAGCGCCTACGCAGCTTGTTGCTCCGCTGACGGGCGCCTCAGCCCTTCACCCCACCCATCGTCAGCCCCGCGGCCATGTGGCGGCGGAACAGGTAATAGATCGCGATCGGCGGCAGCGCGTAGATGATGGCGGTGGCCATCATGTAGTTCCACGGCGCCTCGTCGCTGTTGAGGAACTGCGCCAGCGCCACCGGCACCGTCATGCTGGCCGGAGAGGAGAGCAGCAGGAACTGGTAAAGATACTCGTTCCAGGCGAGCAGCAGCGCGTACGTGCCGACCGCGACCAACGCCGGCGCCATCAGCGGCAGATAGATGCGCAGATAGACCTGCAACGGCGTCGCCCCGTCGATGCGCGCGGATTCGTCGAGCTCGATCGGGATCGACTTCCCGTATTGCTGGAAGATGAAGATGGCGTACGGCGTCGCGAACGTCACCTCGGCGGCGATCACCGACCACGCGTTGTTGGCGAGGCCGTAGCTCTGCATGATCCGGTAGAACGGGATAGCGAGGAACGAGGCCGGGATCACGTAGGTCAGCAGCGCGGCGTTGGTCAGCACCCAGCCCCGCCGCACCCGCATCCGCCCCACGGTGAAGCTCACCAGCGAGCCGATGAGCAGGGTGAGAAACATGGTCGAGAGGCCGACATAGAGGCTGTTGCCGTACTGGCGCCAGAAATTCTCAAGGTACCAGTAGCCCTCGGTCACGACGATGCGGAAGCTCTCGAGCGTCGGCGCAGGCGGCCAGATTGCGTCGCTGAACACGTCCCCGTGCGCGTCGAGCGCGATCAGCACCATGTTGTAGATCGGCCCGACCGACCAGATCACCAGGACGATGGCGAGCGCGCTCGCCGCCGCCTCGGCGATCACTCGCCGCAACCGATAGCGCGGCCGCCTGGGCCGCCGGGCGGCAACCAGCGAGGCGCTCACAGCTGCACCTCCGAGGTGCGCAGCTTGTGCATCAGCAGCACGACAATGGGGATCAATACGGGCAACGCCGACATCACCGCCGCCACGCCAAGATGCGGCTGAGCCAGGACGAAGGCGTCGCGGATGCCGAGTGTCGCCAGCACCTCGGTCGACATCGCCGGGCCGCCGCCCGAGACGAAATACACCGTGCTGAAATCGCCCAACGTCCAGATGGTCGAGAGCAGAGTACAGACGAGGTAAAGTGTGGCGAGCAGCGGACAGGTGACGTGCATGAAGCGGCGATAACCGGTCGCACCGTCCCCGTCCACGTCCGCAGCCTCGTAAAGCTCCTGCGGTATCGCCATGCGCCCGGCCAAGAAAATAACCGTCCAGAACGGCATCCATTTCCAGATATAGGCGACGATGTTGGAGCCGAGCCCGAGCCAGCGCGAGTTGAGCCAGATCGGCCCATCGATGTCGAACAGCATATACAGGGCGTTGTTGAGCAGGCCCCACTGGCCGTTCAGCAGCCAGTGGATCGACAGGAAGGCCGGCAGCGCCGGTGTCGCCCAGGGCAGGATGAAGATGACCAGCAGGCCCTTGGTCCACCAGCTCTTGCGCAAGAAGAAGCCGGACAGCAGGAAGGCGAGCGCCATCTTCACGTTGACGCCGATCCCGACGAACAGGACGGTGTTGAGCACGGCGCGCAGATACACCGGGTCGGCGAACAGCTCCCTATACAGCGCCGGCTGGCTGCCGAGCCACAGGCCGTAGGCGACCGGATAGACCACGAAGGCGAGGAACACCGCGACATAGGGCAGCGCGAACGCGGCGGCCCAGGCGAGCTCGGTTCCGTGAATGCCGCCGAACCAGGCGCCCGCGCTGCCGTGCCGCTCGGTTCGCGGCGGACCGACCGCGACGGTCTGCTGCGTGACGCTCATGCTCGCCTCGTCAGCTTACGGAGATCGGGTATTGCGCGAAGATGGCTTCGGCGCGCTTGAACGCCTTGTCAAGCGCCGCCTCCGGTGTCGCGCCGTCCTTCACGACGGCGGCAAAAGCTTGGCCCCAGAGCTGCTCCGCCGAGACGCGGCCCCAGGCCGGGTTGTAGGCGTTGTAGACCGGGATGGTGGGCCCGAGCAGCGTCTCCCTCACGTACGGCGCCCGGTGCGGATCGGAGGGGTCGAGCCACCACGGATCGTCCTTCACCACCGACGGCACCGTCGTCACCCAGCGGCCGAGCCCGTTCTTGAGGTATTCGCTCTGGACCTTCGGCTGCAGGATGTATTTCAGGAAATCCTTGGCCACGGGGACGTTCTTGGCGCCCTTCGGGATGAACCCGCCGCCGGCGCCGACCTGCGCCGGGATCGGCTTGCCGTCATTGCCGAGCGGCAGCCCGAGTGTCACCATTTCGTGCAGATACAGCTGCTTGTCGTGGTACAGCGCGAGCTCGGTCGAGATCGTGCCGTCGAAATCCATGACGATCAGCTTTTCGTGGTAGGCGTTGTTGTCGTCGGCGTCGCTCCAGCTCAGCACCTCCGGCGGCACGTAGCCGTCCTTCACCGCCTGCGTCATGTAAGCCACCGACTTGATCGCCGCCTGCCGCACCGCCGGGTCATTGGTGTGCAGCTTGCCGTCAGGGGTGACGATATCCTTGCCGCCATTGGCGATCAGGAAGCCATAGAACACGCCGTTGCCGTCGTTCGGCCCCACCGTGGTGAGTTGCAGTCCGAGCGAGTAGACGCGCCGCATGCCCTTGGCGCGCAGCTTGGCTTGCATCGGCTTGAAGAAGTCCCAAAACGCGTCCCAAGTCTTGGGTGCATCGGAAAGCTTGTAGCCCGCCTTCTCGACCAGGCTGCCCCAGACGTGGAACGGGATGGCCGACATCTTGTACGGCACGAAGTAATAGGCACGCTTCTTCGTGGCATTATTGTAGACGTAGGAATAGAGCAGCGCCGACGGGCTCAGCACCGATTTCTGGGTCTCGACCACGTCGCTCACGTCGAGCAGCTTGTCGTCCCAGGCGTTCTGCGACAGCAGCGTATCGGGCGCGTCCATCGAGACCACGTCGGGCACGTCGCCAGTGGTCAGCGCCGAGACGGTCTTCTGCATTAGCGCGAGGAACGGCGTAATGGTGAGTTCGAGCTTGTTGCCGCTGGCCTTCTGGTAGTCCGCGACCACCTTGCGGATCGCCTCGTCCTCGGCTGGGACGAACCCCTGCGTCTGCCACACGGTCGCGGTGGTCGCCGCGGCACGGGCGATGTGCGGCATACTCAAACTGCCTGATGCCGCCAAGCCGAGCGATCCACGCAACACCGAACGGCGGCCCATGCGATTCATGGCCATGCCCCTTCCCTGTGTGCCGAAATCCCCGCGCCGGTTCGTGGTGCCCGGGCCAATAGCTCAGCTTTATTTTGCTAGCGAGCTTAGGCGGGCGGTGCGGGCCGGTCAAAGATTTTGCCGGTCCCGAACCCCGCCCAGCCGGAGCCTGGCCTACACGTTTTGGGGTGCTCTAGCTGATCGCCGCCGCTACCCATTGCGCCCAGGCGAGTGCCTGTCGGTCCTCACCCCACCGCGCGACGATCTGAACGCCCAGCGGCAACCCATTGCGCCCCGTCCCCGCCGGCACCGTCACGCAGGGCACGTGCAGACTGGTCCAAATGAAGTTGAACACCGGGTCGCCGGTCCAATCGAGACCCGCGGGCGCCTCGCCGGGAGCGGAGGGGGTGAGCAGAATGTCGAGCCCGTCGATCGCCGCCGGAAACGCCTGCTGCGAGCGGGCGAACACCTCGTAGGCTTCGACCACCGCCTGGTCGGTCTGCGCGAGGCCGAAATCCAGCCGCTCGAGCAGCTGGTCGCTGATCCGCTCGCGTGACGTCGCCAGCTCCCATCCCATCGCTCGCGCGCTCTCGACGTTCATCACGATGGGATGGGCGATTTCGAGGGCCGCGCATTCGGGCGGAAGGTCGCGATCTTCCACCGTGGCGCCGGCCCGCGCCAGCGTGTCGGCGACGCGCTCGAGCAGCGCCTGGGTCTCGGCATCCGCCTTGTCCCACAGATGGGTGCGGCAGATGCCGACGAATGGCGGCCGGCCGGGCGCCACATCCGGGTCGCCCAACGGCCGGCCCGAGACGGCGGACGCGAACAGCGCGCAATCGGCCACGCTGCGCGCCATCACGCCCACCGTGTCGAGGCTGTCCGACATCAGCTTGGAGCCGACCCGGCTGATCATGCCGAAGGTCGGCTTGTAGCCGACCACCCCGCAGAATGCCGCAGGGCGGATCACGCTGCCCGCCGTCTGCGAGCCGAACGCCAGCGGAAAGAAGAAATCCGCCACGCCGGCGGCCGAGCCGCTGCTCGATCCTCCAGGTGTATGTCGCGAATTGTGCGGGTTGCCGGTCGGGCCTGGCTTGCGCGTGGCGAACTCGGTGGTGACGGTCTTGCCGACCACCACGCCCCCGGCGGCACGGGTCCAGGCGACGGCGGCGGCATCGGCGCGGGGCCGCCAGCCCGCCCAGATCGGCGAGCCATAGCTCGACGGCATATCGGCGGTGTCCAGCACGTCCTTCACTCCGACCGGCAGCCCTTGAAGGGGGCCGCTCGGAGCCGTCCGTGCAGCCTGACGAGCCGCGTCGGGGTCGAAATGGGCGAACGCCCGCACCTCCGGCTCGCGGGTGGCAATCCGGGCTAGGCAGGATTCCATGAGGTCCCGCGGGCTGAGCTTGCCGGCACCAATCAGTCGGGCGGCCTCGGTGGCGCTGAGGCGGTTGGGATCGGTCATGGCAAGCGATCTCCTGTCTCGGGTGCATACAGGCTGGCGCGGGCCGCGCTCCAGGTCCATCCTTTCCGCGATGGATTGCTCCGACACCTCGCCCTCCGTGCGGGTCGGCACGAGCCCGGACGGGGTGCTGACCTACGCGATCGACCGCCCGCCCGAGGCGCTGCCGGCTGTGCGCGGCCACGACCTCGAACTTGGCTGGGACGCAGCGCGCGACGCCGCGCTGTCGGGCCGCTGGGGGGCGGTGCGCGGCTTCCGCTTCCGCCGACAGGATGGCAGCGTCACCGACCTCGCCCTGTCGGATCGCGACGCGCGGTGCTGGGCCGGAGCGGTGGACCACACGGTGGGTATGAACAGCTGGTACGGCTTGTCGATCTGCCTGCGCCTGCTCGCCCTGGTTGATTTGCTGGCGCGGGCGGGCTGGGCCACCGGGCTGCTGCGCCTCGAGCGTGGCGGCGCGGCGCTGCATCCCTCTCTACTCCGCGCCGCCGCCGTGGCGCCGTTGACGAAGGAGGCGCGCTTCGACGAAATCGGCTTCCGAGCTCGCCTTCCCCGATTCGTGCTGGACCGGTCTCACACACCCGTCCGCCTCACCGGAGCCACCGCATGACATTTGAGCGTGCCACCATCTGGCTGGCGGCATTGATCGCGCTCGGCGCCTGCTCGCCGGCGCCGGCACCGAGTGCCCAAACCCGCGCCAACCAAGCCACCGTCGCCGCCTGCCGCCAGCGCGCCGACGAGGTGTTCCAGCGACAGAACCGTGCCGCGCTGTTCACGCAAGACAATCGCGATTCTCCCGGCTCCGGCTCTTACGTCTCGGGCATCACCACGCGCGGCCTGTCGGAGCGGTTCGGCTGGGACAGGCAGGTCGCGGATTGCGTGCGCAATCAGGGTGCGGCGGAGGAGACGGCCCCAGCTCCGGTCGGGCCGGCCTCCACCGGGCCGACCATGACACCCACCCGGCGATGACCGGCTGACGGGCCGGCCGATGGCTTCCCTTTCGGCCATCGGCCGGGTCTTTTCTCACCGCAACGCCCGCATCTTCTACGCCGGCAGCCTGACCTCCTGGACCGGGCTGTGGATGCAGAAGATCGCCACCGACTGGCTGACCTGGCAGCTCACCCATTCCGCGCTCTGGGTGGGGATCATGGCATTCTGCAATCTCGGGCCGTCGGTAATCGCCTCGCCCATCGCTGGCGCGGTGGCCGACCGGATGGATCGGGTGCGGCTGACCGTGTTCTTCCAGTTCGTCTCCGCCAGCCATGCCGCGGTCCTCGTGGCATTGATCCTGTCCGGCCTGATCCGGGTGGAAATTATGGCGGCGCTCGAAGTGGTGCTCGGCATCGGCAATGCGTTCGGCCAGCCGGCGCGGCAATGCCTCGTTCCCTCCCTGGTCCCGCGCGCCGAACTGCCGGGGGCGGTCGCGCTCAATTCGCTGACCTTCAACGCCGCGCGGTTCATCGGCCCCGCGCTGGCCGGTCCGATCATCGCCGTCTGGGGGGTGGTGCCGCCAATCGCCTGCAACTGCGTGGGATTCCTGTTCGCCAGCTTCAGCATCCTGTCGCTGCGGATCGACCCAGCCCACCGTCGCGGCCACGCCCCCACCGCCAGCGTGTGGCGGAAGATCACCGACGGCCTGCTCTACGTCGCCCGACATCCCGGCATGGGGCCGATCTTCCTGTTCGCCGCCTGTGTCGGCATGCTGCTCCGCTCGGTGCCCGAGATGATGCCGCCCTTCGTCGCACAGCTGTTCGGGCGGGGTGCGGAGGGGCTGGCGATCCTCGCCAGCACGATGGGCATTGCCGCCCTGGTGGGCGGCACGCTGGTCGCGATGCGCGGCCGGCTCTCCGGCCTCACCCGCCTCGCCATCGGCGCCGGCTTCCTGCTGATGCTGGCGACCGCCGCCTTCGTCGCGACGCATTCCTTCACGGTCGGCGTGGTCTGCGTCGCGGCGATGGGCGCCGCCACCACCGCCCACGGCATCGCCATCCAGACCATGCTACAGAGCGCCTCCTCGCCCGCGATGATCGGCCGAGTGATCAGCCTGTGGGGGATGGTGGTACGCGGCGGGCCGGCGGTGGGCGCGCTGGTCTACGGCGCGGCGTCCGAGTTCGTCGGTCTGCAGGCGCCGGTGCTGGCGGGCTGCCTGCTGCTCTGCGCCGCTTGGCTTTGGGTGCGTTCGCGCCAGCCGCGCATCGCACTGGCCCTGGAGGCCGCCTGACCGATGCTTGCCGCCCTGCTGTCGCGACCTGTACAACGGCCGCGCCCCGATCGAACGTTCCGCGCAGACGCAAAAGGAGACGCCACGTTGAGCAAGATCATCCGCACCGAGCCCAACAAGATCCTGGCAAAGGCCGTGGAGTATCACGGCTTCGTCTATCTTCAAGGCATGACCGCCAAGGATCTCGGCAAAGACATCAAGGGACAGACGACCGAGGTTCTAGCGCAGATCGACCAGGTCCTTGAAGTCCACGGCACCGACAAGACCCGACTGCTGCAGGCCCAGATCTGGGTCAAGCATATCACGGACCGCGATGCCATGAATGAGGTCTGGACTGCCTGGCTGCCCACCAACGGCGCCCCAGCCCGCGCCTGCGTCGAAGCCAATCTCGCAGACCCTCGAATCCTCGTCGAGATCATGGTCACGGCCTGCAAATAGAGCCGCGAACCACACGGAACCCGTTTCGTCGCCCGGATTCGGCTGCCTTGGCGCGCGAAACGGCTTCCGTGAGATTGTGCACCGATCGGGCACGAATAGGATAATTGTCCGCAATTCACCACTTATCCACAGCCCCTTCCAGCAAATCGCTCCGTCCGAATCGCCCGTTGCGGTATCGCGGATTGCCAGTCACGCAACCCTGTTGCTACCGGCTGAGGTGTCTGGGACGACCAAAAGGGGCGACTTCATGCGGGCACGCGGGCAGGGCGGCAGGGCTCTTCTTCTTCTTGGCTCAATTATGACAGTGACCCTGCCATTTTCTGGAGCCTCGGCCGCCAGCAAGACCCAGCACCGAACCCAGCACACTGCGTCATCCAGCCATTCGAGCAGCCACGCCACGCGGACGCACACGGCACGGCACGGCGTCTACTCCAAGCATGGCAGCAAGGGCCGCTACGCCCGCGCGTCAGGTGGCCTGCAATGCGTACCCTTCGCCCGCAACGCGTCAGGCATCGAGTTGGTCGGCAATGCCTGGACCTGGTGGAACGAGGCGGCCGGCGTCTATGAGCGCGGCAGCGCCCCGGAGCCCGGCAGCGTGCTCGCCTTCCGCTCTAACGGCGCCATGCGGCTTGGTCACGTCGCGGTGGTGAGCCGGGTGGTCAATGCGCGCGAGATCGAGATCGACCACGCCAACTGGGGCGGCTACCGGGGCTCGGTCGCGCGCGGCATCTCCGTCGTCGACGTCAGCCCGAACAACGACTGGACGGCGGTACGGGTCGGCCTCGGCAAAGGCGACGATTTCGGCAGCATCTATCCGACGTACGGCTTCATCTACGGCCGGCCGGATCGTGGCACGATGGTTGAGGCCAAATCCGCCCCCGCTCCAAAGCCCGATCTCGGCCCCGCTCCGCGCGACCTGCGCCCCGCCCACGAGCAGACGGATGGCGGCTACGAGGAAGTCGCCGAGGCCCCTGCCCCCCGGCACCACAGCAAGCGCGCCGTCCACCACCGCCGGCACTGAGGCCCGTCAGGTCATCGCGGCGCGGATGAAGTTGCCGGCCGCGGTGATGGCCCGCCGTCCCTCGGCGAGTTGCGGGTGGAACAGGTGCCAGACGTGGATCATCTCCGGCCACGCCTCGAGGGTGACCCGGACATTCGCCGCCGCCGCGCGCCCGGCCAGGCGCACGGCGTCGTCGAGCAGCGTCTCCGCCGTGCCAACCTGCACCAGCATCGGCGGCAGCCCGGCAAGCTCGGCGTAAAGCGGGGCGGCCAGCGGCGAGCGCGGGTCGGCCCCATTGAGATACATGCCGGCAATCTCCCGCAGATAGTCGCGCTGGATCATCGGATCGACGGGCGCCTTGCCCGCCATGCTGTCGCCGATGCACTCCAGGTCGATCCACGGCGAGATGCACCACGCGCAGCCTGGCAGCGCGAGGCCGGCATCGCGGATCGTCACCAGGGTCGCGACCGTGATGCCGCCGCCCGCGCTGTCTCCCGCGATGCAGATGCGGCTCGGCGCCACCCCGGTCGAGAGCAGGAACCGATAGCCCGCCACCGCGTCATCGATCGCCGCAGGAAACGGGTGCTCGGGCGCGCGGCGGTAGTCGAGCGCCAAGGTGCGAGCGCCGGCAGCGCGCCCGGCTTCCGCGACGAGATGACGGTGGCTGGCGATCGAGCCGCTAACATAGCCCCCGCCATGCAGGAACAGGATCACTCGCGAGACATCCGCGGCCGGCGTCGAGGTCCACTCGGCGGGCACGCCGTTGGCATCCACCGTCCGCACGGTCACGTCGGGCGCCAGCGCGTAAGCCTGCCCGAGCGCGTCCAGCCGCTGACGCCTTTCCGCCAGCCCGGCCGGACGCGGCCTCGACAGCAGCATGGTCCGCAAGGCGCCGATCTCGGTCTCGCTCATCGCCATCTCCCCGTTTTGTCGCGATCAGCCTACCGGCGCACGCCGCCTAAAGCAGCCCCGAAGCGCCGAGGGCCGCACCGGCTGCCAGCACCACGAGCGGGCTCAGCCGGGTCAGGGTCAGCACCAGGGTCACGGCGAGGGTCAGCGCCGCGAACCGCCAGTCGACCGACGTGGCCTCGGTGAGCATGGTCGCCCCGGCCATCACCAGCCCGACCGTCACCGGTGTCAGCCCCGCCTGTACGACGCGGCGCCAGCGTGCGTCGCGGAAGCGGAACCAGGCGCCGGAGACCACGTAGCTCAGCAGGCTCGACGGCGCGCAGAACGAGCCGGTGGCGATCAGTGCCCCCGGCAGCCCGGCGACCCGCCAGCCGACCAGCGCGGAGACCAGCATGTTCGGCCCCGGCGCCGCCTGCGCCAGCGCGTAGAGCGCGGCGAACTCCTGGCCGGTCATCCAGCCATGCACGTTCACGATCTGCCGCTGCATCTCCGGCAGAACAGTGTTGCCGCCGCCGACCGCGACGAGCGAGAGCTGCGCGTAGAGCCAAGCCAGTGCCGGCAACTCGCTCATCGGTGCGAGCGCGCCGCCAGCAGGATGCCGAGTGGCGCCAGAACCAGCATCGCCAGGACCAGCGGCACGTGCAGCAGGACGATGGCGGCCCAACTCGCCAGCGCCAGCAGCACGTCCCGTAGATTGTGCCGCAGCGGTGCGGCGATCTTCAGCGCGGTGGACAGCACCAGCCCGGATGCCGCGGCCGCCAGCCCGGCGAACATCGGCCGCACGCCAGGCAAGCCGCTGTAGCGCTCATAGATCACGCCGAGCAGCAGGATGATGGCCATTGGAGCCGATAGCAGGCCAAAGAAGGCGGCCAGCGCGCCGCGCGGGCCGCGAAAGCGCGAGCCGAGCGCCACCGAGAGGTTGATGATGTTCGGCCCCGGCAGGAACTGGCAGAGCGCCAGCAGGTCGGTGAACTCCGCCGCCGTCAGCCAGGCGCGCTGCTCGACGATCATGCGGCGAGCCCAGGGCAGCACGCCGCCGAAGCCGCAAATGCCGATCGAGAAGAAGCCCGCGAACAGGGCGCCGATGGTCGGCGGATCGGCGCTCGGCCTCAGCGCAGCTTGCACTTGCTCTGCTCGATCGTGCGGAAGGCCTCCGTCGCCGGCACCACGCCGAGAACGTCGTAGAAGTCCCACGGATATTTCGATTCCGCCGGCGTCTTCACCCGTGCGACCAGCATGTCGTGGATGAAGCGCCCGTTGGGCAGCAGCTTGCCGTGGCGCGCGAAGGCGTCCTCGATATCCGGCTGCGCGCGCAGCCAGTCTCGCACCGTGTCGGCGTCCTTGCTGCCGGTCGCCCGCACCGCCTTGAGGTAGTTCAGCACCGACGAGTAGACGCCCGCCTGGAACATCGTTGGCATGGCGTGATGCACCGCCATGAAGCGCTTGGCGAAGGCCCGCGTCTCATCGTCGCGGTCCCAGTAGAATGCCGAGACGAAGTTCAGCCCCTGCATGGCATCGAGCCCGATCGCCTTCACGTCGGTGATGATGGTATACATCGTGCCGAGGGTCTGGCCTCGCTGTGTCAGGCCGAACTCGCGGGCCTGCTTCATCGCATTGAGCAAATCGGTGCCCCCCGCGGTAAAGGCGATGATCTTGGCGCCCGAGGCCTGCGCCTGGATCAGGTAGGAGGAATAATCCGTCTCGCCGAGCGGGTGTCGCGCCGCACCCAGCACCTTGCCGCCATTCGCCGCCACCAGATCCTGGATCATCGCCTGCATCGCATGGCCCGTCGCGTAGTCCTGGGCGATGACGAACCAGGTGTCCATGCCCCGCTTGAGCTGCATCAACGCGACGCTGCGGGACACCGAGTAGATGCTCCACGTCCAGGCCAGGCCGTAGCCGTTGCAATCCTCCTCGGTCAGCTTGTCGATGATCGCGGTGCTGAAGAACACCAGCTTGCGGTCCTTGCCCGCGACGCCGTTCACCGCGAGCGCCACCGACGAGGTCGGCACGTCGAAGATCGCGTCCACGCCCTTGGCCTCGAACCAGTCGCGCGCGATGGAGACGCCCACATCCGGCTTGTTCTGATGGTCGGCCGATAGCAGCTCCACCTTGCCGGCCATCTCGGCATCCTCGATGGCGAGCCGCGCCGCGTCCACCGAGCCCGGACCGGCATAATCGGCATAGACCGAGCTCATATCGGTCAGCACACCGATCTTGACCGATGGCTGCGCGTCGGCGGTCGCCGCCCAGAGTTGTGCCATCGAAAGCAACGCGGCGCCGAGCAGGCCGGCCCCGATATTCGCCGCCAGCGTCCTGAAAATCACCGAATCCCCCCCATTGGTGCTTTCTCGCAGGCAAGCGCCTTCCGCTCTGGTCGGCAAGGGGGGCCGTGGCAGCCCGCGAATGGTTGGAGCGGGTGAGCCTAGGAGGCCAGCGACGTGCGATGCGATCGCCCGGCCATGCCGCGCCCCATCGGGCGGCCGCCATGTTCGTCGGCGATCAGCCAGTCGAGGCTCACGCCCGTCCTCCGGTGGAGCAGGACCAAGACCGACATCGGCGGTTCCTGCTCGCCGCCCTCATAGCTCTCGTAGGAGCTGAGTGGCACGCCCAGGATGCGGGCGAACTCGGCCGCGCTGAGCTCGGGCAGGTCGATGGCGCCGGCATAGGCGTGCCGAAGCTTTTGCAGCCGTTCCGCAAAGGCCGCCAGTTCCTCGGTGCTGCTGGGCATCAGACATAGTCCTTTGGCAAACCTCGATGCCGCGATGTGCGGCCGGGCCAGCTCCCGGCCGCGAACATGACAAACGCCCATGCACGGCACAAGCGGAATCGCCGTTTCGGATTGTTTCAGACCCGCTTGTGGGTGCCGTCGCAGAGCGGGGACTTGCCGCTGTGCTTGCAACCACAAAACCAAACCGAGCCAGTCTGCATGGCCTTGTATTCAATCGGGCTGAACGCTCCGCCCTTATGGGAGCCGTCGCAGAATGGCTGCTTGCCGCTCTTGCCGCAGGCGCACCACCAGTAGGATTTCCCCTCCACCACCTCGATCTGGAATGGCGCTCGTTGCGCGATATTCGGTCCTTCGGTTTCCGACATTTTCGCAGTTCCCCTATGGCTTGTTCAGTTCGCCCGGATTTCGCCCCAGGTGCCGTCGAGCGCACGGCCGAGCCGCGCCGCCATGTCGTCCACCTCCGCCTCGGTGATGATGAGCGGCGGGGAGAAGGCGATACGGTCGCCGATAAAGCGTGTGATGAGCCCGTTCGCCCGTGCGTGCCGGTCGACCGTCGGGCCGACCTTGCGCGCGGGATCGAACGCCGCGCGTGTTGCCTTGTCGGCAACCAGCTCCATCCCGGTGAGCAGCCCGACGCCGCGTACGTCGCCGACCAACGGATGCTCGGCGAAGCGGGCGAGCACCTGTTGCATGTACGGGCCGACGCGCTGGACATGGCCGATCATGTCCATCTCCTCGTAGATCCGCAGCGTCTCCATCGCGACCGCCGTCGTCACCGGATGGCCGGCATAGGTGAAGCCGTGGGCGAAATTACCGAGCTTGCGGCTCTCGTCGAGCATCGCCTCGAACACGCGGTTATTGACCAGGAGCGCAGAGATCGGCTGCATCCCCGCCGACAGCGCCTTGGCGCAGGAGATCATGTCCGGCTGCAGATCGTAGGTCTGCGAGCCCCACATGTTGCCGGTGCGGCCGAAGCCGCAGATCACCTCGTCGGCGATGAACAGCATGTCATATTTGCGGATCACCGCCTGCATCTTTTCCCAGTAGCTGCGCGGCGGCGTCAGCCCGCCGCCGGCACCCATCACCGGCTCGCCGATGAACGCGGCACAGGTCTCCGGCCCTTCGGCGAGAATGAGTGCTTCCAGCGCATCCGCCATGCGCGAGGCGAACTGTTCCTCGGTCTCGCCTTCCTCGTGATGCCGGTAGAAATGCGGGTACTCGGTGTGCAGGAAACCGGGGAACGGCAGACCGAAATCGGCGTGCATGTCGGATTTGCCCGAGGCGCTGATCGAGGCCGAGGTGCTGCCGTGATAGCCCATGCGCCGGCCGATGATTTTCCGTTTCTCCGGCTTGCCGATCGCCGCGTGATAGTACCAGACCAGCTTTATCGCAGTGTCGTTGGCCTCGGAGCCCGAGCACTGGAACAGCACCTTCGACATCGGCACGGGGGCGATCCGCAGCAGGGCCTCCGCAAGATCGACGCCCGGCTCGTTCGTCGTGTGACGGTAGAAATGATAATAGCCGAGCCGCCGCATCTGCTCGTACGCAACCTTCGCCAGCCGCTCGCTCGCATAGCCGAGTGACGCGCACCACAGCCCCGCCGCCGCGTCGAGAAATCTCTCGCCGGAATCATCGAAAATATAGATCCCCTCGCCACGCTCGATCACCGCCGGGCCTTGTGTGAGATGCGTCGCGAGGTTGGTTTGCGGATGCACCACCGAGGCGATGTCGCGCGCCTGTACCGAGTTGGGAGCAAGGATCGTCATGCCGGTCTCCTTCACGTGCCGTAGTCGCGTTGCGCGGACGCTTCCGTGACGTAGCCGTCACGCACATCCTCCGCGAGTTGCGCGCGATCCCGCCCGGATGGCGGCCCGTAGCCGCCCGATCCGGGCGCCTCCATCACCACGCGCGATCCCGTCGGCGCGATGAAGCCGCCCTTGCTCACGAGCTTTCTCGACGAGCCATCGGGCAATTCCAGCATGAGCCGCGCCGGTGCACCAGCGAGGCCGCCTGCCAATCCGAAGGGCGGCGTGACGGTGCGCTCGCAGCACACCGCGGCATGGGAATCCTGTTCCAGCACTCGCCACACCCGGCGCACGCCGAGCCCACCGCGCCAGGTGCCCGCGCCGCCGGTGTCGGGCAGCAGCGCGTATTCCTCGACGCGCACCGGAAAACTCATCTCGATCATCTCGATCGGCGTGTTGGACATGTTGGTGACGGTGCTCGCCACGCCGTTGATGCCGTCCTTGGTGGGCCGCGCGCCGAAGCCGCCCTTCACCGATTCGTAGCTCACGTAACGCTCGCCGGTGCGGTAGTCGACACCGCCGAACGTCATGATCGCCGAGGTGCCCTGCGATCCCGCCATCACCGTCGACGGCGTGATCCGCGCCATCGCCGCCATCACCATCTCGGCGACGCGATGCGAAATCTCGTGATTCGCGTACACGACCGGCGCCGGCAGCCGCGCGTTCACCACGGAGCCCTCGGGCGCCAATACTTGCACCGGCCGCCAGCAGCCGGAATTGGGTGGGATGAGGCTGTGCGGGTCGGCGATCATCTTGAGCGCGCAGAACACGCCCGACGCCGTGACGGTCAGCGGCGCGTTCATCGGCCCCGGCACCTGCGGGTCGGAGCCCGCGAAATCCGCCGTGATCGTGTCGCCGCGCTTGGCGATGCGAAGCTTGATCCGGAAGGTCTCGTCCTCGGCCGCCCCGGGCGCCAATACGCCGTCGCCGTCGAGGATGTCCTCGAAGCTGGCCTCGCCGTCCGGCAACGTCGCAAGCGCCGCACGCATCATCGTCTCGGAATAGTCCAGCACCTCGTCCATGATGCCGAGCAGCTCGTCTGCGCCGTATTTGCGGGCGAGTGCGGCCATCCGCTGCCCCGCCCGCCAGCACGCCGCGACCTGCGCGCGCAAATCGCCCAGCCGCTCGGACGGCGTGCGGACATTGGCAAAGATGATCGCCTCGATCCCCGGCTCCGGCTTTCCCCCGCGATAAAGCCGCACCGGCGGCAACCGCAGCCCCTCGCCGTAGATCTCCGTCACCGCGCCATAGCTGCCCGGCGTTGCGCTGCCAATATCGGGCCAGTGCGCCCGGACGCAGCCGAAGCCGAGCAGCCGGTCATCGAGAAACGCGGGTGCCACCACGTTGACGTCCGGCAGGTGCGAGCCGCCCTGATACGGGTCGTTGTGGATGAAAACATCGCCCGGCAATACCTCGGGAAACGCCTGCACCACAGCGCGCACCGCATCGGGCATCGAGCCGAGATGGATCGGCAAATCCGGCCCCTGCGCCACCATGTTGCCAGCGCGGTCGAAGATGCCGCAGGAATAGTCACCGGCGACCTTCAGCAGCGGCGAATACGCCGTCTTGGCAAGGACGATCTTCATTTCCTCGGCCGCGGCGTAGAGCGCGTTCTTCACCACCTCGAAGCGCGCCGGGTCCGTCCGCAAGCGGAAGGGCTGTGTGTCGGGCACGGCTCAGTTCCTCCGCATCCGGATATAGCCTTGCTCATCCACCGCCGCAGTCCAGCCGGGCGGCAGCACCGCGGTACTGTCCATCGCCTCGACGATCGCCGGCCCGTCGAGGCGCGTGCCGGCCGTCAGCCCATCGCGCCAATACGCCGGACAGGCGATGAAACCGTATTCGGAGAACCACACGTTGCGCTGCTTGATTCGAGCGGCGCTCGCCTCCGTGCGCTGCACCAGCGTCATGCCGGGCAGCCGGCCGAGCGCGGTGAGCCGCAGGTTGACGAGCTGCACCGCCTCCTCGTGGTTGGCATGGCCATAGGTCTGTTCGTGCTTGTCGTGGAACGCCGCCGCCACCGCGTCGATGCTGTCGCGGGTGATGGCGCCGGGCGGGATCGCCACCGTGAGCTCGTATGCCTGGCGCCGGTAGCGCACATCCGCGAGCCGCAGCAGGTCGCGCCGCTGTTCGGGCACCCCCGCCGCGGCCAGCATCGCCAGCCCCTCGCGCTCCATACCAGCCACCGCCTCGGCAAGGCGCTCCGGGGCGAGCGTCGCGAGATCGGCGTACAACGTGCGCGAGTAATCCCGCCGCAAATCCGTCGCGACGAGCCCGAGGGCCGAGAACGCGCCCGGCGCCGGCGGCACGATCACCTCGGGCACCAGCAGCTCGGCTGCGAGGAACGCCGCATGAACCGGCCCCGCGCCACCGAACGCGATCAGGGAAAACTCCTGCGGATCGTGGCCGCGCTCGATCGACACAATGCGCAGCGCCTGCGCCATGTTGGCGTTGACGATCTCGATGATGCGCGCGGCGGTTTCCGCCACACCCAGTCCAAGCGGTTCGCCCACCGTCGCGATCGCCGTCTCGGCCGCCGGGAGGTCGATGCGCAGGTCGCCGCCCAGCAGAAAGTCGCGATCGAGATAGCCGAGCACCACGTTGGCATCCGTCACGGTCGGCCGCGTGCCGCCACGTCCATAGGCGGCCGGTCCTGGATCGGCGCCCGCGCTGTGCGGCCCCACCTTCAGCGCGCCGCCGGGATCGACCCAGGCGATGCTGCCGCCGCCGGCGCTAACCTCGGCGAGATCGATGACAGGGACGCGAATCGGGTGGCCGGTGCCGTGCAGCCAGCGATTGGCGCTCCCCGCGCCGCCCACCTCGTATTCCGCCGTCACCGCCACCTCGCCACCGGCAATAAGGCTTGCCTTCGCCGTGGTGCCGCCCATGTCGAACGAAATCAGGTTCGGCACGCCGATCTGCCGGCCAACGACAGCGGCGGCGACCACGCCGGCGGCCGGGCCGGATTCAACCACCGCGGCGGGCATCCGCAGCGCCTCGGCAATGTCGAGCACGCCGCCGCTCGATCCCATCACGTGCAACGACGGCAAACCGAGTGCGGAGACGGCGCGCTGCAACCGGTCGAGATATCCGGCCAGCAGCGGACCAACATAGGCGCACACCGCCGTCGTGCTCGCACGCTCGAACTCGCGGATTTCCGGCAGCACCTCGCAGGACAGAAATATGCCGACATCCGGCAGCGCGCGGCGCAGCGCCTCCCCGACGCGCCGCTCGTGCGCGTCGTTCAGGAAGGAAAACAGGAACGACACGCCGACCGTCTGCAATCCGTCGCGCCGGATCGCCTCGACCAGCGCCGGGATTTCGTCTCCCGCGAGTGGCGTGACGACCTCGCCCTGTGCGTCGATCCGCTCGGTGATCTCGTAGCGCCAGCGGCGCGGCACCAGCACCGACGGGCCGTCCTGGAACAGATCGTATAGATCGACGCGCGAGGAACGTCGCAGCTCCAGCAGATCGCGAAAGCCGCGCGTCGACACGAAGCCGGCCCGCGCGCCCTTCTGTTCCAGCAGCGCGTTGGTGACGACCGTGGTGGCGTGCGACAGCAGCGCGACCTCGGCAGGGTCGATCCGCTCCGCCGCTAATCCCTGCCGGATGCCCTCGACCACCGCCTCACCGAAATCATGCGGCGTGGTCAGAAGCTTAGCGACGCCGATCCGTCCACTTGCTTCATCGACCAGCGCAACGTCGGTGAACGTTCCGCCGATGTCGATCCCGATCCGCCAGACCATGCCGCGTTCCCGCCTGTGTCCCAGAAGTTGAACGTGGCACCGCCAAAGGTGCAAGCACCGAGGCGGGGTCGGGCGTCAGCCGGTACGAGACGGCACGAGCCGGGACGCCGCGAAGATCGTTCCCAATCCGAGCAAGCCGATCGCCAGCACCGCGAAGCTATCCGGCTCGGGGACGCTCGGCTGGTAGGTGGGCAAGAGCGGCGTCGCACCGCAGCTCGGCAAGCCCGCCTTGAGCGTGAAGGTGCCGTTCAGGTTTCCTGTATAATCGCACGCGCTCGAGATGTATTGATCCTCGCCGCCCGAGATGCCGAACTCGTATTGATAGCCGACCTTGTTGACGGCATCGGGGTTGAGCGGCCCGAAATTCCCGGCTGCCAGCAGGTACTCGGAAACGACCATGATGTAGTCGCCGGCCAGAAGGTTGGCGTTCAGGGTGACGTGACCCGCGGCGGTGGCGTTCGCCGCGGCAACGAGCATGCCCGCTCCTGGCCCGCCCGCGCGATAGAGCTTGATCGCGGGATGACTGACCGGTGGCGGGTTCACGGGGAGCTCCGCGAGCCCGGGAGTGAAGCTGCCATTCTGGCTCAGGTTGAAATAATACAAGTCAACGGTGGTGTTGGTGCCGTCGGTTTGCAGCGTGCCGCCGTCCACGATAACCGCTTGGGCCACCTGCGGCAGCGCAGAGATCGCGGCGGCCAAAGCAGCGGCCGCAAGAACGATTGCTCGCATCGCTTCCATCCCGTCTATTGTCTCGCGACCTTATCATTCCCATCGCGATCCGCAATGCGGTGCCGCGGACGCTAGCTCACGCGACGCTCGTGGCCTCGCCAATAAGGTTCGCGCAGCTGCCTGCGCAGCACCTTTCCGGTCGGGTTGCGCGGTAGCGCCTCGACGAAATCCACCGATTTCGGCAGCTTGAATCCTGCGATGCGCTCGCGGGCGTAGCCAATAATGTCCTCCGCCGTCGCCTCTACGCCAGGCCGCAGGACCACGATGGCCTTGACCGCCTCGCCCCAGCGCGCATCGGGCACGCCGATCACGGCGGCGTCGGCAATCGCCGGATGGCCAAACAGCGCATTCTCGACCTCCGCCGGATAGACATTCTCAGCACCGGTCACGATCATGTCCTTGACGCGATCGTAGATGTAGAGAAATCCCGCCTCATCGAAATACCCCGCATCGCCGGTGCGCAACCAGCCATCGGGGAAGAACGCCGCCGCCGTCGCTTGCGGGTTGCGCCAATAGCCCTTCATCACGCACGGCCCCCGCACCACGATCTCGCCGATTTCGCCGCTCGGCAGTGCATTGCCGTCCGGATCGACGACGCGCAATCCGATCCCCGGATACCCATGCCCGCAGGAGCGCAGCTTGCCGCGCGCCGGATCATGGTGCTCGGGCGCCAGGAAGGTTGCGACCGCGCCGCTTTCGGTCGAGCCGTAGACTTGGCAGAACCCGGCGTTGGCAAACACGCGCATCGCGCGGCGCAGTACATCCTCCGCAATCGGCGACGCACCATAGGTCAAGTGCCGCACCGAGCTGACATCCGCCGGCTGTGTCTCGCAATGCTGCACCACCATCAGGATCACCGCGGGCACCATCACAAAGGCCGTGAGCCTGTGCCGCTCGATGCTCTCGACGATGCGCGCGACGTTGACCTCCTCGAGAATGACAGTCCGCGCACCCTGCGCGAGGCACATAAGCCCGACGCCGACCCCGGCGAAATGAAACACCGGTAGGCTGACCAGCGACACGTCATCCGGCGTAAGCCGCAGCACGTCGGGCGATTCATAGCAATCTAGGAACGTCATGATGTTCCGGCTGGTGAGTTCCACGCCTTTGGGAAGCCCGGTGGTGCCGGACGTATAGAGTTGCAGCGCGGTGTCGTTCGGGTCGATGGCGATCTCTTGGGGCTCGCTCGATTGCGCGTCACGCCATGCCTCGAAATCGGGCCACGCAGTATCGGCGCCGTCCATCGAGACGAAGCGTTCGAGCCCCGGCACCTGGAGCTGCGCCGCAACCTCGCCGAAAGCACGTCCGACGAACAGCACGGAGACCGCCGCATCGTGCAGCACCGTCCTCATCTCGGGCAGTGCGAGCCGCCAATTCATCGGCACCAGCACGACGTTGCCCTTCGCCGCGCCGAACAGCAGCTCGAAGAACAGATCGGAGTTCTTGCCGAGATAGGCCACCCGGTCCCGCGGGCCGAGGCCCATCGCCGCGAGCGCGTTGGCGACCTGGTGCGCGCGCGCCTCCAGTTCGCCATAGCGCGTGACACGTTCCTCGAAGATCATGGCGACCGCCTCGGGCCGCGCCCGCGCTTGGCGCGTCAAGACCTCACCCAAGGTCCGGCAGCCATAGAACTCGCTCATGGCACCCTCCTCAGATCGCGCGGAAACAGTGATATGGGTCGGCACAATCCGCAACAAGTTTCCGGCCCAGAGGGGGAGCCGCGAGGCTTGCCGGTGCGCGAGCTTACCGCCTAACCTCGGCAAAAATGCGGGAGCTGGGACGTCCATGTCGCGATACGACATTGTGCTGAAGAACGGGCTGATCTTCGACGGCTCGCGGGTGCCACGCTATCGCGGGGACATCGCGATCCGCGACGGCGTCATCGCGGCGATCGGCCGCATCGACGAAGCCGACGCGGCGCGCGTGCTCGACGCCGAGGGTTTGCACGTCGCTCCCGGCTTTATCGATCTGCACACGCATTACGACGCGCAACTGTTCTGGGACCCGTACTGCACGCTGTCCGGCTGGCACGGCGTCACCTCGGTGGTGATCGGCAATTGCGGCTTCGGCTTCGCCCCGGTCGCGCCCGAGATGCGCGAACGCGCGATGATGAGCATGACGCGCGTCGAGGCGATTCCCTTCGCCTCGATGAAACAGGGAATGCCGTGGGACTGGGTGAGTTTCCCGGAATATCTCGACAGCGTCGAGCGCGCGCCCAAGGCGATGAACATTCTTCCCTATGTTCCCGTCGCACCGTTGTTGATCTCGGTGCTCGGCTTCGATGATGCCAAGGCCGGGCGGATGCCGACGGAGGCCGAGCACGCCGAGCTCTGTCGCCTATTCGAGGAGGCGCTCGAGGCTGGCGCGCATGGCTGGTCGGCGCAACGCCTGCTGCCGGACGGTCCCTCGGCGGTGCAGCTCGACTATGACGGCACGCCGATGGTGACGGACGTGATGCACGACGCCACCTGCGAGGCGCTCGCCGGTGTGCTCGGCAAGCGCAACCAGGGCTTCATGCAGATGACGATATCATCAGGCAGCATCGAGCACGATCGCGGCCACATGGAACGGCTCGCCACCCTGAGCGGCCGGCCGCTGCTGTGGAACGTGGTGCAAGCGTACGACCACAAGCCGGAAGTCCACCGGGCCGGGCTGAAGTGGCTGGCGAGCTGCCGCGAGCGCGGCATCCGCGTCTATGGCCAGGGCGTCACCACCGATGCCGGCTTCGCCTTCACCTTCGAGGACTGGAACCTGTGGGACGATCGCCCCGCATGGAGAGAGGCAACACTCGGTAGCGTCGAGGAGCGGCTCGCGAAACTGGCCGATCCCGCTCGCCGGCCATCACTGCGCGGACAAGTGCCGCTCACCGTCACCGGGCCGATCAAGGATATCGTCGTCACCGGCCCGTGCACGGCGGAGACCGAGCGCTGGAAGGACCACACGATCGGCCAGGTCGCCGAGGCGCTGGGCAAGCATCCGGTGGACGCGATGCTCGACATCGCGGTCGCCGACGGTCTGCGCACCGAGTTCTTTGCCGCCCCGCCCAACGTGTCGCTGGAGAACCTCAAGGACATCATCGACGATCCCTACGTGCTGTTCGGCGTCTCCGACGGCGGCGCCCACACGAAGTTCTTCACCGCCGGGCGGTATCCGACGGAGACGCTGTGCAAGCTGGTTCGCGAGCACAACATGCTCAGCCTGGAGGAAGCCCATTGGCGGCTGAGCGCGCTGCCGGCGACGCTCGCCGGCTTCGAGAATCGCGGCGTGCTCCGCCCCGGCGCGCCGGCCGATATCGTCGTCTACGACTATGAGGCTTTGTCGGTGCTGCCGAGCGAGATCGTGCACGATCTGCCCGGCGGCGAGTGGCGACGCGTACAGCGGGCGCGCGGCTATCGCTATATCCTGGTCAACGGTGCGGTGACGATCGAGAACGACCGCGAGACCAACGTCTTCTCCGGCCGCCTGCTGCGTCATGGCAGCGGGGCAACCGCCGACACCTCCGCGCGCGCCGCATGACTAGCGGCATTGACGCAGCACTCGCGACGCAGGCCGCCGGCCTGACCATCGGCGCGCTGCTGCGCGGGCGCGTCCGGCTGCATCCCGATCGCCTCGCCATCGTCGATGGCGCGCGCCAATTCACCTACGGCGCATTCAACGCCCGGGTGAACCGGCTCGCCGCCGTGCTAGGCACGCTCGACATCGGCCGGGGCGACCGGGTGGCGATCCTGTCGGAGAACCGCGCCGAATATCTCGAGCTGATCTTCGCCGCCGGCAAACTCGGGGCAATCGTCTGCGCGCTGAACTGGCGGCTCGCCGATCCCGAGCTGCGGCACTGCGTCGGCCTCACCACGCCGAAAGCGGTATTCGTCTCGCCTGACTACCTCGCCACCGCGCGGCGCCTCGGCTTCACCGGGATCGTCGCGCTTGGTGACGAGTACGAGCAGCGCCTCTCCGCCGCATCCGACATCGAACCGGAGATCATCGCGGAGCCCGAGGACGGCCACATCATCATCTACACCAGCGGCACCACGGGAAATCCGAAAGGCGCGCTGATCAGCCATCGGGCGCAGATCGCGCGCATGACCGCGAGCTGCGTCGATTTCGACCTCGCACCAGGCGACGTGTTCGTCGCCTGGCCGCCGATGTTCCATATGGCCTCCGCCGACCAGTCGATCCACGCGCTCTGCCTCGGCGGCAAGGTGATCGTCGTTCCAGGCTACGACCTCGACCGTATCCTGCACGCTGTGGAAACGGAGCGATTGTGGTGGCTCGCGGTCCTGCCGGGCATGGTCGAGGACATGATCGCCGGCATCAAGCAACGCGGCTGCGAGCCAAAGGGAATCAAGCTGATCGGCGCGATGGCGGACCTCGTGCCCCGCCACCAGCTCGCCGAGATAACCACCTTGCTGCGCGCGCCCTTCGCCAACACCTTTGGCGCGACCGAAACGGGAATGCCGCCGGCCTCAGCTGGCCGGGTACCGATCGGCGCGGCACCTACCCGCCTGCCGAAGATCCCTAGTGCCATCGGCAGGTTCCGACTGGTCGACGCGGACGATCGCGACGTGCCGGACGGCACGCCGGGCGAGCTCGCGTTTCGCGGGCCGACCTTGTTCAGCGGTTACTGGAACGCGCCGGAGACCAACGCGCAGGATTTTCGCGGCGGCTGGTTCCACATGGGCGACGTGTTCGTGCGGAACCCGGACGGCACGCTCGATTTCGTCGACCGGGTGAAATACCTCATCAAATCCGGCGGCGAGAACATCTATCCCGCCGAGATCGAGCAGGTTCTGTTGAGCGATCCCCGCGTTGCGGATGCGGTAGTGGTGCGCCGCGCCGACGCTCGCTGGGGCGAGGTGCCGGTCGCCTTCGTCGCACGCCGCGACGAGGCGTTGAGCGAAGCCGATCTCATTGAGGCGTGCCGCGCCAATCTCGCCCGCTACAAGCGGCCCAAGCAATTCTTCTTTGTCGGCGTGGACGAACTGCCTCGCAGCACGACCGGCAAGATCCAGCGACACGAAGTGGAGAAGTGGCTGGCCTCGTAGCCCGCCAGCCTCCCGCCCGTTGCAAAGCTCGTAGGCCGCTCGATATCTGTCGGGAAAGGCGGGGCATCATGACGGATCAGTATGTCGAGGCGGCCAGTGACGAGCAGATAGACGCGGCGGTGACACTCAGCCTGCGTCTGTGGTCGGAGGCGCCCTCCCGGCCGCTGATCCAGGCTGTTTCCACGGCCGTCACGCAGACATTCTGCAACTGCGTGACGGGTTCCGAGGACGCCGTGGAACATCATCTCTCCGCGGTGCACGGCGCGTTGCTCGCCGAAGTGCTCGCCCGCGCCACCTCTCACACGCGCGAGGCGACCCGCGTCGCGGAGGCCGATATCCGTGAATTGCGCGAGACAGAATACGGCGCCGACGCGGTGGACCTCGCATCGGAACTCTCATTTCCCGCCAGCGACCCGCCGGCCTGGATGGGGCGCTGAATGACCACGGCGCTACCAGATGGCGTCGCGCCGTACCGCAAGACGCCGGTGTTCACGGAAGCGACAGTCCCCGCCGGCCTGCTCCGTGCGCATACCACGGCCGCCGGCGTCTGGGGCCTGATCCACGTGCTCGAAGGACGCCTTCGCTACCGAGTGATTGAGACAGGAGAGGAGCGTGTCCTGGAACCCGGCGCGCCGCCCGGCCTCGTGCGGCCCACGGTGCCGCACGAGGTGGCGCCGCTCGGCCCGGTGCGGTTCTACGTCGAATTCCACCGCCACGCCGGGCCGAGCACCCAGTAGAGCCGGTTACGGCTGGCGCGGCACCAGCGAGCCGAGCATCCGGCTGCTCAGCGATGTGCTGTTCAGCAGCAGCGCGGTGCCGGCAACGAGCATGGCAACCAAGGTCAGGATCGGCTGATCGGTGCCGACGACGCCCAAGATGCCAAGGATCACGACTGCGACACCCGCGACCATTCGCACGCTCGCGGTCGCGAACACCACCTCCTCGAGCACCCGGCGAACCGCCACACGGCTCTCGGTGAACTCGGCCTCGAGATTGGCCAGCCGCACCGAGGCGGCACCGTTGAAGATCATGCCGGCGCCGATCAGGATGACCTGGATGGGGATCAGTATCCAGGGAACAATGTGCAGGAGGGCAAGGATGCCGAGAATGACCACGGCGGCCCCGAGGAAGCCGTCCATGCTGGTACCCGCCATCGAGCCGCCCGAGCTATCAACTCCCTCGACGCGCGAAAGCACCCGGCCATAGGAAGCGGCCAACGCCGCACCGACAGCGACGAGACTGACCCCGAGTGCGATGCCCGCGACCGCATCCACATACAGCATGACATTGGGGTGGGCCGTGACAAGCGCCAAGCCCACGATGCCGAGAATGATCGCGACGACGCCGAATACCCCCTCCGACATCGTCCGGCCGCCCACCGACCGTCGCTCCAGGTAACCGCCGCCCATAACAGCTTGACTCATGACGAACCTCCAGGGTCGTGACCCGCGAGGCGCGTGCAGGCGAACAATGCCGGTGAGGCGCCGCGAAGCCACCACGTCACACTCGCCGACGCAGGGGAACGGCAGGCAGAACACCTCTGGCAGCGGGTCGGATCGGCGGTCGTCCGCTGCTTCCCACGCCTCGACTGGCCCGGCGCCAGCGGCACCGCGAGCCGGAGGGGGAGCTCGGTTCCTCGTGTTACGATATATATGCGGCGAGCGTTCGTTCAAGCGCGAGCAGTTTCCGCGCGCTGCTATCCGGCGGCTCCCTCGAGCGCCTCCTCCGCCGCCAGCCACTCTTCCTCGGTCGACGCGGCCTCGCGGGCGATCGCGGCGAGGCGCGTGTTGGCTGCCGTGACCTCGGTCGCGCGGCCCGGCTCGTATAGTGCGGGGTCGGCGAGCTTCGCTTCGATCGCCGCGCGTTCCTCGGCCAGCTTGGCGAGCCTTGCCTCCGCCGCGCGCGCCTGCTTGCGCAGCGGAGCGAGGGCGGCGCGCGCCTCGGCGCGGTCGCGCCGGTCGTCTCGGCGGTTCGGCGCGTCCTGCCTGGCGGCGGGACGGGCGCGCTCGGCAAGCAAGGCGCGATAGTCATCGAGATCGCCGTCGAAGCTACGCACAGTGCCGTCGGCCACCAGCCACAGCCGGTCGGCCACCAGTTCCACCAGATGGGGATCATGGGTGATGAGCAGCACGGCGCCCTCGAAATCCGCCAGCGCCTTCACCAACGCCTCGCGTGCGTCGATGTCGAGGTGGTTGGTCGGCTCATCGAGCAGCAGAAGCTGCGGCGCGTCACGCGTGGCGAGCGCCAGCAGCAGCCGCGCCTTCTCGCCACCCGACAGCTTCTCCACCGTCGTCTCCGCCCGGTCCGCGTCGAGGCCGAAGCGAGCAAGCTGCGCCCGCACCTGCGGCGGCGACGCCCGCGGCAGCGCGCGCGCCATATGGTCGATCGGGGTCTCGTTCGTGACCAGCTCGTCGGCCTGATGCTGGGCGAAGTAGCCGACCCGCAATTTGCCCGAGCGCCGCACCTCGCCGGAAATCGGCTCCAGCCGCCCGGCGAGCAGCTTGGCCAATGTGGACTTGCCGTTACCGTTGGCGCCAAGCAGCGCGATGCGGTCGTCCATGTCCACCGACAGATGCAGCCCGCGCAGCACCGGCTTGCCATCATAGCCGACGCTTACCCGATCGAGCGCCAGGATCGGCGGCGCCAGACGGGCGGGCTCGGGGAAAGCGAAGCGGGTCGGCGCCTCCTCGATCACGGTCTCGATCTGCGGCAGCCGGGCGAGCGCCTTGATGCGCGCCTGCGCCTGCCGCGCCTTGGTCGCCTTGGCGCGAAAGCGGTCGATGAAGGATTGGATATGCGCCCGCTCCGCCGCGACACGCTCCGCCGCGCGGCTCTGCTGCATGGCGCGCTCGGTACGGATGCGGACGAACTCGTCGAACCCGCCCGGCGTGAGGCTGATCTTGCCGCGATCGAGATGCGCGATGGCCTCCACCGCGCGGTCGAGCAGGCCGCGATCGTGCGAGACGATGAGCGCCGCGCCGGGAAAGCGGGCCAGCCAGCCCTCGAGCCACAGCGTCGCCTCGAGATCAAGATGGTTGGTCGGCTCGTCGAGCAGCAGCAGATCGGGGTTGGCAAACAGCGCCGTCGCGAGCGCCACGCGCATCCTCCAGCCGCCCGAGAATTCTTCCACCGGCCGCGCTTGGGCCGCCGTGTCGAAACCGAGGCCCGCCAGGATGGCGCCGGCGCGCGCCGGTGCCGCTTCGGCGCCGATTGCCAGCAGCCGATCATGGATCTCCGCCAGCCGCGCCGGATCGGCGGATTCCGCCTCGGCGAGCAGTGCGAGCCGCTCCGCGTCGCCCTGCAGCACGGTCTCCAGCAGGCTCGCGTCGCCCGACGGAGCCTCCTGCTTGACCTGGGCCAGCCGGGCGCGGGAGGCGAGCCGAATGGTCCCGCCGTCCACTGCCAAATCGCCGGCGATGGCGCGTAAGAGGGTCGACTTCCCTGCGCCGTTGCGCCCGACCAGGCCGATCCGCCGGCCGGGCTCGACAGTCAGGTCGGCGGCATCGAGCAGCGTGCGTCCGCCGAGGCGGATGGTGACACCGGAGATGGCAAGCAGGCTCATGCGCGGGATTTACGGTGGCCGGCGCCGCGCGGGAAGGGGAAAGCGGGGCTTGCCGGGGCAGGATGGCTGCTCTAAAGCCCGCCCGCACCCGAGAAAGAGGCTTCCGACATGGCGACCGAGCGCACGCTTTCGATCATCAAGCCCGACGCCACACGGCGCAACCTCACCGGCAAGATCAATGCCTGCTTCGAGGCGGCGGGGCTGCGCATCGTCGCGCAGAAGCGGCTGCAGCTCACCAAGCCGCAGGCCGAGGCATTCTACGCGGTACACAAGGAGCGGCCGTTTTTCGCCGGGCTGGTCACGTTCATGACCTCCGGGCCGGTCGTCGCGCAGGTGCTGGAGGGCGACAACGCGGTCGCCCGCAACCGCGAGATCATGGGTGCGACCGACCCGAAGAAGGCCGATGCCGGCACCGTCCGCGCCCAGTTCGCCGAGGACATCGAGGCTAACTCGGTGCACGGCTCGGACAGTGCGGAGAATGCCGCCATCGAGATCGCGTTCTTCTTCGCCGGAATTGAAATAACGGGCTGACCCAGGCGTCTCCTTCCGGGGAAGATAAGGACGCACGATGAGCCACCTCATCGCCCTGCTCGGGCGCATCCTGATGAGCGCCATCTTCATCCAAGGCGGCATCAACAAGGCACTCGCCCCGGCGTCGACCATCGCGATGATGGGACACCTCGCGTTGCCGGTGCCGGCCGGCGCCTACATCGTCGCGGTGCTGGTGGAAATCCTCGGCGGCATCGCGGTGCTGGTCGGCTGGCGCGCCCGCTGGGCCGCCGTCGTCCTGTTCGTCTGGTGCATCGCCACCGCGCTGATCGCCCACTATCACCCTGGCGACCGCGGCCAGATGATCAACTTCATGAAGAACATCGCGATGGCCGGCGGCTTCCTGCAGCTCGCCGCGTGGGGCGCGGGGCGGTTCAGCCTGGATCGGCGGTAGCGCGCTAGCGGGACGTGGCGCCCGCCGGCACGAACGCCGCCGAGGTGCCGCCGTCCACCGGGATGATCGTGCCGGTGACGTAATCCGCCTCCTCGCTTAGCAGGAACCGGACCACCCGTGCGATGTCCTCGGGCTGCGCCACCCGCCCGAGCGGCGATGGGCCCGAGGTGCGGTAGCGGCCGACACTGGCCTGCGTCACCGGGCGCACCATCGGCGTATCGACCGTTCCCGGCGCGATGGCGTTCACCAGCACGCCATGTTCGGCACATTCCACGGCGAGAACGCGGGTGAGTTGGCTCACCGCCGCCTTGGAAGCCGCGTACACGCCGCTGTCGATCTTCGGCCGGATCGCCGCGACCGATGACAGGAAAACGATCCGCGCCACCTCGCCCGCCGCGGCCGCCTGCTTCAGCATCGGCAATGCGTGACGGGCGCAGAGCCAGCTCCCGCGCGTGTTCACGCCGAACACCAGGTCGAACTCCTCGACCGACACGCTCTCCAGCGGCCCTACCCGGAGCACGCCAGCACAGGCGATCAGCGCGTTGAGCCGAGGCGCGCGCTCCGCCGCCTGGGCGAACGAACGCTCCACCGCATCCGCATCGCGGACGTCGCATGGCAGCGGGACAAAGCCCTCGCGCTCGCGAAGGCCCGACCCGGCGAGATCGAGACCAAACACCGTCCAACCGTCCTCGATCAATCGCGCCGCAGTGTGCGCGCCGATCCCGGATGCCGCGCCGGTGACAACCGCCGTCCTGGTCATCGCTCTCTCCCCGAAGTACCGCCGATCGTGGGCGCCCCCCGATGGATTGGCAACGTGCCTTCACGGTTGCTTCACCGGCTTCGCGCCACAATCGCTCATGCCTAGTGTCGCGGACGCATTGTTGATCGCCGTGGACCACCAGCGGGCCGGCCGCGCCGCGGCGGCCGGGGCGATCTACCGCGAGGTGCTGCAAGCGGAACCCGGCCAGCCGCAAGCGCTCTACCTGCACGGCCTGCTCGACCTCGCCGCTGGTCGCGCCGATCGCGCCGCGAGCCTGCTCGCCCGTGCGGTGGAGGTGCGGCCGTCGCACACCGGCGCTCGCCTTGCCCTCGCCCGCGCCCGGCTCGAGGTGGGACAGAAGAACGGCGCGGTCGATGCCGCCGAAAGCGCGCTGGCGCTCGATCCCAACCAGCCGGAGGCGCATTTCCTGCTCGGCACCGCGCTGAGCGCGCTCGGCCGCACCGAGGAGGCGATCGCCTCGCTGGTCCAGGCGGTCGCACGCCAGCCGCGCCACGCCGCCGCGCACCTCAATCTCGGCAATGCCTGGGCTGATCTCGACCGCTTCGACGAGGCCGAACGATTCTGCCGGGCCGCGATCACGCTCGATCCGGCGCTCGCAGAGGCCCATGCCAGTCTCGGCTTCATCCTCACCGCGACCGGCCGCCTAGACGATGCCGTGGCCGCCTGCGACGCGGCGATCGCACTGCGGCCGGACTTCGCCGAGGCGCACTGGAACCGCGCCGTGGCCTGCCTGCTCGCCGGCGACTTCGCGGCGGGCTTCGCCGGCTGCGAGTGGCGCAAGCGGCACCGCCGCTTCCACGGCGGCTTCCCGGACCTGCCCGGACCATCCTGGATGGGCGAGGATTTGGCCGGCCGCACCATCCTGGTGCGCGCCGAGCAGGGCCTCGGCGATGCGATCCAGCTCAGCCGCTATCTCCCCCGCCTCGTTGCCCTCGGTGCGCGGGTCGAGTTGGTCTGCGACGCAAGGCTAATCCCCCTGCTGCGAACCCTGCCCGCCTCGCCGGCCCTGACGCCGCAGGGCATGGGCCTGCCCCGCTACGATGTGTGGGTCGACCAGATGAGCCTCCCCCGCCTGTTCGCCACCACCCCAGAGACCGTTCCCACCCCGTCGGGCTATCTGCAGGCCGATCCCGCCTGGGCCGCGGCCTGGCGCGCCACGCTGCCTGAAGGCTGTCGGGTCGGCCTCGTCTGGGCCGGCAATCCCGCGCATGCCAACGACCGGCGCCGCTCGCTGCCGCCCGGCGCTCTGGCGCCTTTGCTGGAGGTTCCCGGCCAGTGTTTCGTCAGCCTCCAGCTCGGGCCTCGGTCCGTCGAAGCCGCCGCAATGCCGGGGCTGATCGACCCGACGGCGCGTCTGACTGACTACGCGGCGACCGCCGCGCTGGTCGCGGCGCTCGACCTGGTGATCACGGTGGATACCTCGGTCGCCCATCTCGCCGGCGCGCTCGGCCGGCCGGTCTGGGTCATGCTGCCCTTCGCACCGGATTGGCGCTGGATGCTCGGGCGGGACAACTCGCCCTGGTACAGCTCGATGCGCCTGTTCCGCCAGGAGCGGCCCGGGCACTGGTCCGGCGTCGTGGCCAGCGTCGCCGAGACGCTCAGAAACGCTCCGCCCCGCGCTGCCTGACCGGGTCAGGGAAATCCCGGTAGAGCGCGAACACCGCGTTCTGGACCAGCGAGTTGACGCCGAAATGGAACCCCTCGACCGGCTCGCCACGCGAGGCGACACGCTGGAAGGCTGCATCGAGCTGCGTCAGGTCCCGCACTTCGATCATGATGTGGAACTCGCCGAGCCCTGCCGCCCCGAGCCCGAGCTTGCGACGGGTGAGCCGCCATCCCGCGATCAGCCCTTCGGCCTGCAGATGGCCCATGTAGCCCGCCACCTGATCGCAGAACTGCGCGTCGCCGGTGCCAGGCTTGAGGTCGCACCACACATGATAGATGTCCATCCGCCCTCCCGCCCTCGCTTCGAGCGCGATCACATTCCCGTCAATCCGAGCGTCTCGGCCGGTTCCGCGTCAAGCTAGGCGCGTTGGCAACCGGGCCTAGCCGCAACAGAAGGAAGCGCGCGATGACCGAGCATGTCTACAAGGTGGTGGAGATCGTCGGCTCCTCTGAGGAGAGCGTCACCAAGGCGATCGAGCGCGCCGTCAGCAAGGCAGGCGAGACGCTACGCAACCTCGGTTGGTTCGAAGTCATGCAAGTGCGCGGGCACCTGGAGAACGGCAAGGTGGCGCACTACCAGGTCACGCTGAAGGTCGGCTTCAAGCTCGAGGAATAGCGCAAGCTCAGGCGACCGGGGCACGCACCGGCCGAACGCCGAGTATATGCGCGATGGCGTAGGTCAGGTCCGGGCGGTTCAGCGTATAGAAATGGAACTCGTCCACCCCGTTCGCCTGCAGCACCCGCACCTGCTCGGCGGCAACGACGGAGGCGACCAGCCGACGGGTCTCCGCGTCGTCGTCGAGCCCCTCGAACATGCGAGCCAGCCAGTCGGGGATGCCGGCGCCGCACATCGCGCTGAACTTTACCGCCTGGGCGAAGTTCGACACCGGCATGATCCCCGGCACGATCGACGCGGTGATCCCGGCGGCGACGCAGCGATTGAGGAATTCCAGAAACAGATGCGGGTCGAAGAAATACTGGGTGATGGCGCGAGTCGCCCCCGCGTCCAGCTTGCGCTTGAGATTGTCGAGATCATGGTCCGGGCCGAGCGCGGTCGGGTGCGTCTCCGGGTAGGCGGCCACGGAGATCTCGAAATCCGCGACACGGCGCAGCCCGGCCACCAGATCGACCGCGTAGGCATAGCCCCCCGGATGCGGCGCGTACTCAGTCCCGGGCGGGGCATCCCCGCGCAGCGCCACGATGTGACGGATCCCCGCCTCCCAGTAGCGCCGCGCCACCGCGTCCACCTCCTCGCGCGTCGCGCCGACGCAAGTGAGATGCGCGGCCGGCACCAGCGCGGTCTCCCGCACGATGCGCGCGACCGTCGCGTGGGTGCGCTCCTGCGTGGTGCCGCCAGCGCCGTACGTCACCGACACGAAGCGCGGCGACAGCGGCTCGAGCCGGCGGATGCAGGCCCAGAGCTGTTGCTCCAAGGCCTCGGTGCGCGGCGGGAAGAACTCGAATGACAGCAACGGCGGCGGCTGGGCGGCGCCGCGGACGGGCAGGCCGGAGACACGCGGGCCGGTCAGCCAGCGCTCCAGCGTGCGCGGAGGCGCGTCGGGAAAGCCGGCGGAGCGGAGATCGTGATTCATGGCGCAAATCAATGCGGGAATCGCCGGGTCAGGGCAAGCGCGACGCACATTGGGCGTCCAATTCGTCTCCAGGTAGTACATTGCCGCCGTCGCCGCGCGTGCTAGAACTCCGCAACAATTTGTATGGCATCATGATGGTGCGCCTGATCTTTGGTCAGGCCTGTTGTCACGGTTGCGTGGCAGAGTACCGTCCATTCGCCCGATCGAGGAACCAGATGCGCGCCGTGACATTCTCCAAGCTGCTGCTGAGCGCCTGCCTGATCGCATCGACCGTAGCCGCTTGCGCCACGCGGCCGCCGGCCAGCGATCCCGCCGCAGTGGCCGAATACGAGGAGACCAACGATCCGCTCGAGCCGACCAACCGCGTGTTCTACGTGATCAACAACGGCATCGACACGGTGCTGCTGCGCCCGGCGGCGCAGGCCTACCGCTTCGTGTTCCCTCAACCGGTGCGCAACGGCGTCCACAATCTTCTGAGCAATCTCAGCACTCCCGTGCTGCTCGGCAACGACATCCTCTCGGCGAAGCCCCGCCGGGCCGGCGACACCACGATGCGCTTCCTGATCAACTCCACGGTCGGCGTGGTCGGTGTGTTCGACGTTGCCAAGGACTGGGGCTATCCGGCGCACGATGCCTCCTTCGGCACCACGCTCGCCTTGTGGGGGCTGCCCGAGGGTCCCTTCCTGTTCCTCCCCGTGCTCGGGCCGTCCAACCCGCGGGACGCGGTTGGCTTTGGCGTGGACACGGCGATGGATCCGTTCACCTGGGTCGGCCAGGGTGCGGCGGTGACGGCGCTCAACTGGTCGCGCTACGCCGTGTCGGCGGTCGATCAGCGCGAGCGGGTGCTTGACGCGGTCGACCAGATCAAGAAAACCGCGCTCGACCCATACGCCACCTTCCGCAGCCTTTACCGCCAGCACCGCGCCTCGGAGATCGAGGAAGCCCGCAACGACACGCGCTCGACCGTCCCGGTCTGGTTCCCGCAGCCGACCCCCGCCCCGAAGCGCTGATGGCAAGCGAGATGACCCCATGCTGACACGCCGCATCCTCCTGAAACTGACCGGCGCCGCGACTGTGATGGCCGCGCTCGGCCCGATGCTCGCGACACCGGCGCGCGCCGATTCGGCACAGCAGGCGGCGGCGTTTGTCAAAAGCACGGGGGACGCGCTGGTCGCCGTCGTCAACGGGCCCGGCAGCCCGGCCGACAAGCGGCGGCAACTGCAGCAAGTGATCGATGCGAACGTGGACGTCGACGAGATCGCCCGCTTCTGCCTCGGCCGCTTCTGGCGCCAGGCGACGCCCGAGCAGCAAAAGCAATACATGAGCCTGTTCCACGACGTGCTGCTCAACAACATCACCGCCAAGCTCGGCGACTACAAAGGCGTCCGGTTCGAGATGGGACGTGCCCAGGAGCGCGAGGACACCGACGTCGTCAGTACCACGGTGGAGCGGCCGAACAATCCGCCGACCCAGGTGGACTGGATCGTCAGCGGCGCGAGCGGTCATCCCAAGATCATCGACGTGGTCGCCGAGGGCACCAGCCTGCGCCTGACCCAGCGCAGCGACTATGCCTCGTACCTGTCGCGCAATGGCAACAAGGTCGAGGCCCTGATCGAGGCCATGCGCCACCAGGTGGCGCAGAACGGGTAGGATTCCTGTGATGCGGCTGGATCGGTGGCGTCCCGTAGGGGACTCGAACCCCTGTTACCGCCGTGAGAGGGCGGTGTCCTAGGCCACTAGACGAACGGGACAGCAGCCGGCGCCGGGGTTCTAGGACAGCTTGGCGCGCCGTTCAAGCCAAGCAGTCAATGAGCCAGCACGATCGAGCCGGTGCGGGCGCCGGTATGGGGGTCGAGCAACACGACGCGATCGGGGCCGCCGCCCTGGAGATGCACCGCGAGCCGGTCCTGCGTCGCGGCGATCGCGGCGATCCGGGTGCCCGCGGGCTCTTCCAGCGTCACGGCGATCTGGCTGGGTACTGCCGCCGGCTCCGACATGCGCCGGACGATCGTGACGGCCACCACCGTGGTGCCGAGGACGATCAGCACGCCCAGCAGGACCGTGATGAATTTCAGGACCTTCAGCGACGGCATGGGCGCGACAATCCTCTGCTCTCCCCTCGGGGGCCGATCCGGGGTATCGGCTGGGTGATGTCGGACAGCTCCCCCGCAACCGGCCCGTCCTGCGCCGGCGAATTCCGCGTCGTCGCCGGACCGGACGCGGCGGGGCAGCGGGTGGACCGGTTCCTCGCCGAGGCGATCGGCACCTTGTCGCGATCGCGGGTCAAGTCGCTGATCGTCGAAGGCCAAGCAAGCCGGGATTCGGTTCCGCTGCGCGACCCGGCGGAACCGGTGCGGGCCGGCGCCTGCTACACCCTGCGGCGCCCCGCGCCAACCCCGGCTCAGCCGGTCGCGCAAGCGATCCCGTTCGCCATCCTGTTCGAGGATGCCGACCTGATCGTCCTCGACAAGCCGGCCGGCTTGGTGGTCCACCCCGCCCCCGGCAACGAGGACGGCACCCTGGTTAACGCCCTGCTTGCGCATTGCGGCGACACGCTGCCGGGCATCGGCGGCGAGCGGCGGCCGGGGATCGTGCATCGGCTCGATAAGGATACGTCCGGCGTGATGGTGGTGGCCAAGACCGAGGCCGCGCTGGCGACCCTCGGTGCCGCCTTCGCCGCGCGCGACCTGAACCGCGCCTATCTCGCGCTATGCTGGGGCCTGGCGGCACCATCGGCCGGCGAGATCGAGGGGCCGATCGGGCGAGATCCGCGCGATCGCAAGCGCATGGCGATGGTGGCGCGCGGGGGCAAGCCGGCCCTGACGCGCTATCGCACCCTGCGCGCCTGGGGCGCCTCGGTAAGCCTGCTCGAATGCCGATTGGCGACTGGGCGCACCCACCAGATCCGCGTCCACCTCGCGCATCGCGGGCACCCGCTGGTCGGCGACCCGGTTTATCTCCGGCGCATCCCGGCCGCCGCGCGCGGCCTGCCGGAGCCGACTCGCGGCATGCTCCTCGATTTCCCCCGCCAGGCGCTGCACGCCGCCGAGCTCGGCTTCCGGCATCCCCGGACCGGACAGCCATTGTCCTTCACGACGCCTATCCCGCCCGATATGGCGGCATTGATCGCGGCACTCGACATGCCGGCCTGACTACCGCCCGGTCTCGCGCCGCTTGAGATAATGGCGATGCGCCTTGGCTCGGTTGCCGCAGGAGGCCATCGAGCACCAACGACGATTTCCGCTCTTGCTGTCGTCGATGAACACCCAGCGGCATTGTGGGTTGTCGCATTGCCGCACCCGCCCGCGTCGCGCGCCCGCCAGCAAATCGGCTGCCGACCAAAGCACCGGCGAGAGCAGCGCCCGCGCCTCGGGCCGCAGCCCGTCCACCGACCAGACCAGCGCGCCATCGCGCAGGGCCATGCGAGCCCGCACGGCGGCCGAGGCGAACGCCGCGTTCAGGGCGGCGAGATTGGCGGGATCGGCCGGCTGTCCTCCGGCAACGGCACCGAACATGCGGAACAGCATCTCGCGCAGCTCGATCGTGTCCGCGAAAGCCTCCGCCGCCTCGCCCGGCCGGGTTCGCCACCAGACCCGGAAGCCGTCGACGATGGCAGCGTCCACGCCACCCGAGCCGGCCGACCAGGCGAGCACGTCGTCCAGCCCGTGCAGCTCCTCGCTCGGCGTCGCCATGCCGCGCCAGGACCGCGTGTTGACGAAGCCGAGGCACAGATCCTCCGACGGCGCGGCGATGACGCCCCCGCGAATATCGCCGGATCGTGTTGCCATAACCTTACCTACTAACCCTCATGGCGGTTGACAACCATCGCAGATTTGTGGCCTCTTCCTAACCGGCAAGGCGGTTATATGGCTGCGGGCCAGACACCGCCACACAGCGGGAGGACCGACCATGCTCGACCATGTCTCCATTGGCGTCGCCGACATCGCCGCCGCGCGGCGCTTCTACGATGCCGCCCTGAGGCCGCTCGGCTATGAGTGCCTGAGCGCCGGCGAGGGCTCGCTCGGCTATGGCCGCGATGCTCCGGCGCTGTGGATCAGCGCGGTGGAGCGGCCGGTGCCATCCGATGCGGGGTCCGGCCTGCATTTCTGCTTCACCGCCCCGAGCCGGCAGAGCGTCGATGAATTCCACAGGGCGGCACTCGGCGCGGGCGGCCGCGACAACGGCAGGCCCGGCCTGCGCACGGGATACGCGCCCGATTACTACGCAGCCTTCGTCGTCGATCCCGACGGCTACCGGATCGAGGCCTATTGCGGCCAGCAAGCCTGATTTCCACGCAAGCGGGAGATTGCCGATGGCCTCCATCCGCAAGGACATCCTGATCGCGGCGCCGCCTGAGACCGTCTGGGCGGCGACCCGCGATGTCGGCGCGGTCCACAAGCGGCTCGCGCCGGGCTTCGTCACCGACGCGCGCCTCGACGGCGACGCACGGATCGTTACCTTCGCCAACGGAGCCGTCGTCCGCGAATTGCTGATCGACGTCGACGACGCCGCGCAGCGGGTCGCCTATGCCGCGGTCGGCGGGTTCTCGACCCATCACAGCGCATCGATGCAGGTGTTCCCCGAGCAGAACGGCGGCAGCCGGCTGGTCTGGATCACCGATCTGCTGCCCGACGATGCCGCCGGGCCGGTTGGCGCGATGATCGAACAAGGGTCGGAGGTGATGAAGCGCACACTGGAACGCGCGGCGGGCGACCCGCGCGGCTTCCTCGATGCGCTCCACGCCGACGGGCCGGCGGCCGATCGGGAGGGGAAGATGGACCTCTACGGCTGGCTGGTCGGCTCCTGGGAACTCGACGTCAGGCGCCATCTCGAGGACGGCTCGCAGCTCCGCATCCCGGGCGAATGGCATTTCGGCTGGGCGCTCGAGGGCCGCGCGGTCCAGGATGTCTGGATCGTGGCGCCGCGCTACGGCACGACGCTGCGGACCTACGATCCCGCCATCGACGCCTGGCACATCCAATGGACCGAGCCCGTGTCGCAATCCTACTCGACCATGATCGGCCGCAAGCGGGGCGACGACATCGTGCAGGACGGCACGGATGCGGCCGGCAACCCGATCCGCTGGAGCTTCACCGAAATCACGCCGGACAGGTTCCGCTGGCTCGGCGAGACGTCGCGCGACGGCGGCACAACCTGGGGGCTCGACGTGGAGTTCCTGGCCCGCCGCTCGGGCTGAACCAGGAGGCGTGCGTGCTGATCGTGTTCGGAGGCCTGCCCGGAACCGGCAAGACCACGCTCGCGCGCCTCACCGCCCAGGAATACCGCGCCGTCTACCTGCGGATCGACACGATCGAGCAGGCGCTGCGCTCCTCCGGTGCCCTCGCCGGCGAGGTCGGCGGCGCCGGCTATATCGTCGGCTACGCGCTGGCCGAGGCGAATCTCCGTCTCGGCCGGATCGTCGTCGCCGACAGCGTCAACCCGCTGGCGCTGACCCGCGACGCATGGCGCAGGGCGGCGAGCAACGCCCGGTCCCGCATCGTCGAGATCGAGATGGTCTGCTCCGACCCGGCCGAACATCGCCACCGCGTCGAGACCCGAGCGGTCGATGTCGCCGGGCTGGTCCTGCCGACCTGGGAAGCGGTCCAGCGGCGCGAATACGAGGAATGGGACCGGCCCAGGCTGGTGCTCGACACCGCAGGCCGCACGATCGAGGACGTGTTTGCCGAGTTACGGTCCCGGCTCGACCCGTAGCCCTTACCCCTTCGCCCGCATCAGCCGCGCCTTGTCGCGCTGCCAGTCGCGCGCGGCGATGGCGTGGCGCTTGTCGGCCTTCTGGCGGCCTTCGCCGAGACCGAGCAGCACCTTGGCCCGGCCGCGATCATTGAAATGGATCTGCAGCGGCACCAGCGAGATGCCGGCGCGCGCCACGGCGCCGGCCAGCTCGCGGATCTGCTTGCGCTTGAGCAGCAGCTTGCGCGGCGCGCGGGGCTCGAAATGGCTCAGCACGCCGCCCTGGTATTCCGGGATATAGGCGTTGAACAGCCACAGCTCGCCGTCACGCTCGCCGGCCCAGGCGTCGCCCAGCGTTGCCCGCCCGTGGCGCAGCGACTTCACCTCCGGGCCTTTCAGCACGAGCCCGGCTTCCACCGTCTGCTTGATCGTGTAGTCGAAGCGCGCCTTGCGGTTCTGCGCGGCGATGCCGTGCGAGATCAGGCCCTTCTTCGCTTTCTTTGCCTCTGCCATGACGCGCTCATGTGCGCGCGGCGGCTCAGTTCAGCAAGCCCACCTCGGTCATAGCCGCGCGCACGCCTTGCTTCGTCTTCTCGGCAAGCGGCGCGAGCGGCAAGCGGCACTTCTCGCTGGTCTTGCCGAGCAGGCTGGCGGCGTATTTCACCGGGCCGGGGCTGGTCTCGGCGAACAGCGCGTCATGCAGCGGCAGCAGCCGGTCCTGCATGGTGATGGCGTCATTCACCCGGCCTTCCTGCCAGGCGATCTGCATGTCGCTGCACAAGCGCGGGGCGACGTTGGCCGTCACGCTGATGCAGCCGTCGCCGCCAGCGGCGAGGAAGGCGATGGCGGTATGATCCTCGCCCGAGAGCTGGGCGAAGCCGGAGCCGCAGGCTCGGCGCGTGTGCATTGGGCGCGCCAGATTGGCCGTTGCGTCCTTCACGCCGACGATGTTGGGGTGCTTCGCCAGCCGCGCCATCGTCTCGACGCTCATGTCGATCACGCTGCGCGGCGGGATGTTGTAGATGATGAGCGGCAGGTCCACCGCGTCGGCAATGGCGGTGAAGTGCAGGAACATGCCCTCCTGCGTCGGCTTGTTGTAGTACGGCGTCACCACCAAGGTCGCGTCCGCGCCCGCCTGCTTGGCGTGGCGGGCAAGGTCGATCGCCTCCTCGGTGCTGTTCGACCCGGCCCCGGCGATCACCGGGACGCGCCCGCGCGCCACCTCGATGGCGATCTCCACGACGCGCTTGTGCTCGTCATGGCTGAGGGTGGGCGACTCGCCGGTGGTGCCGACCGGGACCAGCCCGTGCGTCCCCTCGTTGATCTGCCAGTCGATGAACGCGGCGTAGGCGCGCTCGTCGACCGAGCCGTCGGCGCGCATCGGCGTGATGGTCGCGACGAGCGATCCCTTGAACATGACGGCCTCCGTCCTCCGCAGATGAATCCGTTGCCGGAACTCGCGAAGCTAGGCGCGTGGATACTGCGCCGCAAGGCCGGCCTGGGCTACAAGGCGAGCATGCCGCGCCGGATTCGATTCCTTCCCACTATTCTGACGGCCCCCGCGTTCGCCCTGCTGCTGGCGGGCTGCACCGAGGGACCGCCGCGCGGGCCGATGGACGCCGTGCGGGCTGATCGCTGGGTGGACGCGCAAGCAGCCGCCGCCAGCGCCGCCGATCCCGTCGCGGGCAAGCTCGTGACCTATTACCGGGTGATGGCGCCCAACGGGGCGACCGCGCCGGAGATCGCCAACTTCATGGCGGAGAATCCAAGCTGGCCGAATCAGGCGCTGCTCGAACGCCGCCGGCAGGAGGCGCTGGCGCGCGAGGCCGATCAGGCTATCGTCCTGGCCCAGTGCGACCGTGGGCCGCTGCACGTGAGCGCCGCGCTGTTGCGGTGTGCCGACGCCTACACCGCTGCTGGCCGCGCCGCCGATGCCGCGCGAGTCGTGCGGCTTGCCTGGGCCACCGGGATCACCGACGCGGCGGCAGAAAGCGCATTCGTGGCGCGGTGGGGCGCAGTGGTCACGCCGGAAGATCAGTGGGAGCGGTTCCAGTTCCTGATCTGGAAGCACCAGGATGCGGCGGCGCGGCAGGTGGCGCGGCTCGATCCGGGACGGCGCCCGCTCGCCCAGGCGCGGCTGGCCTTGCGGCGCGACGACCCGGCCGCGCCAGCCAAGCTCGCCACCGTGTCGCAATCCGGCCTCGGCGATCCCGGACTGATGCTCGACCGTGCAGCTTGGCTGCGCCGCAAGGACCAGCTGAGCGAGGCGCGCGACCTCTGGCTCGCCAGCGGCGAACAGTCGCAGCGGGAGGCCGCGCCTGAGCATCGCCGGGCCTACTGGTCGGAGCGCGACCGGCTCGCCCGTAAGCTGCTGGAAACCGGCGACGACAAGGGCGCCTACGCGGTGGTCGTCGCGCATGGCGACATCGCCGGCGAGCCGCTGCTCGACGCCGAGTTCCTCGCGGGCTTCATCGCACTTCGCCGGCTGCACGATCCCGCCACCGCGACGCGGCACTTCCAGGCGCTGGCCGATGCCTCGGGCTCGGCGATCACCCAGGGCCGGGCGCATTACTGGCTGGGCCGCGCCGCGGCCGACGCCGGCCACAGCCCCGATGCCGAATACGCCAAGGCCGCCGCCTGGCCGGTCAGCTTCTACGGTCAGCTCGCCGCGCTGGCGCTCGACAAGGACCCGACCGCGCTGGCGGACCGCATCCGCGCCCTGCACGACCCGAGCTGGACCAAGGACCAGGCGCTCGATTTCGCCGGCACCGAACTGATCCGCGCGGCCGGCCTGCTCACCGCCTGGGGCGACGGCCGCCGCGCCCACGCCTTCCTGCTGGATGCCGAGGAGCGGGCGCCCTCGCCGGCGCAGCGCTCGCTCGCCGCGAAGCTCGCCCTCGGCCTCGAGATGCCGGACATGGCAGTCGCGATCGCCCGCCGCATGGGCCGCGACGGGCTGATGCTGCCCGACTCCGGCTGGCCGGTTCCAGTGCAGATCCCGGAGCAAGAGGGGCTCGACCCCGCCATCGTGCTGGCGCTGATCCGCCAGGAAAGCAGTTTCGACGTCCAGGCGGTGAGCCCGTCGGGCGCGCGCGGCCTGATGCAGCTCATGCCGGCGACCGCGCAGGAGGTCGCCCGCAAGGTCAACGCCACCACCTCGCTCGCCTCGCTCACCGACGATCCGCAGCACAATATGCGGCTTGGTACGAACTATCTGCGGATGGTGCTGGAGCGCTTCGGCAACTCCCTGCCGCTCGCCTTCGCCGCCTACAATGCCGGGCCGAACCGGGTGCAGCAGTGGTTAGGCGTCATGGGCGACCCGCGCGGGCCGGGCATCGACATGCTCGACTGGATTGAGCTGATCCCAAAAGCCGAGACCCGGAACTACGTGCAGCGCCTGCTGGAGAACGCGGTCATCTATCGTGCCCGGCTGGGCAATCCGGCGCCGGTGCTGCTCGCCACCTGGTCGGAATAGGATGGGTTTCGCCCGGCTGATCGCTGGCTTCTTCGGCTGCGGCCGGGTGCCGGTCTCGCCGGGATCGGCCGGCTCCCTCGCCGCGCTGCTGATCGGCTACTTCCTGCTCCAGCTGCCGACCTACGCGCTCACCCTCGCCATCCTCGCGGCCAGCCTCGGCGGGCTGTGGGCGATCCGTGCCGCGCGCGTCCAGGGCGATCCCGGCTGGGTGGTGATCGACGAGGTCGCCGGCCAGTGGATCGCCTTACTCGGACTGTCCCCGACCAGCGCCGGTCGGCCGAGCATTCCCGGACTGATCGCGGCCTTCGTGGTGTTCCGCATCCTCGACATCGCCAAGCCCGGCCCGGTGGGCTGGGCCGACCGACAGAAGAACGCCGCCGGGATCATGGCGGACGACCTGATCGCCGGCGCCATCGCCGCCGGGATCGTCTGGGCCGCCCAATCCCGCTGGCCCACCGTCTTCGGCTGATCTATGGAGTTCGCCATGACCAATGCCGAGCCAACCGAACTGCTGGGCGAAGCCGAGGCGCTGCTCGCCGCCTGCCGTGCGGCGGGCGTCACCCTCGCCACCGCCGAGAGCTGCACCGGCGGCCTGATTGCCGCGACCCTGACGGCGATCGCCGGATCGTCGGACGTGGTGGATCGCGGCTTTGTCACCTACTCGAACGAGGCCAAGACGGAGATGCTCGGCGTGCCGGCCGACCTCATCGTCTCGGTCGGCGCGGTGAGCGAGCCGGTCGCCTCGGCGATGGCGGCCGGTGCGGTCGGGCATTCGCGCGCCACCATCGCGGTCTCCGTCACCGGGGTCGCCGGGCCGGGCGGCGGCAGCCCGCAGAAGCCGGTCGGCCTGGTCTGCTTCGGCCTCGCCCGACGCGGCGCCGCGACCCGCACCGAGCACCAAATCTTCCCCGGCGACCGCACCGCGATCCGATTGGCCACCGTCGCCCGTGCCTTCGAGCTGATCCGCGCCTCACTCTGACCGGCGCGGCTTGCCGTGCCGGCTTGCGGCTGGCAGGAACCCGCCGATGACCCGCCTCGCTGACTTCGCTGCCCGACACGGCGACGCTTTGCCCCGCATCGCCGCCGGCTCGGTGCTGGCGATTCCGATTTTCCTGATGCACGGACACGGCATCGCCGAGGCGCTGATCGCCGTCACCGACATCTGCTTCCTGGCCCGCTGCGCGCAGATCGGAGACTGGCGCTGGCTCCGGACCGCCTGGGTGAAACTGGCGATCGCCTGGTGGGGCTGGGTGCTGATCTGCTCGCTCGCGAACTGGGACGGCGTCTTTCAGGCCGTGCTCCAATTCCGCTTGCCTTTGTTTATCGCGGCACTCCAATTTTTTGCCCTGGACGACCCGGCGACCCGGCGCTGGATGGCCCGCGTGATCGCCGCCTGCGCCGCCTGGATTGCCGCGCAATGCCTGCTGCAGTTCGCCACCGGCCACAACCTGTTCGGCAACGGCCGGGGTGCCGCCGGCGAGTTGACCGGCCCTTTCCGCAAGGCACGCGCCGGCCCGCCGCTCTCGCGCATCATCCTGCCGGTGCTCATCCCGCCCGCCGCCGCCCTGCTCGCCAGCCGCCGCGCGATCCGCACCGTCGGCGCTTACACGCTGCTGCTCGCCGGGCTCTGCATGATGGTGCTGATCAACCAGCGGATGCCGGCGATCCTCACGGCGTTCGGTATGGTGATCTGCGCCCTGTTGCTGCCCCGCCTGCGCCCCGTGGTGCTGGCGGCGATCGTCGCCGGTGGCGCGCTCATCGCCGCCTCAGCGGTGATCTCGCCCTACACCTATCAGAGGCTTGTCGTGAGTTTTTCCCATCAGATGGAAGACTTCGCTTCGAGCCATTACGGCCTGACCTACACCCGGGCGGGCGAAATCGGCCGGCAGAATCCCTGGCTCGGCCTCGGCTTCGACGGATATCGACATGGCTGCGACGAGCCACGCTATTTCCGCCCCTCGCTAGACGGCAAGGAACCGCAGGGCGGCGGGGCCGGGATTTGCACCCAGCATCCGCACAATTTCTACATGGAGGCGCTCGACAGCGGCGGCGTGCCCGGCCTTCTGCTGTTTGCTGCCCTGGCCGCCTCCTGGCTCGCCTCGGTCGGCGTCGGCCTGTGGCGCAACCCCGAGCCGCTGCGGGTCGGACTGTTCGCCTCGGTGCTGATCCAGGTCTGGCCGATCGCCTCGACCGGCGCCTTCAGCTCGATGCCGATGGGCGGCTGGTTCTTCCTGCTGCTCGGCTGGGCGCTGGCGGAAACCCGCCACCGGGACCGGGGCTCAGCCCCGGCCCGATGATCCGCCTGCCAAGACTAGCGCGACGCCCCGGCGCCGGGAGCCGCCCCGGCCGCCTGCTCGCCCCCAGGCGTCGGCGCCGCCTGGAACAGTTTGAGGAACGGGTTGTCCGGGGTTAGCACCAGCCGCGCGTGCCCATTGCCGAACGCATCCTTGTAGGCCTGCATGGTCCGCCAGGCGGCAAAGAAGTCCGGGTCCTGCTCGTAGGCCTTGGCATAGGTCCGGCTCGCCTGTTCCTCGCCTTCACCGCGCAGCTTGTCGGCGGTGGCGCGGGCCTCGGCCAACAGCACCGTCCGCTCCCGGTCGGCGTCGGCGCGGATGCGCAGGGACGTCTCGGCGCCCTCGGCGCGCGCCTGCTTGGCAACCCGCTCACGCTCCGACTGCATCCGGTTGAGGATCGCCTGCGTGTTGCCCTCCGGCAGATCGGCGCGGCGGATGCGAACGTCCACGACCGTCACCCCGAACCCTGCCATCTCCTGGTTCACCTCGTCGCGAACCTTGCCGGCGATCGCCGGGCGATCGGCCGAGAGCACGTCGAGCAGCTTGCGATTGCCGAGCACGCGGCGCAGGGAGGATGACGCCACCGAGTTCAGCCGCGCCCTGATGCCGGCCAGGCCCGGCCCGACCGCCTGATAGTAGCGCAACGGATCGGTGATGCGAAACATCGTGAAGCTGTCGACGATCAGCCGCCGCTGTCCAGCCAGGATCACCTCCTCGCCGGGCAGCTCATAATTGAGCAGCCGCCGATCGAACGTGATGACAGTCTGCACGAAGGGGATGCGCGCGTGCAGCCCGGGCTTGTCGATCACACGCACCGGCTTGCCGAGCTGTGTCACCAGCACCTGCTCGGTCTGGTCCACCGTGAACAGGGTCGCGGCTGCGACGATGATGGCCACGATGATGCCGGCAACGCCGACGATAACGGCTCGATTCATCGCACGGCTCCCTTCGACTGAGAGCCGGCAGCAGGCGGGGCCGGGGTGGAGGTTGGTGCCGGCGCCGCACGATCGGGCTGGTTGAGCGGCAGGAAGGGCACCAGTCCCTTCAGATTGTTGTCCACCACCGTCGCCGGCGAGTGCGTCAGGATGTCCTGCATCGTCTCGAGATACATGCGCTGCAAGGTCACGTCCTTGGCCATCCGGTAGGCCGCTAGCACGCTGAGGAAGCGCTGGGTCTGGCCCGTAGCCTCCACGATGCTGGCCTGTTTGGCACCCTCCGCCTCGGCGGTCAGGCGGGCGGCATCGCCGCGCGCGCGGGGCACGATGTCGTTGCGATAGCCCTCGGCCTCGTTGCGCAGCCGCTCGGCGTCGGTGTTGGCGCGCTGCACGTCGCGGAAGCTGTCGATCACCGCCTCCGGCGGGTCCACCTTTTGGAGCTGCACCTGGGTGATCTCCACCCCAGCCTGATAGGAATCGAGAATAGTTTGCATCGCCTTGGTCACGTCGGTCTCGATCTGCTGGCGGGCCTCGGTCAGCGCGGGTTGAATCGGCGTGCGGCCGATCACCTCTCGCATCGAGCTCTCCGCCACTGCCTTGACGATCGCCGGCGGGTTACGGACATTGAACAAAAAGGGAACGGCGTCACTGATCCGCCAGAACACGGCGAAATTGATGTCGATGATGTTCTCGTCCCCGGTCAGCATCAGGCTTTCCTCGGGAACATCGCGCGCCGAGCCGTCGCGCTGTGTGTTGTAGCCGATCTCGAGGCGATTGATCCGCGTCACCGCCGGGCGCAGCACGCTCTCGACTGGCCAGGGGATGTGATAATTGAGCCCTGGCAGTGCCGTCCTGTTGTATGCGCCGAAGCGCAGCACCACGCCCTGCTCGTCCGGCTGCACGCGATAGAAGCCGCTCGCCAGCCAGACCACGACGACGGCGAGCACCAGAAGCACCACGCCGCGCCCGCCGAAGCCGCCGCCGGGCAGCATCCGGCGGATGAAGGCCTGGATACGGGCAATGATCTGATCGAAGTCGGGAATCTGGCCGGGACCGCCCGGAAAGCCGCCCGGTCCGCGGCCACCGCCGCCACCCCAGGGGCCGCCACCGCCGCCCCGCTTGCCGTTCCCGCCGCCCGATCCGCCCTGCGACCCGCCGGGTGATCCCCAGGGGTTCGATCCGCCAGGACCGGAGCCACTGTTCCAAGACATGAGTTGAGGAGCTCTCCTGTGAGCCGAGATACCGCCGTTGGCGGATCGCGGCCGATGCGCCATATGCGGCGAAGCGGGCATCGCACCTCGCGGATCGCGCGCCCTGTTTTCGTCCACCATGTCTTCACCATACAGCAAAAGGTTTGCAAGCGCATGGCCCAGCCAGCCCCGACCCCGGATACGCTGCGCGAGGCGCTGCGCGCGGTGACGGACCCCGCCTCGGGCCGCGATATCGTCACGGCGGGTCTCGTCGAGGGGATCGAGGTTCGCGGCGGACTGGTGCAGGTCGCCTTACTCACCGATCGCGCCCACGCAGCGGCGATGGAGCCGGTGGCCCGCGCCGCCGAGGCGGTGCTGGCACGCCAACCGGGCGTCACCAACGCCGCCGCGGTATTGACCGCGCACAAGCCAGCCGCTCCCGCCTCGCCGCCGCGCGGGCACGGGCACGGGCCAGCCGCCGGACAAGGTCAGGGGCAACGCCCCAATCTATTGCTTCCGGGGGTGGGTGCCATCGTCGCCGTAGCATCGGGCAAGGGCGGCGTCGGCAAGTCCACTGTCGCGGTGAACCTGGCCGTGGCCCTGGCTCGACAGGGGCACCGTACCGGCCTGCTGGACGCCGACATCTATGGGCCGAGCCTACCCCGGATGCTCGGGCTCGCGCGCAAGCCGGAGGTGCGCGGTCAGCGCATCCTGCCGCTCGATGCCTGGGGGCTAAAGGCCATGTCGATCGGCTTCCTGGTCGAGGAGGAGACCCCGATGATCTGGCGCGGTCCGATGGTCATGGGCGCGCTCGAGCAGATGCTCGGCCAAGTCGAGTGGGGCACGCTCGACATCATGGTGATCGACATGCCGCCCGGCACCGGCGACGCGCAGCTGACCATCTCGCAGCGCCTGACCTTGGCGGGCGCCGTGATCGTCTCGACGCCGCAGGACATCGCCCTGATCGACGCAAGGCGCGGGGTGCGGATGTTCGAGCGGGTGCGTGTCCCCGTGCTCGGCCTAGTCGAAAACATGAGTTTCTTCTCCTGCCCGAACTGCGGCCACCACTCCGAGATCTTCGGCCACGGCGGCGCGCGCCAGGAGGCACACCGTCTCGGCACCGATTTCCTCGGCGAGGTTCCCTTGCTGCTCGACGTGCGCGAGGCATCCGACGCCGGCACCCCGATCACCGCCTCCGCCCCTGACGGCGAGGCCGCGCGCGCCTTCGACGCCATCGCGGCGCGGGTCTGGCAGAAGATCTCCGGCCAGCGCGCCGCCGCCGGGCCGCGCATCGTCATCGAGTAAGCACGGCGCGATGCCGGACTGGGCCTTCGCCGCCATCCCGGACCTCACCGGCAAGCGCGCCATCGTCACCGGGGCGACGAGCGGGATCGGCCTCGAAACCGCCGCCGGGCTCGCCGGCGCGGGCGCCGAGGTGGTGCTGACCGGCCGTGACGCTGGCAAGGGAAGTCGGGCCTTGGCCGAAATCCATCGCCGCCATCCCGCCGCGCGCCTCTCTTTCGCCTTGGCCGACCAGGCGAGCCTGCATTCCCTCGCCGCCTTCGCCGCAGAGATCGTTGCGTCGGGCGCGACGCTCGATCTGCTGGTCAACAACGCTGGGGTGATGGGCCTCTCGCCGCGGCAAGAGACGGCCGACGGGTTCGAGAGGCAGTTCGGCACCAACCATCTGGGCCATTTCGCCCTGACGGCGCAGCTCGTCCCTGCGCTCCTGCGTGCTCCGTCGCCGCGCGTCGTGACGGTGGCGAGCATGGCGCACCGCCGTGGATGGCTCAATTTCGACGATCTGCAATACGAGCGGCACTATCACCCGCTACGCGCCTATTCCCAGGCAAAGCTCGCCAACCTGGTCTTCGCGCTGGAACTGGCGCGGCGCTGCGCGGCGGCAGGATCGCGCATCGCCAGCATCGCCGCGCATCCCGGCTTCGCCCGGACCGGATTGTTCAAGGGCTCGCTACGGGCGCGTCTCGCGCTGCTGGTCGCGCCGTTTTTCGCTCAGTCCGCCACCGCCGGCGCGCTGCCCTCGCTCTACGCGGCGACGGCGCCCGAGGCGCGCAACGGCGGCTATTACGGCCCCGATGGGGTCGGCGAGACCCAGGGCAACCCCGCGCCGGCGAAGATCGCGGCACGGGCGCGGGACGCGGCGGCGGCCGAGCGGCTGTGGCGGGAATCGGAGGGGCTCACCGGGCTTCGCTTCCCGCCGCTCGTTTGATTACCCGTCGATATCGAGCCCGAGCGCCAACCGGCCGGCGAATTCGAGCTGCGGCACCTCCTGCAGCGGATGGAAGCGGGCGCCCTGCACGTCGCGGAACGCGCGTTCCAGCCCGAGCGACCGGTAGAACGAGGCGCCGCCGACCACTTCCATCGCGCGCTCGACCGTCTCGATCGCCGCCCGGCCGGTGAGGGTTCGCGCGATCAGCGCGCGGCCGGTGGCCTCCGGGCTGGGCTTCGACGTCTCCGCGTTCGCCACCATCCGCTCCAACGCCATCTCCGCCTCGGTGAAGGCATTCTCGAGCTTGCCGACCAGTACGGTGAGCGAGCTGCTCGCCGGCTTCTTGCGAGCGGTCGCAAGCGCCTTCGCCCGCGCCCCCTCGGCCACGCCGACATAGGCCGCGTAGACCATCGGCAGCGCGATCATCGCGACCATGTGGAACAGCGGATGCCACTTGCCTTGCGGTCGCCGTCCGGCGATCGCCGCATCCGGCACGAATACGTTGTCGAGCTCCACGTCCTGCGAGCCGGTACCGCGCATTCCCATCACGTGCCAGGTGTCGAGCAGCTTGACGCCCTCGGCTTTGAACGGCACCGGGAAATGCAGCACCGTCGCTCCCTGCTCCGGATCGGCGTAGACGGCGCTCGTCACCAGCACATCGCCCACCGGGCAGCCGCTGGCGAAGATCTTTCGCCCGCTGACGCGATAGCCGCCGTCCACCTTCGTCGCTGTCCCGCCGCTGTTGAGCCAATCCGACCCACCGCTCGAAATCAGGATCAGATCCTCGCTGGCGACGCGCTTGAGCATCCCTTCCACCGGGGCTTTCTGGTGCCGCCAGCGCCAGGTCGGCAGGGCGACCAGGTGGCAGTGCATGGAGAACGCCAGCGCCGTCGAGCCGCAATGCGTCCCGAGCACCCGGATCGCATCGCACATCTCGCGATACCCAACGCCCCCGCCGCCGAGTTCCTTGGGCACCAGCGCCCTGAAGAAACCCGCCTCCTTCAGCGCCTGGAAACTATCCGCGACGAAGCTTTCATCTTGATCGTGCTCCGCACAGCGCTCGGCAGCGCGGCTCCCGATATAATCGGCAAGAGCCACCAGGCCGCCCGTCTTGGCTTCTGTTTGGATTGCAACTGACATCGTCCGCCTCCTCTATGCGGCATCTTCGTGCCGTGCGCTTTCTTGGAAGCAGCGTCGGATCGCTCTCAAGGACATAATCTGGACTTGCAACGGGTGCCCATCCGGGTACCATCTACCCATGCCCGGTTACGGACAGTTCTGCCCAGTCGCCAAGACATGCGAGCTGTTCGCGGAACGCTGGACGCCCCTCGTCATCCGGGAACTCTGCGGCGGCCCGGCGCAGTTCAACGACCTGACGCGCCGCTTGCCGCTGATGTCGAAGACGCTCCTCACCCAGCGGCTGCGCGAGCTGGAGCACGCCGGCATCGTGTCGATCACCGCCAAGCCAACCGGGCCGGGCCACATCTACGGCCTGACCGCGGCCGGCGAGGAGTTCCGGCCGATCATCGAGATGCTGAGCCTCTGGGGGCAGCGACATTTGCGCAGCATCCTGAAGCCGGAGGAATTCGACCCGATCTTTCTCTTGCTCAGCGTTCGCAGCCAGATCCCCCGGTCGAGCCATCCCGCCGAGCGCTTCGTGATCTGCTTCGAGCTACGCGGGCTGCCGAACTCGAAGGTGGCGAGCCGGCGATGGTGGTTCGTCGTCGTCCATCCCGAGGTCGAACTTTGCGTGAAGGACCCGGGCCACCCGATCGACGTCACCATCGCGGCAGACATCGAGACTTTTAGCCGAGCGTGGATGGGCTATATCGGGCTGGCGGACGATGCCGCGCACAGGGACATCGTGTTTCAGGGAATGCCGCAAGCCGTGGAGAGGGCCAAGGCGTTGCTCGGGTTGCACGACCGGGCCCGGGAACGGCGCCTGATCTATGGACCACCCGACATGGTGGACGCGCTGCACGCCTGAGCGGCGGCGCGCTTATTCCTCCTCGCTGCCCGAGGCCGGCCGCGCCGAGTCGTATTCACGAAACGCCGCATCGATCTCGACGGCGATCGGGATGCTGGTCTGGCTGCCCCATCGCGTGCAGCAGACGGCGGCGGCGACCGAGGCGCGATGGAGCCCCTCGACCAGCGGTATTCCACGATCGAGCGCGGCAGCCAGCACGCCGACGAAGCAATCCCCGGCAGCGGTGGTGTCGCGCGGTTCGATCGGGTGCTCGGGGATGCGAGCAAAGCCCGCAGCGGTCGCCAGCTCAGATCCCTCGCCGCCTCGCGTTCGGACCACATCGACGCCCAACGCGCCGCGCAGCGAAGCGGCGTTCACCCCGGTCCGCAGGTGGCGGCCGAGCCAGTCGGCCTCGTTGACGTTGACCACCAGCAGATCGACGGCCTGCAAAGCATCGAGCGCGAGCTCGCCCGCCGGGGCCAGATTGAGGATCACCCGCGCGCCGCGCGCCTTGGCCCGGCGAACCAACGCCGCGACCTCGGCCGCGCCGGTCTCCATTTGCATCAGCAGCGTGGTGTCCGGCCCGAGTACCGCATCCTCGACCTGCTCGGCGCGGGCGAAGCGGTTGGCGCCGGACCCCACGCCGATCGCGTTGTTGCCGCCCTCGTCCACGAAAATCGCCGCGCAGCCGGTCACGTCGTCCGCCACCTCGGCCACGCGCGACAGATCCACCCCCGCCCCGCGCAGCAGCGTGAGCGCCCCCGGCGCCAGCACGTCGCGCCCCACGGCGCCCGCCATCAGCACCCGCGCCCCGTCCCGCGCCGCCGCGATGGCCTGGTTGGCCCCCTTGCCGCCCGGCTCGATGCGCATGGATGGGGTCAACACCGTGTCGCCCGCATAAGGCAGCCACGGTAGCGGGAAGATCAGGTCGAGATTGACGGAGCCAAACACGACGATCATGGCACGATCGGCTCGGAAATCGCCTCCTCGAACGCCTCCGGCGCGTGATCGAACACACGCATGAGGCTCAGCGCCGCCGGATCGGGCCGGTTGCGTCCCTGTTCCCAGTTCTGCAGCGTGCGCACATCCACGCCGAGCAGGTCCGCGAATTCGCGCTGGGAGAGGCCATGCCTGCCGCGCGCTTCGGCGAGATCGGGCACCGCCTCCGCCGCCGCCACGCGGCGCCGGACCTGTACGTTCATTGTGGCAAGATCGCGTGCGAGCGCGCCCATATCCTCATACCGGCTCACAGTGCAGATGGCCCAGCCGTCGGACGCCAACTTGTTCAGGACCAGATGCGCGGCCCGCAAGCCGACCTTCACTGATCTGAGGCGCTTCAGAACGCTGATCGGCTGATCGAGGGGGCCGGTTCTGCGCAGCAACAGAACGAGCTGTTCGTCAGAAGACAATTGGGGCGGGGTCACGACCCGGACTGGCCCCAGACGTTCGAGTCGCGCCTTCAATTCTGAGGCGGCTGACATCCAGATACTCCTTCACCCAATACGCTATCGAGCGGATGCGCGATCCAACGCTGTTCGGACCAGGCCCTTGGATATGCAAGCCGGTTAGCACAGCCTCCGTTGATGACAGCTCCATCACGTCTGCCAGAACTTGAACCTCGATCTCGCCATCCGACAATCGGGCCAGAACGGTCATTCCGTCGAATTCGACGTCCATGACGGTCCAGCTCATGCTCTCTTCTATACGCGAAACGCGCAGAACAGATCAACCATTCCGATCCAGATATCCCATCAGCTCCGACCACTCCCGCTTCGACATCCCGCTCTCCGGCTGCGTCGCCGCCTCTCCCGCCAGCATCCGTCGCACGGTGGCCAACATCTGTGCGGAAAGCGTGACCGCGCCCAGCCGGTAATCGACGAAGGCCTGAAACGCAGCCGGAACCCAGGCTTTCACGACCGCCATCATCGCCTCGGCATAGACGCGGATTTCGTATTGCGCGTGCGCGTCGGCGCGCAGCGAGAGGAAATGCAGCAGGTTCTGCAAATCCACCTTCCAGTACCATTGTGTGTAGGTGTTGAGCGTCAGATTCATCCGCGCCAATTCGCGCGCCAAGCCCTGGCGGCTCGGGTTCAGGCGTTGTCCGCTCTCGTCCTCGTTGAGCATCGCGAGATAGTGGTCGTAGCTGCGCCCGGCGTCCGCGCGCAGCAAGTCGAGCACCTCGGCCGCCTCGGCGCCGTCCAGCACCGCGCCCCGCCCCTGGCGGTTGACCGAGGATTGCGCCGCAAGGTGCTCGGGCGCGGGCAGGTAGAACTCGCGGTCGAGGATCGAGTAGCGCGCCGAATACTCGTTCACGTTCGCCATGCGATGCCTGATCCACTGGCGGGCGACGAAGATCGGCAGCTTCACGTGGAACTTGATCTCGCACATCTCGAACGGGGTCGAATGGCGGTGGCGCATCAGGTAGCGGATCAGCCCGGCATCCTCAGACACGCGCCGCGTGCCGCGCCCGTACGACACCCGCGCCGCCTGCACGATCGCCCCGTCATCGCCCATATAGTCGATCACCCGGACGAAGCCGTGATCCAGCACCGGGAATGCGCGATACAGCATCTCCTCCAACGCCGGCACGGTGGGGCGGCGAGTTGGTTGCGAGTGCCCGCGTTGCGCCTCGATTTCCGCCCGTTGATCATCCGTGAGGCTCATGCGCACGACTCCACTTTCAACGCTTGTCGGGAATCCCTATATTGCGAGGGCCGGCTTGCCGGCTATGGCGATAAACGGTGCGTGGAATAAACGTTGTGGACCCGGGGGCAGTGCCCGGCGCCTCCACCATCAATCAGAAGATGGGTCGCTTTCCCTCCGGGGGGATCGATCCGCTTCGCGGCTCGATGGGGGCGAAACAGGCTCGACACGCGTGGTAAAGACCCATCTTTTGCCCGGCATGGTTCCGCCGTTATCGGGCCGTATGACAAGTGCCAATGACAATCATGAGGCGCTCGCGATCGCTGCCTAAACAGCAGTGACACGCGCGGTTCGGGGGGCACCGGGCAACAGAAGCCCCCCACTCGCCCCGACCCGCGGCATCAGCCGGTTTGCCGCCCCGCCCGGCCCGCGCTATGGGAGGGCGCCGACCCGTGAGGACGCCGATGGCCGAAGACGAGGAACAGCGGCCGGAGAGCCTGCTTCCCTACAATGACTGGACCGAGGAGGCGCTGCGCCACGTCGTGGTGCGGGCGATCGCCTACGCCGCCGAGCATGGCCTGCCCGGCGAGCACCATTTCTATCTCACCTTCCGCACCGACCATCCCGGCACCGTCATCCCGCCCCGGCTGCGCGCGCAGTACCCGCAGGTCATGACCATCGTGCTGCAGCACCAGTTCTGGGACCTCAACATGGACGAGGAGGCCGGGCTGATCACCGTCGGGCTCTCGTTCGGCGGCGTGCCCGCGACGCTCGCCATCCCGCTCGCCGCCGTTACCGCCTTCGCCGATCCCCACGTCCGCTTCGGCCTGCAATTCCGTACGCCAGACCTGCCCGCGGACGAGCCGGAAGCGCCCGAGGCCGCCGAGCCGGGCGATGGCACGACGGAGGAAGCCGCCGGGCAGGCTCCCGCCGAGGAGCCGCCACAGGTGGTCAGCCTGGACGCCTTCCGCCGCCGCACCCCGCCCAAACCCTGAACGCAAGCAGGATCGCCCGATGAACGCCCCGTTGCCGCGCCCGTCCGGCTTCGCCTACGCGCCGATGTTCCCGCTCGGCCCCGACCAGACGCCCTGGAAGAAGCTCGACATCGCCGGCGTCAGCACCGCCACCTGCGACGGGCAAACCGTCGTGCGGATCAAGCCAGAGGCGCTGTCCGAGCTCGCCTTCCAGGCGTTTCGCGACGTCTCGCATTTGCTCCGCCCCGGCCACCTCCGGCAGCTCCGCGCCATCCTCGATGATCCCGAGGCCTCGTCCAACGACCGGTTCGTCGCGCTCGACCTGCTGAAGAACGCCAACATCGCCGCCGGCGGCGTGCTGCCGATGTGCCAGGACACCGGCACGGCCATCGTATTCGGCAAGAAAGGCCAGCGCATCTGGGTCGAGGGCGACGAGGAGGAAGCACTGGCCTGGGGCGTGCACCGCACCTACACTGAGACCAATCTGCGCTATTCGCAGATGGCCCCCTTATCGATGTTCGAGGAGGTCAACACCGGCAACAACCTCCCCGTCCAGTTCGACATCATGGCCGCGCCCGGTGAGCACCACGCCGACGAGTTCTCCCTCGCCTTCGTCGCCAAGGGCGGGGGCTCGGCCAACAAGACCTTCCTGTTTCAGGAAACCCGCGCGATCCTCTCGCCCGAGCGCCTGTTGAAGTTCATCGAGACCAAGATCAAGACGCTCGGCACCTCGGCCTGTCCACCCTACCACCTCGCCATCGTCATCGGCGGCACCAGCGCCGAGCTCACGCTCAAGAGCGTGAAGCTCGCCTCGATGCGCTATCTCGACACGCTGCCCACCACCGGCAGCAAGGCCGGGCACGCGATCCGCGACCTCGACATGGAGCGCCAGGTGCTCGAGCTCACGCGCAATGTCGGCATCGGCGCGCAGTTCGGCGGCAAGTATTTCTGCCACGACGTGCGGGTGATCCGGCTGCCGCGCCACGGCGCCAGCCTGCCCGTCGGCATCGGCGTCTCGTGCAGCGCCGACCGTCAGATACTGGCAAAAATCACCCAAGAGGGCGTGTTCCTCGAACAGCTCGAAACCGACCCGGCGAAATACCTGCCGGAGACCACGGACGAGCATATCGGCGACGACGCCGTTCGGGTCGATCTCAACCGGCCGATGGCGGAAATCCGGCGCCAGCTCTCCGCCCTGCCGGTCAAGACCCGTCTCTCCCTCACCGGCACGATGGTCGTGGCGCGCGACATCGCCCATGCCAAGCTCAAGGAGCGGCTGGATCGCGGCGAGGGCCTGCCGGACTACCTCAAGCAACACCCGGTCTACTACGCCGGCCCGGCCAAGACCCCGCAGGGCATGGCCACCGGTAGCTTCGGCCCCACCACCGCCGGCCGGATGGACAGCTACGTCGCCGAGTTCCAGGAAGCCGGCGGCTCGCTCGTCATGCTGGCCAAGGGCAACCGCTCCAAGGCGGTGAAGGAGGCCTGCCGCGCGCATGGCGGGTTCTATCTCGGCAGCGTCGGCGGCCCGGCGGCACGGCTGGCGCAGGACTGCATCCGCCGCGTGGAAGTCCTGGAATATCCCGAGCTCGGCATGGAGGCGGTCTGGCGCATCGAGGTGGAGGATTTTCCCGCCTTCATCGTGATCGACGACAAGGGCAACGATTTCTATGACGGGCTCGAGTGACATGCGGTTCACCATCGACCGGCTCGACCATCTCGTCCTCAACGTGCGCGACGTGGAGATCACCGCCGCCTGGTACCAGCGCGTGCTCGGCATGGAGCGCGAGGAGTTCGGGCCGCAGCGCCGCACCGCGCTGAAATTCGGCGGCCAGAAGATGAACCTCCGCCCCGCCGAGACCAGCCAGACCGAATGGTTCACCGGCAAGGTGATCGCCCCCGGCGCCGAGGATCTGTGCTTCATCACCGCCGTCGGTCCCGAGGAGGTGGTGCGCCATCTCCAGGAATGCGGTGTCGCCATTGAGCGTGGGCCGGTGGAGACGTTCGGCGCACTCGGCCCGATCCGGTCGGTCTATTGCCGCGACCCGGACGGCAACCTCATCGAGATCGCCTCCTACGCCAGCCGCTGATGGGCTCCGGACTTCGCCTGCGCGTCGGCCTGTTCGCCTTCGCCGCTTTCATCGGCTCGATCCCGCTTGCCAACTGGATGATCGGGCATGTCGGCACCGTCTGCGCCCCGGGCGGCCCGTGCCTCGTGCCGGTGGCCCCGGGCCTGCTCGCCCCCTCCGGCGTGCTCACCGTCGGTGCCGCCCTCGTGCTGCGCGACGTGGTGCAGCGCTGCCTCGGGCTCGCCTGGGGGCTCGCCGCCATCCTGGCCGGCACAGCGCTGTCCGGCCTGGTCGCGCCGGCCACCCTCGCTTTCGCCTCGGGGGCGGCGTTCTTGTTGAGCGAGCTGGCCGATTTCGCCGTCTATACCCCGTTGCAGCGCCGGCGGCTGGTTCTCGCGGTGGTGGCCTCGTCGCTGGTCGGCCTGGTGGTGGACTCCGTGATTTTCCTGGGCCTCGCCTTCGGCAGCCTGGAATTTCTCGCCGGCCAGGTGGTCGGCAAGGCGTGGGCCGTGCTTATCGCGATCCCGCTCGTCCGCTTGCTACGCCGCGTGGCGCCGGCCTGACCGTGCGCCTCTCCGAGTTCGATTTCGACCTCCCGCCCGAGCGCATCGCGCAGCATCCCGCGCGCCCGCGCGACGCCGCCAGGCTGCTACACGTGAGCCTTGGCGGCATCGCGGACCGCGTGGTGCGCGACCTGCCCGACCTCCTCCGGCCGGGCGACATCCTGGTCGCCAACGACACCCGCGTGATCCCCGCCCAGCTTGCCGCGCGGCGGGGAGGCGCCCGCATCGGCATCACCCTTGACCGCCCGCTGCCCGACGGCACCTGGCACGCGCTGGCCCGCAACACCCGTCGCCTCCACTCTGGCGATCTGCTAAGCTTCGACGCGGCCCCCGATCTCGCGGCCTCGGTCGTCTCGATCGGCCCGGAGGGCGACGTGATCCTCCGCTTCGATTGCCCGAATCCGGGCTCGCCGCCCTCCCCCGTACGCCCGGATCCGGGCTCTCCGCAACTCCCGGATTACCCGGATCCGGGCTCATCGG
>JAFKFI010000170.1 GCA_017307285.1 Alphaproteobacteria bacterium | reverse complement strand
TCGAACCTGCCCCAAGGCAGCGCTTCGAGCGCCTGCTCCAGCAGTGTAGGGTGGTGGCGCACGGCGTTGGTCCCGCAGCGGTGGAAAACGTTGGCGAACGTCTCTTCCGCTTATGAATCAACGCCGTGCGCCCCTCCAAGCAGTTTCCGTGCCGGACAACAGTGGCGAAGGCCGACCATCCACGACTTTCCGGGCGAGCGAGCAAAGTCGTGGATGCCCGGCCTGCGCCGGGCATGACGAGGAATACTGGAGCAAGAGGGAGGTTTGACTTGCAGCCAATCCGGACAGCAGTGGGCCTTCGCCGAGCATGACGGAGAGGGCGGAAGGGTCATTCTCCGCAGCTAGTATAATCCGGCGCGTCGCCCTCGCCGCTCAAGCCGTGGCGAACTGGCCGCGCCCGAACACGCGGTCGAGCGTGTCCGGCGCTGCCTTGTCGAACCCCGTGACCTTGCCGCGCACCTCGTCCGCCGCCGCGAACGCGCGGGCGGCGGCCGGGCGCGCGGCGATCTTGTCCACCCAGGCCGTGATCTTGGGATATTTCTGCGCCGCCGGCGCACCGAGCAGCGTCGGAATGGCGCGCGCCCAAGGCACGGTCGCGATGTCGGCGATGGAGTACTCGTCGCCGCCGAGATAGTGCGCCTTGCCGAGCCGCGCCTCGATTGTCTCCAGCACGCGGTGAACTTGGGTGAGATACCGGCTGAGCGCGTAGTCGTTGCCCTTGGGTGCGAAGCGCATGAAGTGCACGTATTGCCCGAACATCGGGCCGACCGTGGTCATCTGCACCATCATCCACTGGATCGCGTCGAACCGCGCGGCCTTGTCGGCGGGCAGCAGCTTGCCGGTCTTCTCGGCGAGATAGAGCAGGATCGCGCCGGACTCGAATACCGTGTACGGCTTGCCGTCCGGCCCGTCGCGGTCGACGATCACCGGCACCTTGGCCAGCGGATTGAGCTTGCGGAACGCCTCGTCGAACTGCTTGCCGCCGAACACGTCGACGGGATGCACGGTGTAGGGCAGTCCCAGCTCCTCGAGTGCCAGGTAGATCTTCACCACGTTCGGGCTGCCCATCGCGTAGAAATCGATCATCGTCCCCTCCCGGTATCACGCCGAAAAATTAGCACGAATCAACCGCCCCGCAGCAGCGCCTCGCCGAGCCGGCTCTGCCGTGCCAGCCGCGCAGTGCGCGCCACGCCGAGGGAGATGTCGAGCCCCTCGAACAGCGCCGCGAGCCGCGCATCGGCCGCGCCATGCGCGTCGTGGAACTGCCGCGCGCGTGCCAGGACCTCGGCAGCAAGGACGCGGATGCCGACCAGCGCCGGCGCATCCGGCGGTGCCCCGTGCGCGCCCTCCAGCGCCGCCACCACGGCGTGCGAGCCCTCGGCCATCAGCGCGACCAGTGCCGCCAGGGCGCCGAGCGAGGCGGTGTCATCCGGCGTCGCACCGTCGCCGGGTAGCTTGCCCAGCCGGCGCAAAACGGCGCGAAACGTGCCAACCATTCCCGCGCTGCCCACCGCGTCCTCGACATCGCGAAAGGGCAGGGCCATCGTCTCGTAGGCCGCGTGCTCCGGCCCGATGCGGCTCGCCGCCGGCACCTCGCATCCGGCGAGCCGCAAGCCACAATGCAGCGCCGGCCGCAGCGCCGCGATCTCGGGCATCGGTACGCGCGAGAGCCCCTGCGCGTCCTGCGGCACCAGGAACGCGCTGTAGCGCTTTCTTCCACCCTCGGTCGCGGTGATCGCCAGCACGATGAACAGCTCGGCGATCGGACCGTTGGTAATGTACGCTTTCTCCCCCTCCAGCACATAGGCGTCGCCCCGCCGTGTCGCGGCGGTGCGCAAATGCTTGGGATGCGCGCCCGCCCCTGGCTCGGAGATCGCCACCGAGGCGGTGATGCGTCCCGACGCCAATGCCGGCAGATAGGCCGCGCGCTGCGCCGCGTGACCGAACCGCTCGATGAAATACCGCGCCACCATCTGATGCGAGGCCCAGGCGCTGCCGAGGCCCGGGGAGCCGCCGCCGGCGATCAATGCTGCCTCGGTGCGCGCGATATCCGCATAGCCGCCGCCCGACCCGCCCTGCGCGGCGTCGAGCCCGATGCGGAACAGCCCGGCCTCGGCCATCGCCTGCCAGATGTCGCGTGGGAAGGCGGGCTCGGCGCGGAGGTCGCGGTCGCCCACCTGCGCGCGGGCGAATTGCTCTATGTCCATGCGCCGATCCAATCGCACCCGCGGCGGAAGTCAATGGCCCCGCGCTGGACAGCCCGGAAACCCGGCGCGATGCTTGGCCGCGCAGCGAGGGAGACCGCCCGCGATGAGCTTCCAAGCCTTCCGCTTCGACCCGCCGGAATTCCCCGACGCCGCGCACGAGTTGCGCCGCGAGGTGCGCGCCTTCCTCGACGAGAACAAGGCGCTGATGCGCCCCATGCCGAGCGGCTTCAGCCCGGAGTTCAGCCGCAAGGTCGCCGAGCGCGGCTGGCTCGGCATGACCTGGCCCAGGCAATACGGCGGCAAGGAGCGCACCGCCTACGAGCGCTACGTGATGATCGAGGAGATGCTCGCCGCCGGCGCGCCGGTCGGCGCCCACTGGGTCGCGGACCGGCAGAGCGGCCCCAACCTCTTGCGCTACGGCACCGAGGAGCAGAAGCAGTTCTTCCTCCCCAAGATCGCCGCCGGCGAGATGTATTTCGCCATCGGCATGAGCGAGCCCGATTCCGGCTCCGACCTCGCCGGCACGCGCACCCGCGCGGTGAAGGTCGATGGCGGCTTCCGTGTCAACGGCTCGAAGCTCTGGACCTCGAACGCCCACCGCGCGCACTACATGATCCTGTTCTGCCGCATGGCCGAGGCCGGTCAGGAGATCGACCGCCACGCCGGCGCGACACAGTTTCTCGTCGACATGAAATCACCCGGCCTGGAAATCCGCCCGGTGCACAACCTGCTCGGCGAGCATCACTTCAACCAGATCTTTATCAATGACCTGTTCGTCCCCGACAACCGCTTGCTCGGCCAGGTCGGCGCTGGCTGGAAGCAGGTCACGGGCGAGCTCGCCTTCGAGCGCAGCGGGCCGGAGCGGTTCCTCTCCACCTTCCGCCTGCTGGTGGAGCTGGTGCGCGCCGCCGGCCCCGATCCCGAGCCCGGCGTCACCGCTGCCATCGGCCGCCTCATCGCCCATCTCGCGATCCTGCGCCGCATGTCCATGTCGATCGCCGGGATGCTGCAACGCGGCGACAACCCGAACGTCGAAGCGGCCGTCGTGAAGGATCTCGGCACCTCGTTCGAGCAGGAAACCTCCGCCGTCGCCCGCGTCACGATCCCCGCCGAGCCCACCCTCTCGGCAATGGACGCCTACATTTCTACCTTGGCCCGCACCACGCTCAACTCCCCGCGCTTCTCCATCCAGGGCGGCACCCGCGAAATCCTCCGCGGCATCATCGCGCGAGGGCTCGGGTTGCGCTGATCAAGTTCACCGTCATGCCCGGCGAAGGCCGGGCATCCACGACTTGCCGGGAGCCAAAGACGTGGATGCCCGTGACAAGCACGGGCATGACGATTGCTGGCGTGAACGAGCTTGAGCAGCCCTACTGAATGACAAACCCCCCGTCGATTACCAACTCCGTCCCCGTCACGAACGAAGCCTCGTCCGACGCCAGGAACAGCACCCCATAGGCAACCTCGATCGGCTCGCCCAACCGACGCAGCGGCGTTTTTTCGATTTTGTCGGCGCGCTCCCCGGCATTGGTCGAGTTCAGCATCGCCGGCATGTAGCCGGGATGCACCGAGTTCACCCGCACCCCCTTCGGCCCATAGCGCACCGCCGCCGACTTCGTGTAGCTGCGCACCGCCCCTTTCGACGCGCCATAAGCGGGATGTCCGCCAGTGCTGCCGACCAGCGCGACAATCGAAGAAATATTCACGATCGAGCCGCCGCCGGACTTCATCATCTCCGCCGCCGCGCGTCGCGTGCCGTAAAACACGCTGCTCTGGTTGATCGCGATGATCTTGTCCCAGCCATCCGTGCCATCGTGGTCGTTGACGATCGAGCCACTGACGCCGGCGTTGTTCACCAGGATGTCGAGCTTGCCATAGGCGGCGAGCGTGGCCTCGATCAGCCGCGCCCATTCCTCGTCCTTGGTCACGTCGAGCTGCACGAACCGCGCCTCGCCGCCGGATTTGCGGATCTCGGCCGCGACGCTCTCACCCATGTCGTCAAGAATATCCGCCACGACGACCTTGGCACCCTCCTTGGCGAACAGCCGCGCCTCGGCCTCTCCCATGCCATGCGCGCCGCCGGTGACGATCGCTACCTTGTCCTTGAGACGCATCCTGCTTCCCCCTTGTCGTAGGGCGGATGCTAATCCGCCTCTTGCTCCCCCGCCATCCCACCGGCTGCCTCGACAAATCGGGAAATATCCGAGACGCCGACGCCGGCACGGATATTGGCGAAGACGAACGGCCGCTCGCCACGCATCCGGCGCGCGTCGCGCTCCATCACCTCGAGGCTGGCGCCGACAAGCGGGGCAAGATCGATCTTGTTGATGACGAGAAGGTCGCTCCGCGTGATCCCCGGTCCGCCCTTGCGCGGGATCTTGTCGCCGGCCGAGACGTCGATCACGTAGATCGTCAGATCGGCGAGCTCCGGGCTGAACGTCGCCGCAAGATTGTCGCCGCCGCTCTCGATCAGGATGAGGTCGAGCGTCGGGAATCGCGTGTGCAGCTCCGCCACGCCAGCGAGATTGATGCTGGCGTCCTCGCGGATCGCCGTGTGCGGGCAGCCGCCGGTCTCGATGCCCATGATCCGCTCCGGCGGTAGCGAGCCGGCGCGCGTCAGGAATTCCGCGTCCTCCTTGGTATAGATGTCGTTGGTAATGGCCGCGATCTCGTAGCGGCCGCGCAGATGCCGGCACAGCGCATCCATCAGCGCCGTCTTGCCGGTGCCGACCGGGCCGCCGATGCCGACGCGCAGTGGGCCGTGCGGGGAGCGTGTCATGAGCGGAACAGCCTCGTGTACTGGGTCTCGTGGCGAAGCGATGCGATGTCGGCGCGAAACACACAGCCGCCGATGTCGTCCAATGCCGCCGTGCGCGTCCCGTTCGCGACGCGCAGGATCGTCGGCTCCAACGCCGCCAACACGGTGAGCCCCACGCTCTGGCCAAGCGGCACGAGTCGCACGGCGGCGGAGATCAGGTTGGATGTAAAGCCGTGCAGGTAGGCAATCGCCGCGTCGTCCTCGGCGACCCCATGCGTGCCGGCGAGCGCGCCGACCGCGACGGGGTAGGGCAGGTCGTCGGGGCGCGAAAGCCCACCACGCCAGGGCGCCGATGCCAGCATGAAAGCCGCTCCCTGCGCCCGCGTCTCGTTGCGGCGCTCGCGTCCCGGTACCGCGGCGGAAGCCAGCGCCGCGATCTTGGCAAGTGTATCCTTGTCGTCGCAAGCGCAGTGCGCGTGCCGCAGCAGAATCGCGTCGTTGCGGCCGCTGCCATGGGCCAGCACGTCGTGGAGCCAGTCGCGCAGCGTGTCGCCGTCGCGCACGTCGCCGACTTGCACCGCCCATTCCAACCCGTGCGAATAGGCATAGCCGCCGGTCGGGAAAGCCGGCGAGAGCCAGGCGAGCAGGCGCAGGAGATGTGCCGCGTCAGTCATGGTCGTGCGCGTGCGAATGTCCGCCCGCGTAGGCGCCGGCCTCCGGGTCGAATGGAGCCTCGATCCGCGCCACATGCCCGCCGAGCAACGCGACCATATCCTCGATCACATGATCGGTGCGGATGCGGATACATGCGCCAATGAACTGCACCGGCAGATGCCGGTTGCCGAGATGCCAGGCGATGCGTGCCAACTCGCCGTCGCTGTGCGCGTGGATCTCCACCAGCTCCTCGGCGCGCGCGCACACGCGCACGATGCCATCCTCCGTCTCCAGCCCGTCGCCGTGGCGGAGGCGGGCGGTGTGCGGGAGGTCAAGCAGCAGTTCACGTCCACCCTCGGTTTGCAATGCGATCCTCCGCCGGTGTCGATGGTCGAAATCGAGCAGCACGCGGTCCACCTCGCGCGCCGCGTCCCATTGCCCCGCCGACAGGACGTGTCCGGTCCGCATCAATAGAAAAAATACCGCTGCGCCATCGGCAGCACCGTGGCGGGTTCGCAGGTGAGCAGCACGCCGTCGGCGCGCACCTCGTAGGTCTCGGGGTCCACCTCGATCACCGGCGTCGCGTCGTTGTGGATCATGCTGCGCTTGCCGATCCCGCCGCGCGTGTCCGATACCGCGACAAGCATCCGACGCAGCCCGAGCGCGCGGCCGACATCCGCATCCATCGCGGCGCCCGAGAGGAACGTGATGCAGCTCGCCGCCGGTCCACCGCCGAACGCGCCAAACATCGGCCGGTAATGCACCGGCTGCGGCGTCGCGATGGATGCGTTGGGGTCGGCCATCGGCGCCATCACGATCATGCCACCCTTGATGACCAGATCGGGCTTGAGGCCGAAGAATGCCGGCGACCACAGCACGAGATCGGCCAGCTTGCCCGTCTCCACGGAACCGATCTCGCGGGCGAGCCCATGCGTGATGGCGGGATTGATGGTGTATTTGGCGACGTAGCGCTTGACCCGCGCATTGTCCGCGTCTCCGTCGCCAGGGAGCGCGCCGCGCTGCTGCTTCATCTTGTGCGCGGTCTGCCACGTGCGGATCACCACCTCGCCGACGCGCCCCATCGCCTGACTGTCGGAGGACATCATCGAGAGCACCCCGAGGTCGTGCAGGATGTCCTCGGCGGCGATGGTCTCGCGCCGGATGCGGCTGTCGGCGAAGGCGACGTCCTCCGGTATCCTCGGATCGAGATGGTGGCACACCATCAGCATGTCGTGGTGCTCGTCGATCGTATTGACCGTGTAGGGCCGCGTCGGGTTGGTCGAGCTCGGCAGCACGTTGGCCAGGCCGGCGATCTTGATGATGTCGGGTGCGTGGCCGCCGCCCGCGCCCTCGGTGTGGAAGGCGTGGATGGTGCGGCCCTTGAAGGCGGCAA
>JAFKFI010000010.1 GCA_017307285.1 Alphaproteobacteria bacterium | reverse complement strand
ATCTGCACCGCCGGCGGCATTCCCGGATCGCCTGGCGAGGCGATGGGCGCCATCGTGGCGACCTGGATGGGCGCCGGCATTCCGGGGTCGCCGGGCGAGGCGATGGGCTGCATCCGGTCTACGACCACCACGCTCGCCTGCTGCACGCGGGGGCGGGCCGCCACGCCGGCGTAGACCGAGAGCGGCCCGCTCATCTGGCCGGACCCGCCGATGCGCGGCGCGATCGAAGCGACGTAATTCACAGTCTCGCTCGGCAGGCGGCCGGCGCCGGCGAGGTAATCGTCCACTCGGCGCGGCCCGGCGTTGTAGGCGGCGAGGAAGCCGGGGGAGCCGTAGCGGTCGTACATCTCCTTGAGGTAGGCGGTGCCGGCGAGGATGTTGTTGTGCGGGTCGTAGGGGTCGTCGCCCAGCCCGTAGCGTTGGCGGAGCTCGTCATAGGTGCCGGGCATGACCTGCATCAGCCCCATCGCGCCGGCCGAGGAGGTGGTGAGACCGCCCCCGAGATACTGCTTGCCGCCGGATTCCTGACGCATCACCTCGCGCACCCAGATCTCCGGCACCTGGAACCGCCCGGACGCCTCGCGGATATACGGCCCCCACGGATCCTCGGGCGGGCCGGGCGGCGTGTAATTGCGGGCGCCATAGCGGCCGCGATGGCTGCTGGCGCAGGCCGCCACGGCGCAGACCAGCACGAGGCAGAGAATGGTCCGCAATGCGCGGATGGTGGTCTCGCCTGGTTGGGACGCTGCACGCATTCGTCGATCTCCCCCCGGACCCTCCTCCGGGAGGCGGGTGAGCGAATATAATCAGTTATGGTTGGTCTTGGGTAAATTACTTGAACCGTCCGCCCGAATTGGCCTGTGCGGCCTGGCGCGCTAACATGCCCTGAGCGGAAGGAGACATCCCATGACGGAAGCCTGTATCGTCGGTTGGGCGCATTCGCAGTTCGGCAAGAGCGAGGCCCCCGATGTCGAGACCCTGATCGGCGAGGTCGCCGGCGCGGCGGTGGCCGATGCCGGGGTGGCTCCGGGCGAGATCGACGCCGTGTTCGTCAGCCTGTTCAACAACGGCTTCTCGAAGCAGGACTTCCCGAGCTCGCTGGTGCTGCAGCACCTGCCCGAGCTGCGCTTCAAGCCAGCGACCCGCTACGAGAACGCTTGCGCCTCCGGCTCGGCCGCCGTGCATGGCGCGCGCGACTTCCTGCTCGCGGGGCGTGGCCGGTTCGCCCTCGTGGTGGGGGCGGAAAAGATGACCGCCACCCCCGGCCCGCAGGTCGGCGACATCCTGCTCAACGCGAGCTACCGTAAGGAGGAGGGCGACATTCCGGCAGGCTTCGCCGGGGTGTTCGGCCGCATCGCCGAGCGCTACTTCCAGCGCTACGGCGACCAGTCCGACGCGCTCGCCGCCATCGCCGCCAAGAACCATAAGAACGGCGTGGATAACCCCTACGCGCAGATGCGCCGCGATCTCGGTTATGAGTTCTGCCGCACGGTGAGCGACAAGAACCCGTATGTCGCGCCGCCGCTCAAGCGCACCGACTGCTCGCTCGTATCCGACGGCGCGGCGGCGCTGGTGCTGACCGACGAGGAGACCGCGCGGGCGCTCGGCAAGGCAGTCCGCTTCCGTGCCGCCGTGCAGGTCAACGACTTCCTGCCGATCAGCAAACGCGACATCACGCAGTTCGAGGGCGCAGCGCAGGCCTGGCGCCGTGCCCTCAGCGAAGCGGGGCTGAAGCTGGAAGATCTCTCCTTCGTCGAGAGCCACGACTGCTTCACCATTGCCGAACTGCTGGAATACGAGGCGATGGGTCTCACCAAGCCGGGCGAGGGCGCCCGCGCGGTGCTCGAAGGCTGGACCAGGAAGGATGGCAAGCTGCCGATCAATCCTTCCGGCGGGCTGAAGGCCAAGGGCCATCCGATCGGCGCCACCGGCGTCTCGATGCATGCGATCACCGCGATGCAGCTCGCCGGCGAGGCGGGGGCGATGCAGCTGCCCAAGGCCGACCGTGCCGGCGTGTTCAACATGGGCGGCGCGGCGGTCGCCAACTACGTGTCGATCCTGGAACCGCTGCGCGGATGATCCCGACCGCCAACCTCGCCGTCATGCTGTTGCAGACGGCGAGGCGCTTCCCCGACCGCCCCGGCCTGATCTGGCGCGACCAGACCTGGAGCTGGGCCGAGATCGCCGACCGCGTGCGCGCGGCTGCCGGCAGCCTGGCCTCGCGTGGCGTGAAAAAGGGCGACCACATCCTGGTCCATGCGCGCAACTCGAACGCGATGTTCGAGACGATGTGGGCGGCCTGGATGCTGGGTGCCGTGTTCGTGCCGACCAATTTCCGCCTGACCCCGCCCGAGGTCGCCTATCTGGCGGAATCGTCTGGCGCGGCCGTGCATGTGTTCGACTCGGCCTTTCCCGAGCATGAGGCGGCTGCCCGTGCGGCCAACCCGGCGGCGCGGCTGCACGTCGCGATCGGCGGCGGCGAGCTCGATTGGGAGACGCTGGCGAGCGACCAGGCGCACGCGCTGACGCTCGCTGCCGACGTGATGCCGGATCATCCGTGCTGGTTCTTCTACACCTCGGGCACCACCGGGCGGCCGAAGGCGGCGGTGCTGACGCACGGGCAGATGGATTATGTCATCTGCAATCACCTCTGCGACCTGATGCCCGGCACCACGGAGCAGGATGTCTCGTTGGTCGTGGCGCCACTGTCGCACGGCGCTGGCATCCACCAGCTTTCGCAAGTGGCGCGTGGCGCGGCGACCGTGCTGCTGCGCGGCGAGCGGCTGGATTGCGAGGAGGCGTGGCAGCTCGTCGAGCGACACCGCGTCAGCAACATGTTCACCGTGCCGACCATCCTCACCATGCTGACGCGCGACGACGCGGTGGACCGCTACGATCATGCCACGCTGCGCTACGTGATCTATGCAGGCGCGCCGATGTACCGCGCCGACCAGGTTCATGCCTTGCGAAAACTCGGGCCGGTGCTGGTGCAATATTTCGGCATGGGCGAGGTGACGGGCAACATCACGTTCCTCCCACCGCACCTGCACAGCATCGACGACGATTTCCCCGTGCCCATCGGCAGTTGCGGGGTGCCGCGCACCGGCATGGAGGTCGCGATCCTCGATCCCGAGGGAAACCGTCTGGCGGCGGGCGAGAGCGGAGAAATTTGCGTGCGCGGCCCCGGCGTGTTCGCCGGCTATCACAACAATCCCGAGGCGACAGCGAAGGCTTTCGCGCATGGCTGGTTTCACACCGGCGACCTCGGGCATCTCGACCCGCGCGGCTTTCTCACCATCACCGGGCGCGCGTCCGACATGTACATCTCGGGCGGCTCCAACGTGTATCCGCGCGAGGTGGAGGAGCTGCTCGTCACCCACCCGGCTATCGCCGAGGCGTGCGTGCTCGGGTTGCCGCACCCGAAATGGGGTGAAAGCGGCGTTGCCGTCCTGGTGGCGGCGCCGGGGACGATGCTTCGGCCGGAGGAACTGCCGGCGCATCTCGAGGGCAAGCTGGCGCGCTACAAATGGCCGGCGCGTTTCGTCGTCTGGCCGGAGCTGCCGAAGTCCGGTTACGGCAAGGTGACGAAGCGCGAAGTGCGCGAAAGGCTGGTAGCCGAGGGGGTCGGCTTCTAGCCGGGGGATTCGGCGTCCGCCATCTCGCGAGCGCGAGGCAGGAACAGCCGCACTATCGTGCCGCGGCCCGGCTCGCTCTCGATCAGCAGCGTCCCGCCGGATTGCCGGGCGATGCCGTAGACCTGGCTCAGCCCGAGGCCCGATCCCTGGCCCGGCTCCTTGGTGGTGTAGAACGGCTCCACCGCTCGCGTCAGCACGTCCTCGGCCATGCCGGCGCCGGTGTCGGCCACCGACACCTCGACATAGGCGCCGGGTGTCAGATCGGCCGTAATCGCGCGCGGCACTTCGGGCCGGTTGACCGCGCCAATGGTTATGGTTCCCCCATCGGGCATCGCATCCCGCGCGTTGAGGGCGAGATTGAAGATGGCGTGCTCGACCTGACCGGGGTCGACGAATACCGGCCAGAGGCCGGCATCGGACTGCAGTACGACCGCGACCCGGTTCCCAAGCACGCTGGCCAGCAGGCGCACCGTGTCGGCCAATGTTCCGTTGAGGTCGACGACTTGCGGGGTCAGTCGCTGCCGTCGCCCGAAGGCGAGCAGCTGGCGGGTCAGTTGCGACCCGCGCTCGACCGCGCCCCGCATCGCCTCCAGCCTGCGGGTCGTCTCCGGGCGGTTCAAGCGGGCCTGCAGCAGGTCGATATTGCCGCCGATCGACATCAGCAGATTGTTGAAATCGTGCGCGATGCCCGCGGTCAACCGGCCGATTGCCTCCAGCTTCTGCGATTCGCGGAGCGAGGCGCTGGTTGCCTTGTGGTCGTCGATCTCCTGGCGCAGCCGCTGGTTGGCCTCGTCGAGCCGCCAGCGCAGCATTGCGCGCTCGCCGTAGCCGCGACTGAACTGGCGGCCGGTGCTCAGCAGCGCGGCGGCGAAAATCAGAATCATGCCGCCCATCATTAGGTCGGGCCGCGTCCCCTCGGCGAAAAATCGGCCGGCCACCGGAAGGCAGGCGGCGAGCACGAAGCACGCCAATGTCGGGAAGTGCATGGCGTTCGTCGTGACGCTGCCGGCGCACATGCCGCCCACGACGAATACGACGAAGACCCGGTAGACCGGCTTGTCGGGCCACAGCAGGGCGGCTCCCAACCCCCAGGCCAGCCCGGTCGCGAGCGTAGTCAGCGTGACCATCGCGGCGCGAGGGACGGGGGGCAGTCGGCGGCGCCGGTCCTCCCGCCACAGGGCGAGACGCGCGAGCGAGATCAGCGCGATCACGGCGAACCAGGCGGCGGGACCCGGCCAGGGTTCGGCGCGGGCCAGCACCCAGGCGCTCGCGGCGGCGTTGACCACATTGACCGCGAAGACGAGCGGCATCCGCTGCAGGACATCGGAGATCCGTTCCGTCCGGACGGACTCGGAGACATTGGAGAGCGGCGTTTCGCCTAACATGTTCGATACCGGGCGGAATGGATCTGGCCGTTACGCTAGCACGCAACTTCGCCGTGTCGCGCGTACCCGGCTTTATCCCTGCGCCATTCCGCCGTAGATCACGCCAAGGCCGGGCTTTTCCGGTGCCAGCAAGTGGACCGCAGGGGATCGGATGGCGCGAAGCAGAGATAACGGCCGAGGGGCGTGGTGGGATGTGAGCGGCTTGCCGGTCGCACTCCTTGCCCTGGCCATGTTGACCACGGGTGCCGCGGCGGCGGAGAAGACCGATGCGCCGGGGGTGAGCGCCACCGAGATCAGGATTGGCCAGACCATGCCGCTGAGCGGCCCCGCCTCCTCCTACGCGACGATCGCGCGGTCCGAGGCGGCCTATTTCCAGCAGATCAACGAGCAGGGCGGCATCAATGGCCGCAAGATCACCCTGATCACGCTCGATGACGGCTACAGCCCTCCCAAGACGGTGGAGCAGACCCGCAAGCTGATCGAGCAGGAGAAGGTCGCGTTCATCTATCAGCCGCTCGGCACTCCGACCGGTATGGCGGTTCGTAAGTATCTCAACGGCAAGCACATCCCGCAGCTGTTCATTGCCGCGGGCGCGACCTTCTGGGGCGATGCCAAGGCGTGGCCGTGGAGCATGGGCTGGCAGCCGACCTATAAGGCCGAGTCGACGCTCTATGCCGAGCACATCCTCAAGACCAAGCCCAACGCCCGCATCGCGATCATGGGCCATAACGACGATGCCGGGCGCGACTATCTCAACAGCTTCAAGGAAGCGCTCGGCGATCGCGCCAAGCAGATGATCGTCTACGAGGCGAGCTATGAGCCGACCGATCCGACGATCGACCAGCAGATCGTCGCCGCCAAGGAGTCTGGCGCGGACACCTTCTACATCCACGCCGTGCCGAAATTCGCCGCGATGGCGATTCGCAAGGTGTTCGACCTCGACTGGCACCCGACATTCTATCTGACGACGACCGGCAATTCGATCTCGCAGGCCATCCAGCCGGCGGGGTTCGAGAAGGCGCAGGGCATCATCACGATGGAGTACCTGAAGGACCCGAACGATGAGATGTGGCGGGACGATCCCGGCATGCAGGCGTGGCGGGCGTTCATGGAGAAATACTATCCCCAGGGCAACACCGGGGACGTGCTGAACGTCTACGGCTACTCGGCGGCGCAGACCTTGGTGCAGGTGCTCAAGCAATGCGGCGACGATCTATCGCGTGAGAACATCATGCGTCAGGCGGAGCATCTTAATCTCGCGCTGCCGTTGCTGCTGCCGAGCTCCAAGATCGAGACCAGCCCGACCGACCATTATCCGATCGAGACCATGCGCCTCGCCCGCTTCGAGGGCGCCAAGTGGCTGCTGTTGCCGGAATGAGCGAGCTGCAGCCCGTCCGCGGCACGCGGGACCTGATCGGCGAGGACCAGCGGCGCCACCGGCACGTCATCGACACGGCGCGCCGTATCGCCGGCCTCTACGGTTTCGACGAATGGGCGACGCCGATCCTCGAGGACACGCGAGTGTTCTCCCGCAGCCTCGGCGAGACCTCCGACGTGGTGATGAAGGAGATGTACACCTTCGAGGACCGCGGCGGCGACAGCGTCACCTTGCGCCCCGAGGCGACCGCCGGGGTGTGTCGCGCACTGGTGAGCAACGGCCTTACCCAGTCGCTGCCGCAGAAGGTGTTCTGCGCGGGACCGATGTTCCGCTACGAGCGGCCGCAGAAGGGCCGTTACCGGCAGTTCCATCAGATCGACGTCGAGCTGATCGGCCCCGCCGAGCCGCTGGCCGACGCCGAGGTGATCGCCTGTGGATGGGACGTGCTCCAGGCGCTCGGCGTGGCCGAGGATACGATGCTGGAACTCAACACGCTGGGCGATCGCGAAAGCCGGGCGGCGTACCGCGAGGCGCTGGTGAGCTACTTCACCGTGCATAAAGGGGCGCTGTCGGAGGACAGCCTGACCCGGCTCGAGCGCAACCCCATGCGCATCCTCGACAGCAAGGATGAGGGGGATAAGCGCATCCTCGCCGAGGCGCCGACGATCCAACCCTATCTCACGGCGCCGGCCGCAGCCTTTTACGCGCAGTTGCAGACGCATCTGCAGCGGTTCGGGGTGCCCTTCCGCGAGAACCCGCGGATCGTGCGGGGTCTAGATTATTACGGCCACACCGCGTTCGAGTTCGTCACCGGCAAGCTCGGCGCGCAGGGCACCGTGCTCGCGGGAGGGCGGTATGACGGGCTGGTGGCCGAGATGGGCGGCCCGGCGACCCCGGCGGTCGGCTGGGCGGCG
>JAFKFI010000062.1 GCA_017307285.1 Alphaproteobacteria bacterium | reverse complement strand
CCATCGAGAACAGCAAGGAGCCGACATGACCGCCCGAACCATGATCCGCCTCGCCGCGCTCACCGTCCTGGCCGGCGGTGTCATCGGCGTGGCCCCCGGCTTCGCCCAGACGGGGACCAAGCCGAACGACGCGCAAATCGCGCACATCGCCTATACGGCCGGCGACATCGACATCAAGAACGCGAAGCTTGCGCTGACGAAGACGCACAACAAGGAGGTGCGCGGTTTCGCCGACGACATGGTACGGGACCACACGGCGGTAAACGAGAAGGCCCTCGCGCTCGTCAAGAAGCTCCACGTTACGCCGGAGGACAATCCCACCAGTCAGGCGCTGGTCAAGCAGGCGGACGCGGAACGCACAAAACTGGCTTCGCTTAACGGCGCCGCGTTCGACAAGGCGTACGTGGACAACGAAGTCGCCTATCACAAGGCCGTCGACAATGCGCTCGAGACGACGCTCATTCCCTCGGCGCATAACGCGGAGCTCAAGGGCTTGCTGCAGACCGGCCTCAAGATCTTCCAGGGCCACGAGCAGCACGCCGAACAACTCGCCAGCAGCCTGAAATAGGCCCAGACCGGTGACACGCTCGGCCGTTCGCCTACTCTTTCCGATGTGCGCGCTCATTCTCGCGGCGCCGTCGAGGACGGCCGGGGCGGAGATGCTGCACGTCGTCATCAAGAACATGGCGTTCAGCAACGTCCCCGCGACGGCGCATGTCGGGGATGTCGTCGAGTGGTCGAACGAGGATTTCGTCGCCCACACCGCAACCGCTCGCGATCATGCCTTTGATACCGTGATCGCGCCCGGCAAGACCGGCAGCACCACGCTGACGAAGTCAGGAAAGTTGCGGTTTTTCTGCCGCTTTCACCCGAACATGACGGGGGAGATCGACGTCGTTCCCGAGGTCACGTCCGCTGCAGGTGCGCGAAATAGTCGTTGATCGCGTCGCGCAGCGAGCGGGCGATGACGCTGCGGTGCTTCGGCCGCTTGAGCAGCGCCTCGTCGCGGCGGTTGGAGAGAAAGCCCATCTCCAGCAGCACGCTCGGGATGCGGCGCGCGCGAAGCACGTAGAACTTCGCCTGACGCGACGGTTCGACCACCATCCGGATATCGCCCTCAAGATTATCGATCATGGTGTTCTGCAGCGACGCCGATCCCATCGGTGGCGCCGGGTCCGATTTTGCGATGGTGCTGGCGATCGCAGGGGAGTTGCCGGGGGTTGCCGCGACGCGGGCCGTCCTCGTGCCCCCGGAATCGTCGGTCCGCGTGTAGACGCTGGCACCGTGCGCCTTGTGGTTCGTCGACGAGTCGGCGTGGATCGCGATGAACAAGTCGGCGTCATGCTTGCGGGCAAACGCCACCCTGCCCGCGAGCGAGACGAACTTGTCGCCGGTGCGGGTCAACGCAACCCGGTACTTTCCCGTCGCGAGAAGCTGGCGTTTCAGCTCCAGCGCGGTCGCCAAAGTCACGTTCTTCTCGAGTGTGCCGGATCGCCCGATCGCACCGGGGTCACGTCCGCCGTGGCCCGGATCGATCACGATCATCGGCTTGTCCGCAGCCGCGACGTGATGGCGTTGAGATCTGGCGGCGTGCCGCGTCTTCGCATGTGTCGCGGCCTGGCGTTTTGCGGCGTGCCGCGATGCAGACTTTGTGTGATGGGGCCGCGAGGCAGTCTTCGTGTGATGTCGCCGCGCGTTTGCCGTGGTCGGGCGGCGCTTATGCACGGCATGCGGCTTCGCGCTGTGATGGCGAGGCGCATGGGCCCGAGCGGAACGGGCGTGATCCGCGCCCGTCTTGCGGTGCGATGCCGCGTGCGCGTCGATGGTCGCGAAGAGCCAGTGGAACGCCGCCGCCACGGCGAGCGCGCCCCAGAGCAGTCGCCGCTGCCGATTCACGCGATGCTCCGCCGGCTGGAGGAAGGTCGCTCAATGCCCTGGGTTCCTGCCACGGCGCGCAATCCTCATCTGGCTATTTCGGGATGGGTACTCGGGCGGAACCATAAAAGCAGTCCCGATCAGGGACAAGGCTTGCTTACTTGATGTCATCTGTTAAAGAGACCCGATGCTGGTCACGCGACCCGCGCTCCTGGGATTACGGGCTCTGTCGTGGATCTCCTTGCGTGCTGCCGTTGCCTTGCTGGCGGTCGGCATATGCCTGCACGTCGCGTCGGCGGCGGGCGCGAATGACCCGAGGATTGTGCATGGCACCGCCACCAAGGGTCGCTACACGGGGTACCCGCTGCCCCGGTTCGTGTCGCTGCGATCGGATCACGTGAACCTGCGGCGCGGCCCAGGATTTCGCTATCGGATCGATTGGGTGCTGCACCGGCGACACCTGCCGGTGCAGATCTTCCGGGAATTCCATGATTGGCGGGCGGTCCGTCTGCCGGACGGCACGGAAGGCTGGATCAAGGGCGCCTTGCTGTCCGGCCGGCGCACCTTCATTGTCCAGGGGCGAACCGTCCCTCTCCGCCGCGCACCGCGGGCGAACGCCCATCCGGCCGCCTGGCTCAAGCCCGGCGTCGTCGGGCGCCTCCTCGGTTGTGCGGCGGGATCGTCATGGTGCCGGGTGCGGGTCGACGACCATAGCGGCTACGTGCCGCGCAAGGCGATCTGGGGCGTTGCCCCGCACGAGGTCGTCAACGAATGAACCGCGAACTCACTTCTGCGGGTAGGTGAAAGTGAACTCCTGCGAGAACGGCGTCCACCAGGCCGGGACGCCGGTCTCCTTGTCGATGTGGCGGTAGAACCCGTTGACCTCCGGCGGGCTGAACTTGTACGTCACCTTGTACTTGCCGGGGCCGTCCATCTTGACGTTGTCCGCGTAATGCGGTCCGTCCTTGGCCTCCATCGGGTGCAGCACGCCCTCGGCCTTCCAGTTCGTGCCGACCTTCTCGAGCGTGTAGTTGACCGTGAGATACGGCACCCAGGCGCCATCGGGATAGCCGTAGACGTTGTCGGCGGTGGCGTGGACGTCGGCTTCCAGGTGAATGACGTCGGGACCCGTTGGCATGTGCGGCATCGCCGGCGCCATCTCGATTCCGACAAGGTAGTTCGCCACGATCTCCATATCGTGCTGGTGCACCGGGCCGCCCACGAAATACTCGCGGGCGTCGGCAGAGCGCACGACGAGCAGCCCGCAGGCCGCAGCCAGCGTGATGGCCTTGATGTTCATGGATGGGTCTTTCCGGTTAGGAGGAACGGTGGCCGTGCGGCACGTTCGATGATGCCGCGCGGCTATCCTTGGGGGATTGCGGATTGACGAGACGGCTCGCCGTGACCAGCGCGGCGAGCACAACGAGGTAGGCGACGACCTGCACTCCGAGCGGGCGGTCCGAGTAGCCGACCAAGGCGTGAAGCGCCTGGCCGGGCAGGCTGTTTTGCGGCAACAGCCACGACGTGTCCCAGAGCTGGTACCCCCAGGCCGGGATAAGGTCGATGCCAGCGAGGATCGCCGCGGCCTGGCCGGCCATTCCGGCGGCGAGCAGCGCGATCAGCCAGCTCGTCACCGAGAACAGCCGGCTGACCGGAATGGCGATCAGGCCGCGATAGAGCAGGTAGGAGACCAGCGCTCCGGCACCGACGCCGAGCACGCCCCCGAGCATCAACGCCGCCGCCCCTGCCTGCGAGGAGGCCGCGATGCCATAGAGGAACAGCACGACCTCCGCTCCCTCGCGCAACACCGCGACCGCGACGACCACGGCGAGCGCCAGCAGGGATCGCTCGCCGGTACCGACGGCGTGCCCCACCGCCCGCATCTCCTGGGCGATCTGGCGGCCGTGGCTCGCCATCCAGACGTTGTGCCAACCCAGCATCACCACCGCGACAATCAGGATGGAGGCGTTGAACACCTCCTGCCCGTTGCCGGACAGCGCCCCCGAGATCGCCCCGGCGAACATCGCCAACACGGCGGCCCCACCCACGCCCACGGCGATGCCGCCGGCGATCCAGCTTCCCCGGCGCGCGATGCCCTCGGTCGCCGCCAGCACGATGCCGACGATCAACCCGGCTTCGAGGACTTCGCGGAAAACGATGAGCAAGCTCGCCAGCATCGGCTCAGTTCTTCTTCTCGGTGGCGGTCAGGGTGCCGGTTGCAGTGTCCGGGTGGTACTCGTCGAAGAATTTGTAGGTCCCCGGCTTCAGCGGCCCGGCCTTCACGCTGATCTTGCCGCCGGGCACGATGATCTTCTCCACCCTGAGATCGCTGCTCTCGAATTCGGCCGGCGTGTCGTCCTGATTCGTGACCTCGATGCTGAACCGCTCGCCCGCCGGCACCGTGACCTGTGCCGGGTTGAAGCGATGGTCCTTGAGGGTCAGCATGACGGCATCGGCCGCCCTGGCCGGGGTGGAGACCGCCCCGGCGGCGAGGAGAGCGAGGCCGGCAAAGGCGGTGAGCAGATGGCTGCGCGTCGACAAGGGATCACCGGATATGGTTGTCGCTGCTTGATACTGAGAATTGTTCGCAACGGCAAGCCCGGTTCGCCCGATGGCTCACTCTGACAAGCTCGCCGAGTATCTGCTGGAATTGCTGGCGCCCCTTGGGCCGGTCTCCGCGCGGCGCATGTTCGGCGGGGCCCGGCTGTTTCACGGCGGAACGATGTTCGGGCTGCTGGCCCGCGAGGAGGTGTTCTTCAAGGTCGGCGAGGCCAACCGCGCCGACTACGAGGCCGCCGGCGAGGCGCCGTTCAGCTACGGCACGAAGCACGGCGAGCACGTCCTTACCTCCTACTGGCGCTGTCCGCCCGAGCTGCTGGACGATCCAGACGAGCTGCGCGACTGGGCGCGCAAGGCCGTCGCGGCGGCGCTCGCCGCAGCCAAGGCCAAGCCGAAACGAACCCGCAAGCCGCCGCCGTGAGCACCGGGCCTGTTCGTTGGGCGGCAAGAGGGCCTACCATGCTCGCCTGATCGCGATGTGAGGCCGAACGATGCCCGAACTCGCCGCCACGCTCGATGCCCTCGCCGAGGATGCCACTTCTCGCTGCACGGTCTGCGGCCGCTGCGCCGAGGTCTGCCCGACGGCGCGGGAGGTGGGGATCGACACCAGCGATCCGCAGCACCTGGTGCGCGGGCTGATCGCGCTCACCGCCGATGGCGCCGGCGGCGGTGAGGCCGCGCGCTGGGTGGCGGCATGCGACAGCAGCGGCCAGTGCTCGGCGGTGTGCCCGGAGCAGATCAACGTGCGCCAATGGGTCTCGATCGCTCGGCTGCGCGCGCAGGAGGCAACTCGCGACGAGCAATCCCGCAAGCAGGAGCACGCGCGCCGCTTCCGCTCGATGTCACACGCCGTACGCCTGCTCGCCTCGATGCAGATGCCGTCCGACGCCCTCACCCGCATCCTCGCACCCGCCGAGCGTCGCCAGGCCGAGGTCTTGTTCTACACCGGCTGCAATGTGCTCAAGACGTCGCACATCGTGTTCAACGTCATGGATGTCCTCGAAGCCCTCGGCGTCGATTTCGACGTGGTCGGCGGGCCATCGCATTGCTGTGGCGTGTACCAGTTCCAGGCCGGCGACACTGATGCCTATGACAAGATCGGCGGCCGCACCTTCCGCCGCTTCGGCCAGTCCGGCGCGAGCAAGGTGCTGACCTGGTGCCCGACTTGCACGAAGAACTTCAACGAGATCGAGGTCGATCGCGCGCCGCCGAGCTTCGGCCTCGATCATGTCAGCGTGTTCCTCGTCTCGCGGCTCGACGAGCTCCGCGCGCAATTCGTCGATCAGCCGCCGCGCCGCGCGGTGATCCACGAGCATCAAGGAATCACCGGTACGCGTGAAAGCGTGCGCGTACTGATGGACGCCATTCCCAACCTCACCGTGGTCGATCTGCCGCAGGACAGCGGCTTCTCCTATGCGTGTGGCGGCGTCGCTGCGCGCTATGTGGAGCGCGAGCGGGACATCCACCGCAACATGGCCGAGGGCGCGGCGGCGGTCGGCGCCGACCTGCTCATCACCACCTATCACTCCTGCCACCGCGCGCTGGCCGGCGCGGAGGCGAGCTATCCGTTCAGGGTAGCGAACTTCACCGATGTTCTGGCGGAGGCGCTCGGCCGCGGTCAGCGGACGGATTTTTACAAACTCTACAAATCCGGCGGCGAGATGTCCGAGGCGGTGGACGCCGCGCGCCGCCATCTCGAAAGCAACGGCGTGCGGGTGAGTGAGGACACCATCGCGGCACTCACTGACGAGATGTTTGCGGAAACCGGCCTCGCCGGCTCGCCGCACCCGTTCCGCGAAGCCTTCGCGAAACTTGCCGAGAAGTGAGGCGGGAAAGCGCAGCGCATTCCGCTGCAAGGAGACCGCGCACGGCTCGGGTCGCGGCCGCGTCGATGACAGGAGGGTGACGTTATGAGCCATCGCCCGACGATCCACGGCACGAGGCACGCCATCTCCGCGGGCCACTACCTCGCCGCCGCCGCGGGCTTCTCCATTCTCGAAGCCGGCGGCAACGCCGTGGATGCGGGCTGCGCGGCCGGGGTCGCGCTCGCGGTGCTGCAGCCCGATCTGGTCAATGTGGCAGGCGTGGCGCCGATCCTGATCCGATTGGCGAGCGGCGAGGTCGAGAGCATCGCCGGACTCGGCACCTGGCCTCGCTCGCTGCCGGCCGATTTGTTCATGCGCGAGCATGGAGGAAAAATCCCCGATGGCGTGCTGCGCACCGTGGTTCCGGCGGCACCCGATGCGTGGATCACCGCGCTGCGGCGGCACGGCACGATGCGCTTCGCCGATATTGCCGCCTCGGCCATCCGCTTCGCTGCTGAGGGATTTTCCGTCTACCCGCTGCTGGCCGCTTCCATCACGTCGCACGCCGATGAATACCGGCGTTATCCCTTGAATGCGGCGATCTTTCTGCGCAACGGGGCGCCGCCCGCGGTCGGCGAGAAATTCGTGCAAGCGGATCTCGCGCGCACGCTGCAATACATGGCGGATCAAGACCGTACCGCACCCGACCGGATGGCGGGACTGCAAGCCGCTCACGACGCGTTTTATCGCGGCGACATCGCGCGAGAGATGATCGCGTTCCAGCGGCACGAGGGCGGCTATCTCACGATGGACGATCTCGCTGCCTACCACTCCCCAATCGAACCTGCCGTGCGCCGCTTCTGGCGCGGCCACGAAGTGATCGTGTGCGGGCCGTGGTGCCAGGGGCCGGCGCTACTCGAGGCGTTGGCGTTGGTCGAGCATCTCGGCCTCGACGGGCTCGCGCACAATTCGCCCGAGTACCTGCACCGGGTCGTCGAGTGCATCAACCTCGCGCTGGCGGATCGAGAGTATTTCTTCGGCGATCCGGCTTTCGTGCACGTGCCGATCGACCATCTGCTCGCGCCGTCCACCATCGCGCGCCGGGCAGCCGCTGTGCGGGACGATCGCGCCTTCGGCCGGATGCCGCCGCCGCTCGATGGGGCGGATAGATCGCACGCCGCCAGCCCGTCCGAGTTGCCGAAAGTCGAGGCGGATACCTCCTATTGCTGCGTGGTCGATCGCTGGGGGAACGCATTCAGTGCGACACCCTCGGACGGCTGCGGCAACGTCCCGATCGTCCCGGGGCTCGGCATCGCGCCGTCCGGCCGAGGCTCGCAGAGCCGACCCGATCCCACGCACCCCGCCGGTGTCGCACCCGGCAAGCGGCCGCGCCTCACGCCAAATCCGGCGATCGTCGTGACGCGCTCCGGCGGCGTGATGCCGTTCGGCACGCCGGGAGGCGACGTGCAGACCCAGGCGATGCTGCAAGTGCTGCTCAACGTGCTGCATTTCGGCATGGACCTGCAAAACGCCATCGAGGCGCCGCGCGTGGCGAGCTATTCGTTTCCGTCCTCTTTCGCGCCGTTCGAGTATTTCCCTGGCCGGCTCGCCGTCGAGGGCCGCATCGAGCCACGCGCGCGCGACGCGCTCGCCGCCCGTGGGCACGAGATCAAGGAATGGCCCGACTGGACTTGGCTTGCCGGCAGCGTCGAGGCCATCCTCACCGACCCGGCGACCGGCCTGATCGCCGCCGGCGCCGATCCGCGACGTCCCGCCTATGCCATCGCGATCTGAGGGGAAACGAACGAATGACCGAGCTGTGGCAGCTTGACGCGACCGACCTCGCGCGACTGATCCGTCTGGGTCGCGTCTCGGCCGAGGAAGCGACGCGCTCCTGCCTCGACCGACTGCGCGTAGTCAATCCGGCGATCAACGCCGTGGTGCGCGTGCTGGATGATGAGGCGCTGAAGACCGCCCGCGCGGCCGATGCGGCGCGGGCGCGAGGCGACGCGCTCGGCCCGCTGCATGGCGTGCCGGTCACGACCAAGGTGAACACCGACCAGGTCGGCTGCCCGACCGATAATGGCGTGGTGGCATATCGCGACCTCATCGCGCGCGAGGACAGCCCGGTGGTCGCCAATCTCCGCCGCGCGGGCGCCATCATCGTTGGCCGTACCAACGCGCCGGCATTCTCCATGCGAATCTTCTCCGACAATGCCCTGCACGGCCGCACGCTGAACCCGCTCGATCCGAGCGTCGCCGCCGGCGGTTCCAGCGGCGGCGCCGGTGCCGCCGTGGCAACCGGTATCGGGCCGATCGCGCAGGGCAACGATATCGGCGGATCCGTGCGCATTCCCGCGTATTTCAATGGCGTGGTCGGGTTGCGCGTCAGTCTTGGGCGCATCCCGTCGTTCAATCCGAGCGCGCCAGCCGGGCGCCCGATTGGCGCGCAGCTGATGTCCGTACAGGGGCCGCTGACCCGCACCGTGCGCGATGCGCGCCTCGCGCTCGCTGCGATGGCGGCCGGCGATCCGCGCGATACGAGATGGGCTGACGTTGCCTTGACAGGTCCTCCAGCACCGCGTCCGATCAAGGTCGCACTGATGCCGCACAATCCCGGTGGCACGACGCACCCTGCGCAGGTCGCGGCAGTTCGTCAGGCGGGCCGATATCTCGCGGAGGCCGGCTACGTCGTCGAGGAAGTCATGCCACCCGATCCCGACGAAGTAGTGGAAACCTGGCACCGCATCGGCTCGACCGACGTGCTCGGCGCGCTCGCCCCACTGATGGAGCAACACGGCGAACCCGAAGCGCGCGCTTCGATGTCGCTGTGGCTTGAGATGCTGCCGCCCACCGACATGGCGGGCGTGCTCGCCGCATTCATCCGCCGCGATGTGCTGCTGCATCGCTGGCTCACCTTCATGATCGATTATCCGCTGGTGGTGATGCCGACCCTCGGCGACCTCGCACCGCCGCACAATCTCGACACGACGCGGGAAGGACAGGCGAAGGTGATGGATTCGCTCCGCGTCAGCCTGCTCGCGCCGCTGCTCGGCCTGCCCGCGCTCGCGGTGCCGGTCGGGCATCACGGCCGGCTGCGCCCCGGTGTGCAGATCATGGCGGCGCGCTTCCGCGAGGATCTGTGCCTCGACGCGGGCGAGGTCGTCGAGGCGGCGGAGGGCATCGTCGCGCCGATCGACCCGCGGCTTTAAAGGAGGAACGGCCACATGGAACTCGCCAATCAAGTGGCGCTCGTCACCGGCGCGGGTCAGGGGATCGGACGCGCCTCCGCACTCGCGCTTGCCGTCGCCGGCGCACATGTGGTCGTAGCGGATATCAACGGCGGGAATGTCGAGGCGACCGCCAGCACGATCGCCGCAACGCAACGTCGCGCCCTCGCCGTGCAGGCCGACGTGGGCGACCTCCAGGAAATCGACCGCATGGTCCGCCAGGCCGTCGAGACCTTCGGGCACATCGACATCCTGGTGAACAACGCCGGCGTGACCCGTCGCGCCGACATCATGGAGCTGACCGAGGCCGACTGGGACCGCATCCACCGGGTGAACGCGAAAGGCGTGTTCTTCTGTCTGCAGCGGGTCGCGCGAGAGATGATCCCGCGCCGCAGCGGCCGGATCATCAACATCGCCTCGATCGCCGGGAAGGGCTATGCCGGCACGTCCAACGCCGCCTACGCCGCGAGCAAGGGCGCCGTCATCGCGCTGACCAAGACCGCCTCGCAGCAGCTCGGCAAGCACAACATCAACGTCAACTCGATCTGCCCCGGCGTCACCCGCACGCCGCTGTCGGATGCCAACCTGCGGGTACGTGCCGAGCGAGCCGGCATCACGATGGAGGAGATGGATCGCCGCCGCGCCGAGGGTATCCCGCTGCAACGCACCAACGACCCCGAGGACATCGCGGCGATGGCGGTGTTCCTCGCCTCGGCCGGCGCGCGCAACATCACCGGCCAATCGTTCAACGTCGATGGCGGGATCATTCCTGACTAGGCTCGCTTCTTTTCGGCTTGTTGCCGCACGAACGCACGGAGCACGGCGTTAATCCTGGTCTGATAGCCCGGACCTTGCTGCTTGAACCAGTCGATGATGTCGTCGTCCAGCCGGAGGGACAGCAGCTTCTTGGGTGTTGGCATGACCGCCTCCGCGGCTTTGTACCAATCCTCCGCCTCGTTCCTGAAGTCGGGATCGTCGGCGATGTCACGCTCCAGATCCTCCGCGCTCTTGGCACGCACGCGAGCAAGATCGCTGCCGCCTTCACCGCGCGCGCGACGCGCCTCGAGCTCAGCCGCCGAAAACTTCCTGATGTTTCTTCCTTTCTCCATCTCGTGCCCTCCGCATTGAGATGATCCGAACGGTGCTGCCGCGTCTTGTGAAAACCGTCGTCACGTAAACATCATCGATCATGCCGACCGCCAACCAGCGTGTCTCGCCGTCAACCGTCTTCGCCGGCCCGACGAGGTGAGGGCTTCCGAGGAACAAATCGGAATCGGCAAAATCCAAACCGTGCTTCGCGATATTTGAGAGGCGCTTTGCCTCATCCCACTCAAAATCCGTCGCGGCGTCCCTCACCGACCAGGCCGACCTTCCGTCGATCAAGGAGGCTGGCTTGCTGTCTTGACTCAATGTTCCTCTGACGGGCCCGAGTTCAGCTTCGGGCCGATGATCGCATTCACGACTTGTAGCTACATCCGTATATACATTCCCGCCAGCCAAAGTCAATGGGAATCCGCTCAGGAAAGCCTCTTCGGGATGCCGAGGCTCCTGCATTTCTTCACCCATCATGCTAGGAACCTGCCTTGCTCCTGCCACTCGGAGACCAGCCATGTTCCTCGAAGAACGCCCGAGCGTCTGCACCTATGATTGCCCGGATACGTGCAGCCTGACCGTTACGGTCGAGGATGGGCGTATCGCCAAGGTGCGCGGCTCCCGTGCGGCGCCGTTCACCGATGGGGTGATCTGCACCAAGGTCGCGCAGGACATGATCGGGCTGGTGCACGGCCCCGGTCGCGTGCTGTACCCGCTGCGTCGCAGCGGGCCGAAGGGCTCGGGACAGTTCGAGCGGATCTCGTGGGAGGCCGCTCTCGACGAAATTCACCGGCGCGTGGACGAGGTGATACGCCGCTGGGGGCCGCAGGCGGTGGCGCCGTTCAACTACGCCGGCCCGCATGGCTTCCTTGCCGGCGACAGCATGTCGATGCGCTTCTTCAACAGGCTCGGCGCGAGCCAGCTTTATCGCCGCGCGCTGTGCGGTGGCGTGCGGAGCGAGGCGTGGGCGGGAACCTACGGCGCAGTGGCCGGCTGCCCGCCCGAGTTCGCCGAGAACGCCGCGTTGAACGTCGTCTGGGGCAACAACGCGACGGTGGCCAATTTGCACTTGGTGCGCTGCGTGCGCCGGGCGATGCGCAAGGGCGGCAAGCTGGTGGTGGTCGATCCGCTGCGCACTAAGATCGCGCAGCAGGCGGATTTGCACCTCGCACCACGCCCCGGCACTGACATTCTGCTCGCCTGGTCGGTGGCCGCCGAACTCGAACGCGCTGGCAAGTTCGACGACGCTTTTATTGCGGCGAACGTGCTGGGCTTCGAGGATTTCATGGCGCGCGCCCGCGAATGGCCGGCCGCGCGCGCCGCCGAGGCGTGCGGGCTGCCGGAGCAGCAAATCCGCACCTTCGTGCAATGGCTGGGCGAGGACGGCCCGCTGGTCATGGCGCCGGGCAACGGGATCGAGCGCGGGCGCAACGGCGGCAGCGGCATAAGGGGCGCGATCGCGCTGCCAGCGCTGCTCGGCAAGTTCGGCAAGGGCAGCGGCATCGTGCTCGGTGCGGGCAATGCCTTCGCCAAGACCACGGGAAAGTTGCAGCGGTCGGATTTCACCCCCGAGGGCACGCGGACGATCAACCTGGTCGACATGGGGCGCCATCTCGCCGAGGACGATATCGCCGGGCCACCGCTGCGGGCGGTGTTCATCTACAACCACAATCCTGCGGTGGTGCATCCCGACCAGAACCGGATGCGGCGTGGCCTGTCGCGCGAGGACGTGTTCGCGGTCGGCATAGACACGACGATGACCGAGAGCATGGCCTATTGCGACGTGGTGCTGCCCGCCGCGACGCATTTCGAGTGCGCCGACCTTTACCCCGCCTATGGCCACCACTGGCTGCAGCGTGCCGAGCCAGTGATCCCGCCGCTCGGGGAATCGCTGCCCAACACCGAGATCTTCCGCCGCCTCGCTGCCCGCTTCGGCTTCGACGAGCCCTGTTTCACGGCCACCGACGCGGAGCTGATGGACGACGCGGTCAACCCAACCGATCCGCGCCTCGGCGGTCTGCGTCCGAGCCAGATTCCGACCGATCGGGCCACGCCGATGACCGCCCCAGACGGGGCGCCGATGGTGCTGTATGAGAACGTCCGGCCCGCAACTCCCTCGGGCAAGGTCGAATTGCGCTCGGAGTGGCTGGCTGCGCGCTGGGGCGCCGATGCCATGCTGCCGACCTGGCGGGAACGCCAGCCGAGCTATCCACTGATGTTGATTTCCCCGGCCTCCGACCGGCGCATCTCGTCGTCGCTCGGCAGCCTGCCGCCGTCGCAACGCACCCCGCGCCTGATGATGCACCCCGCCGACGCGGAGGTTCGCGGGCTCGCCAACGGCGTGGACGTGCGGATGTGGAACGAGCTCGGCGAGGTGGTCCTGCCGCTCACGGTGACGGATGCGGTGCGGCCCGGCGTGGTGGCAAGCGAGAAGGGCGCCTGGATCGCCACCAGCCCGACCGGCCAGACGATCTCGGCACTCGCCTCGGCGGATATGCGGGCGGACCTGTCGGAAGGTGCCTGCTTCAACGATACGTTGGTCCAGGTCGGCCCGGCGCGATCATAGCGGCCGGGGCTCGCGGATCGGCAGTAGCAGCAAGGCCGTTGCCAGGCCGAGCGCACCGCCGATCAGCGTCTCCCAGGCCCGCGAGACGAGCAGGCCGATGGACGTGTCCCCGCCCGCCGCCATCGTCACGATGAGGGCGAAAGCATAGGCGCCACACGCAATGTCATACCGTTCCGGCAGGGCGACGGCATAGACGATCATCGCCAGTGCGGCGGCGGCCCACACGAGCAGCGGCCATTGCGCGGCGATCGGCAGGCAGGCGAGCCCGAGCGGCACGCCGACTGCCGTGCCCAAAATCCGCCGCAGCACCCGTTGCACCGTGCCGGACGTACTGCCGGCAATCACGTAGGTGCAGGCGGTGATCGCCCAGGCCGATTCCTGCAAGCCGATCGCATCGTTGAGCAGAACGATCACCAGCGCGGCGGCGGCCGCCTGCAACCCCATCCGTAATTCCGGCGCGCGGACAGCGACAGGCGCGGGCGCCGCGAGCGCGGGATGCTCGGCTGGCCCGCTCAGCAAGCGCGGCACGATGGCCGCCAGCGCCGCGATCAGCCCCGCGATGCCGAGGGTGGGGAAATCCGCCCTCGTCAATCCGGCGCCGTACGCCAGCAGCTGGCCGATAAAGACTTGCGAGCCGACACCCGCGCCGAGCACGCCATAACGCCTGAGATAGCCGACCAGGAAGGCGCCAGTGACCAGCGTAAGCTCGGGGCCTGCGCGCCCGCTCAGCGCGAGGAGCGGCGACAGCACGATCATCATGGCTGCCCCGACCACCGCCGCGAGGACCAGCAGGACCAAATCCCGGCTTGAGGTGCGGCGCGTCGTTTGTGCCTCGGAGACGCTGGCCCACAACGCGAATCCGGCCGCGAGCGCGCCGAGCGAGGCGCCCCCCGGCAGCGCGAGCGCTTGTCCCTGCTGCGTGCCCGCCAGCCACGCGAGGCCGAATGCCGTGACAAGGCGCAGGCCCTTGATCCGCCGATGCGTGCCGGGGTCGATCCGGTTCAGCCATTCCGCGATGCTCGTCACTTGCGCTGCGATCTCCCGACGCCGTTCCCCGCGCATGGTGCTGCTCAGCGGTGACTCAAGTCGAGCTCAGTGATGGTGCATGTTCTCCATGCCGCCGGCGTGCGGCGGCAACGGGGCGGCGGCTATTCGCTTGATCTCGGCCGCGAGTTCGCCCTCCTCTCCCGGCGCAAGAGCGGCGCGGAGCCAGCCATTCGCGTCGATCAGGATTTCGGTGCCCACCGGTGGCCGATCCCGCGAACCTGTGACGATAGCATAGGCTCGGGCGGCGGCGGGATCGCGCGCGATGCAATATTCCGGAGGAGCGGGAGCGTCGGGCGGCACCAGCAAGATCGTCGCCGCCGAGGCATGCTGCGGCTGGGGGAACGGGCTCGCGCCGAACACCACGCGCACCACTTGGCCGCGCAGCGCGGCCAGCGTCAACGTCCGCCCCTCGGGGCAGCTCGCGTTCAGTCCGGGCGCTTGCACCGGTGGCGTCCACGCGCCGGTGGTGCGTTCGGTGATGCCCGCGTTGTTGGCACGGACATAGTCGATCAGGTGCCAGATCTGCTGGTCGGTCAGCGTGCCGGAGAAGCCGGGCATCGCCACCTCGCCCTCGGCCGAGACGATGCCGTGCGACAGCCACCAGAACATCTCGCCATCGCTGTGCGCCCAGAGATGCTCGGCGGTGAGATCGGCGGGCGGGATGCGCAGTCCCCTCGCCGCCGGCCCATCGCCGCGTCCCTCGGCGCCGTGGCACGAGGCGCAATGCTGCGGATACAGCGCCGCCCCGTCGGCAATGGATGTCGCAGCGAAGCCGGTGGGAGAGTGGTAGAAGCTCGTGGGATAGGCCTCCACGAACAACAGATCGAAATGCGGGAGCGCGAACCAGGCGATCACCACCGCCGCAAGCCAGGCGATCCAGCGGATCCACCGCACCACGATACCGAGTCCGACCAACACCAGCGCGCCGACCATCGCGAGCACCGCGTCCGCCACCTCGCGGCGGAAGCCCGGGTCGGCATTCACGATCGTAAGGCTTGGCCGCATCGGAAAGGGCCAAACTGGCTGAACATGCATTCCTGGGGGCAGGCTGGTGAGCACGGCGGCGGCGCATACCACCAGCACGCCGAGCGCGGTCTCGATAGCGATGCTGCGCCCGAGCGCCCGACGACCGCGCGCTGCATCGGCTCCGGCGAGTGCCGGCGTGAAGCGGAAGCGGTTGAACCCCGCGCAGGCAAGAAGTGCGAGGAACAGCACCAATTTCGCTAGCTCCATCCAGCCGAATGCCGTTCCGGCGAGTCCGGGCCATCCGCCGGACAGCACCCAACCCTGCCAAAATGCGGTCGCGGCCAGGACGAGCACCGCGACTGTCGCCATGCGCGAGAAGCGGCGGGAAGCGGCAATGGCTTCGTCGAGCGGTGCGCTGCGCACCACGATCCGCAGCGGCAGCAGCCCGCCCAACCACGCGCCCGCCGCGAGCAGGTGCAATGCCTCGGATACCAGCAGCGGCGTGATGCTTGGCTGCATCGCCCAGGCGTGCAAGCGCCCAGTCTCCAGGATCACACCGACGCCAGCCGCCGTTGCGGCGAGCCAGCCGAACCGGCAGGCCAAGCCAATGGCGGCAATCGCCAGCGCCAGCGCCTGCCACCCGGCCAGGTGGCCGAACTCGGTGTTCCACAAAACTTCGGGCAGTGCGGCGAACGCCTGGTCCCAACCCGCCAGGGTGGCGGACTCCAGCACCACCCAGACGATCAACCCAGCCGCCGCGACGGCAAGGCTTGCCCATCCGACGTGCCGGATCGGCCGCTCGACGGATGAGCGGCCTTGTCCCAGAAGGAATAGCAAGCTGCCGAACGCCGACAGCAGCCCTGCGACCGCCACTGCACGCACGGCATCGAGCAGCAGCCCGCCCGTCCCGAGCTCGAAGGGCGGCAACGTCACGCCGACAAGCCTATCGGGCGACCGTGAAGCTGAAATGCCCCTGGGTGCGGTGCGTGTCCGTCGAGGTGGCTTGCCAGGTCACGGTATAGGTTCCGGGCTGCAGCGGCTTCACTCCAATCATCAGACGCTTCGCGTCGCCGGCAGCGGTCTGCGCCTTCCCGGAATCGAAGCGATTGCCCGCCGCATCCGTCACGACGATGCTGCTGAACGCTGGCTCGACCGTTTCCGAGAATACGATCATCACGTCGGTCGGCGCCTTGGCGACCGTTCCGCCGACGGGAGGCACGGCGCTTTCGAGCAGCGCATGAGCGGCCGCGACATGCCCGGCGAGCATAGGGCCGAGGCTCAATGCGAGCCCGAGCACCCAGCGCATCATCAACGCCCGCTTCACCGAATGAACCGCCCGATGACGAAGCCCACGCAGACAGCGGCGGCCACCGCCATCAGCGGGCGCTCGCGCACCCGGCTCGACAGCGTGTCGGCCGCGTCCCGCACCGCGCTTTCCGCCGTCGCGGTGGCGCTCGACATCGCAGGCGCCACGCGCTCATGCATTGCCTGGTCGATTTGCGCGCGCAGCGAGGCGAGCCGGGCGGCTGCGTCCTCCCGGGTGGACGATGCCATGCAGAAACCCTCCATGCGGATGGATGATCCGACCCGCACGGATACGCCTCTCGCGCAGGCCCGCCAAGGCGGCGCGGGTGCTAGGACGCGGCGCGGCTTCTCCGGCGCAGGACGGCAAGCCCGAGCAGGCCGCCAACCAACAACAAGACGCTGCCCGGCTCCGGGATCAAGGCAAGCGCGGCGCGGGCGATCAGCGCGTGGCCAGCCTCCGTCGGATGGAGGGAGTCCCAGAACAGGTGCAGATCCTGCAAGCTCTTGTCGGTGCTGCACAAGGTGCCCGGCCCGCCGGCGGTCGAGCCGGTCCAGCACGGGGTCGTGACATCCGCGAAACCATAGGCCGAGGGGTTCTGTACTGCCCGGTTAAGCAGCGCATACATGTCGAGCAGGTCGATCTGCAGTCCCGTCGTCTGCGCGATCTGCTGGAGCGAGGCTGCCAGCAGGCTATCGTAAAGCCCGGATGCGGCGGTGGCGAGCGCGCTCAGTTGCGGGTTGCCGAGTAGGGCGATCGCAGGCGTTTCGGCAAGGTTCGGGAGGTTGAGCACCAGCAAGTGCTTGGCGCCGAGCCCGGCGAGTGTGAGCACAGCCTGGCTCGCGTTCTGCACCGCCTGCGGCACCACCTGCTGCACGGCCGCAACCGGGTTGGCCGAGCTGAACGCATCCCGCAAGTCGTTGGCGCCGATCCAGAGGGTGTACAGGGCGTTCTGCGCTGGCGTTGGGACGAGTGTTTGGAAGGCCGCCATCTGGTACGGCAGATCGCCGAGCCCGGCGGTATGGACTGCGGTTGTCCCAGTTGTTGCGCCACCAAACGCGAAGTCCGTGCCACCCGCCAACGCCGGGGTGAGCGGCACCCCAACACGTGCAGCGACATCATCGATCCAGATTGGCCCATTGCTGAACCTGCCCGGCGCATAGGGCGGCGACTTCGGGACCGCCCCACCGCTAGCGATGGAGACGTTGCCGATATCGGAGAGGCTGTCGCCGAACGCATAGATCGCGTTGAAGGGTGAAGCCGCCGCGGGGGCGGCCGTGGCGACGAGCGCGCCGAACGCGAGCGCAGTAAGCCCGGAGGATCGTTTCATTGCGTACCTGCGCAAACGGGCGCGGCAGGAGCGCCACGCCGACGAGAGACAGTCTGGCGCTATCCGTCCCGGACCGCAATGAGTCCGCTCACGCCTTCACCAGCGGGCAAGCGTGGTCACTCAACGGACGAAAAGCGTCCTCGGCCGGTGTCACGGCGATCTCCCGCATCAGGTCCCACGGCTGCCTGCTCTCCGAGGGCTTCTTCACCTCGAACAGATAGCAGGGATGGATCTTGCGCCCGTCCTCGCGGATACGACCGTTGGCACCGAAGCAATCATCGTCGGTCGGCATCGCCTTCATCGCCGCCACCGCCGCCGCGCCGTTCGCCTTGGCTGCCGCCGGCCCCATCTGCGCCACGATCTTCAAGTAGTGCAGCGCCGACGAATACTGCCCGGCCTGCGCGCTGTTGGGATACTGCGTCACCTTCGGCTTGATGCGCTGCATCCAGGCCCGGGTGCGGTCGTTGAGGTCCCAGTAGAAGCTCTCGCTCATCACCAGGCCCTGCGCGATGTCGAGGCCGATGGCGTGAATGTCCGTGCTGTAGGCGAGCAACGCCGCGAGGCGTTGGCCGCCGGCGGTGATGCCGAACTCGTGCGCCTGCTTGATGCAGTTCACGGTGTCGGTGCCGGCGTTGGCGAGGCCCAGCACCTTCGCCTTCGAGGCTTGCCCCTGTACGAGGGCGGCGGAGAAGTCCGTGGTCTCGGGGAACGGATAGGTGTTCGCGCCCAGCACCTTGCCGCCGGCATCGGTGACGAATTTCGATGCGTCCCGCTGGAGCGCCTGGCCGAAGGCGTAGTTGGCCGTGATGAAGAACCACGAATCCCCGCCATGCTTCGTCATGGCGCCGGCGGTCGATTTCGAGCTCATGTAGGTGTCCAGCACCCAATGGATCGTATTGGGTGTGCACGCCTTGCCGGTGAGGTCGGACGTGGCCGTGCTAGTGCTCAGAAACACCTTGTTCTTGTCACGCACGATCTGGGTCAGCGCCAGCGCGCAGGATGAGGCACCGCCATCCTGGATAACGTCGACCCCGTCGCGATCGAACCACTGCTTGGCGAGTGAGACGGCGACATCCGGCTTGTTGAGGTGGTCCGCGACCAGGACTTCCACGTCGAACCCCTTGTCGCCGAATTCGGCGATCGCTTGGCGCGTGCAGACCACGCTGGTCGGTCCCGAGACGTCGCGATAGGTGCCGGACTGGTCGTTCATCACGCCGATGCGGATCACCGGCCGCTGCGCGCGGGCGCGAGGAACGGGCAGCGCGACCGCGGTGGCGGCAACGGTGGCCGAGCCCAGCAGGCTCCGGCGGGTCAGGGTCATTTGGCAGCCTCTCCCGGTTTAGGCCCTCTGGCGGGGCGCCGGGTCATAACAGCGACGGAAGCGATCAGTCGAGGCCTGAACAGGGCAATGACGATCGCGCGAGGCAACCGGTCCGTCCGGTCGCCAACCCTTGAGTTGGCTCCTACACTCGTCAGTAGCAGGACAGAAGAGCCGCGCAACGACAAGGACGGAGGAAATTTATGGGCCCGGATTTCGAGGCGGCGGTCATGCGCAAGGTCGCATGGCGGCTCATCCCGTTACTCAGCTTCGGCTATCTCATCAACGCACTCGACCGGTTCAACATCTCGATCGCGGCGTTAACCATGAACAAGGCGCTCGGCCTTTCCGCCACCGCCTACGGCCTGGGGGCGGGCGCGTTCTTCTGGAGCTATGTGCTGTTCCAGTTCCCCGCCAACATGATCCTGACCAAGCTTGGCGCACGGACCTGGATCGCGATCATCATGGCGGTATGGGGCCTGTGCTCCGCCGGCACCGCGCTTGTCACCGGCGAGACCAGCTTCGTGATCGCGCGATTCTTGCTCGGCGTGGCGGAGGCCGGATTTTTTCCGGGCGTCGCCTACTTCATGACCTGCTGGTTCCCCTCTCGCCATCGCGGCCGGATGATGGGCATTTTCTACGCCTGCGGTGCCTTCGCCAGCGTGGTCGGCGCTCCCTTGTCAGCGAACCTCCTGGAACTCGATGGCTGGCTCGGCGTCGCCGGCTGGCAGTGGGTGTTTCTTGTCGAAGGCGTCCCCGCGGTCATCCTCGCCTGCTTCGCCCGGTCGGTGCTGCGCAACCATCCCGCCGAGGCACCGTGGCTGGCGCCGGACGAGCGCGAGTGGCTGCAACGAACGCTGGAGACGGAGGCTGGCGAGAAGGCGGCTCACGGCAAGGGTCTGCTGCGGTCCATCCTCAACCCGCAGATCATCCTACTGACGATCGCTTACCTGTTCGTGGCCTATGGCGTGTACGCGATCGTTTTCTTCCTGCCACTGATCGTCAAGGGATTGGGCATGTCCAACCTGGACGTAGGCTATGTCACCGCCTTGCCGAACTTGTTCGGCACGATCGGCATGATCCTGGTGTCACGCAGCTCGGATCGCAGCGGAGAACGTATTTGGCACGTCGTGGTGCCAATAGTGATCGCGGGCGTCGCGATGGTCCTCGCGGCCCTCTCCCTCGGCAATGCGTATCTCGCGATCGCATCGTTCTGTCTGGCGGGATTCGGCATCGCGTCCTGCCTGCCGGTGTTCTGGAATCTGCCGACCGCGTATCTCGGCGCGGCCACGGCGGCTGGCGGGATCGCCTTCATCAACTCCGTCGGCAATATATCGGGCTACGTTGCGCCGCAGTTGATGGGATTGCTCCGTGATCGGACCGGAACCTATGAGGTGCCTATCGTGGTGGCTGGCGTGGTCACCCTCGCCGCCGCGGTGCTGATCCTCGCCTCGGGCATCCGCAAGCACGTTCCGCGCGGCGCGCCGCTGCCGGCGCACGGCACGTTGCTGCACTGAACGGCCCGGGCAGACGCGGCCGAGCGGCGGCTACCGCTCGTCCTCGCCCGTGTCGGGTTCCACCTCGATCTCGGGGCCGATCGCGTCCGCGTCGTCCTCGAGGTCGGAGGCGTCCTCGATCACGTCCTCTTCCTCGACGTCCTCGACGCCCTCCACCTCCACATCCGCGTCCTCGGGGGCAGGGACGGGCTTCTTCGGACGCTTGTCCTCGACGACGTTGCCGCCGGAGCGACGCGGACGGGGCACCTCGACCGGCTGCTCGGTACCGCATTTCGGGCAGACGGCGGGGCTCTTGGTCAGATCGTAGAAGCGGGTGCCGCACGCGACGCACACGCGCTTGGTGCCGAGTTCTGGCTTGGCCATCGGTGGGGGCCTCGTATCGGGGAAATTTGAGCGGCGGGCCATGCCACCGCCGCGCGGGGCTGTCAAACGGCGCGTCTGTCAAATCGCCACCCCACATGCTAATCGGCCGCGTCTCGATGGACCCGATGATGGACCAAGCCCCGCCGCGCCCGCTCCGCGCCACCCGCCCCGCCGGCCCTCTCACCGGGGTCATGCGCGTGCCGGGCGACAAGTCGATCAGCCACCGGGCGCTGATGTTCGGCGCGCTCGCCGTCGGCGAGACCCGCATTTCCGGGCTTCTGGAAGGCGAGGACGTCCTGCGCACGGCGGCCGCCATGCGGGCGCTCGGCGCCCATGTCGAGCGCGGAGCCGATGGGAGCTGGACCGTTGCCGGGCGCGGCATCGGTGGTCTGGTTGAGCCCGACGATGTGCTCGACATGGGCAATTCGGGCACCGCCGCCCGGCTGCTCTGCGGCATTCTCGCGAGCCATCCGTTCTTCTCCGTGATGACCGGCGACGCCAGCCTGCGGCGCCGCCCGATGCGCCGCGTCACCGACCCGCTCGCGCAATGCGGCGCTCGCTTCACCGCGCGCGAGGGCGGACGCCTGCCGCTCGCGGTCGAGGGGGCGGCGGACGCGCTGCCGCTGGAATACCGCCTGCCGGTCGCCTCGGCGCAGGTGAAGTCCGCGATCCTGCTCTGCGGCCTCAACTGCCCCGGCGTCACCCGGGTCGAGGAGCCCGAGGCCACGCGCGACCATAGCGAGAACATGCTCCGCCATTTCGGCGCGACGGTCTCGGTGGAGCGCGCCGGAGCGGGCCGCGTCATCACCTTGCAAGGCCAGCCCGAGCTGCGCGCCGCCGACATCGCGGTCCCGGCCGACCCGTCCTCCGCCGCCTTCCCCTTGGCCGCCGCCCTGCTAGTCCCAGGCTCGTCGCTGCGCCTCGAGGGTGTCGGGCTCAACCCGCTGCGCACCGGCCTGCTCGCCACGTTGCGCGAAATGGCCGCCGATTTCGCGGTCGAGAACCAGCGCATCGAGGGGGGCGAGCCGGTGGGCGACCTAGTAGTCCGGCACGGACCGCTCCGCGCCGTTGACGTGCCGCCAGAGCGGGCGCCCAGCATGATCGACGAATACCCCATCCTCGCCGCCGCCGCCGCCTGCGCCGCCGGTACCACGCGGATGCGCGGGTTGCGGGAGCTTCGCGTCAAGGAGAGCGACCGCCTCGCCGCCACCGCGGCCCTGCTGTCGGTGAACGGCGCGCGCGTGGAGATCGAGGGCGACGACCTGCTGGTCCACGGCACCGGGACACCGCCTCCCGGCGGCGGGACTGTGCTCACTCACATGGACCACCGCATCGCGATGAGCGCGCTGGTGCTGGGCCTCGCCACCGCCGCCCCGGTGACGGTGGACGAGGCGGCGTTCATCGACACCAGCTTCCCCGGATTCGTCCAGCTGATGAACGACGCGGGCGCGGCGATTGCCCATATGATGAGTTGATTGCCAAATAGGAGCCGAGAATGCCGGACAGTTTGTTCGATCGGTCCGCGCGTAAGCTGGCCGTCAGTCTCAGCATCAACAGCGATCTCTATGCCAAGGCCCAAGCCTCGGGGATCGACGCGGTCCAAATCGTCGAGGCGGCGCTAGAGCGCGCACTTGCGGCGCGGACTACCGAAACCTTACGCGCTGAAATCCGACAGGACATGGAGGCGCTCGACAGATACATCGCCGAGCATGGCGACCCGGCGGCCGAATTGCGGGAGATGTACGGACCTGTCTGATGCAACACGACGTATTTGCTAATCCGGCGCCCCGCTCGCGCGCCTCGTATCCATTCCTCGCCGTACTGCAAGCCGATTTGTCGGCTGAACGAGATGGTCGAATCGTGGCGCCGATGGCGCCTGTTGGAGCGCTGACCGGCTCAGCTGGCAGGCTTTTGCCGGTCGTCGAGCACGCAGGTCAGAAGTATTACTTGATTCTCGAGTTGATGACGTCTCTCCCCCGACACGTGCTGCGAAACCCGCTCGGATCCGTCGCAACTTTCCGCGACGAAATCACGCGCGCGCTCGATTGGCTGTTCACTGGTGTCTGAACACCGCCCGGCCAACCGCCCCCTCATCATTGCGATCGACGGCCCCGCCGCCGCGGGCAAGGGCACCTTGGCCCGGCGGCTCGCCGGGACGCTCGGGCTGCCCTACCTCGACACCGGGCTGCTCTATCGCGCGGTGGGCCGGCGCGTGCTGGACGGAGGTGGGGATCCAGCCGACCCCACCGGCGCCGAAGCCGCCGCGCGCGCACTCAGGCCGGCTGATCTCGACCGTCCCGACCTGCGCGGCCCGGAGGCGGATGCCGCCGCCACCGCGGTGGCCGCAATTCCCGCCGTCCGCTCCGCGTTGCTCGCGTTCCAGCGCAATTTCGCCGGCGAGCGGGGTGCTGTGCTCGACGGGCGGGACATCGGCACGGTGATCTTCCCTGATGCACGGGTAAAGCTGTTCGTCACGGCGAGTCTTCAGGCCCGTGCTCGACGCCGGTGGCTCGAGCTGCGCGCCAAGGGTAGTGACGCGGAGCTATCCACTGTGGAGACCGACATGCGTGCCCGTGACGCGCTGGATGCCGCCCGCGCTGCCGCCCCGCTGCGTCCGGCCCCGGATGCTGCGCTGCTCGATACAACCGAGCTCGACGCCGACGGCGCCTTTCGCGCGGCAATGAGCGAGGTGGCAAGACGTCGCTGATAGGCCCTTCGCTGCGGTGCGCCATACGCGAACGTGAGGTTGGCCCGCTCGCGCTTCGTGTGGTCCAGCTTGACTCTCCTCGCGCTCTGTTTATCTCTGCAACGGCGTGCTATCGCGCGCATCCTCTTTTCTCCACCCGGCCAGCGCCCACGAACTGATTGGCGCGGCAAGCCGTGTTCCGCCTCAGCGGAGCGCGCATACAGACGGCATCTTCCGGGCATCCGCCCGGATCACCTGTCACGGAACCAACCCAACGCATGTCAGCATCCGCCACCGCCCGCGTGCCCGAGAGCATGGCCGACCATTTCCACGGCGAGGATTTCGCCTCCCTGCTCGACGAGACACTGGGGCGTGACTCCGGCTTCGACGGCTCGGTCGTCACCGGCCGCGTCGTCCGCCTGACCGACGAGTTCGCCATCGTCGATGTCGGCCTGAAGAGCGAGGGCCGCGTTGCCCTCAAGGAATTCGGTCCCCCCGGCACCAAGCCGGAGGTCAAGCCCGGCGACTATGTCGAGCTGTTCGTCGAACGCTACGAGGACCGCGACGGCTCCATCGTCCTGTCGCGCGAGAAGGCGCGGCGCGAGGAGGCTTGGACCAATCTCGAAAAGGCGTTCGAGGGCAACCAGCGCGTCTCCGGCACCATCTACGGCCGCGTCAAGGGCGGCTTCACCGTCGATCTCGGCGGCGCCGTGGCCTTCCTGCCCGGCAGCCAGGTGGACATCCGGCCGGTGCGCGACGTCGGCCCGCTGATGGGCTCGCCGCAGCCCTTCCAGATCCTCAAGATGGACCGCGCCCGCGGCAACATCGTCGTCTCCCGCCGCGCCGTGCTGGAGGAGACGCGTGCCGAGCAGCGCAGCGAGCTGATCCAGGGCCTCAAGGAAGGCATGATCCTCGACGGCGTGGTGAAGAACATCACCGACTACGGCGCCTTCGTCGATCTCGGCGGCGTCGATGGTCTGCTGCACGTCACCGACATCGCCTGGCGGCGCATCAATCACCCGTCCGAGGCCCTGCAGATCGGCCAGCAGGTCAAGGTGCAGGTCATCCGCTTCAACCCGGAGACCCAGCGCATCAGCCTCGGCATGAAGCAGCTGGAAGCCGACCCGTGGGAGGGTGTCGCAGCGAAGTATCCGCCGGGCGCCAAATACACCGGCCGCGTGACCAACATCACCGACTACGGCGCCTTCGTGGAGCTGGAGCCGGGGGTCGAGGGCCTGGTCCACGTCTCGGAGATGTCCTGGACCAAGAAGAACGTCCATCCAGGCAAGATCGTCGCGACCTCCCAGGAGGTCGAGGTGATGGTGCTCGACGTGGACAGCGCCAAGCGGCGTATCTCGCTCGGCCTCAAGCAGGTGCAGCGGAACCCGTGGGAGCAGTTCGTCGACGAGCACCCGATCGGCTCCGTGGTCGAGGGCGAGATCCGCAACATCACCGAGTTCGGCCTGTTCGTCGGCCTCTCGGCGGATATCGACGGCATGGTCCACATGTCCGACCTCTCCTGGGACGAGCCGGGCGAGCTGGTCATGGCCAAGTATGAGAAGGGCCAGATCGTCAAGGCCAAGGTGCTCGACGTGGATGTCGAGAAGGAACGGATCAGCCTCGGCATCAAGCAGCTCAAGGACGACCCGGCAGCCTCGGTGCTCGACAGCGTGCACAAGAACGACGTCGTTACCTGCGTCGTGACTTCCATCCAGGCCAACGGCATCGAGGTGAAGGTGGGCGACGTGCTCACCGGCTTCATCCGCCGGGCCGAGCTCGCCCGCGACAAGTCCGACCAGCGGCCGGATCGCTTCGCAGTCGGCGAGAAGGTGGACGCCAAGATCACCGCGATCGACCGCGCCGCGCGCAAGCTCGCCCTCACCATCAAGGGCAAGGAGATGGAGGAGGAGAAGCAGGCGATGGTCGAGTACGGCAGCTCCGACTCGGGTGCCTCGCTCGGCGACATCCTTGGCGCCGCGATCCGCCGGCGCAACCAGCAGGCGCAGTCGGAGTAAGGCTCGGCCTTGCCTACCCCTCCCCCAACCCCCTCCCGCAAGGGGAGGGGGCTTTCTTCTCCCGCTCCCCTTGTGGGAGAGGGCCGGGGTGAGGGGTAGGCTCCGAGCGTTCCCGCATGAGTCTCGAAACCGACCTTCTGCTCGACAGGCGGCGCCTCAAGCGCCGCCTTTTCGCGTGGCGGGTGGTCGCGGTGGTGGCGGCGGTCATCGCGGTGCTGGTGGCGATCGGCGGAAATGGCCTGCCGGTACGCGGCAGCCATCTCGCCCGGCTGTCCGTGACCGGCATCATCACCGAGAACCGCAAGCTGACCGAGGCGGTGGCGGCGCTCGCCGAGGATGCCAGCGTCCCGGCACTAATCGTGTTCATCAACAGCCCAGGAGGCAGCGTCGCCGGCGGGGAGAGCCTGCACGACGCTATCGCGCTTGTAGCGGCGAAGAAGCCGGTGGTTGCGGTAATGGGCGGCACAGCAGCCTCTGCCGGCTACATGATCGCGATGCCCGCCGCCCGCGTGTTCGCGCGCGAGGCGACGCTCACCGGATCGATCGGCGTGCTGCTGCAGACCGGCGAGGTGTCCGGCCTGCTCGGCAAGATCGGCGTCACCGCCGAGGCGATCACCTCCGGCCCCCTCAAGGACCAGCCGAGCTTCGTTCGTCCGCTGTCGCCCGAGGGACGGGATGTGCTGCACGGGCTGGTGATGGACATGTACGACCAGTTCGTCGGCATGGTCGCTGCCGGCCGTCATATGTCGGTCGACAAGGTGCGCCAGCTCGCCGACGGGCGCGCCTATACCGGCCGGCAAGCCTTGCACCTCGGGCTGATCGACCAGATCGGCGGCGAGCCCGAAGCACGGCGCTGGCTCGAGGAACAGCGTCACGTCTCGGCCGATCTGCCTGTCGAGGATGTCGGTACCGGCGGTTTCGTCGAGCGCACCTTTGGCGCAACCGTTGGAGGTTTTCTCGGCGCCATCGAGAAAACACTTTTGCTCCAAGGGGTTAGAGTTGACGGAGCGTGGTCGCTCTGGCAACCTGGAGGGCGTTGAGACCCGGGGCGCGGTCTCGGGTGCGAACCCAGGGGCGGGACGATGACCAGGTCCGAACTGATCGCGGAGCTCGCGGCGGCCAATCCGCACCTCACCGGGCGGGACGTGGAGCTGATCGTGTCTACCGTTTTCGAGGAGATCACCGGGGCGCTGGCGCGCGGGGAACGGGTGGAGTTGCGGGGCTTCGGCGCGTTCACTGTCAAACGCCGCAACGCCCGCACCGGCCGCAATCCACGCACCGGCGAGGCGGTGCCGGTCGATGAGAAGGCGGTCCCGTTCTTCAAGGCCGGCAAGGAGTTGCGCGAGCGCGTCAATCGCGGCAAGCCGGCGCGCGGCGGCGCCAAGGCCGAGCGGGTCTCGGCGTGAGCCCATGCGCCTGATCATCGCCATACCCTTGCTGATCATTCTCGTGGTGTTCGCGCTGTCGAATACCGCTCCGGTGCAAGTCGGCTTCTGGCCGACCGGTCTGGCGCTCGCCGTGCCCCTGTCCGTGGCGGTGCTGGTCGGCATGGCGATCGCGTTTCTGATCGGCGGTCTCATCGTCTGGGCGAGTGAGCTCGGGCAGCGTCGTCGGGCGCGTCGGGCCGAGCATGTGGCGCGGTTGCTCGAGGAGCAGGTGCAGGAGCTCAAGGCACGTCTGGCCGCTCGCTCCAATCCGGCGCTGACACCGCCCGGCTGATGGCACGCGCCCTCTCCGCCGCCGGCCGGATCATCCTCGCCCTCGACACGACGGACGTGCCGCGCGCGCAGAGCCTCGCCGCGGCTGCCGCGCCGCATTTCGGGCTGGTCAAGCTCGGGCTCGAATTCTTCCTGGCCAACGGCGCCGCGGGTTACGAGAAGGTGGCCTCGGGGGCGGCGCGGCCGGTGTTCCTAGACCTCAAGCTGCACGACATTCCCAACACGGTCGCAGGTGCCGTCCGTGCGGTGCTGCCGCTAGCACCAAATCTGCTCACTCTGCATGCCGCCGGTGGTCCGGCGATGATCGAGGCTGCCCGCAACGCCGCCGAGGCGTCCGGCCCCGATCGCCCCTTGCTGCTTGCAGTGACCGTGCTGACCAGTCTCGGTGCTGCCGATCTCGCCGCGATCGGGGTGGCCGGCGGCCCGACCCAGCAGGTGCTTCGCCTGGCGCGCATGGCGCTCCTGGCGGGCGCAGACGGGCTGGTGTGCAGCCCTCTGGAGGTCGCCCCTTTGCGCGACGCGTTCGGCGAGGCGCCTGCGCTGGTGGTTCCTGGCATCCGCCCCTCGGGGGCGCCCCAAGGCGATCAGGCTCGGACCATGACCCCGCGTGAGGCGCTTGATGCCGGGGCAGACTGGCTCGTGATCGGCCGACCTATCACCGAGTCAGCCGACCCCGCCGCCGCCGCGGCCGCGATCGCGGCCAGCCTCACATGACCGTTGGCGTCAAGATCTGCGGCATCAACGATCCGGCCGCGTTCGACGCCGCAGTCGAGGCGGGAGCGGACTGGCTCGGCTTCGTTTTCTTCCCGCGCTCGCCTCGCTACATCACGCCGGAGCGGGCGGCCGACCTTTCGGCCCGCGCGACGGGCGGCCCAGCCCGCGTCGGCCTGTTCGTGGACCCGACCGACGCAGCGATCGAGACCGTGCTCGGCCTCGTGCGCCTGGACGCATTGCAGCTCTACGTAGACACGGCCCGTGCCCGCGAGGTGCGCTCTCGTTACGGCGTCCCGGTGTGGCACGCCGTAGGCATCGCCTCGCCGGCAGATCTCCCGACCGATGTAGAGGGTATCGACCGGCTCGTACTGGAAGCCAAGCCGCCACAAATGGCCAGCCGACCGGGTGGCAACGCCACGCGGTTTGACTGGTCGCTCCTCCATGACTGGCGTGCTCCGGCGCCGTGGATTCTGGCTGGCGGTCTCGATCCTGACAACGTGCTGGCCGCCATCCAGGCCACTGGGGCGGCCGCGGTGGACGTCTCCTCCGGAGTGGAATCGGCGCCGGGGGTCAAGGATCCTGGGTTGATTCGGTCCTTCGTAGCGACGGCCCGACGCGCGTAATGGAGTTCGGCTGGGGCGAGGCGTGGGCGTGGGGCCTGTCGCTTATCGCCGTGACCATCGCGCTCCACGCGTTCGGTGTGGTCATGGCCGCTGTGGTGCTGACCCGGATTCGCGGGCGGATTGTGGATCGCGGATGGACCTTCTGGCACGCCACCATGCTCGCGGTCGCGACCATCGGCGCGGTCGGGCTTGCGCTGGCCTTGCTACATGGGGTCGAGGCCATGATCTGGGCGGGCATGTATGTCTGGCTTGGCGCGCTCGCGTCGGGACACGACGCCATCCTCTATTCGGTCGATTCGATGACCACACGTGGCGCGGCCGAGGTGCGCTTGCAAAATTCCTGGCAGCTGATGGGTGCACTGGAGGCGGCGGACGGCATGCTGCTCTTCGGCATCAGCACCGCCTTCCTGTTCGCCGTGATTGATCAGGTGTGGCGGATGCTGACCATACCGAAGGACCGGCCGCGTTAGGCGGGGCCGGTCTTAGTCATTCAGCGGTTGAGGCGCCGTTCTGCGACTGGGCGGCAAGCGCCCGCGCCATCGCGCTCAGCGCCTCCTGATGCTTCTCGTTGTCGATCGCCGCGAAATTCCGGGCGAGTTCGAGGCACATGCGCTGCCGGGGGGTCATTTCGAGCGGCAGTGATTCGGCGCTCAGCCCCTCGAAGAACCACGACACTGGGACATTGAGCACCTGCGCGATCTCGTACAGCCGCCCCGCCGAGATGCGATTGAGGCCTCGCTCATACTTATGAGCCTGCTGGTATGTGACGCCGATCATCTGCGCGAGCTGCTGTTGGGACAGCCCGAGCATCACCCGGCGTTCTCGGATCCGGCTGCCGACATGCCGATCCGCGGCGCTCGCCCGCGCGCTGGGGCGAGCCTCGTCCACGTCCGCGTCCATGACTGGCTGTGCCGACGATTTCCGGTCGGATTGGCTGGCAAGCGCGCGGGGGTTGTCGACGGCTCCGGACACGGCGATGTCCTCCGTTTGGGGGTGTTCCGATCCCTCAAGAATACCTTATTTCGGCAGCAGTTCCCGCATCACGAGAGTGAAAGAGGACGATATCACGCCTTAGTGTTCAAGGACTCGGTCTGGCGAGACCTTCCCGCCCGCTCCGACCCGCTCGTGGACTGCGAAGAGGGCGACACAGGAGCGGCCTTGGGGGGCGGCGTGGAGCGCATTTCGGCGATCTGCCGACGCAGCCCTTCCACTTCCGCCCGCAACGCCGCGATTTCCTGCTGCGGCGCGGCGTTCGCCTCGGTGCTCGGCGGTGCGGCGCCGGGTTGTTCGGTGGCGGGGGGCGGGCGATAGAACGGCGCCCACAGGCTCATCGCCCGTTCCATCATGGCGACGTTCTGCCGACTGACCTCCTCCATGTTGCCGAACGGGAACATGCGGCCCATCGTCTGCTGCATCGTCTCGCGCACCTGCCGCTGCTGGTCGGCGAAGGCGGTGATGGCCTGCTCGAGGTAGCGCGGGACCAAGTTCTGCATGTTGCCGCCGTAGAAGCCGATCAGCTGGCGGAGGAAGCCGGTCGGCAGCATGGCGCGACCTTTGCCTTCCTCCTCGACAATGATCTGGGTCAGCACGCCCCGCGTAATGTCCTCGCCGCTTTTCGCGTCATAGACCACAAAATCGCGTCCCTCGCGGATCATCTCGGCAAGGTTGTCGAGCGTGATGTAGCTGGAGCTTTCCGTGTTGTAGAGCCGCCTGTTCGCGTATTTCTTCACCACCACGGGCGGCGCCGAGGCCGGCTGGTCCTCCGGCTGGGTGCGGACGGGCTCTGACATGGAGCTTCCCTTGCTGGCGCTTCGTCGGCTGATCGGCTGATGCCCCGGTGTTGGAATCTCGCCGATGGTGGATAACATGCGGATTTTACCGCACCTGCGAAAGCAAAAATCGAGAAATCGTGCTCGGCATTTCGCGCGACGCGTGGTTTTTGCACCGCCAGCCGTGCTGACGGGCGCGGCGATCAGGAGGATGGATGAGGGATGAGCGAGAGCGGGGCCGGCGATCCGCCCGAAGCGGGTGGGGCCAGCCTGCAGGAGCTGGCGCGCGACTGGATCACGCTATGGCAAAGCGAGCTCGCCGCTCTCGCCGCCGACCGGGAGGCGATGGAGACGTGGCAGGCAATAATCGCAGTGTGGGCCGGCGCCGCTGGTGCGATGCTGAACGGCGTACCCGCCGCGTCGGAACCAGGTGACGGAGCGGACCGACGCGCCGGGGCCGCTGCAGCGTCGCGGCCCCCGCCCGCTGCTGCTGCACCTGACCCTCGCGATGCTGAGATCGAGCGCCTCGTTGGCCGGATTGCCGAGCTCGAACAGCGCCTCGCCCAGTTGGAACGGGCCGAACTGGACCGCCGAGGCGATCGCCGCCGCCGTCGGCGGGCGTGAGGACGGCGCGGCTCGATTGGCGGCGGTGCTGCGGCAGGACCGCGCACTGCTTGCGGGCATCGCCGCCTATCGCCGCCATCCCTGGCGTCGTGACCTGCCTGACCCGCCGACCGTCTGGCAGGAGGGCGGATCGCGCCTGCTCGATTACGCGCCGTCCACGCCAGCCGAGGCTATCCCCGTCTTGTTCGTCCCCAGTCTGATCAACCGGGCTTACGTGCTCGACCTCGCGCCCGGCCACTCCATGCTGCGCTGGCTTGGCGAGCGGGGGATCCGTCCGCTGCTGCTCGATTGGGGCTGGCCGGGCACGGTGGAGCGAGGCTTCACCCTCACCGACTACGTCGCCGGCCGACTCGAACGCGCGCTAACTGCGGCGCGTCGAATCGCCGGAGGCCCGATCGTGCTGGCGGGTTATTGCATGGGCGGCACGCTCGCCGTGGCTGCGGCGGCGCGCCGGCCGGACCTGGTGCGCGCATTGGCCCTGCTCGCCGCCCCGTGGGATTTCCACGCCGGCGGGGCCGAGCGTGCCAAACAGGCGGCGGCCTCGGTGGCTTTGCTGGAGCCGGCGCTCGGCTTCAACGGCACGCTGCCAACCGACGTGATCCAGGCCATGTTCGCGCTGCTCGACCCTGGCGGGGTGGCCGAGAAGTACCGCGCATTCGCCCGGCTGCAACCCGACAGCGACCGTGCCCGGCTGTTCGTGGCGCTGGAGGACTGGCTCAACGACGGGATTCCACTCGCCGCCCCCGTCGCGCGCGAATGCCTCGCCGGTTGGTATGGCGCGAACACACCGGCAGCCGGCCAATGGCGCGTCGCCGGCCTCGCGGTGGACCCCGCCGCGATCGCGGTGCCCGCCTTCGTCGCGGTCCCGGGCCGGGACCGGATCGTCCCGCCAGCCTCCGCGCGTCCGCTTGCCGCGCTCATCCCGGGTGCGACGTTGCACGAACCGGCAGCCGGCCACATCGGCATGGCGGCCGGCCGCTCCGCCGAGCGCGCGTTGTGGCAGCCGTTGCGGGAATGGCTGGCCGCGCTCTGACTGGCTTTCGCCTCCGCGGCAAGGCGGGTAACGTTCCCTCATCGGCGTTCCCATATCGACCTCAGGACACCGCTCCAGGAAGGAGATCCCCAGGATGGACGACATCGTCATCGTCGCGGCCGCGCGCACCCCGGTCGGCAGCTTCAGCGGAGCGCTCGGCGGGCTGGCGGCCCACGAGCTCGGCAAGGTCGCCATCCAGGCCGCGATGGAGCGGGCAAAGCTCGACCCGAGCGACGTGGACGAGGTGATCCTCGGGCAGATCCTCACCGCCGGCGAGGGGCAGAACCCGGCCCGGCAGGCGGCCCGCGCTGCCGGAATCCCCGACGACAAGACAGCCTTCGCGATCAACCAGGTCTGCGGCTCCGGCCTTCGCGCCGTGGCACTCGCCGCACAGCAAGTGCGCACCGGCGAGAGCAACATCGTCATTGCCGGCGGGCAAGAGAGCATGAGCCAGTCGCAGCACGCGGCCTATCTCCGCGGCGGCACCAAGATGGGCGGCGTCGAGTTCATCGACACCATGCTGAAGGACGGCCTGTGGGACGCCTTCCACGGCTACCACATGGGCATCACCGCCGAGAACGTCGCGCGCGCGTATCAGATTACCCGTGACGAGCAGGACGCCTTCGCGCTGGCCTCGCAGAACAAGGCCTCGGCGGCGCAGAAGGCCGGCCGGTTCAAGGACGAGATCGCCCCCGTCACGGTGAAGGGCCGCAAGGGCGATACGGTGGTGAGCGACGACGAGTACATCCGTCACGACGCCAACGCCGAGACGATGGCGAAGCTGCGCCCCGCGTTCAGCAAGGAGGGCACCGTCACCGCCGGCAACGCCTCGGGCATCAACGACGGCGCGGCCGCCGTCGTGGTGATGACCGCATCGGAAGCGGCCAGGCGCGGCCTCACGCCGCTCGCCCGCATCGCGAGCTTCGCGACAGCCGGGGTCGATCCCGCCGTAATGGGCACCGGCCCGATCCCCTCGACCCGCAAGGCGCTGGCACGTGCCGGCTGGAAGGCCGATCAGCTCGATCTGATGGAGGCCAACGAGGCATTTGCCGCACAAGCATTGGCGGTCAACAAGGATCTTGGCTGGGATACATCGAAAGTGAACGTCAACGGGGGCGCCATCGCCATCGGCCACCCGATCGGCGCTTCCGGTGCCCGCGTGCTGGTGACGCTGCTACACGAGATGGGCAAGCGCGACGCCAAGAAGGGCCTTGCCACGCTGTGCATCGGCGGCGGCATGGGTGTCGCGATGACGTTGGAGCGGTAAGACCCCTCACCCCAACCCCTCTCCCAAAGGGAGAGGGAGAAGCAAAGCCCTCTCCCCTTGGGAGAGGGTTGGGTGAGGGATTAAGCCTGCGTCCCCCTCCGCAGATGCTCGCTCAGCTCCGTCATCGGACGGCGAATCACCCTCGTCGCATCCCCTTTCAGCACCTCGAACCGGGTCTCGTCCTGCTCGCGCCAGAAGCGAATATCGAAGCGCAGCTCACCCACCATCAGGTCGAGCAGCGTGATGTCGGGCAGCCAGGCAGGCAACTCGGGATAGACGAATAGCCGCCCGTTCGGAGCATCCGGCAGGATGCCGAGCATCGCCTGGATCAGCATGAACGACGCGCCCGCCGCCCAGGCCTGCGGCACATTGGCGCCGATATACTGCACCGGGAAATTGCCACCGTCGCGCTGGATGCCGGCGTAGAGCTCCGGCAGCTGGTTGGACAGGAAATGGCTGCCCGCCACGCTGATGTCGTGCGCGATTGCCGCTGCCTCCGCCCCGAAGCCGTAGCGTTTGAAACCGAGTGCGATGATGCCGTTGTCGTGCGGCCACACCGAGCCGGTCTGGTAATTGTAGGGATTGAACGCGGGGTTCAGCGCCGAGAGCGTGCGGATGCCCCAGCCGCTCCACATGTCGGGCTGCATCAGCCGCTCGACGACACGCTTCGCCCGATCCGGCCGGATGATGCCCGAGAACAGGCAGTGCCCGACATTCGACGACACCGAAAGGGCTTTCTTTTTGTCGCCGTCCAAGGCGAACGCGTAGAAGCCGAATTCCTCGTCCCAGAACACCTCGTTGAAACGGTCGAAGAGGGTTTGCGCCTTCGCCCGCAGCTCCCGAGCTCGCTTGGGGTTGCCGAGTTCGTCGTATACAGAGGCCATGCGCAGCCAAGCGTCGTACACGTAGCCCTGCAACTCGCAGAGCGCCTTCGGTCCCTTGACCAGGGAGCCGTCGGCGTACACCACGCAATCGCCGCTGTCCTTCCACGCCATGTTCTCGTAGCCGAGGTCCGAGCGGGTCTGGTACTCCTGGAACCCGTCGCCGTCCCGGTCGCCGTATTTGTCGATCCACGTGAGACAGCCCTCCGCCGTGGCGAGATGGCGTTCCAGCAGCGAGCGGTCTCCAGTCGCCCGCCAGGCGGCGTGCAAGGTGATGAGATAGAGCGGCGTCGCATCCGCGGTGCCGTAGTACGGGGTGTGCGGGATCAGCTTGAAATGCGCCAGCTCGCCGTAGCGCATCTCGTGCAGGATCTTGCCCGGCTCCGCGTCGCGATGCGGGTCGTCCACGGTTGATTGCAGCGAGCCCAATATGTCGAGCGCGCCGCGCGCGAACTCCGGGTAGATCAGCAGGTTCTGTAACGAGACGATGAGGCTGTCACGACCGAAAGGGGCGACGAACCAGGGCAGTCCGGCGGCCGGCAGGAATGCCATGTGGTCTGTACCGTTCATCGGCAGTCGCAGCGCCGCCATGTCTTCCAACGACTGGCGGTACAGCCGGTAGAATTCCTCGTTGCTGGTCCGGATCTTCATCACCGTCTTCAGCCAGTCGGCCAGAGTTCCGGCGTGTTTGGAGCCATGCGAGTGGGCGGTGCAGTCTTCCGGTGCCGGGAATTGCTTGTCGCCATCCGCAAGGTCGTAGACCAGGCAGCAATGCCAGGACTGGCCGGGATCGAGCCCGATCTCGAAGCTGAGTCGCCCGTTGGCGTAGACCGCGCGCGACGAGTGCTTGCGCGGCGAGATCGTCACCGAGCGCGAGAAATCGCCGTTGACGTAGGTGGTGGCGAGGCGCTGCTGGTGCTCCGACCAGTGTGTCTCGATGCGTCCGCGCCGCACGATGCGGTTCGATTTCACCTCGAATATATCGGCGAAATCGCAGCGCACGGCGATCTCCAGCTGGAACCGGACATGCTGCGAGCCGTGATTGGTGATGTCGAGATCCTCGTGCATCCCGCCGCTGATCGAGCGGGTGAGCACCAGGCTCAGCGTGCGCGGCGGGATGATGCCCTCTTGCGTGGGGATCGCGTTATTCGTGAGGAACACGCGTGCGCCGTAATAGGTGACGCCGCCACCGTTCAGGAGCTCCCACTTCTCGCCGTTGGCGTAGATCGTCCAGCTGCTGATCAGGCGCGTGTCGAGGAAATACAGGCCCTTTTCGGATGGCCAGTACACTTCCCCGTTCGGCTCGCTGACCAGCACGGTCTGCCCCTGATGGATGGCGATCTGCGGCGGCCCGACCTGCACCGTAAACGGCATTGCGTTCTCCCCTCACCGCGGGCCGAGCGCCCGCCACCTCAACTTGCGGTTATAGCGGGGCTCGCCCTCCTGTCGCCACCTTGTTGCGCTGCCGCGCCGACCCCTTATCGGTTTCGACTGATGAGCGGCGTCACCAACACGGAAGGCGCCGGGTGCGGCGGGGGTCGGGCGCCCGCTTCGCCCGTCGGCCTCTGTACCCAGGCCGTCTCGCCCACCTCGCATCGCTGCGTTACGGGAAAATAGAGCGGCCCCTCCTCTGCTGGCAGACGCACCATCATAGAGAATTCGTCGAACTCGTCGTCCGGCAAGCGGCCGCCCTGCCATCGCACGAGCTTGACCCGCTCGGTGAGCTGATGTCCTTCGTTGACCACCGGCTGAGCGAGATGCTCCTTCTCGATCTCCAATGTCCATCCCGGTTTGGCAGCGGGCTTCGCGACCACGATGCCGGGTGGCAGCTCGACGCTGAGTGCGACGGTCGGGGAGCCATCGCAACCGTGTGGCACCCGGAAGGTCGCCTTATAGTAGCTGCCGGCCGGAGCCTCGCGGACGGCGAGGACGACATGGGCGATTGCCGGGCCGCCCGCGACCAGTCCGGCCAGGACGATCGCCGGCGCGATCCAGTTTCGTTTCACGTCGTATCTCCTCAAAACGCCAGTCGCGCGCCGGCGTAGATGCTCAGCCCGTCGCCTGGGTAAAAGACCGCGCTGCTGACCGTCTGGGCATTGGTGATCGTGCCAAGATCGCTGATGTAGTGCTTGTTCGTCAGGTTGCGTGCGTCGAGATAGACCAGCGAGCCGTTGCCGAAGTCGAAACCCGCCTGGACGCCGAACAGCGAGTAGGCGGGCACTTGCAAAGTGTTGGCGAAATCCGCGTACATGCCGACCGGCACGATGTCCCAGGACGGCGCGAGATAGAATCCGCTGGGATGGGCGTAGGTCAGAGTGGTCCGCAGAATGTGCGGCGGCAGTCCGGCGATCTTGTTGTTGCCGTATTGCGGGTCGTTCTCGAAATGCGCGTCCGTGTAGTTCCATAGCTGCGACAGCGTGATCCGATCGCCCACGCCTGGCCCAGTGACATCTCGCACGATGTCGGCACTGGCGCCGAGCTCGATGCCCTGGATGATCGTCGTGCCGGCGTTGAAGGTGGATGCCGGGATGTTGTTCGGCGACGTCGTGTATTGCAACAACTGCCCATTCACCGTCGAACGGTAGGCGGTCACGTCCCAGGCGAACCGGTCATATTGCCCGCGCGTGCCGATCTCCACCGTCCACGCGCGCTGCGATTGCAGAGGGACGAAGCCGGTCGCGCCGTTCACCTGGGTTTGAACAAGGTCGGTGAAGTCCGGCACGTCCTGGCTGCGCGTCAGATCGACGAACGCCTGGATGTTTTCCCGAGGCTCCCAGAGCAGGCCGATCTTCGGGTTGAACCCGCTATAGGTCTTGCCGAGATTGGCGTAGCCCCGACTGGCCGAAAGCCCGCCGCCTTCGTCCACGTAGTCGCGCTGGTCGATCAGCGCCTTGGCCCCCGCCATCAGTGCCACAGTTGGCAGGAAGAAGAACCGGTTCTCGAAATAGGCCTGGTAGTTGTAGGCGTTCTGGCGCGAGTTGAGCGTCTGCGCACCCCGGCTGCCGCCGATATTGACGAACTGCAGCGCTGTGTTGTTGCCGCCGAAGAACCGCGCGCCAGCGATCACGTCGTCACGGAAGCCACCGAGGTCGAAGGACGCCGTATAGCGCGCGCCGACGCCATACGTGATCCCGTCCTGGTCGATCACCTGGAAGATCGGATGGAAGAGCTTCTTGTGGATGAACCAGGTGTCGAAATCGAGCTTGCCAGTGTCGAGCACCACCGTCGTGCGGTTCGCGACACGCTCCGTCCAGGTCTCGCGCGACTGATTGCCTGACACCGCGGCAGGGGCGGCCATCGTCGGCTCGTTGAGTGCCTGGCTCAAGGTCAGCGTGCCCGGCAGCTGCTGGGCGACGAAGTAGGCGCCGACATAGAAGCGAGTTTCGACGTTCTCGTTGATCCGGTAGCCGGCGTTGGCGTTGAACTGCAGCGCCTGCTGGCGTGAATGGTCACGATAGCCGTCGCTATGCGTCAGCGTGAGATTGCCGAGCGCGTCGAAGTCGCCGAACGCGCGCGAGACCTGGCCGTTCAGCCGGACCATGCCGAAGCTGCCGCTGTCGAGGCGCACCATGTTCGGTGCGACGGCGGTGTAGGCTGTGGGCGAGACGAAATTGATCGCCCCGCCCAAGGTTGAGGAGCCATAGGCCAGCCCGTTGCCGCCCTTGAACACCTCGATGGAGCGGAAAGCCAGCGGGTCGAGCTGATAAAAATCGCCGCTGCCATCCGCGAGGTTCACCGGGATGCCGTCCTGCAGCAACTCGAGCCCGCGCAGGTGGAAGGAGCGGCCGATCCCGGAGCCGCGAATGGAGAGGCGGATTTCCTGGCCGTAGCGGTTCTGCACGTAAACGCCGGGCGTGTTCTTCAGCACGTCGCGCAGCGTGTTCGAGTAGCTGTTCTTGTAGGACTCGCTGTTGATCCATTCGACGGAGCCAGCGGTCTGATCGATCGCCTCGCGCTGCAATTCAAGGCCCGGCACCGTCAACGAACCGGCGGGACGGGCGGTGACGGTCACGGGCGGGAGTTCGATGGTCGGTGTGGCGGGAGGGAGCGCCTGGGCATGGGCCGGGCGAGCGAAGAGGAGTGCGACCAGCGACAAGGCGCCGCTGGCAGCCGGAGCAATGCGATACACGGGATGTCCCCTGGGCCGACCTGCGCCGGCCTCGGCATGAGCGATTGCGAGCAGCCTCGCGCGCTGATGCGAGGCCAACCGGGATGGACTCAAGCAGTCAGCTCAGGGGAGGGGCGCGGGCGTTCGGGGACTGGTGAGGCGGTCCGCGCGGCAGGCCGGGCTGGCCCTCGCTTTGCTCGACATAGGCGACGAGCAAGGATAGCGGCAACTCGGCGGCGGGCGTCGCTGCCAGAATGTGCGGCGCCGTGCAGCAAACCTGGCAAAGCGGGCAGGCGGTGTCGTGGCGATGGGACCCGTCGGTCTGTCGCGAATCCTGATGCTCGGAGCAGATCGGCGCGTCGGCGAGCAAGTCGGCCTGCGCACCCATCGACAGAGCCGCGCCGACCGGTGCAGCAATCTGCACGAACAGGGCCAGCAGCGCGAAGGCGAGCCCCCTGAACGTGACAAACTGCTTCATGACGGATCAGCTATGGCCGATTGCGCCGTGATCCGCAAGGAAAGGCCGCAGCGACCGGCCACCCAGTTTCGGTCCGTGTGCGTGGAGATGGCACGAGGCGATCCCGCCGCCCTCGATCGGCACGGGTGGGGGCGCCTCCGTGGCGCATATATCCATCGCGAACGGACAGCGCGTGCGGAAGCGACAACCGCTCGGCGGGTTGAGTGGGCTCGGCAGATCGCCGCCGAGGATCAGCCGATCATCCGAGCGCCGCCGATCCGGGTCGGGAAACGGCACGGCCGAGATCAGCGCGGCGGAGTACGGGTGCGCGGGCTCGTCGTAGACTCGCTCGCTCGGCCCCTGCTCGACGATCTCGCCGAGATACATCACCGCGACGGTCGGGCTCATCAGCCGTACCACCGCGAGGTCGTGCGCGATGAACAGGAAGGCGGTGCCGGATTCGGCCTGGATGCGGGTCAGCAGGTTGAGGATCTGGCTCTGCGTGGAGACGTCTAGCGCGCTCACCGGCTCGTCCAGCACGATGAGGTCCGGCCGGACCATCATGGCGCGCGCAATGGCGATGCGTTGGCGCTGGCCGCCCGAGAACTCGTGCGGATAGCGCGCCGCGAACTGCGCGCTGAGACCGACCGAGTCGAGCATCCGCTCGACCGCGGTACGGCGCTCGTCCTTGGAGAGCTTCGTGTGGACGACGAGCGGCTCCTCCAGGAGCTGGCCGATCGTCATGGACGGGTTGAGCGACGAGTACGGGTCCTGAAAGACCATCTGCATTCGACGGCGCATGCCGCGCAGCTCGCGCCGCCGGAGCCGCGTGAGCTCGGTTCCGGCGAGACGCACCGAGCCGGAGGTGGGCGGGATCAGCCGCAGTGCCGCGAGTCCGGTCGTCGATTTGCCGCTGCCGGACTCGCCCACAAGGCCCAGCGTCTGACCAGGCTTGATGTCGAACGACACGCCGGCGACGGCCTGTAGCTTGCGCCCATGCCCGACGTCGAAGGTGACGCGCAGATCGTCGACTTTAAGACAGGGCTCGCTCATGCCGCGGGCGCCTTTCGCTCGGCGCTGAGATGCAGCAGCGCGGGTTGTACGGCTTCCGTACGGGCGCAGCGCACCAGCGCCGGGCCGTGCGACAGCAGTTCGATTGGCTCAGTGGTGCAGGTGCCCGGAACGGTGAAGCCGCAGCGTGGATTGAACCGACATCCTTTCGGCCAAGCGTAGGATTGCGCTACCGCGCCGGGAATGGCGACGGGAGGTTGTCCGCGTGCCAGCGCGACTTGCGGCATCGCCTCCAGCAAGCCGGATGTGTACGGATGGCGGGGCGTGCGGAACAGCTCCGCCACCGGCGCCGCCTCGACGGCCTGGGCGCCGTACATCACCACCACTCGGTCGGCGATTTCGGCCACCACGCCGAGGTCGTGGGTGATGAACAGGACGGACATGTTCATGTCGCGCTGCAATTCTTTCAGCAGCTCCAGCATTCGCGCCTGAATGGTGACGTCGAGTGCCGTGGTCGGCTCGTCGGCGATCAGCAGCTTGGGGTTGCAGGCAAGCGCAATCGCCATCATCACGCGCTGCCGCATTCCGCCGGAGAATTGATGCGGGTAGTCCTCCGCCCGGCTCGCCGGCGACGCGATGCCGACCCGGTCCAGCATCGTCACCGCGCGCCGCCACGCCTCCTTGTGCGAGGCGCCGCGATGCCGGCGGACCACCTCGGCGATCTGCTCGCCCACGGTGTAGGCCGGGTTGAGACTCGCCATCGGCTCCTGGAAGATGAAGCCGATCTCGTTGCCGCGAATGCGATTGAGCTGGCGCGTGGAGAGGCCTACGAGTTCGCGTCCGTCGAAGCGGACGCTGCCCGAACGCACGCGCCCGCCTTTGGCTTGCACCAGCCCGACGGCCGCCTGCATCGTCATGCTCTTGCCCGAGCCCGACTCGCCCACCACACAGACGATCTCATTGCGCCCGACATCGAGCGAGACGTGATCCACCACGGTGAGATGGCCGTGGGGCGAGGGAAACTGCACGACGAGATCGCGGATCTCGAGGATGTTTTCGCTCATGGCTCAGTCCCCAGCCCGGCGCGCCCGGCCGACACTGTCGCGCAGCCCGTCGCCGATCAGATTGAAGCACAGCACGGTGACGGAGATGATGCAGCCGGCGGCGATCGTCGGTGTCGGCGACTGCGCGAGATACGGGAAGGCGGTTCCCAGCATCGCACCCCAGCTGGTCTCGGGCGGCTGCACGCCGAGGCCGAGGAAGCTCAACCCCGCCTCGGCCAGCAGTGCGTGGCCCATGAGCACCGTCGCCTGGACCACGAGCGGGCCCGTGATGTTCGGCAGCACGTGTCGGGCGATGATCCGCGCGTCGGAGCAGCCCGTGGCGCGCGCCGCCTGCACATAGACCTCCTCGCGCACGGAAAGCGTGCTGCCGCGCACCACGCGCATGATGCGCGGCGCATAGACCAGCCCGATGGCGGTCATCGCGTTGGTCAGGCTGGGGCCGAGCAGGCCGACGATGACGACCGCGAGGATCAGCGCGGGAAAGCTCATCAGCGCGTCGTTGAAGCGCATGATGACGGTGTCGACCCAGCCGCCGATATAGCCGCTGATGAGACCAAGGGGCAGCCCGATGCCGACCGCGATCACCAGCGCCTGCACGCTGGCGACGAGCGACAGGCGGCTGGCGAAGATCAGCCGGCTCAGCACGTCGCGGCCGAGATCATCGCTGCCGAGCAAATACATCGCACTCGGCGGCTTCAAGATGTTGCGGAGCGAGCTTTTCGCCGGGTCGTGCGGCGCCAGGACCGGCGCAAAGATCGCGGTCAGCACGATCAGCAACAGGACGATCAGCGACACCAGCGCGACGCGATTGCGCGCGAAGCGGCGGAAGAACCCGCTGGGTGGTGGCAGCGTGACCGCTTCAGGCGGGTTTGTCGGCGGGGCGAGGGCGGCAGCTATCGCATTGCTCATGTCGCGCGCACCTTGGGATCGAAGTAGCCGTAGGACATGTCGACCAGCAGATTGACGATAAGCACGACGATCGCCGTGATCAGCGCGATGCCGAGCAGCACCGGCAGGTCACGCAGGAACACCGCGCGCACCGCGAGCGAGCCCACGCCGTTGATGTTGAAGATCTGCTCGATGATAACAGTGCCGCCGAGCAGCCTGCGGACTTGCAGGCCGAGCACCGTCACCACCGGGATCGCCGCATTCTTGAGCCCGTGCTTGAAGATCACCGCGACGCTCGAAAGTCCCTTGGCGCGCGCGGTCTGGATGTAGTCGCGCGCGAGCACGTCGCGCATCGCGCCGCGCACCTGCCGCGTCAGTTCCGCCGCGACGCCGAGGCCGAGTGCGAGGCAAGGCAGGATCAGCCGTGTCGCCCATTCGAGCGGATCGTCGAAGAACGGGATGTATCCAGTGGCCGGCAGCCAGCCGAGCTCCAGCGCGAACAGCAGCACGAGCAGCAGGCCGATGAAGAACTCGGGTGCCGCGATGCCGAGCGACGTGGTGAACACGGTCAGCCGGTCGAGCCAGCTGTCGCGCTGCACGGCCGCGAACATGCCGAGCGGGATCGAGATGACGAGGCCGATCAGTGTGGCGCCTGCGGTGAGCGACAAGGTGATCGGCAGCCGCTCCAAGATCACCTCGGTGACGGGCCGGCCGCTGGTGAAGGACATACCGAGATCGCCATGCACCGCGGCAACCAGCCAATGCCAGAACTGCACGGGCAGCGGCTGGTTGAGGCCGAGACGCTCGCGCGCTTCCTCGATCGCCTGCAACGAGGCGTTCTCGCCGGCCACGACGGAGGCCGGATCGCCCGGTGTCATATGGATCATCAGGAAGGTGATGAGCCCAACGAGCACCAGCAACGGCACGGTGGCTAGCGCCCGCCGCCAGATAAAGGAGAGAATCTTCATCCGTTCCCCCTCAGCGATGCACGGCAGGGCTCACTTGCAGCCCTGCGCGATCGTGACGTTGTTCAGCCGGTCGTTGCCGGTCGGCAGATACGGCGGCAGATCGCGGATGCAGCCGGGGCGGTACGCGTAGACGTTCGAGCGCGTCATGATCGGCATGGTCGCCGCCGTGTCCACCGTCACCGTATTGAGCTCGCGCAGCACCTTCATCCGCTCGGGATTCGTCGGGACCATGCCGCGCGCCTTGGTGATCAGCGTGTCGATCTCCGGCGCCGCGACGCCACTCGGGTTGACCGAGCCGCCGGAGCCGACGATCTCTTGGAACACCTGCAACGGATCGGAGCGCCCGCCCCAGCGTGTCATCATCACGTCACCACGTCCCGGCGGGCGGCGGAACAGCACGTATTGCGAGGCGTCCACCGTGTCGAACTTGATGCGGAAGCCGCTCTCGGCGAGCATCGCCTGTAGGGCCTCGCCGAGCTGGCGGTACTCGGTGGTGTTGATCAGCAGAAAGTCGAGCTCGACGCCGTTCTTCAGTCCGGCGGCGGCCAGCAGTTCGCGGGCCTTCTTCGGGTCGAACGGGTAGCGCTTCTCAAGCTCCGGGACGAACACCGGCGAGGTCTCGGCAAAGAGCTGCACGCTCGGCTTGCCGCTGCCGAAGCTCAGCGCCTCGGCCAGGCCCTCGCGGTCGATCGCGTACATCAGCGCCTGGCGCACGCGCGCGTCGCCGAGATGCTTGCGGGTCAGGTTGACGTAGATCACCCACGAACTGTTCTTCTGGTTCACTTGGGTCTCGAGCCCGGCGCTCTTGGCCTCGGCGATCTGGCGCGGGTCGATCAGCGCGAGGTTCGCCTGGCCGGAGCGCAGCGCATTGAGGCGGGCGCGGGATTCGGGGACGAAGTGATGCTCCAGGACCGCCGGGCGTCCGGCGGCGCCATCCCAATAGCCGTCGAACCGGGTTGCGACGGTTTTGACGTTGGACTCGAAGGATTTCACCTTGTACGGCCCGGCGCCGACCGGCTTCACGTTGCTACCGAAAGCCAGTTCCCCCGTAGCATCCTTCAGCACGGCGGGGCTCAGCATCATGCCGGCTGTGCCGCCGAGAAAATACGGCAGCTGAGCGTTCGGCGCCTTCAGCTTCATCACTACCGTGTACTCGTCCGGTGTCGCGACCTCCGCGACACCGCTGAACGTCTCTGCCACCGCCGCGCCCGCACGCGAGCCGAGCGCCATGTTGCGCTCGAAATTGGCCTTCACGGCGGCGGCGTCGAACTTCGCGCCGTCATGGAACGTCACGCCGTGCCGCAGCTTCATGGTGAACTCGGTCAGATCGGCGTTCTGACTCCAGGATTCCGCGAGGCCCGCTGCCGGCTCGCCGGCCGGCGTGAGGCGAATCAGCGAATCGTAGACGGCCATCAGCAGTCCTTGCGCGAAGCTGCTGTTGTTCTGCGGCTCGGACGGGTCGAGCGTCTGATTGCTCACCGCGTCGTAGTAGACCAGCGTGGCCTCGGGATTGGCGGGAGCGGCGGCCATCGCGGGGCAAAGCCCCAGGGCGAGCAGCAGGCCCGCGGTCGCGGCGATCCTCATTTGCACTTGGCCTCGATCTTTACATTGTTGAACTGGTCATCGCCGAACGGCAGGAACGAGTCGAGCCCGACGATGCAACCCGGCTTGGACGCATACACGTTCGAGCGCGTCATGATCGTGAAGCTCGAGACGTTCTCTACCGTCGCCCGGTTGATCTGGCGCAGCACGCCCAGGCGGGCGGGATCGGAGGCGGCCATCCCGCGTGCCTTGGCGATCAGGCTGTCGATCTCCGGTGACGCAACCCCAACCGGGTTGTAGGCGCCGCCCGTTCCAGCAAGCTCGGCAAAGGCTTGCAGCGGATCGGGCCGGCCACCCCAGCGGGCTTGCATGATATCGCCGCGCGGCGGGGGACGCCGGAACAAGGTGAACTGCGAGGCGTCCACCGTGTCGAACTTGAGGCGGATTCCGACCTCGCCCAGCATTGCCTGCAGCGCCTCGGCGAGTTGCTTGTATTCGGTGGTGTTCAGCAGGAGCAGCGTGATGTCGACGCCGTCCTTGTGGCCGGCCTCCGCCAGCAGCGCCTTGGCCTTGGCCTGGTCGAACGGATAGAGCTTGTCGAGCGACTCATCGAAAACCGGCGACGCTGAGGAGAAGATCTGTGTGGTCGGCTTGGAGCTGCCGAAGCTCAAAGCGCTGGCCAGCGCCTCCCGGTCGATCGCGTGCATGAACGCCCGGCGCACACGCAGATCGCCCGTCGTTGCGCGCGACAGGTTGATGTAGATCGTCCAGACACTGTTCTTCTCGTTGATCTTGACGGCGAGCCCGGCGCCTTTTGCCTCAGCGATCTGGCGCGGCTCGATCAGGGCCACGTTGGCCTGACCGGAGCGCAGCGCGTTTAGCCGGGCGCGGCCGTCGGGCACGTAGTGATGCTCGAACCCGGCCGGCCTTCCCTCCGTGCCCTCCCAGAACTTGTCGAACCGAACCAAGGATGTCCTGACGTTGGAGTCGAATGACTTCACCATGTAGGGCCCGGTGCCGATCGGCTTGAAGTTCGCGCCGAAGGCGTCGTTCTCGAACGCGGCGGGGCTCGCGATCATTCCGGCAACGAAGCCGAACAGATATTCCATCTGCCCGTTCGGCTCCTTGAGCTTGAGGCGGACCGTATCGTCGCCGACGGTCTCGATCGCGGCGACCGAGCGGAAGCTGTCCACCATCGGCGCGCTGGCACGTGAGCCGAGGGCGATATCCCGCTCGAAATTGCGCTTGACGACATCGGCCGTGAGTTTCGTTCCATCGTGAAACGACACATTCGGACGCAACTTCAGCGTGAATTCCGTCAGGTCGGCATTGTAGCTCCAGGATTGCGCGAGCCCTGGCTTGAGTTCGCCGATCGCGTTCAGCCGGACCAGCGTGTCGTACACCGCCATCGGCACTTCCTGGGAGAAGCTGCTGGACGTCTGCGGATGCGCGGGGTCCAGCGTTTCGTTCCCCGCCGCGTCGTAGAACACGATCGAGCCTTCGGTGTTGAATGCCCGATCGGCGGCACGAGCCGTCCCGACCGCCAAACAGGCGGCAAGTGCCAGCCCTACAGGCGCCCATACCCTTGCGGGCGGCGCCCCCTTCCGCGCGGCGAGCATCGTTGTCCGTCCCCTTCTTCGATACAGTTCGTAACTTGGCCTGCGCCACCACTGGCACGCCCTCGGGCTCCTGCCAAGCGGGGTCTTGCATCAAATCCGACCCGAGCAGCGGCCACAGGTCCGGGGTCGCCCCTTGCCAGTCGCCCGCTCGGACCCTATGAGATGCGAACGATTCTCACAATCACTCGCAAGAAGACAATGTTGCCGCATCATCGCCGATCTCGCGTCTCGCACATCAGCTCTCTGCGCATGGTGGCTGGCACAGCGCTTAGCGTTTTGATGGGCGAAGGAATTGTCCGCCGCGCCGACGCGCAAACGCCGCCTCCGGCCGATGCGGCGGCGATCCAACTGCCGCAGGTCTCCGTCGAGGGGAACCAGGCAGGCTACCAGACCAGTCTCCCCTCGCTCTCGAAGCTGACCCAGCCGCTGCTCGACACGCCGCAATCGATCAGCGTCATCCCGCAACAGCTCATGCAGGATCAGGGCGTCACGAATATGCGCGACGCGCTGCGCAACGTGCCGGGCATCAGCCTCGGCGCCGGCGAGGCGGGCGCGCAGGGCGACAATTTGACGATCCGCGGCTTTAGCGCTCGCAACGACTTCTATCTCGACGGAATGCGCGATTTCGGCAGCTACTATCGAGACCCATTCAATCTGCAGGAGGTCGAGGTGCTTAAAGGGCCGTCCTCGGTCCTGTTCGGCCGCGGATCGACGGGCGGCACCGTCAACCAGGTGAGCAAGCAGCCGCAACTCGCCCCGATCACCTCCGGGTGGATCGGATTCGGCACGGACGGAACGAAGCGCTTCACCTCCGACATCAATCGGTCAATCGACGGATTGGACGGTGCCGCCGTACGGCTCAACCTAATGGGCGACCTCAACGGTACGGCAGGGCGGGACGTCGCCGAATTCCGCCGTTTCGGCGTCGCACCCTCGATCTCCTTCGGCCTAGGCACCAGCACGCGGCTGACCTTGAGCTACCTGCACCAGCAGGAGGACAACATTCCCGATTACGGCGTGCCGTGGCTATTCGGCTCGCCGGCACCCGTTCCGACCAGCAACTTCTACGGTTTCGCCAATAGCGATTACTTGCGCACCAATGTCGACATTGGAACCGCGCGCCTCGAGCATGACATCACCGACAGCGTCACGGTGCGAGATCAGTTCCGGTATGGCAGCTACGGCCGCTCCGGGCGGATCACCGAGCCGCAGGTGGTCTATCTCAATCCGGTGCCGCTGACCCAAATCACGCCGGCGGCCCTGCTCAGCGTCAACCGCAACATGATCGCGGTTCAGAGCGAGGAGACGTTCCTGCAGAACCAGGCGGAAGTCATCGCCCGATTCCGTACCGGGCCGCTCGAGCACGCGATGGTGGCTGGTTTGGAGTTCGGCCAGGAAACCTCGTCGCCCACCCGCTTCACCTACGCCAATGTACCACGAACGAACCTGCTCTACCCCGACTCCAGCATGCCCTTCCTGAGCGCCGCACGATTCAACACCAGCGTCGATACGACCTCCAGCACGCTCGCCGCCTATATCACGGACACGATCAAGCTCGGCGAACACTGGGAACTCCTCGGCGGCGTGCGCTGGGACCGGTTTCAGACCTCGTACAGCCAGCTCTCGACGACGACTCTGACCAGCCTCAGTCGCACCGACAGCATGCCGAGCTGGCGCGCCGCACTCGTCTACAAGCCGCTGCCGAACGGGAGTGTGTATTTCGCCTACGGCACTTCGTTCAACCCATCGGCCGAATCCCTTTCGTTGGCGACGTCTTCCGCCGATCTCGCACCCGAGGAGAACGAAACCTACGAGGTCGGCACCAAATGGGATGTGCTCGACAACCGACTGACGCTCAACGGCGCGCTGTTCCAGATCACCAAGCAGAACGCGCGTGTGCCAGACCCGAACAATTCGGCATTCAACATCCTGGCCGGCAGCCAGCGGGTGAGGGGCTTCGAGCTGGGAGCCAATGGCAACATCACTGAGGCATGGCAGATCTTCGCCGGATATGCCTATCTCGATAGCCAAGTCACCTCGTCCACCTCCGCCGCGGTCGCCACGCTCGGCGAGCCGCTGGCCAACACGCCGATGCACACGCTGAGCGTTTGGACGACGTACCAGTTGCCCTGGCATGGCCTCCAGATCGGCGGCGGAATCAACTTCGTTTCGAGCCGCATTGCCAGCTCCTCGCCGAACAGCACGACCGGCCAGATCGAGCGGGCGCCCGGCTACTACACGCTGCAGGCGATGGCGAGCTACCCGATCGCGCCAGGCGTGGATCTGCAGGTGAACGGCTACAATCTCACCGACCAGAAATTCTACGACCTGCTGCATCCGTCGCATGTCGTCCCCGGCGCTGGGCGCGCGGTGCTGTTCTCGGCAAATTTCAAGCTTTAGCAGCGATGTTGCTCGAAATTCCCGATATCCTCTCCAGAGACGAGGTCGTGTTGGCACGCCAAGCGCTGGCGGAGGCGGAGTGGGTGGACGGTCGCGTCACCGCCGGCCCGCAAGCGGCGAAGGTGAAGCGCAACGCGCAGGTGCCGGAGGGGCATCCGACGGCGCGGGCGCTCGGCGATGATATCCTGGCGCGGCTCGAACGCACGCCGCTGTTCATTTCCGCCGCGCTGCCGCTGAAGGTGTTTCCGCCCCTGTTCAATCGCTACAGCGGCGGCCAGTCCTTCGGCACGCATATCGACACTGCGATCCGCCAAGTGCCGGGAACGCCGCATCGCGTGCGCACCGATCTCTCGGCGACGCTGTTCCTCAGCGAGCCCGACGAATACGACGGCGGCGAGCTGATGGTCGAGGATTCCTACGGCGCGCATGCTGTGAAGCTGCCCGCGGGCAGCATGGTGCTGTATCCGGCGAGCAGCCTGCACGATGTGCGGCCGGTCACGCGTGGCGAGCGCATCGGCGGCTTCTTCTGGATCCAGAGCATGGTGCGCGACGACGCGCAGCGGACCCTGCTGTTCGACCTCGACACTGCCATCCAACGTCTCACGACCGCCGCCCCCGGCGACCCTGCGCTCGTTCAGCTCACCGGCGTGTACCACAACCTGCTCCGCCGATGGGCGGACACCTGATGCGCCGCATGCGAACCCTGCATCGCTGGCTCGGGTTGTTGCTGGCAGCACCCGTTGTGGTGCAAGGGCTGACGGGCGCGATCCTTGCCCTCGTGCCGGTGTTCGTGCCGGCATTCTCGCCATCGGCCGATCCGGCAACGAACACTCCCCTCCATTCGATCAACCGCATCGTTGCTGCCGCGCACGCGGCGTCGCCCGAGGGGATGCGGCCCGGCCGATACATCCCGCCGGAGGGCAACACGCCCGCAACCGTCATCCTCGTTCCGCGTTCCGGCCCGGCGCGCGGCGCGGGTGTCGCGCTGCGCATCGAGCCGACGACGCTGGCGGTACTCTCGACGGAGCCGGCGAATGCGGGGCTGCTCGGCTGGGTGCGTCGGCTGCACACCAGCTTTCTCCTCGAGGATCGGGGCGGGCGGCAGATCAACGGCTGGATCGGGCTCGGTCTGCTGGCGGTCGCGGTTCTCGGCGTCGTCGTCTGGTGGCCGCGACCGGGCCAATGGCGTGCCGCGTTCAGCATCGAGTGCGCGGCGCGCGGCTGGCGCTTCCAGCGCCGTTTGCACGGCGCGGCGGGTGGGTGGACCGCGCTCATGCTGCTCGTCTCCGCCGCCACCGGCGCGGCACTCGCTTTTCCGCAGACCACCCGCACCGCGCTTGGGATCGCACCGAGTCTGCCAATGCAAGTCACGCGCCCGAGCGATCCTGCCGTGCCGCCCGATCTCGACAAGGCGGTTTCCGTGGCACTCGAAGCCGTCCCCGGTGTGCGGTTGCGCGGCATCTTGCTGCCGGCGCGGCCGGCCGAGGCAATCCGCGTCTTGCTCGGTCCGCCAAATACGGAGGGGGTCGTCTCACTGGCAACAGTAGCGGTCGATCCCTGGGCGGCGCGCGTCGTGCAGCTGCAATCCCCCAACACGCAGTCGGTCGGCGAGCGCGTGCTGCGCTGGACGCACGATCTGCACCAAGCTGTCGGCCTCGGCCCGGTGTGGCGGGCCATGACGGTGGCGGCTGGGATCGCGGTTCCGCTGTTCGCCGTCACCGGCTGGTGGATGTGGCTGCTCCGCCGCCGCAACCGGCGCCGGATCGCCCATGCCCGTACGGCGGCGGTGAATTCCGGCGCCTAGACCCGACCCATTGGAGACCGACCCCGCAATGCCAATCCTCGCCCAACTGCCACCGACCGACCTCACGCCCTGGGGCATGTTCCAGTCCGCCGACATCGTGGTGAAAGCGGTGATGGTGGGCCTCTTGCTGGCGTCGGTCGCGACCTGGACGATCCTGCTCGTCAAGGCGATCGAACTCATCGCCGCCCGACGCGCGCTGAGGGTCGCGGTCGCGTCCACCGAGGCAACACGGTCGCTCGACACGCTGGAACTGACCGGCACCCCCGGCGGCTTCGTCGCCACGACGCGGGCCGAGATGGCGGCATCCCAGGGGCTTCCCGCCGAGGGCGTCAAGGAGCGGATCGCCGTCCGTTTGCAGCGGGCCGAGGCCGCCCTCGGACGGCGGATGACGCGCGGGACCGGCGTGCTGGCCAGCATCGGCGCGACGGCGCCGTTCATCGGCCTGTCCGGCACCGTGTGGGGCATCATGAACAGCTTCGTTGGGATTTCCCAGGCGCAGACGACCAACCTCGCCGTGGTGGCGCCGGGCATCGCCGAAGCCTTGCTGGCGACCGCCTTTGGCCTGTTCGCCGCGATCCCGGCCGTGGTGATCTACAATATCTTCGCCCGCGCGATCGGCGGCTATCGCGCCCAGCTGGCCGATCTCTGCGCCGCGATCCTCGCCTTGGCCGGCCGCGATCTGGACCGCCGCCTCGTCGAGCGGAAGCCAGCAGCGATCGGTCCGGTCCGCCTGCACAGCGCGGCGGAGTGAGGCGATGGCCGTTCGTTTCCAGCAGGCCACGGACGATCTCGCGGAGACGCACGAGATCAACGTGACGCCGTTCATCGACGTGATCCTGGTTCTGCTCATCATTTTCATGGTGGCCGCCCCGCTGGCGACGGTCGATGTGCCGGTCGACCTGCCGGCTTCCACCGCGACCCCGCAGCCCCGGCCCGACCGGCCGCTGTTCCTCACCTTGCGGCCCGACCTGTCGCTCCTGCTGGGCGAGACGCCGGTGGCGCGCGAGGCGCTCGGGGCGGCGCTGGACGCCGCGACCACAGGCGACAAGACGCAGCGCGTGTTCCTGCGCGCGGACCGCGCGGTCCCCTATGGCGAGCTGATGAATGCGATGAACGCGCTGCGCGACGCCGGCTATCTGAAGGTTGCTCTGGTCGGCATGGAGCACGAGGAGCCCAAGTGAGCGCGTCGCTCGCCGCCGCGCCCGGCGGCTCCGGTCGGGATGCGCTGCGTTGGGGGGCAGGCCTGGCCTTCGTCCTCGTGCTGCATGCCGGTGCCGTGCTGTGGCTGATCGCCCGGCCGCCAATCGAGGTTCCCGTCGCCGCGCCCGCGCTGATGATCGACCTCGAACCCGCGCCGGCGCCAGAGCCGCAAGCCGCCGAACCGCAGCCTGCGCCGACGCCCCCCGTCGCGGAACCGACGCCCGCGCCGCCGGTGGTCGAGCAGCAACCGCCGCCCCCAGTGGCGGAACCCGAACCCGCCCCGCCGCCGATCGAGCCGCCGCCGCCCGAGCCCGAGCCGCCGATTCCGGAGCCGGTTCCGGCGCAGGAACTCCCGATGGTCCCACAGGCGGAGGTCGCGCTACCCCCGCCGCCCCCGCCACCGCCGAAGGTGGAAAAGCGGCGTCCGCCGCCACCCAAGGCCCGTCCAGCGCGGGTTCAGCCCAAAGCGGAGCCGGCCATCGAGGCTCCCGTGCATCCGCCGCCCGCCGCCGCGGCGCACCCCGCTCCGCCCACACCCTCTCCGGCAGCAGTCGCCGCCGCGACGACCTCCTGGCAAGGCCGGCTGATCGCGCATCTCAACCGCTTCAAGCGCTATCCCGCCGAGGCCCAGCGCCGGCGCGAGCAGGGCGTGGCCTATCTTCGCTTCACCTTGAACCGGGCAGGGATGGTGCTGCGCTTCGCACTGGAGCGCGGATCGGGCCACCAGCTGCTGGACCAGGAAGCCCTGGCGCTGATCCAGCGTGCGCAGCCCCTGCCAGCCCCGCCCCCTGAGATCGGGCGCGAGACCCTGGAGCTCGTCGTCCCGCTGCGCTTCCATTTGCGCTAGGAGCCGCAGCTTGCCGATCCGGTGATTCCGACGCATGGTGGGCTACCCTGTAGTAAGGCAACCACCGGCTGCCCGGCGGTCGAACCCGTCGAGCCGACACGGAAGTTATGTATGTCGAAGCACGTCGCGGCCTCCCGGATCACGGCGCCGCAGATCCGGGGGCGTAAGGGGGGCGAGAAGCTCGTCTGCCTGACCGCCTATACCGCGCCGATGGCGGCCCTGCTCGATCCGCACGCGGACTTGCTGCTGGTGGGCGATTCGCTCGGCATGGTGGTGCACGGCCTGCCGAGCACGGTCGGCGTCACCTTGGATATGATGATCCTGCACGGCCGGGCGGTGATGCGCGGCTCGTCGCGGGCGCTGGTCGTGGTGGACCTGCCGTTCGGCACCTACGAGTCCGACCCGGCGACGGCCTACCGGGCGGCCGTGCGTGTCATGCAGGAGACTGGCTGCCAGGCGGTGAAGGTCGAGGCCTGCGCGGGTGCGGCCGAGACCACCGCCTTCCTGGTCGGCCGCGGCATTCCGGTGATCAGCCATGTCGGGCTGCGGCCCCAGGCGGCCAATGTCGATGGCGGGTTCAAGGCCAAGGGCCGCACCGACGCTGAGCGCCAGAGGGTGCTCGCCGACGCCCGGGCGGCGGACGAGGCCGGCGCGTTCGCCATCGTCGTCGAAGGTGTCGCCGCGTCGCTGGCGGACGAGATCACCGAGGCGGTCAGCGCGCCGACCATCGGCATCGGCGCCTCGCCGCGCTGCGACGGGCAGATCCTCGTGATCGACGACATGCTCGGCCTGTTCGAGTGGACCCCGAAATTCGTCCGCCGCTACGGCGACATGCGCGCGCTGATCAGCAACGCCGCGGAGGCCTATGCCGCGGACGTGCGGGCTGGGCGGTTCCCCGGCCAAGCGGAACTCTACGCATTCAAAACCCCAGCCCCGTGACAGCGAACGGAAGCAGAGAATGACCCTGGACTACAACGCGGCCTTTGCCGGGATGAAAGTGATCGATCTCAGCGGCGGGATCGCGGGGCCGTCCTGCGCCATGATGCTCGCCCAGCACGGCGCCGACGTCATCAAGGTCGAGACGCCGCACAATGGTGGCGACTGGTCGCGCATTCTCGGGAAGCAGTACGAAGACCATTCGGCCTTCTCTATCGTCGGCACGCTCGGCAAGCGCAGCATCGCGGTCGACCTCAAGACCGAGGAGGGTAAGGAAATCCTCTGGCGGCTGATCCGGGGCGCCGACGTGTTCATCGAGGGCTTCCGGCCCGGCACCATCGCCCGCTACGGCTTCGGCTACGAGGCGGTGAGCGCGCGGGAGCCGCAGATCATCTATTATTCCATCTCGGGCTTCGGCCAGACCGGGCCGCTGGCGGCGCGGCCGGCGATGGACCCGGTGCTGCAGGCCTTCACCGGCATCGTCAACGAGAACCGCGGCGAGCGGGACAACCATCCGCACCGCATCGCCATCTCGCTGATCGACATGTATAGCGGCCTAGTCGGCTTCCAGGCGATCGCGACCTCGCTCTACGTCCGCCGCGAGCAGCGGCAGCCGCGCGGCCGCTTCATCGAATTCAGCCTTATGCATGGCGGCGCGATGCTGTCGGTGATCCGCATGATCGCCCAGTATCTCGAGCACAACGCGGCACAGCGCACCAGCATGCCGAGTGCCGTGTACGACACGGCGGACGGGCAGCTCAACGTCACGATGGTACGCCCCACCGACTGGCCGCCCTTCTGCGAGGCGATCGAGCGGCCGGACCTGCTCGACAACCCCCGTTACAACACCCACAAGACGCGTGGCGAGAATCTCGACGAACTCTACGAGCTGCTACGGCCCGTCTTCGCCGCCAAGCCGACCGCGTGGTTCGCCGAGCGTCTGACCGCCCGCGGGATCATGAACGGGCAGGTGAATACATACAGCGAGTTCCTGCAGGAGGAGCAGGTGCGCGCCGCCGGCATCATCTCCTGGCTGGATCAGCCCGGCGTGCCCGAGCCGGTGCCGATCCCCAACATCCCCGGCCTGCCGAATTTCGAGAACGGCACCAAGCGGGCGCACGCACCGCGCGTCGGCGAGCACACCGTGGAAATTCTGGCCGAGCACGGCTATGACCAGGCGGCAATCTCTTCGCTGCTCGATCGCAAGGTAGTCGGGACACCCGCGCGGTGATGGCGGACTGAAGTCCGCCCTACACGCCGCGGCGTAGGGCGGACTTCAGTCCGCCACCGCGTTCAAGCCGCCGCCCGCAGCTGCTCGCTGCCGGCTTCCAGGCGAACCAGGATCGGCCGGTGGTCCGAGGAGGAGCGCGGCAGCGCCTGGGAAGCCGTGCAGCGGAGCCCTCGCACCAAGCAGCGATCGATCCGCAAAGGCACGATCTCGCCCGCAATATGGGTATGCTGGCGAGGGCCGACGTCGCGGAAGCCGGGCAGCAGGCAAGGGCCGACGAGGTTGAAATCGCCGATCACGGCGCCCCGCGGCGGCAGGGCACGGGCGATGCGCCGCAGCTGGCGACGGTTCAGCACCTGGCCGTGCGACAAATGGGCGTTGGCGATCGCGAACTCGCCGAGATCGACGATCTGGCTCACCCGGTCGAACAGGGCGCCGGAGGGAATGGGAATGGTGCGGACAGGGTGGGGCGGCGGCTCCGGGCTCCACATCGCCAGGCCATGAATCCGGCCCACCAGCGGGGAGGCGGCGTAGAAGCCACCGATTCGGCCCGGCAGGCGGTGGATGGCCTCGGTCGCCTCCTGCATCAGCAGAAGGTCGGGTTGTTCCCGGCGGATCAGATCGACGATGTCGTCCACGGAGGCGCCCGTCAGGCGCAAAAGGTTCCAGCTAATGATCTTCATCATGGGAAAAGGTCTGTGGAACTCCGATTGTGGCTCGGACCGAGGCATGAACGCCTGGGGGACCATATGGATTTGATAACAGAGCACGGACAGGTATCTCTATAAAGCTTTATCGCCCCTTAATGCGAAGCTGCCATGCGCGGACCAGCAGCGTGGCGGCGATCCATAGAGTGACCAGGGCGAGGGGCACCGTGATCAGGCGGGGCAGCAGCATCGCCACGGCCGCGATGATCAGGAACACTGCCCCAGCCGCGGCCATCACCCGTGCTTCCGCCGGCCCAAGGGCACGGCGATTGGTGATGGCGGCGCCAACCGTGCTGCCGATGCCGAGCGCCCCGGCGGCGATCCGCCCCGGACTGCCGCGCCGCGCCGGGTGCGGCGCGAGAGATTGCGGCGCGGCATGGACTGTGCCGAGATCGAGCACGATCTCGGTTGCGTTGGTGAGATCGGCGCGGAACATCGCCTCCATCTGCCCGGCGAATTCCGTGTCTTCCACGGAGATATCGAGCTCCCAGTTGCCTACCCAGCTCGCCAGGTTGAGGTTGCTGGAGCCGATGCGTGCCCAGCTGCCGTCCGCCACAGCCGTCTTGGCGTGCAGCATCGGGCCGTTCCACTCGAACACCCGGATGCCCGCCTCGAGCAGCGGCCGGTAGCCGGCGCGGGACAGCGCCTTGGCCACCGGCAGATCGCTCGCGCCGGGCACCAGCAAGCGCACATCCACCCCGTCATGCGCGGCGTCGATCAGGGTGCGGACGTAGGCGGTGGTGCCGACGAAATAGGCGTCGGTCAGCCAGAGCGTGCGCCGCGCCTCGGTCGCCACCAGCTGGTCCAGCCGGTAGAGGCCCATCGTGTTCGGCTGGCTAGCGATGACGCTGACGGGCACGCCGCCGTCGATGGCGAGATCAGGCGCGTGCCGGTCGCCGGCGGCATCGAGCGGCGGCCCGGAGAGCGCCCAGGTTTCGGCAAACGCGGCCTCGAGATTGGCGACGGCCGGGCCGCGCAGCTCCACCCCCGTGTCGCGCCACGGCGCGATGCCGGCGGCCGGGTTGCCGAGCCACGCGGCACCCACGCAGAGGCCGGAGACGAAGCCGATCTCGCCATCGACAGTCAGCGATTTGCGATGGTTGCGGCCGAGCCAGCCGAACGGGCTCGAAATCCTCGGTGGGTTGAAGCAGCGTACCTGCACGCCGGCGTCGCGCAAGCGGCGCCAGAACGCCGACGACGCGCTGCCGAACGTGCCGAACCAATCATACAGCAGATAAACCGCGACACCCTCTCGCGCCTTGGCGATCAGCGCATCCGCGAAGGGCTGGCCGGCGGCGTCAGCGCGAAAGATGTAGTTCTCGAACCGCACGGACTGTCGCGCGGCGGCGATGGCGTCGAGCCAGGCGGGATAGTTCTCGGCGGCATCGCGGAGCAGCCGCACGGCATTGCCCGCGACCGGCGCGGCACCCGCAACCCGCGCGATCAAGCGATCGCCGATCAGCGGAGCGGTCGCGTCGGCCGCCGTATCGGCCTCCCTGCGGCGCCGTGCGGCGGTGTCGATATGGCGTTCCTTCCACTCGTCCGATCCAGCCTAACGCGATTCCCGCGGTTCCAGCCACATCGCGAATTGACACAAATTCATCATGGCAGCGGGCGGGCGGCGACTTGATGCCGGGATTAGCAAGACCATTACAATTCCGGAGCTAGAAGCATCGTGACATCAAGACCCAACTACGTGGCCCTGTTTGCCTGCCTCGGTATGCTTGCCACGTCCCAGGCCAATGCGGCGGTGACGTTGCTCGCCGACGGCACGCTCACCAGTTCTAGCGCTGGCCTCTATACCGATCTCTCGGGCCTCCAAGGCACGCTGGAGAACGGTCTGCCCGCCAATGTGCTGGGCGGCATCGGTTCGGGCCTTGCCTGGGCAGGCGGCAACACGTTCCTCGCCCTACCCGATCGCGGCCCCAATGCCACGCCATACAACAGCGCGGTGGACGACACCGTGTCCTACATCGCCCGCTTCCAGACCGTGACGATGGACCTGGCGCCCAATGCGCCGGGGGCGTCCACACCTTTCACGATGACGCCGACATTGGCCGACACCACGCTGTTGTGGAGCGGCACTCCGCTGGCCTATGGCAGCGGCGCGGGGCTCGGCACGGACATCCACGGCAATCCGCTCGGCTCCGGCGCGCCGGCGGCGAACACGCCGCAACGATTCTACTTCACTGGCCGCTCGGACAATTTCGACCCCGCGAAGACCTCTGGCAACCCGAGCAACGCGCGGCTCGATCCCGAGTCCGTCCGCGTCTCGAATGGCGGCAACCGGGTCTACGTGTCCGACGAATACGGCCCCTACATCTACGAATTCGATCGCGCCACTGGCGAGCGCCTGCGCAGCTTCACTCTGCCGGCCAATCTCGACGTGGCGAAGCCGAGCCCGGTGGGTGCGACCGAGATCGGCGGGAACGCCAGCGGGCGCACCGCCAACAAGGGCATGGAGGGACTGGCGATCACGCCGGACGGCAAGACGCTGGTCGGCATCATGCAGGCCGCGCTGATCCAGGACGCGGCACTCGGCGGCGCGGCGGAGAAGCTACTGCGGATCGTCACGGTCGATATCGCGACCGGGGCCACGCACGAATACGGCTATCTGCTGACCAGCGGCTCGGGCGTCAGCGACATCGTGGCGTTGAATGATCACGAGTTCCTGGTCGACGAGCGTGACGGCAAGGGCCTCGGCGACGGCAGCAACGCGAAATCGAAGCAGGTGTTCAAGATCGATCTCGCGGGCGCCGTCGACATCGCCAACATGGACGGGACGCAGGCGGCCACCCACGCGGTGAACAAGTCGGTGTTCCTCGATGTGGCCGACGTGCTCAACCAGAACGGCATCGCCAGCAGCCAAATCCCGGCGAAGATCGAGGGCTTGGCGCTCGGCCAGGATATCGACCTGAACGGCGTGACGCAGCACACGCTCTGGGTCGCGAGCGACAACGACTTCGTGCCGGACAGCGCCGGGCCGAACCAGTTCTATGTGTTCGGCTTCACCGACGCCGACCTGAACGGCTCGGCATTCGTCCCGCAGCCTTTGCCGGAGCCGGCCTCGGCGGCGGTGCTCGGAGCCGGGGTACTCGGTCTCGCCGGCCTCCGCCGCCGCCAGACGCCGCAATAGCGGGCGGTTGCCAGCGGGCGCGTCACGGCACAGGCTAGGCGGAAGTTCCCACGCCCGCCCGGAAGGTGCCTGACATGCCCGGTCCTCTGCACGGCTACCGGATCGTCGATCTCACCTCGATGATCTCGGGGCCGCTCGCCACCATGCTGCTCGGCGACCAAGGCGCCGACGTCATCAAGGTCGAGCCGCCGCGCGGCGGCGACCACACGCGGGCGGGGGCCAACCGGCGGGCCGGGTTCTCCGCCTCGTTCCTCAACAACAACCGCAACAAGCGGTCGGTGGCGCTCGACCTCAAGACCCCCGCCGGGCTCGAGGCCTTGCTGCGGCTCGCCGCCGGGGCGGACGTGTTCATCCAGAATTTCCGCCCCGGCGTGGTCGAGCGCATGGGCATCGGCGAGGCCGCCGTGCGGGCCGTCGCGCCCAGGATCGTCTACGTCTCGATCAGCGGCTTTGGCGAGCACGGGCCCTATGCGAGCAAGCCGGTCTACGATCCGCTGGTGCAGGCGGTGTCGGGGCTGGCGTCGATCCAGGGCGGCTCCGACCAGGCGCGGCCTCGGCTGGTGCGGACCATCGTGCCCGACAAGCTGACCGCGATCACCGCCGCGCAGGCCATCACGGCCGCCCTGCTGGCCCGCGAGCGCACCGGCGAGGGCCAGCACGTGCGCCTCTCCATGCTGGATGCCGTGGT
>JAFKFI010000061.1:140224-190322 GCA_017307285.1 Alphaproteobacteria bacterium | reverse complement strand
CCACCGTGACCTGCCGGAGCAGTCGCTTGAGCGATTGCTCCCGCGGCGTGAGGATCAGGTGCCACGCGGTGAGCGGGCCCTGCATCGCGACGTCATAGGATCGCCGGAGCGCAGCGAGATCGCCGGAGAGCGTGCCGCGCACAGCATCGACCAGGGCGCGCAGCGAGGGCTCGCTATCGAGTTCGATAATTCGGGGCTGCTGGTCGTCGGCGACGATCGAGAGCCGGTCGCCGTCGACCATCAGGCTTTCCCGGTTTGGGCTGGTGGTGATCTTCTCCAGATGGTCCGGCCGGCGATAGACCAGCGAGCCCTCGCTATGCACCGGTTCGGTGAGCGCGGCGATGGTCTTTTCCTCGGTGAAGTTGGCGCGGCTGGCGCGCACCGCCGCGAGCCGACTCATCAGCGCGTCAATCGGTGGGGGTGGCAGCGACTGGGCGGCGGCTGGGACGCTCGCCAATGAAAAAAGCATCAGCAGGATCCGTCGTCGCTGCCACATCCCGCTGTTGTTCCCAGAAATCATAGAAGTTGAACCAGTTATATGGATATTTTCGGCAATGCTCGGCAAGCCGCGCTGCGTATCGCTCGGTCCAACGTCGCAGCGCCGCCATGCGCGGTCCCGGATCGGGTACGATCCTGTCCGCGAAGGGCTCGATGATGACCTGATAGTCGCGCGGCCCTCGGCGCAGACCGAAGAACAGCACCACCGGAACCTGCAACGCCGCGGCCAGCGCCAACGGCCCGGTGGGAAAGCGAGCGGGCAAGCCCAGGAACTCCGCCGATGCAAACCGCTGCGCGCCCGGAGGCGCCCGATCTGCGAGAATGCCGACGATCTCCCCGCGTGCCAGGCTCTCGCGAACCCGCAACATCGTAATCGGCGTGCCAATCTCGATAACGTCCTGGCGGATCGCCGGGTCCAGTGCCTCCATGAAGGTGCTGAGGGCCGCCGTCGTGCCGCGGTACATCAACGGCCTGACCGGCACCGGAGAACGGCGCCCGAAGGCGCGCAACACCTCGAAGCTGCCGAGATGCGAGCCGAGCAGGATGCATCCCCGGCCCGGGGCCAGGGCCGCCTCCAGGCTGTGCAGCCCATGCACCGCGATGCAGAACCGTTCGGTCCGGTTCGCCAGGAAGCAGATGCGGTCGAGGGTCACGCAGGCAAAGGTGAAGAAGTGCCGCCACACGTCCCCGACAGTGGGCCGCCGCCCCAGCACGCGGCCAAGATAGTGCCGCGACCAGGTCCGGGCGTGCGAAAGCGTGACAAAGAAATAAGCGGTGATCGGCACGAGCAAAGCTTGGCCCACCGGCCAGCCGAGACGCAGGGTCAGCCAGATGATGAGCCGCACCAGCCTCGGGCTGCCGTGCTCCTTCTCGCGTGTCCATCCTTGTTCGGTTGTCACGGCGGTCTGGGCAGGAGCGCCCTTCCCCGTAGGACGCCTTGCTCGGCCACGCGGCAGGTGAAACTGATCCGTCCGTCGGGTAGTTCGGACCATTCGACGGCGACCTCCTGCCCCGGCAGGACAGGCGCGGTGAACTTCACAGAGATCAGACGAACAGGTCCGGCTTGTGTGCAGGAGAGCCGCGATAACACCTCGTCGAGCAGGACCACGCCGGGCACAACCGGGCACCCGGGAAAATGACCGGCCAAGGACGGATGGTTCAACGGGATGGCGAAACGCCGCGCGGGCATGGGCTCAGCCCTCTCCGACCCGCGCCCGCAAGACAGCCAGTGCCTGCTCGGGTAGCTTGCCGGTCGGATTGCGAGGGAGCACGTCCACCCGGACGACGCGACGCGGCAGGAACACGGGGTCCACGCGCCCGCGCAGGGCCGCCATCACCGCCTCGGCGCTAAGCTCGGGGGCCACCACGAAGGCGAGAAGTCGCGCAGTTGGACGCTCGTCGAGGTCGTCGGGAGCGACGAAAATTCCATCCGACACCCCCTCGACGCTGGTCAGGATATGGTTCAAGGCGGCCAGCGACGTGCGCCGCCCACCGAGCTTCACCACGTCGGTCCGCCGCCCCAGCAGCCGGAACCGCGTCCCATCCAACCGCTCCACGAGATCGCTCAGCGGGTACAACTCGGAGAACGGCCCCGCCACGAGGACGTCCTCCTCGCCGGTTCTGGTCCGACTGGCGTGCAGGCGGACACGCGGATAGGTGGTCCAGACCTCGCTGGCGATCGTGCGTCGGCTGGCGATTGAGCCGACCTCGGTTGCGCCGAAGATTTCGTGCACCTCGGTCTGCCATCGCCGCTCGGCCTCCGCCGCGAGCTCCGCGTAGAGCGGCGCTGTGGCGGAGATCACCCGATCCAGCGCGGGCAGCTCCGATTCGGCCTGCAGTAGGGCGCGGATCTGCAGCGGCGTCGTTACGAGGACTCGCCGCTCCGGCAACATCTCCAGAGCCGCGCGGACGTCGCGGGGGAAGAACGCCGGGCCGCACCAGCTCGAAGCCGGCGCGTGCAGCGGCAATAGCACGGTGGTCTCGAATCCATACATGTGTTGCGCAGGAACAGTGCCGACGATCGAGACCGGCTGCCCGGCGCTCATCCGGAACCGCCGTCCGGCGTCGCGGCTCCGAGCGGCTAGCGCACCCCACAGCTTGCGATGAGCGACCGGCTCGCCCGTGCTGCCCGAAGTGAACACGATGGCCGCCAGCTGTGTCGCGCGGATTGAGAGATTGTCCGGCGCGAAGCGTGGCCGAGCCGATGCGTCGGCTGCAACTGGATGGACCGGCAGGCTCGCCTCGAACCCCGGCTCATCGGCGAGCGCGTACAGCCCCGGATATGCCCCGGCCATGCCGCGCAACCGCTCGGTCGAACGGTCACTCGACAGAAGGCTCACCTGGCCACGCAGCAGCGCGGCGGCGAAAGCCACTGCAAAGCAGTAGCGGTCCTGGCACAGATTGACGACGTGGCTCGCATCCGGGAGCCCAGCCGCGAGATGCTGTGCGTCGGCTAGGAACGCGGCCGCGGTCGTACTCCCACCCGGCCGGCGAAACACGACATCGTGCGGGGCGCGGCCGATCAGCGGGATGAGGGGGTCGCACATCACGCAGGGCGATGTGCGCCGGCGTGACGCGCCACGGTGCAATTCTGGGCGACGAATAGACATCCGAGCCTAACGCGGTATCGCCGGGCGGAGCGTCTACTTTGTGCGAAATTCTTCGATGTGACGAGCGAGATCGCGCAAGGAGGCGAAGATCCGGTGATTCCGCTCGTCGTCCGACTTCAACTCCAGCCCGTAATTACGCGAGATCGACAAGGCGAGCTCCAGGGCATCGATCGAATCGAGGCCCAGCCCCTCCCCGAACAGAGGGGCTTCCGGATCGATCTCATCCTCGGTGATCTCAAGATGGAGCGACTCGATGATGAGCCGCGCGATCTCGGGCTCCAGGGTTCCTGTGGCGCTCGCGGTCATCGGCACTCTGACAATACGGCTCGGGTCTCTGGGAGGATTAGCATGACCCCTTGTATAATGGATGAATGGGCACCGGCAACGGCTAGACCTGAATGAACCAGCAAGTTGTGGAGCGGCGAGCGGACCTGCTTGCGGTCAACCGGCGATTCTACGATCGGTTGTGGAGCAGTGCGAACCTGGCCCGGCCGGACCGCTTCTCCACCTGGCCACTGGTTCGTTCGCTGCTGAGCACAGCGCCGACCCGGCTAGAGGTGGCGCCTGGGCTCCGTCCCCGCCTGCCGATCCAGGGGACGCATTTCCTCGATATCAGCGTGCCGGCCCTGACCCGCCTGCATGAACGGGGCGGCGTCACGGCTTGCGGCACCGCTTCGGCGCTGCCGTTGCCCGACCGGCATTTCGGCCTGCTCTGCGCACTAGACGTGGTGGAACACGTCGAGGACGACGCGGCGGCCCTGGCGGAGCTGGCGCGGGTCGCGCGGCCAGGCGCAATCCTGCTGCTCTCCGTACCCCTGCATCGCTCGGCGTGGTCCACCTTCGACGAGGTCGTCGGCCACGGCCGGCGCTATGATCCCGCGCAACTGGTGGCCGCCCTCGCCGAGCACGGGTTCACGGTGGAGCGCAGCGCGCCCTTCGGCATGCGGCCGCGATCGCCGCGCCTGTTGGCGCTCGGGATGTGGTTCCTCGCCCATCGCCCCGCGCACGCGATGAAGTGGTACAACCGGCTACTCTTCCCGCTCGCACTGCGGCGCCAGAAGGCGCTCGCACTTCACGACGGACTGGTCGAGACCAACGCCGTGCAGGAAATCTTCCTCGTGTGCCGGCGGCTCAGCCCGGCAGAAGCGCCTCCATGATGCGCTCGCGCGTCAGCGGCATTGCTCGAATGCGCGTGCCCAATCCATGCGCCACCGCGTTGCCGATCGCCGCGGCGGTCGGTCCGAAGGTGCACTCGCCCATGCCGAGCGACGGATACTCCGGTGCGGCGATCAGCTCGGTGGTGATTTCGGGTACCTCGCTGAACCGCAGGATCGGGTAGCTATCCCAATCGAGCGAGGTCACTCCCTCGGCCCCGAGCGTCACCTGCTCTTTGAGCGTGATGCTCGCCGCATGAATGATGCCGCCTTCGAGCTGGTTCCGCGCGCCGTCGGGGTTGATAACGAGGCCCGCATCCGCCGCGCACCACACCCGACGCAGCTTGATCTCCTCAACCACATCCAGCTCGACCACCACGGCGGCATACGCGGCGCGGTTCTTGTACCGGGAAAAGCCCATCCCAAGTCCGCGTCCAGTGCCGGCCGGGCCGCGCGACCAGTTGGCAAGCCGCGCCACGGTCTCGATCACCCGACGCGCACGTGGCTCCGACATCATCGCAAGCCGATACGCCACCGGGTCCTGGCCGGCGAGCTCCGCGAGCTCATCGATAAAGCTTTCCATCGCGAACACGTTCGGCAGCGCGCCCAGTCCGCGCATCGCCGAGGTCCGCACCGGCATTCGCGTGACCAGGTGATGCAGCACGCGCTTGACCGGGATGTCGTAGAGCGGCACCGCGTTGCGTGTGCCGCCGCCGCCATTGGCTTCCGGCGGGTCTTGCGGTTTCGGTTCGGGGGCGGGGGTCGGCAGCGCCTCGGCCGCGAGCATGTTGCCGCCGCTCGACGGGCGCGAGACGTGGGTGCCGGCCCAGATCTCCGCCATCCAATCCGCCGGGCGACCGTCCGCATCCAACGCGGCCCGCAGCGAGATAGACATGGCCGTGCTGAACGGCTCGAAGGCGAATTCCTCCTCGCGCCGCCACTGCACGCGGATGCAGTGATCCGGCACCTGCATGGCGATCAACGCCGCGTCGAGCGCCACATCGTCGGCGCCGTTGTGCCCGTAGCATCCGGCGCCCTGCGCGTGACGCACGATGATCCGCTCGCGTTCCAAGCCGAGTACGTTCGCGAGCGACTGGCGCAGCGGATAGACACCCTGCGTATGGCTCCAGACCGAAATGATCCCGTCCCGATACTCGGCCAGCGCGCAGGAAGGAGCCAATGCTGCGTGGGCCACGAAAGGTCGGGAATAGGTTGCTCGCACCACCTCCGGGGCGTCCGGCGGCGAAGGTGGCTCGCCGACGACGCGCTCTATGGAGGGTTGCCCGACGAGCGAGGCGGCCTCCTGCTGGTCGGGGGTGAAGCGCCGCGCATTCTCCCACGTCGCATGTTCCTGCCCCGATGCCGCCGCGCGCTGCACGACCGTCTCGTCCTCGCCGACAAACGCGACGAAATCGCCCACCCGCACGATGCGGAATGCACCACCCGCCGCGCGCCGGATGGCGGCTTCGTCGAGTGCTGCCAGCCTTGCGCCGCGACCGGGCTGGCGCAGGATGCGGGCGTGCAGCATGTCGGGCCGCGCCATGTCGTGAATGAAGGCGGCACCGGTCAGCTTCGCAGGCAGATCGAGCCGCGCCGCATTGGTTCCGACAATTCGGTACGCCGTGTGCGGCTTCCGCGGCGCGTTGCCATCGGCTTCGCGCGCAAGATCGGCCTCATGGGCGAAGTTCCAGTAATCGTGGCCGGTCAGCGCACCGGCGCGCATGAACGCGCCATCCTCGACGGAGAGTTCATCGGGGCTGCAGTTGAGCCGCTGCGCCAGCCGGTCCAGCACGCGCGCCCGCACCTCGGCGGCGATGAGCCGCACCGAGGCGCCCGAGACCTCGATCGACTGGCTGCTGGTGGTCGAGCCCTCGTCAGGCGCATCGGCGGTGTCGCCCGACAGTATGCGGACACGCCCGAGTGCCACGTCCAGCTCCTCGGCCGCGATCTGCGACAGCGCGGTGATGATGCCCTGCCCTAGTTCCACCTTGCCGACCGCCAAATGCACGGAGCGGTCGGCGTCGAAGCTGATCCAGCGATCGAGACGTCGGTTGTTAACCACGCTCAGCGGCAAGGTTTCGCTCATGCCGTAGCGCCCTCCCGCAACGCCAGGGCTGCACGCTCGACCGCGCGGAGGATGCGTGTGTGCGCGCCACAGCGGCAGAGATGCCGGTCAAGCGCCGTCACGATCTCCGTTCGGCTCGGCGCCGGATTGCGGCCGAGCAGCGCCGCGGCGCTGACCACGATGCCCGACAGGCAGTAGCCGCACTGGCCGGCCTGCTCATCGAGAAACGCCGCAATGAGCGGGTGCGTCGATAACCCCTCAATCGTCGTGACCCGCCGCCCCGCAACGCTGCCCAATTCGCGTGAGCACGCATATACCGGCTCGCCGTCAAGCAGCACCATGCAACTGCCGCATTGTTCGAGGCCGCAGCCGTATCGGGAGCCTTTTAGATCGAGCTTGTTGCGCAGCACGTCGAGCAGCGGCACGGTCGCCTCGGCGGCGACCTCCACCGTCTGCCCATTGACCTCGAACCGCGTCATTGCGATCAGCCCTCGGCGCGCATCTCCGAAAACACCTTGCGCGCGGTGATGATCGCCTCCCGCACCAGCGGCAGGCCGACATAGCCGCTCATGTGCAACAGCACTTCGATGAGTTCTTCCTCGCTCCAGCCCTCGCGCCGCGCCATGCGCAGATGGATGGCAAGCTCGGGATCGCGGCCCATCGCGGTATCGGATACGACGCAGATCAGCGTGCGCGTCTTCACGTCGATGCCCGGCCTTGTCCACAGCATCCCGAACACCGCCTCGGTCGCGTAGTCGCCGAACTTCTTCATGGTGTCGTCGGTGTAGACGGTCTTGTCCATGCGCTCGACATAGGCATCGCCCATCAGGCGACGCCGCATCGCTCGGCCCTTCTCATACGCTTCGGTGTTGGCCATCTCGCTATCCCCCCTTGGTGTCCCACGCGACTGTAGCACCCTGTCCGGTCAAGGCAGCAAGCGGGCGGGCGCTTGGACGAGAATCGTCAATTTCAGGTCGGGTTCGCTGGCCAGGTTGAACGTCACTTGCTCGTAGCGCAGGAACCCTTCGGTCGGGTGATGGAACGTCCGCTCGCCGCCTTCCCGACCAACGATCCCGTGCTGCATCCAAAACTGAGCGAATTCCTCACTCTGCTGGCGTAGCTCCGCGATGAGACCGCGCAACGACGGGTCGTCGAGATGAGCACCGTAAGCCGCGCGGAACTCAGCCGCGACACGGCGGGCGCGCTCCTCCCAGGCGCAAATCAGCAGGCGCGCGGTGGGCTCCAGGAAGATGAAGCGCAGCAGATTCGGCTCCCCCGGCCGGTCGAGCCAGCCGACGAACAGCCGCTCAGCGGCCGCGTTCCAGGCGCGCGCCGTCCAACTCCGGTCGAGCACGTAGGCCGGGGCGCCGATTGTCGCGACGCAGGCCTGGACGGCGGGAGGCATGTCGTCGATTTCGGCGCCAAGCTGGTCCGGATCGCGCTTCTGCGCGAGTTCGAACAGGTAGTCGCGCTCGGCGCGGCCCAACCGCAGCCCGACAGCCAACCGGGCGAGCGTCGTGGGCGACATCGACACTTCTCGGCCTTGCTCGATCCAAGTGTACCAGGTGGTGCTCAAGCCGCAAATTTGCGCGACCTCCTCCCGCCGCAATCCTGGCGTCCGCCGCCGCGCGCCCCTCGGTAGGTCCAGCGCGGCGGGATCGAGCTTTTCCCGACGGGCACGCAGGAAATCGCCCAACGCACGCCGCTGTTCGGCAGATCTCGGATGCAGCATGGTAGCGATTATACCAGGATAAATGCGCTCCTTAAACTGGTGCTCGATCGATGCTAGAGGCCCCTCTATCCATTGCGGGGGCAGAGCAAATGGACATCCCGAGCGTGGTGTTGCCGGTTTTCGCCGTGATCCTGACAGGGTGGCTGGCGGGAGCGCTCGGCTACCTGCCGCGATCGCTCGCCGCACCGCTGGTGGGATTTGCCTACAACATCGCGATGCCGGCGCTGATCTTCATAACCATTGCGCCGGAGCCGGTGCGCGGGTTGCTGGACTGGGGCTTCCTCGCGGCATTCGGTGGCGGATCGCTCCTCTGTTTCGTCGCGGTGTTCCTGGCGGCACGCTCACGTGCGAGCCGAGGGGTCGGCAGCAGCGCGATGCTCGGTGCGGCGGCGTCCATGACCAACACGGGATTCGTCGCACTGCCGATTCTGCAGGCCATGTACGGTCCCCGAGGGGTGCTTCCGGCAGCAATCGCGACGGTGTTCGTCGCGTTGGTGATGTTTCCCGTGCTGATCGTCCTGCTGGAAATGGACCGCGGCGGCCGCTCGGAGAGGCTTGGTCCGCTGGCGCTGCTCAATCGTGTCCTCACCAATCCGCTGATGATCTCGACAATTCTCGGACTGGTCTGGTCGATCGGCGGCCTGCCTGTCCCGGCCTTCTTCAGGGCCTATACGACCATCTTCGCGGATGCCTTGACGCCGTGCGCGCTGTTCTCGATCGGTCTCGGCCTATCACTCGAAGGCCTGCGGGGCGATTTGCTCGAGTCGGCCTGGGTTACGATCCTCAAGCTCGTGGTCATGCCGCTGGTGGTGTACGCCCTCTGCGCGGCTTGCGGAGTAGACCCGTTCCATACCGTCGCCGCCGTGGTCTGCGCCGCCGTGCCGACCGCCAAGACCGCCTATGTGCTCGCCGGCGAATACCGCGTCGAGGAGCGAATGGTTGCCTCCACGATCTCCATCACGACGCTACTTTCGGTCGTCACGCTCCTGGGCTGGCTCTATGCGCTGAGCTAGTCACGGAGATCGACCGCCCTCGCCCGGCGCGGCAAGATCGTTTACACGGTGGCAGCCCGTAAGCTCTACCATGTCCCGGTGTCCGGGTTGGTCCCGGCCGCGCAAGGGGGACCGACTGGCGTGCATGAGCTGACCCATAATGTTCAAGTAATCGTCCAGCCGGACGACGGCACCGGTCCGGTGCTGGCGCTCATCGAGCAGGCTCGACACAGCCTGTGGATCAAGCAGTTTACCTTCAGTCACCCGACCCTGCTGGATGCGGTGATAGAGGCGCATCGGCGCGGTGTCGCGGTGCAGGTGATGCTGAACCCGGCACGCTCGTCCGGTGACCGGGCCAACGATGCGGCATTCGAGATGTTGAAGGCATCCGGCGTGGACGTCGAATGGACCAATCCACGCTTCGCCGTGACGCACGAGAAGTCGATCGTGATCGACGGCCAGCGTGCGCTCATCGCCACCTTCAATCTCGCCGAGAAATACTTCACCCAGACGCGCGACTATGGCCTGGTGATCAGCGATCAGGCGGAGGTGCGGGAGATCGAGGCGTGCTTCGCCGCCGATCGGGCGCGGGGCACCTTCCATCCCGGCGAGCCTAGCGCGCTGCTCTGGAGCACGCGCAACTCGCGCCGACTGATGAGCGCGTTCATCGCCAGCGCCAAGCACCGGCTCGACATTCAGCACCCGAAATTCGTCGACGCGGCGATCCTCGACCGAATTTCCGAGGCCGCACACCGGGGCGTGCGGGTGCATCTGCTGTGCGGCGGCAAGCACGGTATCAGCGAATGGGACATTATCGATACGTTCTCGTCGCTCAGGATGCTGAACCGGCTCGACGTGAAGGTGCACAAGCAGAGCAAGCTGCGGCTGCACGCCAAGCTGCTGATCGCCGACGGCAGTCGCGCGCTGGTCGGCTCGATGAACATCGACCGCAGCGCCTTCGACCTGCGACGCGAGCTCGGCTGCATCGTCTCAGACCCCGCCGCAATCAAGCGCCTTGCCGGACAATTCGCGTCCGATTGGGAGAATTCCGGCCGCTACGAGGCGCCGGACCCGTTGCTGGCGCCCGACCATACCGAGGATGAGTTCCCGCACGATCCCGACCTGGTCCATGAGTAGAGATCGTCCGTCGTCCGACGTTTCCCTCGGCCGCCTCGCGGCCACCTTCTGCCAGATCGCGCTGGCGAGCTTCGGCGGGGGCCTATCCGCTTGGTCGCGCAAGGTCGTCGTCGAAGATCGCGGATGGATGACCGACGAGGAGTTCCTCAGCGCGATGACGCTGTGCCGGGTGCTGCCCGGCGCCAATCAAGTGAACCTCGCGATCTATGTCGGGAGCAAACTACGCGGCCCGCGCGGCGCGGTGGCCGCGGTGCTCGGACTGATCGCCGTGCCCGTGCTGATCGTCCTGGTGCTCGGCTACCTCTATTTCCGCAACGGCTCGGTGCCCGCCACGCAGTCGATACTGCGCGGCATCACTGCCGTCGCAGTCGCAATGACCTTCGCGATGGCGTACAAGACCGGTGCGAAGGCGCTGCGTAGCCTCCCCGCCTGGGTGCTGTGCGCCGCGTCTTTCCTGCTCTCCGCCGTGTTCCGCGTGCCGCTGCCAGTGATGCTGGCGATCGTCGCGCCAGTAGCGCTGTGGTGGGCATGGCCCGCGCGACCGGATGCCTCGCCGTGAGCCTCGGCACCGCCCTGCAAATCTGTTTGCTGTTCGGCACCGCGTCGCTCCTGTCGGTCGGGGGCGGCAATTCGGTGGTACCGGAGATCCAGCTCCGCGCGGTGGACACCTATCATTGGCTCTCCGCCGCGCAGTTCGGCGATCTGTTCGCGATTGCCCAGGCGGCGCCCGGTCCGAGCATGTTGCTGGTCACTTTGGTCGGGTACAAGGCGGGCGGCGTGGTCGGCGCGCTGCTCGCGACCGTCGCGATGATCCTGCCAGCGGGGGTTATCGTGCATGTCGTGGCGCGATTCTGGCAGTCTTCGTCTGGGGCCCGCTGGCATGTCGCGATGGAACGCGGCCTCGCCCCGGTAGCGATCGGCCTTGTCGCCGCGAGCGGCGCCATCATCGCGCGCACGACCGAGCATTCGCCCGCGCAGCTGGCACTCACCGCGGCCGCGACGCTCGTACTGTGCGCGACCAAGCTCAACCCGCTCTTCCTGGTTGCGGCCGCCGGGATCGCCGGCTGGCTGGGCCTCGTCTGACAGGACCGAGCCTCTACATCCGCGGGGAGGACAAGCCGCGCGCGTCGTGGCAGGATTGCCGACAAACGGGGGAACGCGCGTCCGCACGCCATGCGTCAGCTATTGCTCCTGCGCCACGCCAAGTCGTCCTGGGACGATCCGCATCTGCCGGATCATGCGCGCCCGCTGAACGCGCGCGGCCGGCAGGCGGCTGTCGCGATGCGCCGCGCGATGCGCGACCTCGCCCTCGCCCCGGACATCGTGCTGGTCTCCTCGGCCCGCCGCACCTTGCAGACCCTGGAGGCGCTCGGCCCCTGGGACGAGATGCCGCTGATCGAGCCAATGGATGCGCTCTATCTCGCGGCCGCGCCGCAGATGCTGCAGGTGCTGCGCGGGGTCGCCGAGACCGCCCGCAGCGTGCTGTTGATCGGGCATAATCCGGGGCTGCACGACTTGGCGGTGATGCTGGCCGGCACGGGGGCGCCGGCAGCGGGCGGAGGAGCGGCGCAGCGGCTCGCGCAAGGCTATCCCACTGGTGCCCTGGCGGAGTTCACCGTGCCTGGCCCGTGGTGGCAGCTTGACACTGGGGGCGCGCGGCTGCACCGGTTTCTTGCACCCCGCGACTTGCCCGAGATGGCCGTCTGACGGAGATCGTCGCCTGATCGAGCTCGAGTTAAGCCTCCCACCGGACGCCGCCGCCCGCCTGCCGCGCTCGCGCCGGCTCGCAGCGCTCAAGACCGGGCGGGCGCGCAATCAGCCCATCCGCATCGTCTGGCACGACACGCCGACCGCCGACTTGCTGAGCCAGGGACTCGCCGTGGCCGAGCAGCGCGGGCAATGGCGGCTGGAGCAGATCGGCCCGAATGGGCGCGAATGGCCGCTCGGCGCCCCAAGCCCGGTGCTCGCCGAAGCTTCCAGTGCCGCCGACCTGACACCGACATCGCCAGTTAGACTCATGCCCGTCGCCGCCTTCGAGGGACGGGCTATCGCGCTCGACTTACTGCGGGAGGGCGAGGCAGTGTCGCTGCGCCTGCTCGACGGCGTAATGCGTGGAGTAACGGCCGAGCGCCGCGCCGCACGGTTGCGGATGGCGGGAGACGCCGTCGCCGTGACGGCGCTCGCACTCGACCTCGCCGAAGAATTGCCTGTCGCGATCCCGTGCGCGGCACTGGCCAGCGAGACGATAGCCGCCGCGCGCGCCGGACTACCGGCCGCCCGTCGACTGGGCGCGGCAGGCCTGCCGTCGGACCTCTCGGTCGCCGAGGCTTTCGCGCACGTGACGGGGCACCTCGCCGACGTCATGTTGCATTGGGGCGAGTTGATCGCTGCCCCGCCCGGCCCGGACGAGCCGCGCGCGCTCGAGCCGGTGCATCAGATGCGTGTGGCCATGCGGCGGCTGCGGTCGACCATGTCGCAATATCCCGCCGCCGCCGAGGCGCAGCTGCTCGTCGAAGCCCGACGGGGACTGAAGCAGCTGGCCGGCGTGCTCGGGCCGGCGCGGGACTGGGACGTGTTTTGCTCTGAGACCGGCCTGGCTGTGGGCGAGGCGTTCACCCCGGAAGCGCAGGTCGCCCGTCTGCTCGCCGTCGCCGAACGACGCAAGAACGAGCATTACCAAACACTCTGCTCCTTTTTGAATGGTGCCGAATATCGGCGCCTGATGATCCGGTTCGCTTCGTTGTCGATCCCGGAAAGCTGGATCGCGGCCGTCGACCCGGAGCAGGCGGCGGTGCTCGATCAGCCCTTGCTCGACTTCGCCGCCGCCGTGCTCGGCAAACGGTGGAAGCGACTGCTCCGCACCGGGGAGGCAATCGACCACCTCGAGGCAGCAACGTTGCACGAGATTCGCCTCCTCGGGAAGCGGATGCGGTACGCGGCGGAGTTGTTTTCCTCCTTGTGGCCGGGCAAGGCGCCGCGTCGCTTCATCCGCCGCCTGACCGGATTGCAGGAGTGTCTGGGCGTTCTGAATGACGGCGCGGTCGCGGCACAGCTGATGGCGGAACTCGGCGGCAGCGGTGCCGACCGCGCCTTCGCGGTCGGCGTGGTGCGTGGCTTCGTCGCCGGCCGGGGTGCCACGCATCGCCAGGAGATCGCCCGCGCCTGGAGCCGGTTTCGCCAGACCACCCCGTTCTGGGTTTGAACTCCCGGGTTGCGGGCGCCAGCCGCGCGCGTTAGGGCTGGCTTCCGTCACTGTCTCCCAGGGTCAGACGGCTTGCCGCTTCAGCGTCCGCGCCGGATTTTCCGCTCCTCATCCCTCACCCGGCCTAGCCCGGCCACACTGCGGATGGCGGCCGTTGCCCTCACCGGTTTGGCTGCCCTTGGCGTGCTGGGCGCGGCGGCCCTGGTCATTGCCGGAGTCTCTACGGACCTGCTCGGCCGCACCCCGCCGGCCGCGATCCGGACGCTTGCTGCCCCACCCGCAGAAGTCGTGGTGATAGACGGGGGTACCCTGCGCATGGACCGCCAGGTCGTTCGCCTGCTCGGCGTCGATCCGCCGGATCGCGGCGAGAGCTGCGGGACGGCCGCCGATTGCGGCACCGCCGCTGCTAACGCGCTGGCCAGCTTGGTACGAGAGAAGCCGGTCTCCTGCGCTGTCCGGGGGCAGGACGACATGGGGCGGCCACTCGGCGCCTGCCACGCTGCGGGCACGGATCTCAGCCGAGCGGTTATTGCCGCCGGCTGGGCGCATGCCGACACCGAGAGGCCGGATCTGCGAGAAGCCGAGAGAAGCGCACGTGCCGGGCGTCTGGGACTGTGGGCTGATACCGGACGGTAGCCGCCTGAACCAGAAAGCTTATGCTGCGGGCGCGAAGGTTGCGTCCACCTCAACTCCGCCATAATTTCGCTGCAAGCCCCGCGCCGAACCCGTGTTCCGGGCCAGCGCGGGACGCGAAACGCGCATCCGCAGGAACGAGGACACACATAATGAGCGGAACGGCTTCCAGGTCCGTCACCATCACGCTCGATGGGTCGAACAAGTCCAGCAATCTGCCGCTCATCCAGGGCACCTTGGGTCCCGCGGTCGCTGACATCCGCAAGCTCTATGCGGATCTCGGAGTCTTCACCTACGACCCCGGCTACGGCGCCACAGCATCTTGCGAGAGCAAGATCACCTACATCGACGGTGATGAGGGCGTGCTGCTTTATCGCGGCTATCCGATCGAGCAGCTCGCGGAGCACTCGTCCTTCCTCGAGGTCTGCTACCTGCTGCAGCATGGCGAGCTGCCGAATGCCGAGCAGAAGGACCAGTTTGAAAAGGGCGTGCTGCGGCACACCATGCTGCACGAGCAGATTCGCCAATTCTACAATGGCTTTCGTCGCGACGCGCATCCGATGGCGGTGATGTGCGGCGTCGTCGGCGCATTGTCGGCATTCTATCACGACAGCATGGACATCAACGATCCGGCGCAGCGCACGATCAGCGCTTTCAGGCTGATCGCCAAGGTGCCGACCATCGCGGCCTGGGCGCACAAGTACAATGTCGGCCAGCCATTCATGTATCCGCGCAACGATCTCAGCTACGCGGAAAACTTTCTTTACATGTTCAATGCGGTGCCGGCCGAGCCGTACCAGGTGAATCCGATTCTGGCGCGCGCGATGGACCTCATTATGATTCTTCACGCGGATCATGAGCAGAATGCCTCGACGAGCACCGTCCGGCTCGCGGGTTCGACGGGAGCCAACCCGTTCGCTTGTATCGCCGCCGGAATCGCCAGCCTCTGGGGTCCAGCACATGGGGGTGCCAACGAGGCCGTGCTGAAGATGCTCCAGGAGATCGGCCACAAGAGCAACATCAAGGAGTTCCTGGCTAGCGTGAAGGACAGGAACCAACACACCCGGCTTATGGGCTTCGGCCACCGCGTCTATAAGAACTACGATCCACGCGCCAAAATCATGCAGCGAACCTGTCATGAGGTGTTGGGCGAACTTGGGATTAATGATCCGCTTCTGGACTTGGCTATGGAGATGGAAAAGATCGCGCTGAGCGATCCTTATTTTGTCGACCGCAAGCTATATCCGAATGTGGATTTCTACTCGGGCATCATCCTGCGAGCGATGGGCTTCCCCACCAGCATGTTCACCGCTTTGTTCGCCGTCTCGCGGACCGTGGGCTGGATCAGCCAGTGGGAGGAAATGGTGAAGGATCCCCAGCAGCGAATCGGGCGTCCGCGGCAGGTCTACACTGGAGCCGCCCGTCGCGATTTCGTTCCTCTGGCGGAGCGCAGATAGCCGTCATTGGATGGCGCCCATTGACCAGCAGGACCTCGCAATCCTCTGTTTCGGCTCACGAAGGGCGGGAGACGATCCCGCCCTTTCTATTCCGATTCCGTGCTTTTCACGGCTTTCTGGATCATCAATTTTGCAGTGTGAAATAGTTCCTTTCAGACCAACCTCCTGATTCAAGGAATACGATCGTGTTGATGAGCAACGTTAAAGAATCGCGACAAGCGACTCAGAGGATTCGCAGATTCTATTCTGGTCGATGCGCAATGTCGGAGTCCAATGATGCCTGCGCACAGCTGAAATATGCAGAACATTTCAAGAATCGATAACGCTCGGCTCGCGCCATCGTGAATTCGGAGGAGCTTTGTTCAACAGAAAGTTAACGATCAACTTACCGAGAGGAGCGAAGGCAGGTATGGATGCACCCGTAAGTTGAATTTCGCACCGCACCTCCCGGAGGTTTTATGTTGGAGCCTTATTATTCCCTCGATGCGCTTGTGCGGGCCCGGCTGAGGAAGTGGCCGCAACGGCCCCCGGGATTGAATGGTACCGGCGCCGGACGAGACGCCTGGATGCGCGGACGGCCGACTTCCGATGACATGAGCAATCCCTTCCTCAAGTTGCCGGGCAGTAACCGATTCCGCACCCTGCCGGACGGGCTGTGGCTCAATTTTGGTGGCACGCCGCTCGAACCTTATGTCGACATCTTTGCCATCGAGGCCTGCAGCAGCCTGCAAAACCTGCTTGATAAACGTTCCCGATTTGCTCCTAGCACGCAATCCCTGCTGGCGGTCTGTCCAGTGCAGTGGCTGCTCGCACCAGCGCTGGCCGACGATCCGCTTCCACGGTGGAAGGCTACTGGTCTGCTCCGCGCAGAGCCGACCCACCCGTTCGTTCTGCCGGTGCGCGATCTCAAGGTGATGTACGGTCTGAAGACGCGCCATTACGAGGTGGCGACCGGCACGCTGCCGCACCCGCACGAATACTTTGTGCCGATGGATGCTCTCACCGCGGTCGACGGAGACAAGAATCCGGCCCTGCAGGCGATGGTCGCGCGCGCCTGCACCGCCGGCAACTTCCTCACCCTGCCCTGATGATCCCCGGCCCCGACCGGGCTAGCGGCACTGTCAAACCCTCCGCATCGAGCACGCAACGCACCAGATCGGGGCGGTCCGAGATCAGCCCATCAACGCCGAAGCCGATCAGCCGGCGCATGTCGTCCGGTCGGTTCACCGTCCAGGGCACCACCTCGAGGCCGAGGAGATGGGCCTCATCCACCAGCTCGGCCGTGAGGTCATGGTGCTCCGGCGCCCAGATCGGCCCGCCCTCGGCGGCAACCGCGCGCGGCACGGAACCGGCATAGTCGGAAGGGTCGGGGCCATCCCACCAGCGACGCGTGTCGACCCCGGTCGACCGCCGCGTCAGCCAGGAAAGCGTGACGTCGGGGCGGCGGGCGCGCAGATGCCGCAGCCCGCGCCAATCGAACGATTGCACCGTGGCACGCGGCACCGCCCCTGTGGCGTCTAGCGTTGCGAGCACCGCATCTGCCATCTCACCGGGGCTCGCAGTCCATTCGGGATGGAGCGGAAAGGTCTTCAGCTCAATGTCGAACCGTATCTCGGGGTCGAGGCCGATTACTTCGGCGAGCACCGGGATACGGGCGCCGTCATGCGGGGCCTGGTCCGGGAAACTGTCGGCATAGGCCGAACCAGGCCGGATGCGGCCAACATCATAGGCCAGCAACGCCTCGCGCGTGAGGGAGCCGATCATCGGTCCGGGCCGCGCCAGCCACTCACCTCCAGCCGCGCGGGTGATGTCAGGGTTGAGGCTCGGATCATGAGTGACGACGACCTGCCCGTCGGCAGTAAGGCCCACATCCATTTCCAGCACATCCACCCCGAGCGCCAGTGTCCTGATAAAGCCCTCGATTGTATTCTCGGGAAACAGGCCGCGTGCGCCGCGATGGCCTTGCAACTGGATATAGCGTGTCATCGGCCGCGTCAGGACCCCGCCCCGGAGGAGATCACGAGGCGTAGATGCTCCGCGCCGTCGCGGTCAAGCAAACGATGATTGGCCGGGTGTCGAGAAGCGGGTCAGGCGCAGGCGCAGCCTTCGGTCGGGCCTCCCGCCTCGCGGACGACGTGATGGTCGATCCATTCGGCCACCAGACGGCGCGCCTCGTTCAGCGAGGATTCGGGATGATGGATGCGATACAGCGTGGTGCAGGCCTGGAACGCCATCATGTCGTCGCTGCCGAGCTGACGCAGGTCACGATACGCGGTCACGACCGCTCGCTCACAGCGTCGCCCGATCACGCTCGTCTCCTCACCCATCCGGGCATCCCCTAAGTTGCGAGTGGTTCGCAATGCTGAGGCAACTTTACGGGCAGCGCCGGCGGCCGACAAGCGGCAAACGCACGACGCTACATAGCGCCGATGGGCGCCTAGATCGCTTCGGCGGCCAGTCCGCTGACAGTGACGGCGTGGTTGATCGGGCCGTGCCCCGCTCCGAGGCCGGGCGCCGATGCGATCGCCGCGCGGACGTAGGCCCGTGCACGCGCGACCGCGTCGCGCAAGGCCATGCCTTGCGCGATCCCCGCTGCGATCGCGCTGGCAAGCGTGCAACCGGTGCCGTGCGTGTGGCGCGTCGCGATCCGCGGCGAGGAAAATTCCTCGATGCCAGCCTCCGTAGCGAGCAGGTCGACCACCGTGCCGCCCTCCATGTGGCCACCCTTGAGCAGCACTGCTGGTACGCCGAGCGTCAGCATCGCAGACGCGGCGCGACGCATCGCGTCCATGTCGCGAATCGGCACTCCCGATAGCACCTCTGCCTCCGGCAAGTTGGGTGTCAACAGAGTAGCAAGCGGCAGCAGCCGTCGCTTCAGGGTACCCACCGCGTCCGCTGCGAGCAACGCCTGGCCGCCTTTCGCCACCATCACCGGATCGACCACTAGCGGCACTCCGCGCGCCCGCTCGGTCAGCACGCCGGCCACCAGCTCGATGGTCGCGGCGTCGGCCAGCATCCCCGTCTTGATCGCGTCGGCGCCGATATCGATGAGCACGCATTCGAGCTGCAGGCGTAGGAAGTCGAGTGGTACGGGATGGACACCGTGCACGCCCAGGGTGTTCTGTGCCGTCAGGGCGGTGACAGCAGTCGCGGCATATGCGCCGAGCGCCGTCACCGACTTGATATCGGCCTGGATGCCCGCGCCCCCGCCTGAATCCGAGCCCGCGACGATCAGCACGCGACCGGTCATCCTTCCGACGTCCGTCAAGACTCTGCCGCCATCAAGCCGCGTCTTCCCGCATCTGGGCGATCTCGGCGATGGTCTCGCAGAGATCGTCCACCACCCGCTGCACCAGGGTCTCGTCTTCTCCCTCGGCCATCACGCGGACCACCGGCTCGGTGCCGCTTTCGCGAATCAGCAACCGGCCCGAACCACCGAGCAGCCGCTCGGCCGCCCCCCGCGCCGCATGCACGCGGGTGTGGCGCAGCGGCGATATGCCGGCGAAACGGACATTGCGCAGCCGCTGCGGCAGCGGCGTGAACACGCGGCATACCTCGCTCGCGGGTCGGGCCTGCTCGACGATCACCGCCAGCACTTGCAGCGCCGCGACCAACCCGTCGCCGGTTGTCGCGAAATCCGAGAGGATCATGTGGCCGGACTGCTCGCCGCCGACATTGATGCCGCGTTCGCGCATCAGTTCGGCGACATAGCGATCGCCGACCTTCGTCCGATGGAACTGCATCCCGAGCCCGGCGATGCACCGCTCCAACCCGAGATTGGACATTACTGTCGCAACGATCCCATCGCCGCGCAGCCGCCCCGCCCGACCCCACGAGCGGGCGATGAGGGCAAGGATCTGGTCGCCGTCTATGAGTTCGCCACGCTCATCGGATAGCAGCATCCGGTCCGCGTCGCCATCAAGTGCCACGCCTAGATCGGCCCGATGCTCGACCACTTGGCTGCACAAGAAGTCCGGCACGGTAGAGCCGCAGCCCTGGTTGATGTTGAACCCATCCGGCGTCACGCCGACCTTGATCACCGTCGCGCCGAGTTCCCACAGTATTTCCGGGGCGACGCGGTACGCGGCGCCGTTGGCACAATCCACCACGATACGCAGCCCGTCCAACCGCAGCCCGCGCGGAAAGGTGGCCTTGGCGGCCTCGACGTAACGGCCATGTGCGTCCTCGAGGCGCGCCGCCCTGCCGAGAGCAGCGGGCTGCGCCAATCGCGCCGACATATCCGAGGCCATCAGGGCCTCGATCTCACCTTCCGTCTGATCGGACAGCTTGAAGCCGTCCGGGCCGAACAGCTTGATGCCGTTATCCTCGTAAGGGTTGTGCGAGGCCGAGAGCATCACGCCGAGATCGGCGCGCAGGCTGCGGGTCAGCATCGCCACCGCGGGCGTTGGCATCGGTCCGACCAGCGTGACGTCCATGCCCGCACCGATGAAGCCGGCGGTGAGTGCCGGCTCCAGCATGTAGCCCGACAGGCGCGTGTCCTTGCCGATCACCACGCGATGGCGATAGGCGCCACGGGTGAACATGAGCCCGGCTGCCTGGCCTAGCCGGAGCGCCGTCTCCGCCGTCATCGGATCTGAGTTGGCCCTGCCACGGATGCCATCGGTCCCGAACAGACGCCTGGTGTTGGCCATTGCAGATCGTTGCTCCGGTGGATCGGGATTGTCGTTGAACAGCGTTTAGCCCGGGAGAGCCGGGCGATCCAAGTAGTCCGAACAGTCAGGTCGTCAACGCACCCCACACGCGAAACGCCTGAACCGTCCTCGGGACGTCATGCGTCCGTAAGATCGACGCGGAACGCGCGACCGAATACAACCCAACAGCGAGTGAACCGAGGTCGCGGTCGCTTGGTCTGGCGATGCCCGAGAGCTTCCCTATGAAAGCTTTACGCGACACGCCGACGAGCACGCGGCAGCCGAGATTGAGCAACAGCGGCAACCGACGCAGCAACTCGAGATTGTGTGCCGCCGTCTTGGCGAAGCCGATTCCAGGGTCGATCACGATCCGCTCAACAGCAATCCCGGCGCGCTCCGCCGCAGCGACGCGCAGAGCGAGTTCGTTGGTAACGGAGATTGCCACGTCGCCGTAGCACGCATGAGCATTCATCGTCGCGGGCTCGCCTCGCATGTGCATCAGCACCACCGGACAGTTTCGCGCCGCCAGCAGCGGTGCGGCGGCAGGATCGCGCGAAAGCCCTGAGATATCGTTGACGATCGCGGCCCCCGCATCGAGCGCCGCCTGCATGGTCGCGACATTCCTTGTGTCGACCGACACCCGGATTCCACGGTGCGCCAGCGCACGGATTACCGGGAGCACGCGTGCTTGCTCCACGTCGGGTGGCGCGGCAACGGCTCCCGGCCGCGTACTCTCGCCACCGACATCCACGATGTCGGCCCCGGCCGCCGCCATTTCGGCGCCGGCGGCGATGGCGGCGGCCGCATCGGGATAGACGCCGCCGTCGCTGAAGCTATCAGGGGTTACGTTGAGAATGCCCATCACAGCTGGCCGATCCGCCGGCAGCCCGGCCCAGGCTGGGCGCTTGCGTGTCACCCGCTCGATCGCCGACGCCCAATCGGCGGGAATCGCGGCAACCGGGATCGGCGACGAACTCTCGCTGTCTTCGATTAGCCGGGCTAAGGGAAATGCAAGCGGGCCGCCAGCCAGCGGCAAGGCAAGCCCGGCTCTGATTGCATCCGAAGCAGCCTCTCCGTCGAGCAGGCCGAGCGGTTCGATGAGCCGCACGGCTGACCGCGATCCGGTCAGCCGTGTTGCGGCGCTGGCCCCAATCCGGGCGGCGGCGTAGGGGCAGGCCGGCCCGAGGTCGGCACGGAAGCCCGGCGACTCTCGGGTGCGGGTTCATCAACCACTTTCTTGATCACCGGCTCGCCGCGCAGCACTGTGCGGATCTCGTCGCCCGACAGCGTCTCATGCTCGAGCAGGCCCCGCGCCAGACGGTGCAGTTCCTCGATGTTCTCCGTCAGGATGTGCCGCGCCTTGCCGTAAGCGGTATCGATGATCTCCTTGATCTCGCGGTCGATCTCGCGCGCGGTGGCCTCCGAGACGTTCTTGTTCTGCGTGACCGAGTGGCCCAGGAAGACTTCCTGGCTGTTGTCACCATAGGCGATCATGCCGAGCTTGTCGCTCATGCCCCATTCGGTGATCATCCGCCGAGCCTGGTCGGTTGCCATCTTGATGTCGCCCGCGGCGCCATTCGAGACCTTCTCCGGGCCGAAAATGATCTCTTCGGCAGCTCGGCCGCCCATCGCCATCGTGAGTTCCGCCAGCAACTTGGACTTGCTCTTGGAGTAGCGGTCGCCTTCCGGCAGGCTCATCACCAGGCCGAGCGCGCGGCCACGAGGGATGATCGTCGCCTTGTGCACCGGATCGCATTCCGGCTCGTGCATGGCGCAGAGCGCGTGACCGGACTCGTGGTAGGCGGTCATCCGCTTCTCCGCCTCGCTCATCACCAGGGAGCGGCGCTCTGTGCCCATCAGCACCTTGTCCTTGGCGTTCTCGAACTCGGCCATCGCCACCACGCGCTTGCCGAGCCGTGCGGCGAGCAGCGCCGCCTCGTTGACCAAGTTGGCAAGGTCCGCACCGGAAAAGCCCGGCGTGCCGCGCGCGATCACCTTGGGATCGACGTCGGAAGCCAGCGGCACCTTGCGCATGTGCACGCGGAGAATCTTCTCGCGCCCGTTCACGTCCGGGTTGGGCACTACGACCTGCCGGTCGAACCGGCCGGGTCGCAGCAGCGCCGGATCGAGCACGTCGGGCCGGTTGGTGGCCGCGATGAGGATGACGCCCTCATTGCTCTCGAAGCCGTCCATTTCGACGAGCATCTGGTTCAGCGTCTGCTCGCGCTCGTCATTGCCGCCGCCCAGGCCAGCGCCACGATGGCGGCCGACCGCGTCGATTTCGTCGATGAAGATGATGCAGGGCGCGTTCTTCTTACCCTGCTCGAACATGTCGCGCACCCGTGAGGCGCCGACGCCCACGAACATCTCGACGAAATCCGAGCCAGAGATAGTGAAGAACGGCACGTTGGCCTCGCCGGCGATAGCGCGCGCCAGCAGCGTCTTGCCGGTGCCGGGCGGCCCCACCAGCAGCACGCCCTTGGGGATCTTGCCGCCGAGGCGCTGGAATTTCTGCGGGTCCTTGAGGAACTCGACGATTTCCTGCAGCTCGCCCTTTGCCTCGTCGATGCCTGCTACGTCATCGAATGTGACGCGCCCCTGCTTCTCGGTCAGCATCCGCGCGCGGGACTTGCCGAAGCCCATCGCGCGCCCGCCGCCGGCCTGCATCTGTCGCATGAAGAATACCCAGACGCCGATCAGCAGCAGCATCGGGAACCATGAGAGCAGGATGTGAAGCAGCGGGTTGTCGCTCTCCTCCGGCTTCGCGATCACTCGCACGCCCTTGTCGGTGAGCCGCTGCACGAGCGACGGGTCCTCAGGTGTGTAGGTCTGGAAGGTGCGCCCGTCGGTCAGCTGGCCGGAAACGGTGCGACCCTGGATCACAACATCCCGCACCTTTCCGCTGTTCACCTCGCTGATGAAGTCGGAATAGGCGACCTGGGTGGCCGAGTTGTGCGTCACCCCCGGCTGGAACAGGTTGAAGAGGACCACGAGCAACAGGGCGATGATGACCCAGAGCGCGAGGTTTCGGCCGAAATTGCTCATGACAGTTGGCTCATTAGGGTCAGTTCGCTCACGTCCGGGAGTCCGTCCCGTCCTTCGGGGTCAACCTGATGCCCGCCCGCTCAACAAACGGTCAACGAGGGGCGCGATGCGGCAAACATAGGGTGTCCGGACGGGTCCTGCATCCCCATTGCCCGCCAAGCCGCCAAAACCCGTCACGCCGCCATGAACGGCGCGCAGGCCGCGGGCCGGGCCGGGTCGAACACCAGGGGGACCGACGCACATCGTTGGGCGTCAGGATAACCAAGATGAGGTACCGCGAACAGCGTTTCCTCTCGGCGGAGCGCGGGTAAGGTGCGCAGGACCGCCGAGGGAAGCCGCGAAACGCGACGCAGCGATGCCGTCGCCTCGCCCAACGCCCCCAACGAGAGGTCGGCGGGCGGCACCGCACCGCACGCCAGGCGGAAGCGGCCATCCCACCGGGTGCCGTTCCAACGCACCGTCTCGGCCGGGATCGGCGGCGCGATCGCGGTCGCCTCCCTCACCAGCAGCAATCCAGGTCCGAGCCGGCCAGCTGGGAGCAAGCGTACGCCCGACAGCGTCGCCGGCCGCGGATCGCGGGCCAGCGCCGCGAGCGAAGCCGTCCGAGGCGGGAATTGCCCGCCAGAAATGGCTTGGATCAGCGCACCGAGTGCCGGGAGCGGCACCGGCCCTGGCCGGAGGACCGCGAACCCCTCCGGCCGCAGTGTGGCCGATGCCCCAAGGAACGCGGCCACATCCTCGTCTCCTATCCGCCGGGCGACACCCGCCGCCGTGGCGGCGGCGGCCAGGGCAGCGGTTGCCGGCCCCACGCCGTCCCGATCCGCCCGCAGCCGCCGCAGTCGGGCGCGCAGCGCACGCTGGTCGGCGTTGCTCGGATCCTCGATCCACTCGAGGCCATCGGCACGTAGCGTGGCGCGCAGGCGAGCGGGCGGGATTGTCAGCAAGGGCCGCAGCAGGCGGACCTGATCGGTCTCGCGCAGCGCAGCGATGCCGGCGAGTCCCGCCTCGCCGCTGACGGAGATCGCGCGGATCAGCAGCGTTTCGGCCTGATCCGCCGCATGATGGCCAAGCAACAGGTGCGGAATCCCTCGCTCCGCGCAGGCAGCAATGAGAGCAGCGTAACGGGCAGCGCGTGCCCGGGCGGCCAGCGCCGCGCCGGGCGGGATGTCAAGGCGGATTGCGTGGACCGGAATGCCCCGCATCGCCAGCCGCTCCCGCGTGAGCACGGCTTCACCCGCCGATGCCGGCCGCAATCCATGATCGACCACGATCGCCAGCACCGAGCCAGCCCGCTCCGTTGCCCAGGCCTTCGCGAGAAGCGCCATCGCCAGGCTGTCGGCTCCGCCGGATACGGCGAGCCCGAGCCGAGGCGCGGGCTCGAACGGCCCGAGCGGCGCCATGCACGCGGCGAAGGCAGCAGCGTCGACTGGCGGTGCGGAAGGGCTCAGCGACACCCGGCCCGTTGCCGCACGGCAGGAGCGCCCTCGCGCGCCTCGCTGCTGCGCGGAAACTCGGCGGCGAGCTTCGAGAGAGTCTCGCAGGCGGCCCGCTTCTCACCGATCCCGGTCAGCGCGTTGGCGAGGCCGAGCAGCGCATCCGGCGCATGCCCGCCGGTCTTCGAGCGATTGTAAGTGTCGTCATACGCGATCGCTGCTTGGGCATAGTTGCGCTGGCCAGCTAGGGCCTGAGCCAGCAGGAACTGCGCGTCATAGGCGCGCGGCGATGTCCGGCTGCCTTGCAGTACCTCCCGCGCCGCAGCTTCTGCCGCCGGATAGTCCCGCCGGGCCAGGGCTGCGTGACCCTCCTGCAGCGCCAGCTCGGGGGTCCGCCGGGCTGGTGAACCCGAAGCGGCAGCCGGCGGGGGATTGGCCGGGGCGCCGCCGAGATTGGCCGGCGGAGGGCTGGCGGTTCGCGGCGGTGCAGCCGGGGGTGGCGCGGCGCCAGTCGACCGCCCACCTTGTTGTAGCTGGAAGTTCAGGTCGCCGATCTGCTTCGCCATCTCGGCATTCTGCCGTTGGGTCTGATTGGCAATCTCCTCGACCTGCCCGCGCAGCGACCGAACCTGCTCCTCCAGCGCCTGCACTCGTTGCAGCAGCTGTGCCGTCATGTCGCCGCCCGGCGGCGGCATAGCAGGCCCACTGCCATAGGCGCCGCCCAACGAGGAACCGCCGGGCGCGGGAGCCACGACGCCGCCTCGCCCGACTTGGGACTGAAGTTGTTGCATATCGCGGCGCAGTTCCAGGATCTGGTTCTGCAGCGCGATCCCTTCGCGGCTATCCATCTGCGCCGACGCGGGCACGGACACGAAGATCGCGCCCGTCAGCAGCAGCGCGCGGGTGAGCGACAATCTCATGCGGCAACTCCTCGGCCCGTTCCTGCGCGGTCCGCGCCCCGGGACGGATCGGCGGGATCGATCGGACGTCCGCTCAGCGAACGGATGTGATCGCGTTGCGATTCTGTGCCCAGGCCTCTTCGTTGTCGCCCAACGCGGTCGGCCGATCCTTGCCGTAGCTGATCGTGCTGATCCGCGAGGAGTTGACCCCACGTGCCACCAGATAGTCGCGCGCGGCGTTGGCGCGTCGCTGTCCCAAGGCAAGGTTGTATTCTTCCGTCCCACGGTCGTCGGTGTTGCCGGCCACCTGCACGCTCACCTGCGGATACCGTCCCAGCCAGCCCGACTGACGGTCGAGCGTTGAGCGCGCCTCGCCGCTGAGTTGCGATGAGTCGAAGGCAAAGAAGACGCGGTCGCCAACGTTCGCAACCAGATCTTCCTGGCTGCCTGGCACCGGCCCCGCGGTGGAAGCCGAGGCGCCCGTCCCGGAGGTCGTAGCTGCTGGCGTCTCGGGATTGCTCGAGCACGCCGCCAGCAGCGCGAGCGCAGCCAAGGGGGCCATCATCTTTGCATTCATAAGGGTTTGTCCCTGATTGCGGAGGCAAGACGGTGAAGCTGGGCATGGTTGATCGGCGCCACGGCAACGCGTTTCGCCATCGCGGGCGATTAGCCTCGCCCGCGCAAACGGTCAAGGTTGCTCGCGTGGATTGTCGTGGGTGCTCGCCATCGCTCAGCCGGCCAGCGGCGACCACGCGGGGTCCGATGCGTCGGTCGGGGTTGGCACGGGCCGCTCGTTGAAGCCGGTGATGTCGATCGACACCAAGCGCGACGAATAGCCGCCGCCACGGCTATCGCGCGCCGGCGTCTCGCGCCAGAACATCAGCACTCGCCCATTGGGCGCAAAGGTCGGTCCCTCCACGGAGAAGCTTTCCGACAGGATGCGCTCGCCCGAACCATCCGGGTTCATCACTCCAATCGAGAAGGTACTGCCGGACAGGCGCGTAAACGCGATCAGGTCTCCGCGTGGCGACCACACCGGGGTCGCATAGCGGCCGCGCCCGAAGCTGATGCGCCTCGCCCCGCCGCCACCGGCTCCCATGATGTAGAGTTGCTGATCGCCGCCGCGATCGGAATTGAACACGATCTGCGAGCCGTCCGGGCTATAGCAGGGGCTGGTATCGATGGCGCCGGAATTGGTCAGCCGCCGTTCGCTGTGGCTGGCGAGATCGACCACCACGATGTCCGATCCGCCGCCGCGCGTCACCGACATGATGACGTGGCTGCCGTCTGGGCTAAAGCGCGGGGCGAAGGTCATACCGTCGAATTCGCCGAGCACCTGTTGGCGGCCTGAGCCGAGGTCGAACAGATAGACCCGAGGACGATTGCGGGCATAGCTCATGAACGCGATCTGGTCGCGCGTCGGGTGGAAGCGCGGTGTGAGCACGAGATAGGAACCATCGGTCAGGATGCGGTTGTTAGCACTGTCCTGGTCCATGATGGCAAGCCGCTTGACCCGCCGATCGCGTGGCCCGGTGCCCGCGACATAGACGATCCGCGTGTCGAAATAGCCCTTCTCGCCGAGCAACCGCTCATAGATCACGTCGGCGATGATGTGCGCGATGCGACGCCAGTTGCTCTGCGTCGCGGTGTAGGCGGTACCTTGGATCTGCTGCTGCGGCAGCACGTCCCAAAGGCGGAATTCGACGCGCACGCTGCCGCCGCCGGCACCCTCGACCTTGCCCGTGACCAGCGCCTGGGCGCCGATCGCGCGCCAACTCGAGAAGTTGGGCACGTCGCCCGCCGGCCCGCTAGCCTGGACGGAGCCAGCCTGGCCGATCGGGCGGAACAATCCGCTCCGAGCGAGATCGTCGGTCACGACCTGGGCGATGTCATGACCAAGCCGCCCCGCTTCGCCGCCGGCGCCAGCGCCGAGGTCGGGAATGGCGATGGGAATCGGCTCGGTTCGCGCGCGATTGACGTCGATCACGGCGCTCTGGCCGCTCGCCGCCGGCGCGGGCTGCGCGCGCAGGCCAGCGGGCGCCCCGAGCAGCGCCGCCGTCCCGGCCAAACCGCCGGCAATGAGGCCACGCCGGCCGAAGGCCACCGAGCGGGGGCCGATCATCTTCGTCTCACCGGTCATCATCGTTCCCTGTCCCAATTCATTCCCCGGGTCTGAAGCGGAAGGTCAGCGTCTGCGGCTGCCCGAGCATCGAGCGCGGCAGCGGCAGACTGGCGCATTGCGCGCTCAGCACGGCCCGCACCGCGCGCTCGGCGAAGGCGCGGAACACCGGATCTCTCATCCGGCCGGTATCTGCCGGCGCCACGTTGGCCACGCGAGCGACCCCTGCTTCGTCGGTACGCACCGTGAGCAGAACCTGCATCTGATCGACGCCCTTCGCCCCCGCGTCATAGGTCCAGCAGCGGCGCACCTCGGCGCCCACCGCACGAGCCTGGTCGGCTGAGAGCTTCGAGGTGTCGTCGCCGAGCGGGCTGCCACCGCCATTCGGCGCGCCACCGCGCGCGGGATTGGCGCGAGCCTGCGGCGGCTGCTTCTGGCGCTGCATTGCCCGCAGCTTTTCCAGCGTGTTCTGCAGCGCCGGGCTCTCGGGCGCCGGGTTCTTCGTCGGGTTCGGCTGTGAGGTATGACTCGGCGGCGCGGGCGGCGGCGGGGGAGCCGGGGGCGGCGGAACGGGCGGAGGCGGCGTCGGCTTCGGTGGCGCCGGCTGGGGCGGGCTTGGCGGCGCGGGCGGAGGAGGCGGCGCGGGAGTAGGCGTGGGCGTGGGCGTCTGCGGCGGTGCCGGCAGGGGCGGCGTCGGCGCGGGCGGCGCCGGAGCGGGCGGCGGTGGAAGTGGCGGCGGAGGCGGCGGGGGTGGCGGCGGTTCGGTCGGCGTCGGTTTCGGCGGCTCGGGCGCGCTCTCCTCCGCCGGGGACGGCTCGCTCGAGGGAGCTGCAACAGGCGCGGGCGTCTCGGCCCGGCGTGCGCTTGCCGCGTCGCCCTCGAAGACCATCGCGATCGCTTGCTCTGGCGGTGGCTCGGGCTTGCGCATGGATGGCAGGCCGACCAGCAGCACGATCACCAGCACCACGTGCAGGACGATCGAGATGACGGCGCCACGACGCAGCTCCGGGGTTATCCGGCGAGGGTTCATCCACGCGGTCCGGGGCCGGGATCAGCCGTGCCCTTGCGGACGCGGCGCGGCGGCCGGGGCAGGCTTGGTCGGCGCGGCGGCGGGAGGCACGGACTTGGCCGGCGGCGTGGCACTCGTCTGGTCGGCCAACAGGGCCACTTTGGTGAAGCCGCCCTGGTTGATGGTGCCCATCACCTCCATGATCCGGCCATAGGCGATCCCCTTGTCACCGCGCACGAAGATGCGTCGGTCGGGGTTGTTCTGCGCCGCCGCCTGCAGCTTCGCGACCAAGTCGTCGACCTGGACCTCCTGCTCCTGCAGAAAGATCTTGCCTTCCGCGTTGATCGACACGGTGAGCGGCTCGGTATCGGAATTGAGCTGCTGGGCGGAGGTCTTGGGCAGGTCGACAGGAACGCCGGACGTCATCAGCGGCGCCGTCACCATAAAGATGATCAGCAGCACCAGCATCACGTCGACCAGCGGCGTGACGTTGATCTCGGCTAGTGGCCGATAGCGCCCGCGCCCGGCTGGCTTGCCGCCGTTGAGATAGGCGGCCATCTCAGGCGGCCCTCACGCCGGCCGCTCCTCGCTCTGGCGCGACAGGATGGCGCCGAACTCCGCGCCAAAACCCTCGAGCCGCGCCGCGTAGCGGGCGAGATCGGTGCTGATCTTGTTGTAGGCGAGCACCGCTGGGATGGCCGCGACCAAGCCGATCGCGGTGGCGAACAGCGCCTCGGCGATGCCGGGTGCCACCACCGCGAGATTGGTGTTGTGCATGGCGGCGATGGCGGAAAAGCTGTGCATGATGCCCCAGACAGTGCCGAACAAGCCGATGAACGGCGCCGTCGCTCCCACCGAGGCAAGAAAGATCATCCAGCGTTCCAGCCGCTCCATCTCGCGCTGGATTGTCACGGTGATCGCGCGGTCGACGCGCTCCTTGACGCCAGTATGCGAGATGTCGGCCCCCGCGACGCGCGCGGTCCGCCGCCACTCGCCCATCGCTGCGCCAAACACCGCGGCCATCGGGTTGCCCGGCTTAGCGCCCTCTTGGTCATACAGTTCGTCGAGGCTGCCGCCGGACCAGAACCGGTCCTCGAACTTGTCGCCCTCGGCGTTGGCCCGGCGCAGGCTGGACCATTTCTCGAAGACGATCGCCCAAACCCATACGCTGGCAGCCAGCAACAGGATAATCGTCAGCTTGACGACGATGTCGGCCTGCATGAACAGGCCCCACAGCGACATATCGACGCCCGTCGCGCCCAAATTCACCGCATCGACTGCCCGATCCACTCGCTAATCCCCACTCGTCCCCATCGCCAGCAGACCATCCCGCCAGCGCGCCGGTATCCGCATCGGCCGCTCCTGGCCGGGCCGGACGCAGGCGAGCTGCAATTCGACCACCACCAGCGGCACGTCCTCGCCCGACCTCCGGAACTCTTGGCGCAAGTTCACGGACGCGCCGCCGACATGGACGGGCGCCGTTAGCACGAGCAGCGAGTCGTCCAGACGGGCGGGCCGCTGATAATCCAGTTTTGAGCGCCGCACCACGAACATGAGGTTGTACCGTTCGACCAGCTCCGCATGGGGAATACCCATGTCGCGCAGGGCTTCGGTGCGGGCACGCTCCGCGAACCGCAGGTAGTTCGCGTGGTAGACGATCCCGCCCGCATCGGTGTCCTCGAAATAGACCCGAATGGCATAGCGGTGCGGCCCTGCCGCGCTCATGACGGGATCGTGACCATTCATTCATCATCCCGCAGCAGATCGAGCTGCGACGGCCCGCGCGGCGGCGGGGCGAGGTCGAGATGCCGCCAGCCGGGCTCGCCCAGCATCCGGCCGCGACTGGTGCGTAGGATCAAGCCCTCTTGAATGAGGAACGGCTCGACGACGTCCTCCAGCGTGTCGCGCGCCTCGGCGAGTGCCGCCGCCAAGGTCTCGACGCCCACCGGCCCGCCCCCGTGATGCTCGGCGATGCGCAGCAGATAGCGTCGATCCATCGCGTCGAGTCCGCGCCGGTCCACTTCGAGGCGCAGCAACGCGGCGTCGGCTACATCACGGTCCACCGGGTCGGATTTCTCCACCGAGGCGATGTCGCGCACGCGGCGCAGCAGGCGCCCGGCGATACGCGGCGTGCCGCGCGATCGCCGGGCGATCTCGGCTGCGCCATCGGGGGTGAGCGTGAAGCCGAGCTTTTCCGCGCCGCGCGAGACGATCAGCTCGAGCTCGGCGGCCGTGTAGAACACGAGGCGCAGCGGAATGCCGAATCGGTCGCGCAGCGGTGTCGCGAGCAGCCCCGCGCGGGTCGTAGCGCCTACCAGTGTGAATGGCGGCAGGTCGATCCGCACGCTGCGGGCGCCCGGTCCCTCGCCGATGATGAGGTCGAGCTGAAAATCCTCCATCGCCGGATACAGCACCTCCTCGATAGCGGGCTGAAGGCGATGAATCTCGTCGATGAACAGCACGTCGCGCGGCTGGAGGTTGGTAAGGATCGCGGCGAGATCGCCGGCCCGCTGGATCACCGGTCCGGAGGTGGCGCGGAAGCCCACGCCGAGTTCGCGCGCGACGATCTGCGCCAAGGTCGTCTTGCCGAGGCCCGGCGGACCGTGGAGCAGCACATGATCCAGCGCCTCACCCCGGCCGCGCGCCGCCGCGATGAACATGGCGAGGTTTTCGCGAGATGCCTTCTGGCCGACAAATTCCTTTAAATTCTGCGGCCTGAGACTCGCTTCTCCGGCGTCCTCGTCAACCCGGACGGGCGAGACCGTGCGCTCCTCGCTCATGCCGGGCTCCGCTGCGCAAGCTCGACACCGACTATGGCCGGCTGCGCCTCCTGACGCCGATAGCCGAGGTTGACGAGGGCGGAGAGCGCGTCCTCCGCGACCCCGGCCGGAGCGCGCGGCAACGCCGGGATTCCAGGCGAGGCGGGCATCGCGCCGGCCTTCTCGCGCAATTCCGTCAACAGCCGGATGGCGAGCTTGGCGCCGACCCCGGGTGCGCGCGTGAGGCTGGCCCGGTCGCCGGCCGCGATCGCGCCGACCAATTCACGCGGCGACAATGCGGACAAAATACCAAGTGCCACCCGCGCGCCGACGCCCTGAACGGTAGTCAGCAGCCGGAACCAGTCGCGCTCGGCGGCGTCCGCGAAACCGAATAAGGAAATGGCGTCCTCGCGCACCTGTGTCTCGATCAGCAGCTGTGCCATCGCGGGGGGCACGGGCAGCGCGGCCAGGGTTCGCGTCGAGGCGTGCACCAAATACCCCACGCCGTTCACGTCCACGATGCAGCGCCCCTCCTCCAGCGCATCGATCCGACCCGTGAGCTTGGCGATCACGCGGTACGGGTTCCGGCGGACCACGCGACGCGGCTCGCGCGGTGATGGGCGTGGCAGATGGCGACCGCGAGCGCGTCGGCCGCATCCGCCCGGCGCAGTTCGGCTCCTGGCAGCAGCCGGCGTACCATCGCCTGCACTTGTGCCTTGTCCGCCCCGCCGGTGCCGACCACCGCCATCTTCACCGACTTGGCGGCGTATTCGAGCACCGGAATACCGGCGAGCGCGGGCGCGAGCAATGCGACGCCGCGCGCGTAGCCGAGCTTCAAGGTCGCCGCGCCGTTGCGGTTCACATACGTCTCCTCTACCGCCGCCTCGTCGGGCCGGTGCAGCGCCAGCAAGGCGGATAGCGCATCGTGCAGCGCCTTCAGCCGGTCCGGCACGCTATCATCGCTGTCCGTGGGGATGACGCCGTCGCCGACATGGCGCAGCCGGTTGCCATGCGCCTCGATGATGCCCCAGCCGGTGCAGCGCAGGCCGGGATCGATCCCCAGCAGCCTGACCAATTCTCTCCCGCCCCCCGATTCGCGCGTAAGCGCTACGCGGAGAGTTTCTGCATCACCGCGTCGGGGATGTCGAAATTCGCGTAGACGTTCTGCACGTCGTCGCTCTCGTCGAGGACGTCGACGAGCTTGAGCAGCGCCACAGCGCGCTCCTCGTCCAAGGTGACGGTCGTGGTTGGCCGCCAATCGAGCTTCGCGGATTGGGGCGGTCCAAATCGACTTTCGAGCGCATCGCGGACGGCAAAGAAATCGTCGATCGCACACGTGACCTCGTGCGCTTCCGCGTCGCACTCAGCGTTCGTGGCACCCGCCTCGATCGCCGCCTCTAGCATGTCGTCGGCGCTCGCCGCCGACGCCGGATAGCGCACCACCCCGAGCCGCTCGAACAGGAAGCTGACCGAGTTGGTCTCGCCGAGCGCCCCACCGTGCTTGGAAAATGCCGAGCGGACGTCCGATGCGGTGCGGTTGCGGTTGTCGGTCAGCGCCTCAACGATGATGGCGACACCCGCCGGGCCGTAGCCCTCGTAACGCACCTCCGCGTAATCTTCGCCAGCGCCCGTGCCGGTGGCCTTCTTGATCGCCCGGTCTACCGTATCGCGCGGCATGTTGGCCTGCCGCGCCGCCTGCACCGCCGCCCTGAGGCGCGGATTCGATGCCGGGTCAGGCAGCCCGGAGCGCGCGGAGACCGTGATCTCGCGGATCAGCTTGGCGAACTGCCGCGCCCGCCGCGCATCCTGCGCACCCTTCCGGTGCATGATGTTCTTGAATTGCGAATGTCCGGCCATCGCCGTGTCCTGTGCATCGGTGTCGAATTTCAGGGGCCGGGTTGTATCAGGCGGCTGGCCACGCACAAACTGCCCGAACCGCCTGGTGCGAAGAATGCTCGCGCGATCAGCACCGAGACGCCCGCGAAGAAAACTCAAATGGATCCCTGCGAGTACGCTCGTCACGTCACCGGCATCGCCTGCGACAACCGGCCGCCCATGCGGATCGGTTCGATGCGGCGGGCCAAGCCCGTCGCATCATCGGTCTCGACGAAGACGCCGCAGACCGTCGCCTCGCCTTCGGCGGGGGCGAGGCGCTCGCCGGGCATCTTGCGCCAGAAGCGGGTGGTTGCACCCTCCTTGGCCATGCCGATCACGCTGTCATAGTCGCCGCACATGCCGGCATCCGACATGAATGCCGTCCCGCCGGGGAGCACGGTGTGGTCGGCGGATGGGCAATGGGTGTGCGTGCCGACCACGAACGAAACCTGGCCGTCGAACGAATGGGCAAAAGCCATCTTCTCACTGGTCGCCTCGGCGTGGAAATCCACCACGATGGCGGCAACCGTCCCGCCCAGTCGGTGCTTGGCTAACTCCTGCGCCGTGCCGCGGAACGGGCAGTCGAGCGCATCCATGAACAGGCGGCCCATCGCGTTCAGCACCAGCGCTCGCCGACCGCCGGACACATCGACGACAATGCTGCCAAATCCGGGCGTTCCGGGCGGGAAATTCAAAGGCCGGATGAGACGTGGGGACTCGGAGATATAGGGAAGAATCTCACGGCGGTCCCAGGCATGGTTGCCCAGCGTGAGCACGTCGGCGCCTGCCGCGAACAGCGCGGCCGCCATATCGGGAGCGAGGCCGAAGCCGTGCGAGGCGTTCTCGGCATTGACCACGGCAAGGTCGATCGCCAGGCGTTCGCGCAAAACGGGCAGTGCCGCCGCGGCCGCCTCGCGGCCGGTGCGGCCCACCAAGTCGCCCAGAAACAGAATACGCATTCGTTCAGCCCTCGACCTCGCAGCGGATGATGCCGCGCTCGGTGGCGACGGCGGGAAGGCGGACATCGTGCGGGCCAGCGGGCACCGCGTCCATCTCTTGCGCGGCGTAGGCGCATCCGAGCCGTTCGGCCGTCGGCAGCGCCACCAGGGTCCGGTCGTAATAGCCCGCGCCGTAGCCGAGCCGATGGCCGCGCCGGTCGAAGGCGAGCAGCGGCACCAGCAGGAAATCAGGCACCCGCTCGGGACCGGTAGGACGGACCGTTCCGAATCGTTCCACTACCATCGGATCGCCTGGCCGCCACAAACGGAAGCCAAGTGGCTGGCCGCGCGGCGGGGTTACCGGCAGCACGATCTCGTGCCCGCGCTCCAACAGCGCGAACAACAACGGGCGGGTGTCGATTTCATCGCCCAGCGGCCAGAAGCCGGAGACGACTGCGCCGGCCGGCGGTGGGCATTCGGCCAGAACATGCTGCGCCAGCCGGGAGCCCCAGTCGGGATCGCAGCCCCTCCGCGCCGCCAGAGCGCGCTGGCGCGCGTCGCGCTTGGCTTCCGTGAGATCATGGGGAAAGAGGTGCGGAGCCGCCATGACCGTTGGCGTCTCGACCTCTCAGAGCCTGCGTATGCAGGTGGGCGCCGGATACCGTGACCAGGGCCACAGCAGAGCCAGCTCCCGAGAGATGCCTATCGGCCCTGGGGTTGAATTGCCTGACGCATCGGGCAGCCCCGCCATCGGAACTTAGGGATGCTCGAGGCCGGCCGCAATCTCCTCGGCGCGCTTGGCAAGCTTGCCGAGGCGACGGCCGAGCTTCGGGTCTTCCCCGACCGGCGAGGATTGAAGCCGGGCAACCTGCCGCCGCAGCGTGCTGAACTCGCCCTTCAGGTCCGAGAGTTCGTCCGCCATCATCAGAGCGGCGAGCACCAGCAGGCGCGCTTCGCCAGCGGTGCCGGCCACTGCCTTGATCTTCTCCACCCTCTCGTCGAGCTCGCGCCCCATCGCCTCGAGATGGTCCTCCTCACCGTCCGCGCAGCCTATCGAGTAGGCGTAGCCGTTGATGCGGATAGTCACTTGCGCCATCAATCAGATCCCATTCCGTAGCTCAATTCGGCTCGCCGAGCGCGGTTCGCAACTTCTGGATCAGCGCATCGAGCCGGGGTGCAAGCTGCTCGGACAGGTCAGCACCCCGCCCTGCCCCCGCTTCCATATGCGCCGCGGCACGCTCGATTCGCTCAAGTGCTGCTTCCAACCGCTCCACGGCATCGTCCGGCTCTAGCCGCTCGGTGCCGTCGGTCGGCTCATCGCGTTCCGCGGCCATGAATCGGCGACTCCCTGCTTGCCGGAGGAAGCTTGCACTCAAGACGCTCTGTCGCTTGAAGGTCAAGCATGACGCTGCATCCTGCCGTTGTTGTGCACGGGCTGGGCGACGCCCTGGAGACCCTGGCGGTCGGCCGCCCTGTCACCCTGCTCTCCGCGCGTGGCGCGGCGTTGTACGCGGGATGTCTCTGGTGGCGGGAAATGGTCACCCGCGCGCGAGCGGCGCACCCGGCCGTTCCCGCGCTCGACATTCTCGATTGCGCCGATGCGCCCGGTCGCGCACTGGCCGCCATTCGCGCCGGCCAGCGGATCCTTGTTCTCGCGCCTGCGGTGCCAGGCTTCCCGGCAGTCGCCGCGATCGCCGCAGCGCACGGGCTGATCCTCCTAACCGAACGTCCGCCAGCGATCGATCTTGCCGGGCCCGGCGGTGTCCGGGGCTTGCCCGCCTGGCTCGCGTCGGCGTGACAGAAACGTACCTCTGGGCTACGACATGTGAGACGGTCAACCCAGATTTTCACCCGACGGAGCGCATTCATGCGGATTACCCAGAAAGTCAAAAAGATCCTGGACTGTTACGAGAGCGACAATCCCGGCACGAAAGGCAATCTGGCGCGCATCCTCATGGAAGGCCGGCTCGGCGGCACCGGCAAGCTGCTGATCCTGCCGGTCGATCAGGGTTTCGAGCATGGTCCAGCGCGCAGCTTCGCGCCCAACCCGCCGGCCTATGATCCGCATTACCACTATCAACTCGCCATCGAGGCCGGCCTCAGTGCCTACGCCGCTCCGCTCGGCATGATCGAGACCGGCGCCAACACCTATGCCGGCGCGATGCCGACCATCCTCAAACTGAACAGCAGCAACAGCCTGGCAACGCAGAAGGACCAGGCCGTAACCGGCAGCGTGTCGGATGCGCTGCGCCTCGGCTGTGCCGCGATCGGCTTCACCATCTATCCGGGCAGCGACTATCAATTCGAGCAGATGGAGGAGCTGCGCGCGCTCGCTGAGGAGGCTAAATCCGCCGGCCTCGCTGTTGTGGTGTGGAGCTATCCGCGCGGGCCGAACCTCGACAAGACGGCCGAGACCGCGCTCGACATTTGCGCCTACGCCGCCCAGATGGCCGCTCTGCTCGGTGCTCACATCATCAAGGTGAAGCCGCCAACCGCGCATGTGAGCCTGGAGGCAGCGAAGAAGACCTACGAGCAGCAGCGCATCGACATGTCGACGCTCTCCAAGCGGGTCGAGCATGTGATGCAGGCGGCGTTCGCCGGGCGGCGCGTCGTGGTGTTCTCGGGCGGCGAGGCCAAGGACATCGACGCGATTTACGAGGAAATCCGCGGCATTCGCGACGGCGGCGCCAATGGCTCCATCATTGGCCGCAACACCTTCCAGCGGCCCAGGGAAGAGGCGCTAGCGATGCTCGGCAAGATTATCGACATCTACCAAGGCAAGGCCTGAATCGTTACCCCATGAGCGACGCGCAACCGGCGAGGTGCCGTCTTTATCTCGTCACGCCGCCGGCCTTCGATCCAGCGGCGTTCCGCGATCCGTTCACCGCGGCGCTCGACGCAGGCGACATCGCGGCGGTGCAGCTCCGGCTGAAGGAGGCAGATGACGAGATGTGGCACCGCGCGATTGACGCCTTGCGGCCGGTTGCGCAATCGCGCGGCGTCGCCTTCCTGCTCAACGACCGGGCCGACTTGGTGCCCGGCAGCGGCTGCGACGGCGTGCACGTCGGACAGGAAGACATGCCCGCCCGGGAGGCGCGACGGCTGATCGGCCCCGACGCGACGCTTGGCGTCACCTGCCACGAGAGCCGCGATCTAGCGATGCAGGCAGGGGACGATGGTGCCGACTACGTCGCGTTCGGCGCCTTCTTTCCGAGCGGCACCAAGCAGGTTTACCGTCTGGCCGACCCCGAGATCCTGGCTTGGTGGTCCGAGCTGATGGAACTGCCCTGCTGCGCCATTGGCGGCATCACGGCGGAGAACTGCGCACCGCTGGTGCGGGCCGGCGCAGATTTCCTCGCGGTGGTCGGGGCGGTGTGGTCGTACCCAGACGGCCCGGCGGCGGGCGTGCGGGCGATGAACGAGGCAATTCGGGAGGCACGGGAAAGCTAGTACGCCGACGCCCTCGTCCTCGACGCTTGCCGAGCGCCGATCCACCGGCGCAAGCTCTGCGTGCCCAGGAAGGGAGTGAGCCCCATGTCACCGGATGGCGCCGTCACCACGCAAAAGCCCGCCTTGCTCGCGCAACTGCCGCTGCGGCTGCATCACCACGCCTACGTGGTGCGCGACCAGGAAGCCAATCGGCACTTCTTCGAGGACATTCTCGGCATCCCGCTGGTTGCGACGTGGTGCGAGCGAACGCGGGTGCAGGAGCGCGATGTCGCGATGTGCCACACCTTCTTCGGCCTCGAGGATGGCGGCGCGCTGGCGTTCTTCGCCTTCGCCGACCCGGAGATTTACCAACTCTGCATTGCCGAGAAGCCCCCGAAGGTGGGCAATTTCGATCACGTCGCCTTCAAGGTCGAGCCCGGGACCTATGGCGAGATCATCGACCGCCTTGCTGCCGCTGGCCTGCCCTATCGCGAGAACGATCACGGCTACTGTAAATCGGTCTACGCGACTTCGCCCGATGGACTGATTGTCGAATTCACAGTCGATCCGCCCGGCGTCGAGCAGATCGACGCGATGCGCCGCGCCGACGCGCATAGCGAGCTCGCCCGCTGGGTCGGCGGCGACCACCGCGTCAACAACACTATTCGGCCGCACTGATGCGGGCAGCGGTGTTCCGGGCGCCCGGCGAGCCTCTGGCCATCGAGGATCGGCAGCGCCCGGTGGCCGAGCCGGGCGACCTCGTGCTGAAAGTCGCTTATGTCGGCATCTGCGGCTCCGACCTGCACGCAACCGAGCCCGGTCCGATGCCCTTGCCGGGGGGCGTCGTGCTCGGCCACGAGTTCGCCGGCGAAGTCGCGGAATCGAGCTCGCCCGATTGGCGCGTCGGAGACCGGGTGATCGGCGTACCGCTGCGCGAGTGCGACGAGTGTCGGCCACTCGGCGAGTGCCGCGACAAGCTCGGGATCCTGTGTGGGCGCAACCGCATCATCGGTCTCTCCACCGCGGCACCCGGCGCCTACGCCGAATACGTCCAGCTCGGCGCGAAGCAGGCGCTGCGCGTGCCCGAGAGCGTGGGGCTCAAGGAGGCCGCGCTGACCGAACCACTCGCCGTCGGGGCGCACGCGGTGCGGATCGCCGGCTCGCTCTACGGCGCGCGCGTACTGGTGGTGGGCGCGGGGCCGATTGGTCTCGCCGTCATCGCGTTTGCCCGGTTCGCTGGTGCGCGCGCCGTCGCGGTGAGCGAGATAGACGCGACGCGACGCGAGCGCGCGGTGCATGTCGGCGCCACCGCGCTGCTCGATCCGTCCTCCGACGAAATCGGCCCTGCCTTCGCGGGGGCGGCGGGTGGGCCGCCCGACGTGATCTTCGAGTGCGTCGGCGCGCCGGGCTTGCTGCGCGACTGCATGGCGCTGGCGCCGATACACGGACAGATCGTGGTGGTCGGGGTCAATCGCGGCGAAGACACGATCCTGCCGCGCGTCGGCATCCGCCGCGAGCTCGCGATCCGCTTCGCGCTCGGCTACACGCGCGAGGATTTCGCGCTGGTGCTCGACCTTCTCGGCAGCGGCCGGATCGACGCGAGCATTTTCATCTCGACGGTGATCGGATTCGATCAACTGCCCGACATGTTCGAGCGGTTGCGCCGACCGAACCCGCACGCCAAGGTCCTGATCGACCCGTCACTTTAGGAAGCAGGCGAATGCGCGCGATCTGGTACGACCGGCAGGGGCCGGCCGGTGAGGTTCTGGTCGCCGGCGAGCTGCCAACCCCCACGCCCGAGCGCGGCGAGGCGCTGGTGCGGCTGATGGCCTCGGGCGTCAACCCGTCCGACACCTACATGCGCGGCGGCACCTCCGGGCCGATGGCCTATCCGCGCATCGTGACGCAAAGCGACGGCGCCGGCGTGGTGGAGGCGGTCGGCTCCGGCGTGCCCACCTCCTGGGTTGGCCGGCGGGTGTGGCTCTACAACGGCCAGCGCAACGGCCGCTGGATGGGGACCGCCGCCGAATTCATTTCACTCGACATCGATCTGCTGACGCCACTCCCCGACTATGTCTCCTTCGCGGAAGGGGCGACGCTCGGCATCCCCTGCATGACGGCGCATCGCTGCGTGTTCCTGGGCGGCTCCGTACAAGGGCGCACGCTGCTCGTCACCGGCGGCGCGGGCGCTGTCGGGCACTACGCCGTGCAACTCGCCGCCTGGGCTGGCGCGCGGGTGATCGCGACGGTCAGCACGCCCGAGAAAGCCGCACGAGCCCGCGCCGGCGGGGCTGCCGAGGTAATAGACTACCGGCGCGAGGACGTGGCGGCGCGGGTCGCGGAGCTGACCGGTGGCGCCGGCGTCGATCACGTCGTCGATGTGGATTTCGGCGGCAATCTCGCGGCGACCTTGGCGAGCGTGCGCGCCAACGGCAGCATCGCGGTCTACGCAACGTCGGGCAACCGCACGCCGGTCGTGCCAGTACGCGAACTGATGGGCAAGAACATCGCGATCCACGCAATGTCCCTCCCCGGCTCGCCGCACGAGAGCCGCCGGCGCGCGCAATCCGACATCGCCGCGTGGCTGCGCGGCGGCGAGCGCATTCTCTCGGTCGGGGCCGAGTTCCCGCTTGCGGATACGGCGGCCGCGCATGAGGCCGTGGAGGCTGGCGGGAAGGTGGGTACGGTGGTGGTACGGCCCAGCGCAGACTGATCTCGTCTCACCGGTTGAACTGCTCGTCCCTCGGCACATCCTTGTCCGGCCCGATATAGAGTTCAGCGCACTCCTCTGCGAGCAAGCCGCCATCGACCGAGAGATCGTCTCGGAACGCGTCACGGACGAAATCCATCGTGTCGAGATGGCGGTCTTCGAAATACATCGGATGCACCTGGTCACGCTCCGCGCCGTACACGATGCGGCCGATCTTGGCCCAGATCGACGCCATCGTACACATGCCGCAGGGCTGCAAGGTCGAGTAGAGCGTGGCGCCGCGGAACTCGGATTCTCCTAGCCGCTCGCCGGCGCGTCGCATAGCGACGATCTCGGCGTGCGCGGTCGGGTCATGGCGGACATCGACCTCGTTATGGCCTTCGCCGACGACCTCGCCATTCAGCACGATAACGCAGCCGATCGGATTGGCGCCAGGCCGGTGGTCTCCTGCGCGGGCCAGCGCCATCGCGCGGCGCATAAAGCTTGCATCGTCGAGTGTTTCGGGCGGCATGGCGGTTCCCTTCGCGGCAAGATCGCCCGTCCTGGCAGGATGGTTCCCGCCAGGCGTTGACCGGCCCCCGTGGGTCCGGCAGTTTCCCGCCGCCGCGTGACCTCGCGTCAAGCGGCGTCGGCAGCGACAGGATTGCGGAACTGGCCGGTCTCACTCTTCCGGACTTCATGCGAACGCGGCGGGCTCCCGAACCAGGCATGGCTGGCGGGATCGCGTTCTTCTTCGCCTTCGTGCTGGTCTGGTGGGCTTACGGAAGCATCGTCGATGCCGGCAAGGCGCTCGATGGGGACGTCATCGAGGCCTATGTCTGGGGCCGCGAATTTCGTCTCGGCTACAACCAGCATCCGCCGCTCTGGGCGTGGATCTCCGGCGCTTGGTTTCTGGTTTTTCCCAACCGCGAGTGGGCGTTTCACCTTCTTGCAGTGGTCAACTCGGGCATCGGGTTGCTCGGCTGCTGGCGGTTGATCGGGCTGTTCGCGACCGGTTGGAAGCGTCTCGCCTCCTTCGTGCTGCTGCTGCTGACGCCGTTCTACACGTTTCTTTGCTACAAATACAACGCCAACTCGATCTTCCTTTCGATCTGGCCGTGGACGCTGTATTTCGCCGTCGCCAGCCTCAACACGCGAAGTCGATGGAACGCGGTATGGTTCGGGGTCTTGCTCGCAGCGGGGATGCTATCGAAATACTATGCGATCACCCTCGCTCTCACCTGCCTGGCTGCCTCGCTGGTGCATCCCGACCGGCGCGCCTACTACCGCTCAGCATCGCCTTACATCTCGGTCGGACTCTGCGTGCTTCTGGCATTGCCGCACGTATTCTGGCTCCTCACCTCGGACGCACCACCGGTCGCTTATATCCTGGCGCGCACCGGAGGCGGAATGTTGCGAGCGCTGCGCTACGGGGGCGAGTTGCTCGGGGCAATCGTGCTGATGCATGTCGCGGTAATCCTGGTTGTTCTAGCCGCCGCTTATCCGTCGCTCCGCTTCGATCGCACGCGGCTCAGTCGCGAACGGCTCCTGCTGGTCCTGGTCGTCACGCCGATTGCCCTGACCATCCTGTTCGGCCTGGTATTCGAGCTGGAGGTCTCCTCCAACATGATGATCGGCACGTTTCCCCTGGTGCCGCTGTTGCTGATCCGGGCATTCCCGCCCGCCGAGCCGTGGCGGGTCGCGCGCGTCGCGATTGTGGGCGCCGCGGGCACCGCCGCCGTCGTTCTGATCGCGTCGCCGGCGATTGCTTATGTGGCCTTCAGAAGCAGCGATCCCGCTGCCGCCGAGCCGCGGCAAGAACTGGCCGAGTACGCGACGCGGCTATGGCATGAGCAGACCGGCACGAAGCTCCGCATCGTAACGGGCACGGACCCGTACGAGAACGCCATCGGCTTCTACAGTGCTGACAAGCCGAAGGTGTTCATCGGCTTCAGCCAATGGAAAGCGCCCTGGATCACGCCCGATGCCTTGGCACGGGATGGGTTGCTCGTGGTCTGTCTGCGCGAATACGCCTTCTGCCCGGTGCAGGCGGCGCCCTTCCTGTCGCCCGAGACCAAGCGGTTCACCGTCTCGCTCTCGCACGAATTCTGGGGTCACCGACGCGCGCCGATGGAGTTCAATCTTTTGTTGGTGCCGCCGAAAGCGAATCCGCGATCCTGACGGTCAGGCCGCCGAGGCCCGGCGCCAGAGTTGTTCGCTCGCGAGTTTGGCACCCTGGGCGAGAGAGGCGAGCTTGGCCCAGGCGATATCGGGATGGACGCGCCCGCCGAGACCGCAATCGGTCGCCGCGATGACGCGCTCCCGCCCCACCAGATTGGCGAATCGCACGATCCGCTCGGCCACGAGTTCGGGATGTTCGACGACGTTGGTCGCATGGCTGACGACGCCGGGAAGGATGAGCTTACCATCGGGCAGCTTCACATCCTTCCACACGCTCCATTCGTGCTCGTGGCGCACGTTGCCGGCCTCGAAGGAATAGGCGCCGGCGTTGATCGCGAGCATCACATCAACGATGTCGCGCATAGCGATGTCGGTGGTGTGAGGGCCGTGCCAGCTGCCCCAGCACAGATGGAAGCGGATGCGATCCGTGGGCAAGCCCCTGATCGCGTGGTTCAGCGCCTCCACCCGTCGCATTGAGAACTTCCTGTACTCCTCGACGGTCGGCTCAGGATTCACTTGGTCCCAGTTCTCCGCGATCGAGGGGTCGTCGAGCTGTAGGATCAACCCAGCCTCGACGATCGCCTTGTATTCCTCGCGCATCGCGTCGGCACAGGCGAACAGGAACTCGTCGTCGGATTTGTAGTAGTCATTCCCGATGCGCGAGGCGCTGCCGGGTGCGACCGAGGTCATGAATCCTTCCTCGATGCCATTGGCCGCGAGCGCCGCCTTGAAATTCGCGATGTCCGCCTGGATCGCCGCGTGACCGGTATAAGTCAGCGGCGCGACGCAGACCGGCCAGTGGTTGGGACGCGGGCCTGTGGTGATGCCGGACTCGGGGTCGTTATAGGCGGCACGGAAGCGGCTGCGATCGCGCCGATCGCCGAAGCTCGTCAACACGATCTGGCCAGGCCGCGATCGCTGCACCGGGAAATCGTATAGCCCCGGACCGGACAGCTCGAGTCCACCAAGGCGCTGGAACGAATAGCTCCACCACGCGCCGTAGTTGACCCGATGACCCATAGACTTGCCGTACTCGCCGTCACCCGGCAGGTCGATCCCGAGCTCCTTTTGGCGCCGTACCACCTCCGACACCGCCGCGCCGAGTTGTGCCTGGAACCGCGCCTCGTCGTCCGATTCGCCTGCGGCACGGGCGCGGTTGGCCTCGATCAGATCATCGGGTCGCGGCAGACTACCGGCGTGGCTGGTCAGAATGCGCTCGCTGCTGGCTCTCATGTTTCCCCCGATACACGGTACGGCGTGCGGATGCTGTGAGCCAGAAGGTGACGCCGTCAAGGTCCGCGCGGCGCCGTGTCGATCCAGAAGCGCAGCTTGCGGACATCCGGCCGATCGGCGTTCGGCTCGTCGCCCTCGGCAATGCCGCCATTCGCCGTGATCACGCGACAGGATGCAATATTGTCGGCGTCGCAGGTGAGCAGAACGCGCGCGAGCCCAGCTTGCCGCGCCAACGGCAGGAGCAGCGACAGTGCCCGCGTCGCATAGCCACGCGACCGCTTCCACGGCACGACCGAATATCCGACGTGACCGGAGACGTAAGGCGGCAATTCTTCCGTGCCTGGCTGATAACGCAGATTGATCGCGCCGCAGAACTCGCCGTCCCACATCCAGCGCACGAGGCCGGGAAGCCGGGACACCTCGCGCCCGTCAGCGAGTTTGACGATGCCCGCCTCCTCGCCCCGCAGCTGACGCAGAAAGCCCGCCGTATTCTTCGCAATGGCGGTGAGCTCTTCGTCCCGGACGTCGCGAATCGTATTTGGCGACCAGCCGTGCGTCATGGCTGCCGCATATGCCGGAAGGCGAGCCAGCGAGGGACGGACCAGCCATAACGCGACCCGCGTCACGCCGACCGATCAGGCGGTGAACGTGAAACGGCTGCCGGTGGTGCAAAGCACGAGTTTCTCCGGCATCTCCTGCTTGGCCAGATCGATGAAGTTCTGACCGCTGCAATGCATCGGCAGGACGTGCTCCAGATCGAACTTCTTGAGCTCGGCCATGACCTGACGAAGATACAGGTCGGGCGCGGGGGCCAGGTGGAAGCCGCCGACCAGCGCGTAGATTTTCTCGACGCCTGTGATTTCCTGCGCCCGCCGCAGCGTGTTGATGATGCCGGCGTGACCACAGGAGCTGATGACGACCAGCCCGCGATCGCCAAGGCGGAAACAGGTCGCCTGCTCGTGCCAGTGCTGATCGGGCTGCGGCTTTCCGGCCAGCTCGTCGGCGGTGAAATGGTGATCCATGTAGGCGTTCGCGTCGCAGCCCAGGCCGTCCTTGATACCGACCTCAACCCAGGAATTGGGCAGCACATGCTCGATGCTGGTCCGCGGGACGGCGCCAGTCGTGAAGGCATGGCCCTCGACAACGATCGGTACCTCCGACAGCACTGACTGCACGCCGAGTGACTTTAGCTTCCGGCGATCCAGGGTTCCGAAATCGGTGAAGCCACTGGGATTTCGGCTGAGGCGGTGACAGAAGTTGTCCTCGCCGCCGGTGTAGAGTCGCAGGTCCTTGCGCATCTGCGCGCGCTGCGCCTCCAGGAAGCCGACCAGCCCACCGAAATGGTCAAAATGTCCGTGGCTGAGGATGAGTGCGTCGACCCCAGTGACGTCGATCTTCAGAAGAGCCAGGTTGTTCATTTACACGTCGGGGGTGAAGCCGAAATCCAGCAGGTAGCGCCGGGTCTCGCCGGCCTTTGTACGACTCGATGTGGAGCGCCAGACCCCATTCGCTGTACAGGGTCCTACCCTGCGCCGCTGCCGGCGTCGCTGTCCGCTGCACGGCAAGGCCGGGCAGCGAAGCCGCCTGCAGGAAGATGTCATGCGCGCCGTCCGTGACTTCCTGCACCACCACCCGGTCAACGACAGGCGCGTCGACGCGCGCCGGCGCCGCGTGCGCCGAGCGGTCCAGTGGCGTACTGCAGGTCAGCACCGATCCGCCAAGCAGAACAGATCCTTGAATGAATCGCCGACGGTCCAACGGGATCGCATGAACATCGCTCCTGGTTCGATGTCGGCATGGATCGCGTGTCCACCGATCCTGCTCGCGAGCGACCGCTATCGGCAAGCGACAATTTGCCCGCGATCAATGGCCCCCAGAGCCGCTTCCACAGTCCGCACCGCCTGCAAAGGCAGCAGCGCTACGCGCCCGACCACTTTCCCGCCGACGCAGGCGAGCCAGTCGGCGCCCTCGGGCGGGGCAGGACGCAGCTCGACCACCTTGACCTGCTATCCGGCTCCACGGCCTGGTAGCTGCGCCAGCCGCCGCGCAGCGGACCCCTAACGCGCACGACGCGGGCGATGAGCTCGCCCGCGTCGTCGCATCCGATCCGCTCGAGGGTCCGGGCCTCGTCACCCGGACCGTCCTCCACGCGCCCCCGCGACCAGCGAAGCCGGGACGCGTGCATCTAGTCTCGATCCGTCAGGCGCCGCCTCACCGGAGGCAGGCCGTTCGACATCAGGCACTTTTCGCCATGATCTCGTCCGCGATGTTGCGCGGCACCGGATCGTAGTGATGGAATTGCATGGTGAAGGAGGCGCGCCCCTTCGTCATGCTGCGAAGATCAGAGATATAGCCGAACATTTCCTTAAGCGGCACGTGCGCTCGCACAATCACCGTGGAGCCGGAGCTCTCCTGGTTCTGGATCATGCCGCGCCGACGGTTGAGGTCGCCCACCACGTCGCCGACATGGTCCTGCGGCGTCGTCACCTCCACGTCCATGATCGGCTCGAGAATAATCGGGCCGGCCTGCTTCATGCCCTCGCGGAACGCCGCCTTGGCGGCGATCTCGAAGGCCAGCGCGCTCGAATCGACATCGTGATACTTGCCGTCGATCAGCGTGTACTTGAAGTCGACCGTCGGGAAGCCGGCCAGCACGCCGGTGTCGGCCTGGTTCTTGATGCCCTTCTCGACCGCCGGGATGTATTCCTTCGGCACGGTGCCGCCGACCACCTTGTTCTCGAACACGATGCCGGCGTTCCGCTCCATCGGCTCGAATACCACCTTCACCTCGGCGTACTGGCCGGAACCGCCGCTCTGCTTCTTATGGGTGTAGGTCTCGGTGAACGGCTTCGTGATGGTCTCGCGATAGGCGACCTGCGGCGCGCCGATATTGGCGTCGACGTTGTACTCGCGCTTGAGCCGGTCGATGATGATTTCAAGATGCAGCTCGCCCATGCCGGAGAGGATGGTCTGGCCGGTCTCTTGATCCGTGCGCAGCCGTAGCGACGGGTCCTCTCCCGCCAGCTTCTGCAGGCCAAGCGTCATCTTCTCGACCGCCTCCTTGGTGCGCGGCTCGACCGAAATATCGATCACCGGCACCGGGAAGGCCATGCGCTCCAGCACCACCGGGTCCTGCGCCGATGCCAGCGTGTCGCCGGTGCCGGTGTCCTTGAGGCCAACAAAAGCGGCAATATCTCCGGCGAACACCTCCTTGATCTCCGCCCGTTTGTCGGCGTGCATCTGGAACATCCGACCGATGCGCTCGCGATGGCCTTTGGTCGTGTTCTGCACAGTGTCGCCGGATTTCAGCGTGCCGGCATAGACGCGCACGAAGGTCAGCGTGCCGTACTTGTCGTTGATGATTTTGAAGGCGAGGCCGGCGAATGGCGCGTCGGGGTCGGCCGGGATCACCCGGCGGTCGTCGTTCGCGTTCTCCTCCTCGCCCTCCTCGGCGGCGACCTTAATCCCAGGCACGTCGATCGGGCTCGGCAGATAATCCAGCACCGAGTCGAGCAACGGCTGCACGCCCTTATTCTTAAAGGCGGTTCCGCACAGCACCGGGCGGAAGGCCCCGCTGATGGTGCCGGTCTTGATCGCGCGCTTGAGGGTCGCGACCTCGACGTCGCCCTTCTCGAAATACTCCTCCATGCCCGCGTCGTCGACCGAGAGCGCGGTGTCGAGCAGCAGCTGGCGATATTCCTTGGCTTTGTCCATGAGATCGTCCGGGATCGGCTCGTCGCGGAACTTGGCGCCAAGCTCGCCGCCCTCCCAGATGATCGCCTTCATCTCGACGAGGTCGACCACCCCAACGAAGCTGTCCTCGATACCGATGGGCAGCTGCAGGGGCAGCGCCACGATGTCGAGCTTCTCCTTCAGCGTGTCGAAGGCGCGGTAGAAATCCGCCCCGGTACGGTCGAGTTTGTTGATGAAGATAATCCGCGGGACGTTGTAGCGGTCGGCGAGACGCCAGTTGGTCTCCGACTGCGGCTGCACGCCGGCGACGCCCTCGATGATGAACACCGCGCCGTCCAGCACCCGTAAACTGCGATTCACCTCAATATTGAAGTCGATATGGCCGGGCGTGTCGATGATGTTGATGCGGTGGTCCTTCCACTCGCACGTCACCGCGGCGGAGGTGATCGTGATGCCCCGCTCCCGCTCCTGCTCCATGTAGTCGGTTGTGGTATTGCCCTCATGCGTCTCGCCGACACGATGCGACACTCCGGTATAGTACAGGATACGCTCCGTCGTGGTGGTCTTGCCCGCGTCGATATGCGCGGTGATACCAATATTGCGGATCTTATCGAGCGGCGTCGCGGGCACGGCAAACCTCCAAACCACGACGGGCGCCGCAGGGCCCCTGCCCCACGCGCCCGTCCATGTCCCGGCTTCTGGCAGCCGGCTGCGTGACGGGCCTCACATGCGCGAGCCGGGCTGGATTTGCAAGAAGCGATCCACGTCCGCAGACCTTCCATGCGGGGTTTTCACCTCCGCGCAGCTTGTTCTTTGTCACAATCGGTCACAAAGCCCGCAGAAAGTTGGCCAGCCGAGCTGAGACGCCGCACGGATCGGAGGGCGCCCGGCCGCCCGGGCCGCTAGCCTCGGGACATCGCTTCTATCCGAGAGGGCCGCCCCGATGACTGACTTCCGCTGCCTGCCGATTGCCACCGAGATCGCCGATCGCTTCCGCGCCACCGGGCGCGACGACGCCGGGAACGAGCTGCGCCGCCGTGAGCCCGGGGCCGATTCGCGCTGCCCTTGCCGGCACTGCCTGGGCTATGGCCAGAGCGGGCAGACGATGCTGCTCGGCTCCTACAACCTGCCCCGCCCGCGCGGTGTCTATTGGACGCCGAGCCCAATCTTCCTCCACGCCGGCCCGTGCAGCCGATATGACCGCGTGAACGACATCCCCGAGATAGTGCGGGGCGCCCTCGTCTCGGTGCGGGCCTACGACACTGAGGACCAGTGTCTTTACGAGCTCGGCCAGGTTAGCGACGGCAGCGAGATCGACGCGCCGCTCCGCCGTGCGTTGGATGATCCCCGCACGGCGTCCGTGAACATCCATACCGCAAAGCCTGGCTGCCTGTTGTGCCGGGTCGAACGCTGTTAACTGCGACTTGGGCCGAAAGCGCCGAAGCTGACCTGCCTCAGAGCTGGCCGGTCCAATTCTGGATCGCCAGGCTGACCAGCGCCACCGCCGCCCAGGTGCCGAGCCCGAGGCCGAGCGGCTTGAACCCGGCCCCTGCGAAGGCGCGCCAGTGGCCCTGCAGACCGACGGCCGCCAGCGCCACCACCATCACGAAGCGGGCGGCGAGTTGCACCTGCGGCGCGGCACTGCCGACCAGGCCGAGGGTGTTGATGAGCGAGGCGATGACGAACAGGCCGATGAACCACGGCACAGCCTTCTTTAGCCGCGCACCGAGGTCGCCTCGCCCGCTCGCCCTCGCCTCCGGGTCGAGCCACGGCATCGCTAGCCCAAAGCCGAGCACCAGTGGGATGATGAGCGTCGTGCGGGTGAGCTTCACCACAGTCGCAAAGGCGCCGGCGACCGGGCTGTAGGCAAAGCCGGCGGCGACCACGGCCGAGGTGTCGTTGATCGCCGTGCCGGCCCACATGCCGAAGCCAGTATCCGACAGGCCGATCGCGTGGCCGATCGCGGGGAACAGGATCACCGCCAACATGTTGAACAGGAACACGACCGAGACCGCGTAAGCGATTTCTTCCGTCTTGGCGCGGATTACTGGTGCCAGGGCGGCGATCGCCGAGGCGCCGCAGATCGTCGTCCCCATGCCGATCAGGCAGCGCATCCGCCAGTCCACATTCATCCGCCGCCCCACTAGAAGCGCGAAGCCGAGGCCGGCGGTGATGGTCAGGGCGAGCAACCAGAGCGAGGACAGCCCGGTCCGCACCACGTCACCAAGGTTGAGCGTGGCACCGAGCAGGACGATGCCGGCGCGCAGCGCGTAGCCGCTGATCTTGCCGATCTTGAGTTTACTGTTGAGCTTGGCTCCTCCAATCGTGTTGGCCAGTGCAACGCCGATCAGGATGGCGAAGATCGGCGCGCCGATCAGCGGCACACGAGTACCGAGCAGCCAGGCGACAATGGCGATTGCAATACACACCAGCAGCCCGCCGGCATACGCGAAACGATCGTCGGCGCTCGCCCGCGGTTTCAGGGCTTCCGGCGAGCCTTGTACGATATCGGCCATGCCGGCCCGTGTAGCATTCGTGCCGCGGAGGGCCAAGGGAGACTAGGACGTTTTGACTTGTTACCGTCCGATCCCGGAGGGTTTGTTGCACCCACGCAATCCCGATGCTAGTTTTGTCGCCTGGAGCGAGGTGGTGTCGCGAGAAATAG